>JANRII010000001.1:0-30760 GCA_033765135.1 Pseudanabaenaceae cyanobacterium bins.39
TAGAGTATTGCAAGAAGGCTGAGCGCAAGCAGAATGACGTTCTGCGCGAATTGATAAGAGCTATTCAGGCTAGATAAATCTAGCTCCTTCGCTTATATCCCCCGCTTGAAAGACGGGGGCTTTACACTTCACGACTCGTAAAAATCGCTTCGCAATTTTTACTGTCTTCGTAGAACTGACGCTGACCACACTTTTACTTGCAGCATGTCAAAACCTCAAAACTTCATCCATAAAGCCACCCATCAATTCCTTTATGCTTGGCGATTAGCTGGAGTGATGTTCTCCACTTACTACGCCTATATGCTGGAATATCGGGCTGAGTTATTTATTTGGGTACTGTCTAACTCTTTGCCATTTATTTTGATGGGGGCATGGCTAAAAGCGGCGGAAGCAGGAGGAACCAGCTTAACGTCATTAGAATTTATTCGTTATTTCCTAGCTGTTTTTATAGTGCGACAATTCAATATTGTCTGGGTGATCTGGGATTTTGAGAAAGAATTAATTTCGGGGCAGCTTTCCCACCGATTATTGCAGCCGATCGCCCCTTTCTGGCATCACTTCTTTGGGCATATTGCGGAACGTTGGGCAAGGTTCCCATTACTGGTGGGGTTAATTATTTTATTTTTTGTAATTTATCCCCAAGCTTTTTGGATTCCGTCTTGGTCAGCAGGACTATTGACCACTTTAACTGTGGCGATCGCCTTTAGTTTGCGCTTTTTAATCCAATATGTATTCGGACTATTGTCGTTTTGGACAGAACGCGCCAGTGCGATCGAGCAGCTATGGTTTTTGACTTATATCTTTTTGTCGGGAATTATTGCCCCTCTTGAGCTATTTCCTCCCCTAGTGCGCGATTTGGTCATGTTTACACCATTTCCCTATATGGTTTATTTTCCTGCGGCAATTTTGATCGGCAAGACGGTCAATGTGTGGCAGGGGTTGGGGGTGATGATGGGTTGGATGGCGATCGCTTTGGTTGCCAAACAATGGCTCTGGGCAAAAGGGATCAAACATTATTCAGGCATGGGAGCGTAAAACTCTTGGCGAAAAAGGGCGCGATCGACTTGACCGTAAAGTTCCTGCCTATCTAAATCTAAATTTAGAGCCAAATCATCACTGCAATCATCCGTAGGGCTATTCACAATCACCACATCAGCAAGCTCTATTTTGGTGGACTGGGGCATTTGGCTATTAATTCTTTGCTGTGCTGCCTCCATATTTAACTGATTGCGTTGGATTAGTCTTTGCAGTTGTAATTCCTCTGGACAGGTAATCACCCAAGTCTCTGTTACTAAGTCTTGCATCTGTGCTTCAAATAGCAAGGGAATTACCATCACAACGGTATAGGGGGCTAGGCGTTGGGCATCGGTGATCAGGCAGTCACGAACATAGGGATGAATAATCGATTCTAACCATTGTCTCTCTTGGGAGTCGGCGAAAATGATTGCACCTAGTTTGGCGCGATCTAGATGATTTTGTTGATCAAAAACTTGCTTGCCATAGCGATCGCGCAGTTGATCAAGACGCTCTGCGGTTAATGCTTGCCTTGCATAAATATCAGCATCCAGAATGGGCAGTCCATAGGTAAGATGCAGATATTCGGAGACGGTGGTTTTACCTGTAGCGATACCACCTGTGATCCCGATAATGCGCTGTAGCATAGGAGATATATGGATTTTACGAATATTTTGGGCTTTATGGCAGCTTTTTTGACCACAGTTGCGTTTTTGCCGCAGGTGCTGAAGGTATGGCGATCGCGATCGACAAAGGACATTTCGTTACCGATGTTGATTGCTTTTATTGCGGGGGTCAGCCTTTGGTTAGTCTATGGCTTGGTGGTCAGAGCCGCACCAATTGTAGTAGCCAATGGGATCACCTTAATTTTAAATCTTTTAATTTTGCGCTGCAAACTCAAGTATGGATAGTGATACTTAAGTGAGATCCAAGTTTTGAGCAAGGATATCTGGAAAAGGCAACAAATTTAGTCTTTCCCAGATACTTTGTCTATCCACCGATCGCGATCGGCGCTTTGAGAGTTTGCACTTCATAACTGGCATTCTCGATCAGGGAAACACCTGTCATTTCCTCTGGTTGAGGTAATTGTAAAATTTGTAGGATCGTAGGGGCAATATCAGCAAGACGACCACCGCTTTGTCTCAGCTTCACATCTGCACCATGTCCATAAATTTTGCGTTGCTCACCCTCAACGAGAATAAATGGCACGGGGTTGCTGGAATGCGCTGTCCAAGGATTGCCATTTTCATCGCACATATATTCCGCATTGCCATGATCGGCGGTAATTAGGGCTGTACCACCTGCTTTGGCGATACTAGTGAGCAAATTTCCTAAGCAATGATCGACATGTTCTAGGGCTTGGATAGTTGCTTCAAAGTTGCCCGTATGCCCCACCATATCAGGATTAGCATAGTTGATCACAATTAGGGAATAGATGCCCTTGGCGATCGCGGCGGCAGCTTTTTCAGTGACTTCAGTCGCTGACATCGCAGGTTCCTTATCGTAGGTAGACACCCTTGGACTATTGACGAGGATGCGATCGTCGCCTTCACTAGCTTCCTCCATACCACCATCAAAGAAGTAAGTGACATGGGCATATTTTTCAGTTTCAGCGAGGCGTAATTGCTTCAGCCCATGACGAGAAACCACCTGACCGAGCAAATTAGTCAAGTTTTGAGGTGGAAAGGCGACAGGAATCGGCAGGGAGCTATCGTATTGGGTAAAGGTGGCGCAGGCAAGAGGTTCTACGCGATCGCGAGGGAACCCTGCAAAGTCCTCAGCCACCAACGCCTGCATAATTTCCCGCGAGCGATCGGGGCGGAAGTTAAAACAAATTACGCCATCACCAGCCGTAATTGCCCCTGATGCGATCCGCGTGGGCGGCAAAAACTCATCGGTAATATTATCGCGATAGGCAGATTCAAGCACTTCGATGGGAGAAACAATCTCCGTGTTAATCTCGTCTTTGGTTAACACATCGTAGGTTTTTTGGACGCGATCCCAACGTTTATCACGATCCATCGCAAAATAGCGCCCACTCATGGTGACAATGCGGCCAACCCCAATCTTATTGAGGTGAGCTTGCAGCCAACGCATGAAGTTAATGCCAGAGTTGGGTAAGGTATCGCGTCCATCGGTAATTACATGGATACAGACATCACTGATCCCTTGCTCTTTGGCAAGATCAATTAGCCCTAGCAGATGCTCAATGTGAGAATGTACGCCACCATCGGAGCAAAGTCCAATAAGATGCAGTTTGCTTTGATTGACTTTTACCTTTTCGCAAACAGCAACTAGGGCAGGGTTGGACAGCAGAGAGCGATCTTCAACTGCATCGGAAATTCTAACTAATTCTTGGGGAACAACACGTCCCGCGCCAATATTTAAATGACCAACCTCTGAGTTGCCCATTTGACCTTTTGGTAAGCCAACGTCTTTACCTGAGGCTTGGAGGAGAGTTTTTGGGTAAGTACTCCATAGGCTATCCATGACTGGAGTATTTGCTGCGGCGATCGCATTGCACCTGGTTTCTTCTCTATATCCCCAGCCATCTAAAATTATCAAAACTAGTGGAGAAACAGACCCCGTTTGCATAAAAGACAGTTCCTTTTTAAGTACACGTTCACTCCTTGACATGGCAATCATAGCATCAGAGCAAATTTACGGATTATCTTAACAATACTTGGCAATTAGCCCGATCGCAATGTATCGTAAGAAATTCCTATAGATTTCGATGACGAATGGCGTTAGTAGTTCAAAAATATGGAGGCTCCTCCGTTGCCGATGTGGAACGCATTCAGGCGGTGCGAGATCGGATTAAGCGGACAGTTGAGGCAGGTAATCAAGTTGTTGTTGTGGTTTCAGCCATGGGGAAAACCACTGATGGGTTAGTGGCTTTGGCCAATGCGCTTACCCCTAATCATGCACCAACACTTACAGAAATTAGCGATCGCGAACGCGAAATGGATTTGCTCTTAGCAACGGGAGAGCAAGTCACCATTGCTTTATTAAGTATGGCGTTACAAGCGATTGGTCAACCTGCGATCGCGCTCAATGGTTCACAGGTGCGTGTAGTTACCGAAAAAGAACATACAAGAGCAAGGATTTTGTATGTAGAGAGCGAACGGATTCTCTCAGAATTGGCACAGGGCAAAGTTGTCATTGTGGCAGGTTTTCAGGGGGTGGCGATCGATCCCATCTCCAATCTACCTAGCTCAGAAATTACCACCCTTGGACGTGGTGGCTCCGACACCTCTGCCGTGGCGATCGCCGCCGCCATCAATGCCGATATTTGTGAAATTTATACCGATGTGCCAGGGATTCTCACCACCGATCCCCGCATTGTCCCTAAGGCGCAGTTGCTCACAGAAATCACCTGCGATGAAATGCTCGAACTCGCCAGTCTAGGCGCAAAGGTACTCCATCCTCGATCCGTAGAGATTGCCCGCAACTTTGGCGTAAAGATGTGTGTGCGATCGAGTTGGCTCGATGATCCTGGGACAGTTATTAACTCTCCGCGCATCGGTACTGGCAACCTCAATACCCTCGAAGTAAATCGCTTTGTTGAAGGCATATCCATTGACTATGATCAAGTCAAAATTGCCCTGCTGCAAGTCCCCGATCGCCCAGGGATCGCTTCACAGCTTTTCCAAACCCTAGCAGCTCACGGAGTCAATGTTGATCTGATTATCCAAGCCGTACAGGAAACCGAAGGGGTCAATGATATTGCCTTCACGGTACTGCAAAATCAATTGTCCTTGGCAGAACAAGTCACCCGTGGGCTGGATATGGCGGCAAGCTCCGTAGTCGTTGATCCCCAGATTGCCAAAATTAGTATTGTGGGCGTGGGTATGATTGGTCGTCCGGGGGTTGCGGTGCAGATGTTTACCGCCCTTGCTGATGCAGGCATCAATATTCAAATGATCTCCACATCTGAGATCAAGATTAGTTGTGTGATTGCTGCTGCCGATGGAGATGCCGCGATCGCCGCAGTACAAAAAGCCTTTGATGTACCAATGCAGTCCCACAACTCCTGCGATGTCTCCAGTGACAAGATCAATGATGCTTCTCCCGTTTGCGGTGTTGCGTTAGATCGTAATCGAGCAAGAATTGCCGTGCAGGGTGTACCCGATCGCCCAGGGATGGCAGCCAAAATTTTGGAGCAGCTTGTCGCCCACAATATTAGCCTTGATATGATTGTGCAGTCACAGACTGAGCGCGAAGTTAACGAGATTGCTTTCACTGTGGCGATCGCTGACCTCGATAAGGCAGAAACTGCCCTCAATCAGTCTGCCCACAAGCTAGGCTATGGCTCAGTTACTAGCGATCGGCACATTAGCAAGGTTAGTATCGTGGGCGCAAACATGGTTCATCAGTCTGGCATTGCCGCCCGTATGTTTAGCGCTCTTGCCAAAGCAAACATCAATATCGAAATGATTGCCACATCTGAGATTAAAGTTAGTTGTGTTGTCCGCGATCATCAAGCGGAAGAAGCCCTACGATTAATTCATCAAGAATTTAAATTATCGGGCGACCAATTAATCGAAGTACCCAGCGCCAAGCGCTAAAGTTGCGATCAAGCACCTAGGAGCCGATTGCCTCTCTGTGATTAAGAAACCTTACTGGGTTTAGTTTTTAAACTGGTATGAGAGGGCGATCGGTTTTTATGTGAACTACCAGACAATGTTTTAATGCATAGAGGTGTAGACACAATTCTATGAACTTGATATTAAGTGAGTATAAGTTAAAGTATTAATCAAAACATTAACTCAAAAATATGTCTGTGCGGTTCTAAGCTAAATTCGGCTACAACTTAATATACCAATTTAAAAACCAAACCCAGTAAGAGCCTGTTTGAGAAGTATGGGCATTCGCTAAAAATACTGATTGATCCCCCCTAGCCCCCCTTTCGTAAGGGGGGAAAAGATTAACAAAGTCTCCCTTTTTAAGGAGGATTAAAACTTCACAAACAAGCTCTAAGGCTACGCTATTTCTTAATTTGGTATAAACTCCTAGTCATTTTTAGCCTTGCGATCGCCAAATTACCTAAAATCTAAACGTATAAAAGTAAATAACTTTTATGCCTCTTTAGTTAAAGCATTGTAAGCACTGCGAGTATATTGAGTATATCCATGTCATCTGATAAACCAAGCGACCATCCAGAATCTCAGCAATTACCGTCAACTCCAGAGCAAGAACCTCAACCATCTCTGCAAAAATTTATTGTTGAAAATTTACCCACGGTAGCCGTGGCTGTTCTTTTAGCGGTTGGGGTGAGGATATTTATTGCGGAGCCTCGCTATATTCCCACAACATCTATGGAGCCTAGCCTCTTAGTGGACGATCGGCTCATTATTGACAAAATTTCATTACGGTGGAGTAAGCCGAAACGCGGTGAAATTGTCGTCTTTAATCCTCCTGTTAATCCTGTAGTACCCGATGCATCTAAGGTCTATATCAAAAGGGTAATCGGTGTACCAGGCGATCGCATTAGCATTGGTGACAACAAAGTATTTGTAAATGATGTCCCCCTCAACGAGCCTTACATTGCAGCCCCCCCTGCCTACACATTGCCAACCCAAGATGATGCTCTTTGCACCAATTGCTTTAAACCCAGTGATGTCAAGTCTAGTAATGGTAGGCTGTACTTTACTGTGCCAGAGGGTAAATATTGGGTGATGGGCGATAACCGCAATAACAGCCTAGACTCCCACGCATGGGGATTTCTGCCTGAAGAAAATTTAGTTGGGAAGGCTGTATTTCGCTACTGGCCTCTAGATAATCGTGCTGGATTTCTTAATATCCCGAAAACCTTTACTCCTTAACCCTAGAGCCTAAAAGTATAGTGCCGACCTGATGTTGGCTTGTTAGTTTAGATCTAGGCTAAACTATTTGCCCCTTGTTTTGATTATTTTCGTTATTTTTGATTTTCTTTAGGTATTCATGAATGTCTTCAGAGACTGAGCTTAATTCCCCAAATTCGCCAAGTGTGGAAAAATCTTGGTGGCAACGCTATGGAGAAACCATCAAGATTTTTGCAGTTGCCTTAGTAATTGCTGTTCTGTTAAGAAATTTTGTGGTGGAGCCACGCTTTATTCCCTCTGGTTCGATGGAGCCAACTTTACAGGTGGGCGATCGCATTTTGGTGGATAAAATTTCGGGAAAGTGGCAAGAGCCGAAGTATGGCGATATTCTCATTTTTTACCCCCCTGCGTCACCAGCGATCGAAGATAATCGCAAAGCTTACATTAAGCGGCTAATTGGCAAGGAAGGCGATCATATTACGGTTCAGGGTGGCAAAGTGTGGCGCAATGGCATCCCCCTAGTAGAGCCTTACATCGCTGAACCACCGACCTATAATATGCGGACAGTGATCATACCTGAAGGAAATTATTGGATGATGGGCGATAACCGCAATCACAGCAACGATTCCCATGTATGGGGATTTTTACCTAAGCAAAACGTCATCGGTAAAGCAACTTTTCGCTTCTTTCCCTTAGATGATCGCCTAGGCAATCTCTAGAAACTCTCTACTCCATAGATTTACGCGCTAGGCTCACCGCTTTGACAAAGCTATAGACACCCACAGGCACACTCAGCAATAAAATTGCCCAAGTTACAGCAAAACCAAAGTCTGGCGCACCGTAGGAAAGTTCGTAGATGCAGCCAACAAAGGCAATACCTGCAACAATTGAAATTAACAAAATTAACTGGGCTTTTATATAATCGGGGGACATAATCTAGATTAAGTAAAGATAAGGATAAATGCTTATTATTTTAACGTGAGTTTGAGCAACCATTTGTGGCTCGTGCAGCAACTCGTCAAGAGCAGAAAGTCATAAAAATCAGATCACAATGCGTTTTTCCGACTTTCTACTTTCGTTGAACTAGCGTTATTTTAAGGATATAGCTGTATACACTTGTATGAGAACAAATTAAAACCCAAGAAGCGAGTTGCGGTGCAGAGCGCCACAACTCTTATTCTGGTTTTGTGTCCTAACAAGCATGGCAGCAGCTATATTACATCGATCTAGTTAAAGCCGATTTTACTTAAAGTAAAATGAAAACGCCTATTACCTGTTTATTAACTATTTACAGCAACAATGCCGCCAAGGTTACAAGTCAAGCTCGAAGAATGCTCGCCTCTCGGTCTTTATGTACTGCAATATCTGGAAGAACAGGATATCAGCATGAACCATCTTGCTGAATTGGCGGGAGTCCCTCAACCAAGACTGAGGGGGGCTTGCTTTAAGGGTACTTGCCCCACCCCAGAGACTCTTACCAAGTTGGCAAAGGTGATGGGAAAACACCATCTTGAGCTATATACCCTTGCCTATCAAGGACGAATTGAGCAAATTTCTGAGACCGTTGACGATAATTTGCTAGATATTTTAATTAGGCAAATGTTGGAAACTTCGCGTGAGCTAAACTTGGCGATGCCTAAGGTACAGCCTTCAAAAGCACAGATCCGTAAAGCGCTAATCGAACTGGGGTTTCGTGAGAAGCGTGAGGAGATTAGCTAGGGGGTGTGGCTATACTCACGCTCCCGCCGCTTGACTTCATAGAGTTCATGGAGAATTTGCTGCCAGTCCTTATTACTGAGGGGAGAATCTTGGACAGCGTCAGAGTGTGAACTAGAAACAGCAGTGTGGTTGTTGGGGTCTGCGGCTTGGTTAGGAAGCTGTTGACTAAGTTTTTGTTGGGCGTACCATACTCTGCCACGCACTGCGAGGCTTTCATCATTGCAGGACATGATATTCAATTGAGTATTGATTTGCGATCGCCAAGGTAAGTTAGATATGGTCATTCCCAAAGACTCTAGACCCACTACTGCGGCATAGCGTACTACCCATTCTTCATCTTGCTGGGCAACAAATAACAATGCTTCAAGGGCTTCTTCTTGAGCCAGCGATCGCACTTCATCAGGAAACCAATGCCATTTCATCATACCGAGACCCTTCACAGCCGCCCGTCTCACACTTAGGGCAAAGTCGGCAGTGGCAACACCAATGAGAGTAACTAAGCCTCTAGGATCGCCAATGCCTGCTAGGGCGCGAATTGCCCAAGATCTGGCGGTGTAGTTATGTTGGTCTAAGAGGTTGAGCAGGTGCGGCACTGCTGCATTGCCTAACAAAATCAGTCCTTCTACAGAGGCAACTGCGGCTCCGGGATTATTATAGCTAAGTGCCTCAATGAGGGTTGGGATAGCTCCCTCTAATCTAGCTGCTGCCAAATTACGCACAGATTCAAATAGCAACTGTGCGGAATCGGCTTCTTCAACGGCTTGAATTAATTGGGATAGGCGATCGGTCATATTTTCGTCACTTGACAAACAAGGGGATCAAATCAACAAAATTTTATCAAAATTAATTTTCATCATGGGAGTCCTATATTTAAATGTTAATTTAAGTTAATTTAATTGATGTTTGGATGAGTAATCTTCGCATTGAATTTCGCACTAAAATTTTTAGAACTAATCAGAATCTTAGAATTAATTTTTATGAGCAAGGGCAGAACCAATAAGAACAATAATCTCAATGTCATTTGGCTAGTACTAGGTTTAGCTGCTCTTGGGACAGGTTTAGGTGCGGCGATCGCTTCTCGATTGGTGAGTTATCGACCTTCTAGTATCAATGTGGTTGCCAATGAGGAGCTTTTACAGGATGTTAATACTAGTAACCCGCAGGCTTTTTGTCGATACAATGCCCTTGATTCTGTAACAGCTTCGCTCTATCAGGTGCGAGCCATCAATGCGATCGCCAATGATCCGTTACCCACCCTTTCCAATCTCAGTAGCAAAATTAATGCCGATTTGATTGCGAGTCTCAATCCTGCACCTTTTCCTCAAATTAGCGATCGCGCCCGCACTGCCAAAGTTCCTATCATCATGTACCACGACATCACTCCTATCAAAGATGTGAGTTGGGATGTCACCAATGAAGAACTAGAAAGGCATTTTCAAGCTCTGCAAGATGGCGGTTATACACCAATTTCCATGGATCAACTAGTTAACCACCTTCGCACAGGAGCATCTCTACCCGAAAAGCCTGTACTACTGACCTTCGATGACAATTATGTTGGTCAATATAAATATGCATTTCCCCTGCTTAAGCGATACAACTATCCTGCGGTGTGGTCAGTACATACCCGATTTGTAGGCACAGGTGGCAAGAAGCCGAAGGCAACATGGGATCAGTTGCGAGAAATGCAAGCCAGTGGACTGATCACGATCGCCTCCCACACAGTCAATCATTTGAATCTCAAAGATTTAGATGCAGAGCAAATTGCTAAGGAAGTTAATGATTCCAAAAAAGTTCTTGAGAAAGAATTGCAGATCCCTATAAATTACTTTACCTATCCTGAAGGAGACTTTACTAACGTTGCACGGGAGCAACTAATCAAAGCAGGCTATAAAGCTGCTTTATCCATGAGTCTTGATCCTAATCAAGAGCGCGTGGCTAATGAGTCGGAAGATTTAATGTCAATTATGCGATTTGGCCAATCTCGATTTGATGAAGCGATCGCTTTGGCTTCGTCAGGAGATACGGCAGCAGTCGAAACCCTAATGCCAACCGTTGATAACGGCATCATTGATTTTTCCGCACCTGTGCAAAAACGCAAAGTCACCGTTGATGGCTTGCCCCTAACCCTAGTTAGTGGAGGCAAGGTGGTCACAGCCCATGCTGATACCCGCGCCCAAGTCGCCGAAATTATGACCATGGTTCCCAAGGCGATCGCCGCCGTTGATGGCACATTCTTCTCCCTAGAGTTTGTAGACAGCAATGCCATGATCGGCCCCATTATTAGCCAATTTTCCAGCAAGGCAGGCGAATTTATCATTGGCAGAAAGGGCGAAAATCCCCTCCTCAACGGTCGCCCCCTTGTTCTCATTAGCCCCACTAGCATCAAATTTATTCCCTTTGATGCCGCCAAACATATTTCTAAGGAATCTCTACAAGCAGAACTGCCCGATGTAACTGATGCCTTTGTGGGTGCTGGCTGGCTTGTCAAAAATGGTAAAGCGCAATCGGCAGAATCCTTTGGCAAACTCTATGGCTTTGATGCCCATCGCGATCGCGCCTTTTGGGGCATAGATCGCTCTGGTCGCCCTGTCATCGGCGTAACTATGGAAATGATCGACTCCGTAGGTCTAGGCAAAATCTTAGTTAAAGCAGGTATGCGCGAAGTCGTTATGCTTGATTCGGGAGCCAGTGCCGCCCTTGCGTACCGAGGCAAATCGGTCATGGCCTATGAGCCTCGCCCCACCCCCCACATTGTGGCATTACTGCCTCCCGATCCTGTAGCCACTCAAACCACCACCGAGAAAACTAACTGTCCTCCTGTAAGCGTGAGTAGCAAATAATTCATCAAATAAAGATTAATGCAATTTACTTGCAACATGCCTATGAAATTGTTTAAAGCTTTCGTGAATACTTCACATAAAGTAGTAATTTAGAGGACAGACCACCATCTCGATTACTGCCCTGTATAGGATGAATATATGCGTAGTTTTTTTGCTAAATGCGTTATTGTCGGACTCAGCATCACCCTGTTTTTTGTAATAGCGACCCCAACTGCTTGGGCATTTTGTGGTTTCTTTGTGGCGAAAAGTACGGCTAGTCTTAGTAACTCTGCCTCACGAGTGGTCATTGCTCACAAAGGAAATCACAGCGTCTTTACTATGCAAAATAACTTTGAAGGCGATGTGAGGGAATTCGCGAGGATTGTGCCTATACCAGTCATTCCCACCCGACAACAAGTTCGCATTGGTGACAACTATATTATTAATCGCCTTGACAGTTTCACAGCACCTAGATTAGCGGAGTACCGCGATGCTCCCTGCAAGGATGAATATCAGTTATATGGATTCTTGCTATTTGCTGCTGCGTGTTTTGGGATTATTTTGTTTCTGGTGATTACCTTTGGGGCTAAAAGCTTGAGTGGACGCTTGTTACATTTGGGGATCATTGCCGTTATTGTCAGTATTTTGATAGCAGTTGCTTTACCCAGTTTTCTGAATCAGGCTAACAAAGCTGGTAATGCATTCAAACGCGCGGACGGACAGGTGGAAGTCACGGATCAGTTTGCCGTTGGTGAATATGATGTGACTCTGTTAAGTGCTTCAGAATCTAATAGCCTAGTAAACTGGCTACAACAAAATGACTATCGCGTCCCCACTAGTGCAAGAGCAATGCTACAAGACTACATCCAGCAAGGCATGAAGTTTTTTGTGGTGCGGGTAAATCTAGAAAGATTTGAACAGGCTGCTCTCAATTTTTTGAGTCCAATTGTGATTGAGTACGATTCACCGCAGTTAATGCTACCAATCCGACTAGGCACGTTAAATGCGTCAGGCTCCTATCAGGATGTAACGGTTTATATTTTGACAGACAGAAATCCAGTGGAATTGGTAAACTATCCCACTCTACCCATGCCGACCGATATCATTTCCTCAAGAAGGTATCCCTCTGGTCAAGAGTTGCCTGAATTTGTCAGGGATCATTTTCAAGATTTTTATCAAGCTTTATTTCAGCAACAGTATGAGCAAGCGGGTAAACGGGCAGGATTTTGGGAATATATAGGGCCAATTAGCTTTCGAGGTAAATGCGATCCCTGTACGATGCCGATTGAGGAAGTGGCTGAACTTGAGTCAAATTTAGGCTTGTTAGGAGTATTTTGGCTAACTAAAGATAGCGTATCTCCCGTTGTAGTGACCCGTATGCATGTGCGTTATACGGCTGATAAGTTTCCAGAGGATTTGCAGTTTCGAGAAATTGATCCAGATAGTTTGGCGACGAAGATGGAGCAATGGCGATCGCCTATGGTTAATAATGTTTTTCAAAGTCGTTATGTAGTACGCCGTGCTGATCAGTCTTTTTGTTTAGCTGGGTGGCAATATCATCAAGCTTTGGGAGGTATGTGGGATAATTTGGCGCGGTTGACGGGTTGGAGTCGTGAAGAAATTGCCCAGCGATCGCGCGGATGATCACATCTAGATTGGCATAGGTGTGAGTCTCGGCATATTTGTATAGCTGCTACTATGGCAGATAAGCTAGTCTTCTCAAGTTCAAACCTATGAAAATTAAACATGCGATCAATTTGCACAAGGGATTAACGCCAATAGTTATTCTTGCGCTCATGGCAGCTTACAACAACTTCACATTAGCCGCTTTTATATATTTAGCCCTTCATGGTGGATATGGCATACTTTGGCTACTTAAAGACCGTTATTACCCAGATAAGCAATGGGAACAAGATATTCCACTGCCTACAGGCATCTTTACTTTTACTGCGATCGGTCTCTACTGGATTGCACCATTTATCCTAATTCATAGTGGTTTACAGCCATCTTCTACGTTAATCTTTTCAGCAGTTTTAGTGAACTTATTAGGCATATTTCTGCACTATGGAAGTGATGCTCAAAAGTACTACACCCTCAAATATAGAACTGGTTTAATTACCGAAGGCTTTTTTGCTCGTTCGCGTAATCCTAATTATTTGGGAGAAATCTTGATATACATCAGTTTTGCAATGTTGTCACAACACTGGCTGCCTTTTTTAATCCTTGGCGGTTTTATTGGTGGCATTTTTATTCCTAACATGCTCAAAAAGGATAAATCTCTCTCCAGATATGCGGAGTTTGAAGCATACAAATCCAGATCGGGATTGCTGCTCCCAAAACTGTTTATATCTTCTCCTGCAATTCCTCAAGAGAACTAGTACCAAAGTTAGTTACATGAAAGCGAAGAATCACATTGCGATTTTTCCTGTTCTTCACTCTTGACCAAAGGAAATTAAGGTAAATCTGATTCTCTATAGGCACGAATCAGGGCATGGGTTCCCTGTTCTCCCGCTTGTCCATGATCCATCGCCTTGACAAGATCAAAGAGTTGAGAAGTAAGTTCAAAGGATGGTAGGGATTTATCTTCTCCTAGGGCTTCTTTGACAAGTCGGAGGTCTTTGGTCATATGTTTGATGGCAAAGCCAGGGGCAAAGTCACCGTTGATGATTTTGTTGCCAAGATTGCTGAGTTGCCATGATCCTGCTGCGCCTGTACTGCATACTTCAACAACTAATTGGGGATCAACTCCTTGCGCGATCGCAAATTCGAGCGCTTCACAGACGCTAGTGAGGGTAACAGCACAGAGTACTTGGTTGCAAAGCTTGACCGCTTGACCGCTTCCTGATACACCGCAGTAGGTGATGGATTTGCCCATCGTTTGCAAAATTGGCAAAGCTTCTGCAAAATCTTGGCGATCGCCACCGACCATAATCGTCAGAGTGCCGTTTTGTGCGCCAATATCGCCTCCTGAGACGGGGGCATCAAGAAATCGTAAGCCTTGGGCTTGCAGTTCTTTGGCAATTGCACGGGCAGCTTGAGAACCAATAGTACTCATATCAATAATCAAAGTACCTTGCTTGGCATAGGTGACAACACTATGTTCACCAAGGAGCAGCGATCGCACGTCTTGGACATCGGAAACACAAGTAATCACAATATTGGCATTACTGACAGCCTGCTCAATGGTTTCAGCAATTGTGACCCCTGCTGCGGCGGCGATCGCGATGCTAGGGCGACAGGCAGTACGATTCCATGCAATGACGGGGATCTGATGCTTGGCAATATTGCTTGCCATAGGCGCACCCATTGTACCGAGGCCGAGGAAGGCAATATTTGTCATAGTCCTAATTTGATATCGTCATGGGATGGAGTTAAGCAAAATGGAGAGTATCTCACTTTGGAACATTTGATAAAGACAAGGGGCTTAAGCCCCTTGTGATAGGCTTAGTAAGATTTAGACTGCGCCCAAGTGAGATGCTCCCAGTAAAATGGGCGTTACTGAGAATTTTCTAATTCTCTTTAGCAAGCACAATAGCTATTTTACTGCCTATCTAGCCCATCTCCCCTTTTGCAAAATTATAGCTGTAGGCACTTGTATTAGGACAAATCAAAACCCAAGAAGCGAGTTGCGGCGCGGAGCGCCGCAACTCGTATTCTGGTTTTGTATCCTAACAAGCATGGCAAGCTATACTCTGTAAAATCAGCAGAGATATTACTGACAAGATTGATACTAGAGAGTGTTTGGATTTGAGCGATAATTCCCTCTGCTCAAAAATAAATACTTGACTGGATTATGACTAAGGCTCTATCGGAAATTGCCCAAGAAACAGGAATTCGCTACTTTCTCATTTCTTTCACAGACCTATTTGGCGTACAAAGGGCTAAGTTAGTGCCAGCCGCCGCGATCGCATCTATGGAAAGTAGTGGTGCAGGATTTGCAGGATTCGCCACATGGCTTGACATGACACCCGCCGATCCTGATATTTTTGCTGTTCCCGATCGCAATAGTCTGTTTCCCTTGCCTTGGCAACCCGAAATCGCTTGGATGCCCGCCAATCTTTACATGAACGGAGAACCTGTCAAGCAAGCCCCTCGCTACGTTCTCAAACAAGTCCTCAGTCAAGCTGAAGCCCTCGGCTATCGAGTTAAAACAGGTGTGGAATGCGAATACTTTCTGCTCTCTGCCGATGGTACAGATATTTCCGATGGGAGCGATCGCGCCAGCAAGCCCTGCTATGACCAGCAAGCCCTCATGCGCCGCTTCGATATTATTGCCGAAATTTGTGATGCAATGCTGGCGATGGGTTGGGGAGCTTATCAGAATGATCACGAAGATGCTAATGGGCAATTTGAAATGAACTGGAACTATGCAGATGCTCTTGTGACTGCCGATCGCCATGCCTTTTTTAAATACATGGTCAAAGCGATCGCCGAAAAACATGGTTTTCGTGCCACCTTCATGCCCAAACCCTTCTCCCATCTCACAGGTAATGGCTGCCATACCCACCTCTCCGTTTGGAACTTAGAAGGAAATAGCAATCTTTTTGATGATCCACAAGGAGAACTAGGTCTATCCCCCCTTGCCTATCAATTTATCGGTGGAGTATTGCATTCCGCCGAGGCGGTTTGTGCCTTTAGCAATCCCACCGTCAACTCCTACAAACGGATCAATGCCCCCGTGACAAATTCTGGCGCAACATGGTCACCCAACACCATCAGCTACACAGGCAACAACCGCACCCATATGATCCGCATTCCTGAAGCAGGTCGTTTTGAATTCCGTCTTGCAGATGGTGCAGCCAATCCCTATCTGCTCCCTGCGGCACTGATCGCCAGTGGTCTTGATGGCATCACCCACCAACGCGCAGCAGGTCAGCGCTATGACAATAATTCCTATACCGATCCGCTTCCCTTTGGCACAGTAAAACAGTTGCCAGCCAATCTCCTTGATGCCCTGCGATGTTTACAAGCAAATTCCATTTTGCCTGCATCTTTAGGAGTAGATTTTGTGAATTCCTATGTCAAGCTAAAACAAAGGGAATGGAATGAATATAGTACATCCATTAGTGCTTGGGAATTAGAACATACCTTAGATTGTTAGCTAAAATTTTGTGTATCCTAGTGCATAGAACTCACAAGCATTAGTTATTTTCTGTGCATAAATATAAAGTTATTACTTTTCTGTGCTGGTTAGTGATTGTCCTATGCTCGATCGCAGGATGTAATTTCGTTACCACAGCGATCGAGCAAGGTAATGGAGCAAATCAACAATTAACCATTTCCGCCGCCACCAGTCTTCAGGATGCCCTCAATGAAATTGCTCCCCTATATAGCAAAAGCCAGATTAACTTGGGAAATTCCATAATTCGCCACAACTTTGGAGGTTCTGGATCACTGCAACAACAAATTATTAATGGTGCGCCCGTTGATATTTTTATCTCCGCCGCTTCCTCACAAATGGATGAACTGCAAGCCAAAAATTTGCTGATGAATGATACGCGCCGCAACTTATTGAGCAATCGTTTGGTATTAATTACGCGCTCAGATGAGCTGGCAATCAAGGACTTGCAGGACTTAACCAAACCAGAAATTAGCCGAGTGGCGATCGGTGATCCGCGCAGCGTCCCTGTGGGACAGTATGCCGCAGAGGTACTGCAAAAGCTAGGGATTTGGCAATCTTTGCAGTCTAAGTTTGTTCTAGGTTCTAATGTGCGGCAGGTGTTGCAATTTGTGGAATCAGGCAATGCTCAAGCAGGAATTGTTTATGCAACAGATGCGAAAACTGCGCGTAAAGTTAAAGTGGTGCAGCTTATTGATCCACAACTGCATAGCCCCCTCATTTACCCGATCGCGATTTTGAAAAGAAGCCCTCACCAAGAAAGCGCTCAATCCTATGTGGACTTTCTCGGAAGCGAACCTGCAAAAATGATATTTGAGAAATATGGATTCAGTACCTTTTGATTTGTCTCCATTGTGGATATCGCTCAAAGTGGCAAGCACATCCCTATTATTTACCTTTTGTATAGGCATCGGCACAGCCTATAGCCTTCTAGAATATCGAGGCAAATGGAAATCTGTAATTGACAGCATTTTCTTAGCACCACTAGTATTACCGCCAACGGTGGTGGGATTTCTGCTATTGCAACTGTTTGGTAAGTATGGGTGGATCGGTCAGATTTTGCATCTATTCCATTTGAATATCATTTTCACTTGGTATGCCGCAGTCATAGCGGCGATCGTGGTGACATTCCCTTTAATGTATAAAACTGCTCAAGGAGCTTTTGAACAAGTCGATACTAATCTACTTCGTGCAGCTAAAACCCTTGGTGCTTCAGACTTTATGGTTTTTTGGCAAATTGCTTTGCCTCTCGCTTCATCAGGAATTATGGCAGGCACGATCCTTGCTTTTGTGAGAGGTTTGGGAGAGTTTGGCGCGACCCTGATGTTAGCAGGTAATATTCAAGGAGAAACTACCACCATTCCCTTAGCTATCTATGCCGCAGTTCAAGCAGGAGCCGATGCCGAAGCTTGGACTTGGACAGCCATCATTCTTTCAATTTCCTTTTCCGCCATTAGCCTTGCTCATCTATGGTTAAATCGGCAACTTCCGAAAAGCCCAAAACAGCAATTTTCAAGTTCCAACTCCCCAACTCCCAAAGACCAATTCCCCATCACCAATTCCCCAAATGGTCTATTTATCCATATCACCAAGCAATTATCCGAATTTAATTTACAAATTTCCTTACAATGTGATGAGAAATATCTAGGCATTTTAGGGGCTTCTGGCACAGGTAAAAGTATGCTACTCAAATGTATTGCAGGTATAGAAAAGCCATCTTCTGGAAGAATTGCTATCAATGGAAAAGTTCTCTTTGATTCTGAAAAACAAATTAATTTATCAATTCGCGATCGCTCGGTAGGTTTTCTCTTTCAAAATTATGCTCTATTTCCCCATCTCACCGTAGCCCAAAATATTGCCTTTAGCCTGACTCAAAACCACAGGCGATCGCCAATCAAATCACAAATTAAATCACAAATCAGACAAAAGGTTGCAGAGCAGTTAGTTAGCATCGATATGCAAGGATTTGGCGATCGCTATCCCCACCAACTATCGGGCGGACAACAACAACGGGTCGCCTTAGCAAGAGCGCTAGTCAGTCAGCCCGACATCTTGCTATTAGATGAACCGTTTTCAGCTCTAGATACCCATCTCCGCAGTCAAATGGAACGGGAACTAATCTCTGTACTCAGCAGCTATACAGGCATCACTCTATTAGTCACACACAACATTGAAGAAGCCTATCGGATTTGTCAAAATCTCCTAGTGATCGATCGCGGTCAAATGATGAGTTATGGCGAAAAATCAACCATATTTAAGCATCCCCGCAACATTGAGACCGCAAGGCTCACAGGTTGCAAAAACTTCTCAAAAATTGCGGCGATCAAAGGCGATCGAGTAGAAGCGATCGATTGGGCATGTCAACTACAGGTCAAATATATCCCCACCAAACCTCTAACCCACATCGGTATCCGCGCCCATCACATTGCCTTCAGAGAAAACTCAAACCCTGATAATTTGCCTAATCTTGCAACCAATACCTTCACCTGTTGGCTAGTTCGCATCAGCGAAACGCCCCACCGTGTCACCCTTTATCTCAAATTAAATACTCCTTCTGACCACGATTGGGATTATCAATTACAGGCAGAAGTATTTACAGAAAAATGGTTAGTCCTCAAGCAATATGCTCAACCTTGGCAAATTTATCTCGCTCCCGATCAACTACTATTAGTCTAAATTTGAGTTTGCATTTTGTCTAAGACAAAATGCAAACTGCCAAACCACCCTAAGCTTGAGATTGCAAATAGTTGGGCAAACCGATTTGATCGATTAGTTTTAGCTGCTTTTCCAGCCAATAGGCATGATCTTGTTCAGTATCAATCAGGATCTTGAGCAAAATATCGCGACTTTGGTAATCCTGCTCGCTTTCGCATACAGCAATTGCCTCCTTGAGATCACCAACCACCTTGTATTCAAAATCCAAATCATTCTGCAACATTTCAGGCACAGTCTTACCAATTTTCAGACCATCTTGCACCGATAGATCTGGAGTTCCTTCCAAAAAGAGAATTCTCTCAATTAACCAACTAGCATGTTGAGTTTCATCTTCCATTTCATGATTGATGCGCTCATATAACTTAGTTAGCCCCAAATCAGCATAGATCCGTGAATGGGTGAAATACTGATCCCGTGCTGCCAATTCACCTCTCAACAACTTTGACAACTGTTGCAAAACTTTTTCACTGCCTTTCATAATTCTTTTTTATAGTGTTATTCAAATGTTATTCATACTTTTGGATATAGCTTGCGATAGTCAAAATCGCGAGCAGGTTAAACCATTGACTGTAAGAAGTTAGGTAAGCCAGAATTTTCAATCAACCAAAGCTGTGACTCTAGCCAATCAATTTGCTCCTCAGTCTCTTCAACCAATTTGGCGAACAGATCGCGAGTTACATAGTCTTGCTGCGTCTCACACAGGACGATCGCCGATCGCAACCCACTAAGAATCTCCAAACAGAGCTGGCGATCGCACTGCAACATTTCAGGCACATTCTCTCCAATTCGCAAGCTACCTAAACTCTGCAAATTGGGCAACCCTTCCAAAAAAAGCACTCGCTCAATTAGCTCATCAGCCTGTTTCATCGCCTTGATGGAATAACGATATTCATGCTCATTGAGCCTATGCAAACCCCAGTTTTTACACATTCGCGCATGGAGAAAATACTGATTGATTGCCGTTAGTTGAGCCTTGAGAGCTTCATTTAACTGCCGTTTTATATCTGGGTTTCCTTGCATAATGATTTATCTCTGACGAATTGAGGGCATGAATATTAATGACATGCATAGTGGGCTGATGGCTCTCCTATGAATCATCCTATGAGGCATATAGCTGTAGACACTTGGATTAGGACAAATCAAAACCTAAGAAGCCAGTTGCGGCGCTCCGCACCTCAACTCGTATTCTGGTTTTGTGTCTTAGCAAGCATAGCAGCAGCTATATTTTACAGTTTTTACAGAGCCGTGCGAATCTTGGGTGGGAAGATTGACCGTTTGAGACCTAGAAATGTGGCAACATCCCTATGCTAATTATTATCAATAAATATTGACCTTGACTCAGCGATTTTACCTCAAAATTCACTCGTTACCCACTTGACTAACTCAGCCAGCATAGACAATAATGATAATAATTTGCAATAAGATTTAACTTTCTTTACTGCTTATAGTTGCGAAAAACCAGTCCCACACTAGTTATTACCAGCTAAAAATCAAGAAACCAATTAAAATCACACATTGATAAAATGTACGTCTGTATTTGCCAAGCCATAACCGAGAAAGATATTCAAGAAGCCGTGAATAAAGGTGCTTCTTCTGTCACGATGCTGTCGGAACTCACACTATTGGGTAAGCACTGTGGTTGTTGTACTGAAGAAGCGCATCGAGTCCTAAGCCAATGTTCTAGCAAGCCCACAGCTAAGTAAAAATATAATAAATATAACCTAGCTAAAGTCTTAATGTATGAGCTAAAAATATGTTGTGGTAGATTGCGATCGCCTTTATGAAAAGCGTACAATAATTACCATATTGCAACATCGGGAAAAGAGGAAAAAATTTTATGCCACGCGGAGGAAAACGTCAGGGCGCGGGTCGCCCCATCGGGACAGGTAAGTATAAGGAGCCAACCAAAGCAGTCAGATTACCTGTGCGTATTGCCGATGAAATCTTAGAAAGATTAAACCAAGCACCGCAAGAACTCCCACAAGAGCATCCAACCTTGGTGGAATCAGTATTTAGACCCCATGAGCAAACCAAGCACCGTATCCCTTTGTTCCTCAATCCCGTTGCCGCAGGTTTCCCGACCCCCACAGACGACTACCTAGAAGGACAAATTGACCTCAATCGGCATTTGGTCAAGCATCCCGAGTCAACCTTTTTGGTGCGTGTAGTTGGTGAATCTATGAAAGATGCAGGCATTCATCCCCGTGACTTGTTAGTAGTTGATCAAGCGATCGAACCCACCGATGGCAAAATTGTCATCGCAGTTGTAGATGGTGAACTAACAGTTAAGCGGTTAAGGAAGCATCTCAGCAAATTATGGCTCATGCCAGAGAATACTGACTATCAACCTATTGAAATTAGTGAAAACACCGAATTACATATTTGGGGAGTTGTAACTAATGTAATTCATGCGCTGTAAGTAGTTAGACATAATTTCAAAACTGATAAGGTTGTTCCACCCGCTAATCAGACAGACCAATCTCTGGTTTTAGGCTATTAGCATTATGATTGAATTAGGTTAGTATTGCGTTGCCCTAGCAAAACATAAAAATGGCTGATAAAGTAGCAATCTTTTTGGATGTTGAGAACTTGTCGGGCTGGTTAAAAGCAGATGGAGGCGAAACACTTCTAGAGCGTTCCAATGAGTTGGGGCGAGTTGTTGTACGTCGCGCCTATGGTGATTTTAGTGTGCAGTCAGTTAGTGTACGGCAACCAGAACTAAATCTACTGGGATTTGAGTTTGTCCATGTCTATCATCCTGTCAAGGGCAAGAATTCGGCTGATATCCAAATTGTTGTTGATGTGATGGAATATTTAGCGCGTATTCCTGATCTAGAATGGGTTGTCCTTGCGACAGGTGATTCTGACTTTTCGCCTCTGTTTAGGCGTTTGAGAGAACTTGGTAAGTCGGTGGTGGGGGTTGGTCCTAGATCAGCTCTTAGTGAAGCTGTTAAGAAGTCTTGTAATCGATTTATCTATATTGATGAAGAATCTACATCAAGTAGTTTATCTGTTTCCTTAAAAACTAATCAGCTACGGGAAGATGCTTTAGATTTATTGGAACGTGTTCTTGAAAAGTTTCCTGATGGCATTAGTCTCTCGGCATTAAAAAGTGAAATGCTGGAGTTAGATTCTGCTTTTGATGAACAAAATTTGGGTTTCTCTGGATTTATGAAGTTTCTCCAGAGTGCGCCTGAAATAGTCACAGTATATCAATCTAAACAAGCTTGGTATGCGAAGGCGATCAATACTGGTAAGGAGCAAGATGAGATTTTATCCGATGTTGATCAGCAAAAGTCTACTTTAGTTGAGCCGACTACGGATTTGTATAGGCGTTTTTTGCGTAAAAGTGGCTGGCGATCGTGTGAGTCTTCTTTTTTGTGGGATTCTTTGAATAAGCTAAAGGATCGATTTCCAGATGGGTTTACCAGAAGTGAAGCATTTGAATATTTTATTGAGTCTTTTGGACATAATAGAACTCGTGGTGAGTTGCGTTCAGCGATTTATATTCTATACAAGACTGGCTATGTGTCTCAGCAATTGCTCAATCAAGATGATGAGACTATCTTAACGGCTCTGTTGCCAGAGTCTGAGTTGGCAATGTCTAATAAGGTGGATGCTGTGATGACGCATCGGCTTGTCCATGTTTGTAAGTTTCATAATGTATCTTTCATTCCAGACTTGGTAGTTCCGTTACTTAATCGGTCTTACAATAAGGAACAGTTTAAGGTGTTGATTGATCATGCTCTTACTAACTGATTTCCAGAGAGTCTCAAGCAATGCGATTCAATGCCTGTACTATCTTGAAATTTCAACAATACAGGACTTATTGAATTGCAAGTAATGCGTACATCATTACTTACTTGAGACTCTCAAACTCATTAGAGATTGAATATATTTCATCGTGAGTGGCAGTTTTAGCAATTTGACGCAAATCATACAGCCATTCGGCTACATCTGAGGGAACTGCAGTAAAGCGAATCCAGAAACTATATGTATCTTCAGAACTAACTTCTACAATTTTGGCATAAGTATTATCCATTCTTAGTTCACGTTCAGAATCGATTAAGGTAATTTGTAAATTAGTTAGAGGCTCAACTATGAAATCACTCTTTATTTCAGCGTTATTTGCTGACAATTTGAGCAAAGTTCCTGTGTATTTTTTTGTCTTAATGTGTTTACCATCTATTATTTTCCATTCTATAGCAATAGGTCGATCTAGTTTTACCAGAGTTTCTTTGTCTTCTGGTAGGACTAGATCGTTAATTCCCCCGATGTCAAACATGACGATCGCTTCATTAAATCCTTTGGGTTTAACACGCATTTGAGCATCTATACGAACAATATCTTTAACTTCATGGAGAATTGCCTCAGAAACTAAGACTTGTCCACCGACACTGTAGGATTCAATTCTTGATGCTAGGTTGACGGCACTACCCATAACTGTATACTTTGCTCGTCGTTGCGAACCAATATTTCCTGCTAATACTTCACCTGTATGTATGCCAATCCCCATTTGGAGAGGGGGAATTTGCATGGTTTCTAATTTGGCGTTAACTTCTGTCATTGCGAGTTGCATGGCGATCGCGCAGGTGACTGCTCGCTGTGTATCATCTTCTCGCTGAATTGGTGCACCAAACATGACAAAGATACCATCACCAATAAATTCATTAATCGTGCCTTGATATTGGGTAATTATTTCGGTCATAACATCCAGATAAAGCGAGATAGCTTTAACCCCTTGTTCAGGCTCAATATTTTCAAATAAAGCTGAGAATCCTCGCAGATCAGAAAATAGTACTGTCACTTTGCGCTTTTCTGCACCCAACTTTAGCCCTTCAGGAGTTTCTAATAGCCTAGTGACTACTTCATCGGTGAGATAACGCCCGAATATCTGTCTTATTCCATTTGCACTTCTAGCTGTATAGACTGTAACAGCTACTGCTGAACCAAATAGTGCTAATACAGAAGGTACTACAGGAATCCACCATCCCCATATAAATGCTATATAACTACCTGCAATAAGTGCACCTCCTAACATTGGAATTGCTAGGGTTTTCCAAGTTAGATATATCTGTTTTTGTTCAACTATAGCTCTGTTATATCGGCTTTTCCAACACAATATTCCTCCAATAAGCGCCCAAGCAGAAATCCACAGACATTCGATGGGTTTTGACCAAACTTGGATGATCGGTCGCCCGTCTATAGCACTACTGATTAATTGGCTGGCAATATTTGCATGGATATTTATGCCACTGGTTGGTTTAAAAGGATGACCTATACTAGGTCTGTTGTTGGGGGTGATAAAATAATCACCACTACTTTCGGCAATGACTCCTATTATAACGATGCGATCGCGAAAAATGTGCTCAGAAATACCTTCTTCCAGTACTTCTGTCAGTGAAACCGTGCGAAAATCATCCTGAAAATTGCGATAATTTGCCAATATTTGATATCCTCCTGCCTCTGCTCCTACATACCCACCATCATTAGACTTAAATGGAACTATTATTGATTTTCCAAATTGATACTTTTTAACTTTGGCATCTAGAACTTTGGGCTCAATTTTTTCTGCTTTGAGATATTTCTCAGCCAAAGCAGAACTAAAACTAGCAATAGGTTTGCCTTGTTTATCTCTCAGTGACAATAGTACTCGGCGAATCTTACCATCACCATCGGGAAGTAGATCATTGGCTGCCAATTGATTGAGTTTTTGGAGAATAGGAGAAGATGAGACCCCATTCCCAATCACTTTACGAATACCAATAAGATTTGGTGTTGAGGTAAATACTGATTCTAGTTCTTGATATCCTGATCCTATCGGCATATCACGGTAAATGTCTAGTCCAATCACACGGGGTTGCTGTTGTTTAACTATATTTAGCAGTTTGGCTAAGTCAGCATCAGAAATTGGTGAATTATATTTTTGAATATCGGATTCGTTAATTCCGACAAGCACAATACGTTCGTCTATAGGTTCTAACGGTCGCCATTGAAAAAAGAGATCGTAGGCATCTAGTTCTAATGGCTGGAATAGACCTAAGAAACGGAGTCCAAGTAAAATACCTGTTATAGTAGGAACGGTCATAATGAAACCGCGCCATTGCCAAAGTCTTTTGTGTAGGTTGTTCCACATTTCTATATTTAGGGTTTCTAGAATGGATTAGCAACCAGTGAAAAGTAAAGCCCACGTTCTTGTAAAGTTTGTTTATCACCAGAGATGCGACTGAGAGGGATTCCCCAATCTAATCGTATGGCGAGACGATCGCTTACTTGCAAGCGCAATCCCAATCCTACTGATGCTAGTGTACTAGGATCTGGCTTATTACTTGTATTATTCCATGCTTCACCAAAATCAAAAAATGGGACAACTTGCAATAGTCCACTAATTTCAGGAATACGTAGTACTGGTATTCGTAACTCCGCAGATAATAGTAGTCCATTATCACTTGTTAAGCTATCTTGCCGAAATCCTCTTAGGGTGTCTTGTCCGCCAAAACTAATTTGTTCTTGAGACACAAGTGGGCGATCGGCAATTTGTAAGTCACCCCGTAGAAACAAGAACGTTTCGGGTGCTAACAAACGCACGTATTGAACTTGTCCTCGCCAAGATAGAAATCGACTATCTGGGAAATCTGCACTAATATTCGAGCCGAAGGCACTAAGTCCGAGGCTAATTTGAGAGCGTGCGGCAAATACCTCCTCGCTACTCCTCTGTACATAATCCTGAAAAAAGCGCAGTGCAGAGATTTTTATTTGTCCGTTTTGGTCTGCTCCTTGAGAAGGATACGGAATTGTTCCACCTAAAAGAGAAGCTTGGCTTTCCGTCCTATTTAAAGTGAGACCTAAAGCAAACTCTTGGGATGTACTTTGGAGCAACGGCTGGCGAATCGACAATCCATAGTTACGCGAACTAGAGACAATATCAAGGAAGTCAAAAGGTGCTTGGATTACTCTGCTGGACGAAGTACCAAAATTTAAGCTAATTGTGCCGTTGTAGGGATTAAAGGGAACTGTATAACTAAAATCATAGGAGTTGCTTCCATCAGTGTTGGAATATGATAAGTTCAGACGATCGCCCAATCCTGAAAGGTTTGCTTCGCTAAGTTGGATTTGGCGGCGATCTGTTCCTACACTGGGTGTCCGTCCGTTATCAAAGGTAATCGGTAAAGTAAAGGTCTTGGCTTCGGTAACTTTGACTTCTAAGTTGTTTAATCCTGGTTGCGAACTGGGAGATAAATTAGCAGAGATGCTTTCAATAAGGGGATTGATTTGTAGTAGTTGTAATGCTTCTAGGAGTCGATTAGTGTTGAGTGGTTTCTGGGTGGCGATCCCGATGCGCGATTGAACGTATCCTTGATTGAGTCTGGTCAAGCCTGTAACTTTGATTTCTTCAATTCCACCTTCGACTATTTGAATTCTAAAGATTCCACTTTGAAAGTTTTGTTCAGGA
The DNA here is from genome assembly GCA_033765135.1 of Pseudanabaenaceae cyanobacterium bins.39. Lineage (GTDB taxonomy): Bacteria > Cyanobacteriota > Cyanobacteriia > Pseudanabaenales > Pseudanabaenaceae > Pseudanabaena. The sequence goes on from JANRII010000001.1 coordinate 26,644, forward strand.
ATGTACGCGCCCGAAGTAGCGTATTTATTGTCTAAGTACAGCTTAGTGATTTTGGATCGAATTTGAAATAGTTCGTTAATGGAAATGGGTTTGTTGAGATAGTCTTTGGTAATTTCTGCTAGTTCTGCATCACTAAATACGGTGCTTCCAACAATTTCAAATTTCTTGACGATAATGCTTTCAGAAGTATTGTTGTTAGGGACTTCAGGGGTTTGTGGTGTTGTGGGGGTGAGTAGCTGATCTGGAGGGGGTAGCTTGGTGGGTTCGGAAGGAGTGACGGGAACTGTTTTTGGATTGAGGTCGGGAGTAATCGGTTGGTTAGGGATAGGAATAGTTTGAGCAGCTAATGTTTGGGGGAAAGTGATAGAAGCGATCGCTAACGCAGCGATAGTTTTTTTGATCTGCAAGTAATTTAAAAGTATATCAACACAAAATTTATTCATGAATATCTCTTTTTTGAAGCCAGAACGTTGTCAAATAATATAAACAAACTAAAGAATTTAGCATAATGACTTCAAAATAAATTATTAAATTCAAAGACTTTAATAATTTATTTTAATTAAAAATATTTTTTCATACAAACATGATTTATATAGTTACATATGAATCATGTTTGTATGAATTTTTAAACCCAACATTTAATTCTTCTTGATTTTTAATTAGCTATACAGCATAATCCTATGAATCAAAGTTTAAGGCTTCTGACTTATTAGAGGGTATATACAAAATGATAAACCCAACTAATAAGAGAGGCTACCTGAGTTGTAAAGCCTAGAGTTATGAAACTAACCAATCGCCATATACGCTATATATCTTGGTCTTTTGTTGGAGCTTTAAATTATTTTGCATCCGTACTTCCAGCATCAGCCCAAATCGTCCCTGATACAACTTTACCTGTTAACTCTACAGTAACTACAACAGGGTTAGTGCATACAATTAATGGTGGTACAACGGTTGGTGTTAATCTCTATCATAGCTTTCAAGATTTTTCGGTTCCAACTAATAACACTGCCCATTTTAATAATGCCCCACAAATTCAGAATATTTTGTCTCGAGTAACTGGCAACTCTATCTCTAATATTGATGGAACTTTGAAGGCAAATGGCAATGCTAATTTATTTCTACTTAATCCTAATGGTATTGTTTTTGGAGCAAATGCAAAGTTAGATATTGGCGGTACTTTTGTTGGTTCTACGGCTAATAGTTTTAAGTTTGTTGATGGCAGTGAGTTTAGTGCAACTAATCCTCAGGCTCCACCTATATTGACGATGGATATTACCCCTGGTGTGCAATATGGTAACAGTAATCAAGGGGCAACAATTAGCAATCTGGGGAATCTCTCTGCGGGAAAGGATTTAATTTTGAATGCGGGTAAGTTGGATTTGCAGGGGAGTTTGCAAGCTGGGAGAGATTTGACTTTGCAAGCTCAGGACTCGGTGAAGATTCGCGATACTGCTGCTACTCCATTTTGGGCTGTTGCTGGTCGGGATTTGCTGGTACAGGGAAATCAATCTGTTGATATTTTTACTTTAAATAATGTCAATAGTGGGTTTTGGTCGGGTGGGAATATGGTGTTAAGGTCGAACAATCCCATCATAGGCGATGCTCATTTCTTTGCTGGTAGTAATTTTAATATTGAGAAGTTGGATGGAACTTCTGGTAAATTACTCAGCCCTAATGACCCTGTTATTTTGGCTAGTGGTGATGTGACTTTAGGTGACTACACAGGAGAATCACTGCATATTTTGGCGGGAGGAAGTGTCACTCTTGGGAATGTTGAAATTACTGCTGAGGGAGGTAGGAATACTACAATTAATCCAAAAAATACGAATCTATTTAATGCTACTAAAAGTTATGCAGATCTAGCAACATTTACTTGGACTAACTATCAGGCAATTAAGAATAGTGATGGAACCATCAAGGATGTGATACCAATTCAGGTTCCTATTACAATTGATGGTAGTATTCAAGCAACCTTGGATGTAAGAGCAGGTATAGATTGGAGACAGTTAGATGGGTTAGATTCTACTCCAATTGTTTTAGGGGCTGTTTCTAGCTCTACAGATTCTAATGTTCCTCTCAATGCAGATATAACAGTCGGAAATATTACGGTGGCACAGGCAGGTGGACTAGTATTTTTGACAAATCGGTTTATGCCTAATTCTTTACAAGGTAAAATCAGGTTCAATCCCAAAACTGATCAAGAGGGCGTTGCTGCTGCAAGTGGAGATATTAGAGTCTACAGTAGGGGCGGAATTTCAAGCGTTGAATCTCCAAACAGTAGGTTCAACTTCAGCTCTGCATATCAATCCTCATTCTCATCTGGGTCTATTAGAAATGGGGGAGAAATTTCTTTTGTTACTGATTCTGGGACTATCAACTTGGACAATTGGAGTTTTAGATCTGTTTCAAATTCAGAGAACCTTGGAGATTCTAAGAATGCTGGATCAATTTCTTTCGCATCAAACTCTGGCGATATTGTGCGAAGCAGTCAGCCATCAAATTTAGATGTTTACTCAGTATTTAATTCATCTTCTATTTCATTTTCTGGAAATTCTGGATATGGTGGAGCGATTTCTTTTGTTTCCAAATCTGGTAATATTACAGTGAATAACGCTGTTTTAAGATCTGCTTCGTTTAGTGAAGGAAGTTTCTCCTTGGGTAGTGCAAGTAGTAATGGCGGAGCAGTTGCACTCGTCTCTGGCACTGGCAATATTACACTAGAAAACTTCAGGGCAGAAACTTACTCCTATTCTAACTATGGAAATACTGGAAACGGTGGAGATATAATCATTGCTGCTCTCAATGGCAATATCATTAGTTCTTCTGAGAATATTCTAAACTCTACTTCATTAGTTGCAAATACTGACAAAACAAGTGGGGATGGCGGCGATGTTATCTTACAAGCAAAAAATCAGATTAGCAATTTGGATATATTCACTCAATCATCTTCTGGACTCTCTGGTGCATTTCAAGTAAACAGTTTGGGAAATCTGATTATCAACAATCTTCAGGTTAGTACTAGTAAAGCAGTTACAATTGAGAACCCACGCAATGGGTCTGTAATTACCTTTGATCTGGGTAAACAAGGACGATCAGGAGATGTCTCAATCTCAGGGTTGGGCAGTCTAACCTTCAGTAATACTCTCATCAACAGCACTACCCAAGGCATCGATCCTGCTGGCAATATTTCTATCACTAGTCCTAGTACTGTCACACTTCAAAATAGTCAAATTCTAAGCAGCACTAACAGCATTGGCTTAGCAGGGAGCGTCACTATTAATGCAGACAAAGCCATCGCAATCCTAGACAAAAGCGAACTCAATGCCCAAACCACCGCCGCAGGTAAAGCAGGAAATATCACCTTCAACACCCCTCTCCTAAACCTTGATGGAACAGCCAAAATTACCACCACTGCCACCGCAACATCCACCAACACCGATGGCGGTGGCAGCATCACCCTCAATGCCTCTACCATGAACCTCTTTGGCACAGTCGGCATCTTCGCCGAAACCCAAGGAGTCGCCCCCGCAGGTATTTTAAAACTCAATCCCTACAGCAACAACTCAAGCCTCAATATCTCTCTAGCCAACAACTCTGTCATCTCCGCATCGACAATAGCTAGTGGCAATGGCGGAGATTTAATCCTCACCGCACCACAATCAATTAGAGTCGCAGGCAACGGCAAACTCGCCGTCGAAACATCAGGAACAGGCAAAGCAGGAAATATTAGCTTCACCACATCACAGCTAACCCTAACCGATGGAGTTACAGTTTCAGCATCTACGGCAGGGACAGGCAAAGCAGGAGACATTTCCGCAAATGTCAATAACTTCACAATCTCCAATGGAGCAAAAATCATAAGTGACACAAACAACACAGGAAATGCAGGAAGTATTAAAGTTGTAGCTAATGAAAGCATTACAGTTAGAGAAAATAGCCAAATCACCGCCAGAACTAGTAGCAATGTAGTCAATGCAGGTAGTGCAGGAGATATTACCTTCAATACTCCTACTTTAATGATTACAGACGGCTCTCAAGTCTTAGCCGAAACCAATAGCTCAGGAAGTGGAGGTAATATTACAGTTAATGCACCGATTGCAGTTAGTTTAACGCG
>JANRII010000002.1:0-3769 GCA_033765135.1 Pseudanabaenaceae cyanobacterium bins.39
GCGGAGCAATGGCAACGAGGGCTACCTTGACGATTACGAGCCTGACAATGCCTATGATGATATGTATGATACAGGCAGGGCATTGCCTAAGTCAGTACGTCGTCAACAGTCCACATCAACCCGGCGATCGGCTAGCCGCAAAAAAAGCAAGACTAATCTAGCTGGCTGGATAGATGCATCATCAACCCCCTCTCGCCGTCGAACCAAACGTCCAAATCGGTGATGTTACCCACATCAAGACGCAGCGCAGCTTTTGAGAGATCGGCAAGCTAAGACCTATTGAACAAGAAGGTTTTGTCTGGCTGTTGCAGCCCGCTACTTGACCACTGCACTGTGCGGGAATGCGCCAAAACAGTGTGTAGCAAGATTGATCAACTTGACTACTTGTATGATTCTGTTGCACGACAGTCTAACGCACAGGTTGTAGCTGTTGCATCAACCAATTGGCAGCGGCGGTGTTTGCATCAGTAGCTAAGCGCTCTAGGGTTTGTTCCACCAGGACGATCGACAACCCTGTCAACACTTGAGACTCTTGAATTGTCTCATAGCCACCCGATGCACTCAACCCAAAGGCAAACAACCACGACCCTTTCACATCAATCACCCAATATTCCGCAATTCCTAAACTGGCATAGAGTTGCTTTTGCTCATCAAGATCAATGCTCAGGGTGATGTCGGCAATTTCCCCCACGAGATCGGGCAGGCGATGGCGAGTTAAATCAATTCGGCGTGGTTCACCCGGTTGCCATCGGGGAATCGGCTCACCTTTGTACAGCACCAAATCTGTACAGCACCAAATCAGGCGCGCAAGCGTGGGTTTCTGACAAATCAATCAAGCAATGCCCGTAGGATTGGATCATGACATCAGGATTCAGGAATGCCCAGACGAAGAAAATTGCCGTCATTAAATCACTGGAGGACGAGTGTCCTAGTCCTTCTGTACCCATATCAACTAGCAACCATGCTTGGTGAAATGCAATCTTGCGGCAATTAATATCTGAGTTATCTCGCACTGCAACATAATCGTCCCAAGTGGCATCATAGCGCTGGGTCAATAGGGGAGACCGGCTACGTTTTTCTAAGGAGACGATCATGAACACCTCGCAAGCTCAAGGCAGGCATCTCAATCGGATGCTATGATAGCGTTTTGGCAACTTGAGCTAGTTGACGCAAGTAAGATTGCTGATCGTGTAGATACTGTGTTGGAACATGCCAAAACAGCTTGCAGAGAGGTCGAATGACTTGCGCTCTCTCAAGTACTGCGCCCTCTCAAATACTACTACTACAAAGACGGATCGTCTCGATAAGTTGGCTGGTGGCTAAAGGGCGCGATCGGTTAACCCTGCTGCATTACCCTGGGGAAGCAAGACCATGCACCTCAGCCCAGTTTGTAAGCTGGGCGATGGACTTACTTTGAACCAATAAAGGTACTCAGATCATAAACATCTTGAATATTTTTTATACGGAAACCAGCATTAAATTTTTTCTTAAACTGGCTTTGCAACTGTTGCACACTTGTCGTTTGTTTAGGGACTCGTGTAGACACTATAAAACACAACTTCCTTATTTTTTTCGGGTTATCTGAAAGTAAATTTATAGTTGATTCTATTTGTTTAACTGCATGTAAAATACCGCTTCCTTTCAGCTCTATATATATTTCGTATATTTCTACTTCATCACAAGGGACAATTGCGTAATCACATCGCAAAATATTATCATCAGTGATAACGCATCCATCAATTTCAATCACCAAAACTTTGTCTTGGTTGGGGTTCAGGAAAGTTATTTTACTTTTACTCTCTTGCAACACAATTTTTTTGTCATTTTTTTGTTCTTCACATGCTGGCAAGCTTCTCATATGCAATATCAAGTTAAATTTAAAAGTTTATCAAACTCAATAGCTAATTCGTCAGATACAGAATCAATGATCCTCGCATTTATTAAACCACTATCAGGACAAATTATGCTGCTACAACCACCACCTTCTAGTACGTAGGCTGACAAATCATTAGTGTTCAGTGCTTTATACTTAGGAACTATTTTTTCTAGCTGACTCAGTATATCTTGGTCAGCTTCTTTATAGAGAAGACCAGCCTGAAGTAAGTTATTAATCGCTGTTAAAACATAAGGACTATGAGTCGTTATAAAAAATTGAAGTTTTTCTTTCCGATAGTTAAAGACAGTAGCTATTAACTCGATGACACTCCTCTGTGCAGTTGGAAATAGGTGTGCCTCAGGCTCTTCTATATAGACTGTTTGTCCTGAGTGAGGATTAACTAAGAAAGGCAATGCAGCAAGCATAATCGTAAGAGGTAATGTTTCTTGCTGCCCAGAAGAAGAATTAGAAATACTAACACGCCTTCCGTCTGCAACTTCCAGAAAATCTTTTCCTTTTTCATGTATGTGTTTACCACATAAAGATTTTTCTATCAGCCTACTTATCTCATCTTGCACGTCTTTTACCTCTTTTCTTTCTTCGCTTCTATTTCTAAGCCTGAGACTAGCATTTAGACGAGCATTTAGACGAGCAGATTTTATACTTTCATACGTTGAGCCAAATTCTCTTAGAAATGGATCTAATGCATTATTACTAGAAAGAAAAGAGAAAATATTACTTTGAAGATTGGCAAAAAATGAGCGCCCCGCCGGAATAAACAGTTGCGTAAAAGCAGCTTCCTGGCAAAGGGAATTACTCAAGGAAACTACTAGAGAGTCTCTTAATATTGTTTGTTTGGTGATATATAACCTGTCAATGCGAAAATCCGCATTCCTTTCTGAATCAGATAGACTCTCTTGAATTTTTTTCAGCAGCCTCCTCAGGCTTATAAGCTCTTTTTTGAAGAAGTCTGAATAAGTGAATACTATCTTGCCTCTAGTGTCTTGCTTCCTACTGATTTCCATAAAAGCATTAGAGATTTCATACCTTATGATAAAGTCATGATTCCCCCAGGAATCCGGAGGGAAGTATTCTTCAAAAGTTTTAGAATAGATTGCATCAAGATGCCGTTTTGTCTGGGTATTTTCTACGACAGAAATAATCTCCCAGATAAAATTTTTGAAATAGAAAAGAAGCTTTGCACATACACTCTTGCCACTGGCTTGTGGTCCAATCAAGATGTTTATTCGCCTGACCTCTATTTCCAGATCTTTAATGCCAGCAAAGTTTTTGATTATCAGCTTTTCCGTCATAACTAAAATTTAGATGGAGTTTATAAACTTTTTAAGTTTAGCGTATTGTGTTAGCTAATCAGTGCCACTAGGATTAATCTTTAATGGTCTGACGATTCTGATTCGCATGGTAATGGTCTCTCTAATCACATCTTAGCAATTCAACCCACTTAGTCTCAAGAAAATACTCGTCCTTAATCACAGCAGTGATAAACTATCGCACCATCATCAGGAACTGTTTGGTGAGCCATAGCCGCCGCCGCCGGGGGTTTCGATGACGATCGCATCTCCTGGCTCCATCTCCACAGCGGCGGTGCTGTCTAAGAGAGCGATCGTGCCGTTGGCGCGATCGACAGAGTTGCGTCCCATTGAGCCGGGTTCACCGCCGTGCAAGCCGGGGGGTGGGGTGCGGCGATGGTTGGAGAGGATGGCGGCGGTCATTGCTTCCCGGAACTGGAGGCGGCGAATCACGCCATTGCCACCACGATGGTATCCGTTGCCGCCACTGTCGGGACGAATGCCAAAGTGTTGCACGAGGACAGGGAAGCGCCATTCCAGCACTTCGGGATCGGTGAGGCGGGAGTTGGTCATGTGGGTCTGG
>JANRII010000007.1:0-173439 GCA_033765135.1 Pseudanabaenaceae cyanobacterium bins.39
TCAGACAAATTAGGCTATACACTAAACCTTGGGCGTGCTTAACGATGCTTTCCATAATCGTTATTTAATTTACTACTACGCCCTTTTTTTCACATCTTTACTCTCTTTGCAACCCCTTTCCAGAATGGTGCAAGATCTCAGGTTACCTTACTGCGCTGATTAAACATAGTTCCTGAAATGATCACCGCAGGACGAGTTTTACGGATTTCTGAGCCAATTGAGGGATCAAAACTGACTAACCAGATACTTCCCAATCGATAATCGCCGCCTGCTGCCATGCTGCATCCTCATCATTTAATAATTCATCAAGCAATAAGCAAGCCTCAAACATTGCTTGCTGTTCCTGTTGCTTCCACCATGCTTGCAGCAAACCTTCAACTAGCTGACTGCGGTTTTCTACCCGATCATCAACATAGCGGACTAGCTCTTCTGGGAGGGAAATAGATATTTTCACGAATACTTTATGCTACTCATAATGCTACCTATAGTAGCACATACATCAAAAGGCGATCACCATATACCAAATTAAGAAATGGCTATGCCATTTCTTAATTAAAAAACCTTACTGGGAATGAGTTTGTACTCATTTGAAAACCGCTATAGGTCGTGATAGTGGCATGGGGCAAATCTTTGAGTCATACTTAAACGACAAAGAGAGTGGGTAGTGATAAAGCAGTTATCCATAACCAAATTTTTGGGCAAACTCTTGAGGGGAAATCGGTAATTGGGAAATATTTTGCAAGTTAGGATCTAATTTCTGTTGGAGAAACTGGGCTAGAAAGACCGACTGAGGTGGGGTGAGATAGGTGGAGGCGAGGAGATCGATCGCGTGGAAAGCTTCCCGAATTGGTGCATCTAAAAGCACAGTTCCCTTACCCATCACGATCGCACGATTGGCATATTCCGCCATTAAATATAAGTGATGAGTAATCACAATCACCGTTTTGCCCATTTGGTGCAATTGCCGACTTACTTCCAAAATCGAACTTGCTCCTTGATAATCCTGCCCTGTAGTGGGTTCGTCAAAAATAATAATATCGGGATTCATTGCCAGTAATGCAGCAATCACAATCCTTCCCCGTTCTCCTTTGGGCAAAGATAATGGATGGGCATGGCGTTGAGCGTACAGTTGCATAAGTTGTAAGCTTTCTGCAGTGGCTTGCTTAATTTGCTCAGTACTGTAACCGAGAAAGGGCAGAGCAAAGGCGACTTCTTTCTCAACAGAAGTATTAAAGATTTGGTTGTCAGGATTTTGGGCAAGATAGCCGATAAATCTGGCTAGTTCACTAACAGATAAGGCCTTAGTATGGCGATCGCGTACCATAACCTGCCCTGAAGTTGGTTGTAAAAGATTAAGAAAATGCTTCACCAAAGTACTTTTACCTGCGCCATTCTGTCCAACAATCAAGACATATTCCCCCGCATGGATATCTAAAGATACTTGATGGAGGGCTTGAGTTCCATCGGGATAGGTATGCTGAAGGTTCTGCACTGAGAGAATGGGGGAAGCGTTGGTGTTTTGGGAAGGAGATGGAACTGAGCTAGATGGAAAATTTTGATAATTGGGATGATTAGATGGCAGGAATTGATGGTTAATTTGCCAAGTATCTAGCAATTTGTAAGCTTCCTTGAGAGTTACAGGAATAGCTGATCCTTTATTAATGAGACTAAAGGCTTGCGAAACTTCTGGCGAACGTAATTTATGTGCTGCTAGTAAATCGACCTGTCCATAAATTTCTTGGGGAGTCCCGATCGCCACTAGCTCTCCTGCTGATAATAGCGCAATGCGATCGCAAAATTCAGCCATTTCTTCTGCCGCATGGGATACCATCACAATTGTTATCCCTAAACGCTCCTGTAGTTCCCTAACTGTAGCAAATACTTCTTGAGATCCAATCGGATCAAGCTGAGAAGTGGGTTCATCTAGTACTAGTAGATCGGGTTGTAGGGCAAGGGCAGCCGCGATCGCGAGGCGTTGTTTTTGTCCTCCCGATAGATCTTGCGGATTCTTCTGCTCAAAGCCTGCTAAACGTACTGCCTTTAATACCGTAGGAATACGTCGCAAAATTTCCTCTCGCGGCACACAGAGATTTTCGAGGGCAAAAGCAATTTCATTTTCCACAGAAGTAGCCGTAATTTGCACTTCAGGATCTTCAAAGACAATGCCCACATGCCGCGCCAACTCACTGACGGGATGCTCCAAACTATCGAGACCTGCGATCGCGATTTTGCCAAAAAAACGTCCTCCATAAAATTGCGGCACAATGCCTGCCAAAGCCAAGCATAGAGTACTTTTACCTGCTCCCGTTGCACCAATAATGCCTAAAAATTCTCCCCTCTGAATTGTCAAAGAAATATCTTTCAGTACTAGATGGGAGGAATTAGGATAAATATAGGAAAATTTCTCTAGAATTGCGATCGCTTCCATAAATAAATCAGTTGTGTAGTGGCAATGGGCTTAGTTCCATGATCTTTTATGATATTTTAAAAATCATCTCTTAGCCGAAACATCTAGCTGTATCTTAGTTCCTATGACCACCAACTTACCTACCAATACTTCCACTGATAGAAATGCAGAATCTCCCATGCAACCCGATAGCTGGATTTACGATCGCTCAGTTCTTGGATGGTTATCGCAACCACACCTGCGCCAGCAATTACCACTTCCATATCAAATATTTGCTCTATACGCCCAACTATACTTCCAAATAACCTACAAATCATCTCTTTGGGGCGGCAGAAAATTATTTCGCTTCTTATCAAATGTCTTCACTAAGTCCGCCCCCGATCGCTATCTAGAATTGCAACTACCCAATTATCGTGTTTTTCTTAATCCCACTGATGCGAGGCTTTTTCAAGTAGTAAATGAACTGTCAGAAGCCGCCGCCGATACCCAGATTCTTGCTCATTTACTATCTGAGGGAGATACTTTTTTGGATGTGGGCGCAAATCACGGGAGTTTTGCGATTGTCGCTAGTAAGTTAGTTGGCAAAAGTGGATTTGTGCTGGCAGTGGAGCCACAACCCCGATTAGCTGAGGCGATCAATCAATCTCTTACCGCCAATGCACTCTGTCAGTTTCAAGTTCATAATGTGGCAGTTGGCGATCGCGAAGGTGAAATAGAATTACTCGTACCACTAGGTACATCTGGCTCCGCAGGAATCTTCCCCGAACATTCTGCCACCCACGAATACTATACTTTTCATGTCCCTCTCCACCGCTTTGATGATCTAGTCGATTGGCAAAAATTTACAGGAAAAGTTTGTCTTAAGCTAGATGTTGAGGGAAGTGAATGTGCATTTTTAGAGGGAGCAACTAACATGATTACGGCATTAAAGCCCAATTTAATTATTGAAATACATCCACAAAGTCTCAAGGCATCGGGATCAACGGGGGATCTACTTAAGCAATTGTTAACAAAGTTAGGCTATACACATTATGCCGAAATCGAAGTTATCGATCAGATTAATCACTTGTTTCCTTTAGAAAGTTTAAATACTAATAAACAAAGAAATGTAATTATTCAGAGCCTATCATAGTATCTTCCATCAAGATAAATCCTTGACTGCATAAAGCTTTTAGCCAAATGATAATGTTGATAAATTCCTGTTTAAGTACTTTTTAATTAACATTGGGCATTAACGGTTACTAGTAATATGGACTATGGCAAATTTTATTGATGGCAATTTCAAACATAATTCCAAATAGTTATAGCTGTAGACACTTGTATTAGAACAAATTAAAACCCAAGAAGCGCTGCAAATCGTATTCTGGTTTTGTGTCCTAACAAGCATGGCAGCGGGAGCATCTCACTTTGGCGCAGTCTAAATCTTACTAAGCCTATAACAAGGGGCTTAAGCCCCTTGTCTTTATCAAATGTTCCAAAGTGAGATACTCTCCATGGCAGCAGCTATATAAGTTTTTGTAGTTGTCTACAATTTATTTTTATTAGGAATGATGGTTAATTTCCATTTATAAAAATTGCGTCCCCTATGTTGTGTGTAAGTAAAATATGACGAATATACTTTTTTCCAATCATGGGATACATGACTTATCTATTCCTATCGCGCAAGTACCTGCAAATATTGACCTAAGACCTGAAAGCCCTCTTGTGCAATTGATTATCGCGATCGCGATTTTAGTGGGTGGCTGGCTCATTGCAATTGTGGCTTCAGCAATGGCTGAAGGACTTCTCAAGCGTACTAGTATTGATAATAAGATTGCTCAATGGCTATTTGGTCAGAATAGCTCTCAGCCAGTTCCCATTGAAAAATGGTTTGGTACAGGTATATTTTGGTTAGTCCTGCTCTTTACTCTAGTTGGCTTCTTTCAGTTTCTGAAATTAGATGCCGTTGCTGTACCTCTGAACGGTTTCTTAGGGCAGATTACCACCTTCATTCCCAAATTATTTGGGGCGATTATTATTTCGGCGATCGCTTGGTTCTTAGCTACAGTCAGCAAGTTAGTGGTGAGTCGATTTATGAAATCGGCCAATTTAGATGAACGTCTTGGTCAAGAAATTAATGAATCTGGTACAACCGATAATTTACCCCTCAGTGAAACCCTTGCCAATGCTCTCTATTGGTTTATTTTGCTGCTATTTTTGCCACTAATCCTTGATGCTCTAGGTTTAAATCAAGCCCTGCAACCTTTACAAAATTTAGTTAATCAGTTGCTAGGAGCCTTACCGAAGATTATTAAGGCTGTCATTATTGGAGCCGTTGGTTGGTTGATCGCGCAGACTGTACGCCGCATTTTAACCAATCTCCTTACTACCGCAGGTGCAGATCGACTGCTGCCCCAGTTTCGCTCTAGTCAAGGCGGGCAATCTCTATCCCAATTAGTGGGACTCCTTGCCTATGTCTTGATCCTCATTCCTACGGCGATCGCCTCCCTTGAAGCCCTAGAAATTGAATCGGTATCGCGCCCAGCGACAGCCATGCTCGATCAAGCCCTCAAATATCTACCACAGATTTTTGTAGCTAGTTTGATCTTAGTAATTGCTTACTTCTTTGGTCAGTTTGCCAGAGATATCGTTACCAATATTTTGACTAGTCTTGGTTTTAATAACATTTTGGTGTGGCTAGGACTACCCTCCATTGCTGGCACTGATATTCCTAGCGAGTCCAGTGATGGTGACGCACCAGTCACCACTTTGCCGAAGCTATCTCCATCGCAATTGGTGGGCATCGTGGTCTTGGTGGGGATTATGCTAGTGGCGATCGCCACGGCAACCGATGTCTTACAGATTGATGCGCTGACAAGGATTGTCTTTGGCATCTTGGAAGTATCAGGTCGTGTTTTGAGTGGTGTGATTATCTTTGGCATTGGGCTATATTTGGCAAACCTAGCCTATGCATTGATTTCTAGTGCAGGGAGCCGACAGTCTCGCATCCTTGGCCATACAGCACGCATTTCTATCATTGCGCTGATCTCAGCTATGGCACTCAAACAAATTGGCATTGCCAGCAATATTGTTGACCTAGCCTTTGGCTTAGTTACTGGTGCGATCGCAGTGGCGATCGCCCTTGCCTTTGGCTTAGGTGGCAGAGATGTTGCCTCAGAACAACTCCGTGCTTGGTTAGAATCCTTCAAGCGCGACTAAGTAGGTAAAACCCAATATTATTCCGCCCGCTACGCAGGTAGAATAATCTTTTTAGTTTTCAGTTTAAGGTTTTGTTTTTTGATTCCCAGAAGTGTGACCCAACTTCTGGGAATTGTTATAATCTATGGAAAAGTGCATCAGGAGAATAAACTCATGGCAGCAATTTCGGCTCGTGAACTAGAAAAACAAATGCCCGATGCTAGTCAACTCCTAAGTGATGAGCCTGAGATGGAAAGTTCTTTGCATTATATGCAGTTGTTATTGCTAGTGACCTGTCTGGAATGGGCTTGGCAGGATCGTAATGACTTCTTTATTGGGGCAAACCTCACTATTTACTTTAGCCGTCAGCAGTTAAAAAATCACGACTTTCGCGGCCCTGACTTTTTTCTCGTTAAAAATACCGATCGCCACCCGCGCACTTCTTGGGTGGTCTGGGAAGAGGATGGGCGTTATCCCGATCTGATTATTGAGCTACTATCGGAATCCACAGCCAATAGCGATCGTACCCTCAAGCGTGATCTATATGCCGAGAGGTTCCATACTCCTGAGTACTTTTATTTTTCGCCTGACACCTTAGAATTTGCGGGATTTCGTTTAGATATCAATAAATATCAGCCCATTGCTCCAAATGCTCAAGGCTGGTTGTGGAGTGAGGTGATCGGCGCATTCTTGGGAATCCATGAACGCCAGTTGCGTTATTTTTCCATTGAAGGGGTACTGCTGCCCACTCCACAGGAAACCGCGCAACGAGAAATCGAAAAGGTAAAGCAAGAATTTGCTAGGGCGGAGCAGGAGCGTATTAAGGCAGAACAGGAGCATATCAGGGCAGAGCAAGAACGTGCTAGGGCTGACTTGGCTGAGTCACAGCTAGAGGAATTGAGAGCCAAGATGCAAGCACTGGGTATTGTGCAAGATTAGTTGCAATTATCTTGAAATAGAGCAACGTATTGCTTGGCGATCGCCACTGGATCGTAAGTCTGTCGAATCAGTTGCACTGTATTGGAACTGGGGACATAGCGATCGCGATTTGTGAGCATTTCGGTCAGGCGATCGCACCACTCATCAATATCCATCGGATTCTGAACATATTGAGCTAAATTCATAGTCACTTCAGGAATTGCCGTGCATTGAGTAGTTAAAACTGGCAAACCCATGCCCATTGCCTCCACTGGCGGCATCCCGAAGCCTTCAAATAATGAGGGGAATGCAAATAGTTGAGCGTGGTGATAGTACCAAGCTAACTCGCGATCGCTAATATAGCCAGTGATATAAACCCGATCTTCTAAATTTAGTTCTTTGACTAGTTGCCGAATGTCATCACAGCGATCGCGGCGCATTCCCATGAGAGATTCTGGCAGTTGTCCGACTAATACTAATTTTAACTGATGTAAATTATTGGATTTTTCTTGAGGTATTTTGGCAAAGGCTCTAACTAGAGTTGCAAGATTCTTATGTTGATAATGATTGGCAACTGCTAAAATAAAGTTATGATTGATTAATTGTTTATCTGACTCATTATAATCTAATCGCTCCCACAAAATAGGATTATAAATAGCTTTTATATTATTTTTATTATATTTAATGTGATAGGAAAGCTTAATATCTTGTTTTACAAAGTTAGAAACTGTGATGACATTATTGACATTAATCAAAGTGAATTGATGCATTAAATATAACCATAGTTTTTTTTGCCAAGAGAATAAGCTTGAAAAATGCAAATAATTTAGATCATGTATTATGGTTACACAATTGCTATTTAGTAAAAATCGCCAAGGTGTAAAGTAATTAGTATTAATCAGTCCGTCAAGATGAAACTTATTTGCAATATAGGGAAGTTGAAAAGCTTCACTAATAAAGCGATTAATCTGTATTTTGACTGGGATAATCTTAACTGATTCTCCTAGATTTAAAGCTTTTAACCATTGCTGTAAGTTTTGATTAATGAATACATATAACTCTACGTTAGGTATTTGTACGAGACCAATTAGTAATCCTTTTAATACAAATTCTGCGCCGCCGACCTGTTGCGGCTTTAAAAATAGACTATTAACACCAATTTTCATGATTTCGTTATGCTGGAGGAAAATACAACAGCTTGTAAAGCTGCTCCCATACCAAAAATAGGAGTAATTTGGTAAATGGATCTTGCCAAGGTTTGTATAGGCTTGCTCCACTTGGAGATAGATTCAATTTTGTAGGGAGTATTGGTAAACACCTTAAATTTGGCAAATCCAGCAACTTTTAAGCTGTTAGCAATTGACTTAGGATTGTAGTAATTAATATGTTCGGGAGGGATAATATTTGACCAGTTTTTACCTCTAATCTTTGCACCTAAGCTATCTAAGTTAGGGGTCTCAATAAATAAGATTCCATCAGGTTTTAGTAATTTTTGAATTTTATTTAAAACTGCCATAGGATCAATCAAATGCTCAATGACATGATAAATCGTGATTAAATCAAAATACTGTTCGGGTAAATCCAGAGATAAAATATCTCCAACTAAAATGCGATCGCGAATATCTATATTTGCTTGCAGAACAGCTTCAGGAGAAATTTCTGTACCTTGCACCTGCCATTGATCAGCGATCGCTTGTTGCAATAAGCTTCCTAAACCACAACCAATATCAAGAAATATTTTATCTTTTCTATTAAATAGATGAGGATCATATTTAGAGACAATTTGTTTTAGATCTTGATATCTGTTAGCTACAAAATCTGGACTCGACATGACACTTTGAGCATAGTCTTGTCTATAGGCTTGATGATTATAAAAATTAGTTAATTCTTCTGCTGTAGGACGCGGCACATAAAACACTAACTTACAGTTTTGACAAGATATGAGCTTACCTTGATCAATTGCATAAATATCTTTATGCTCTGTATATTTACAGGTTGGGCATATATACATTTTTAAAATCCCTCTAGAAAGTTGATATTCTATTTATTCACAAGTCATCTACAAATATTCCCTTAACTTGTAACTAATTCGTGACCAGAAGCTAAATAGTTTTTTATAGGTATAATCATCGGCTTGGCGATCACGAATTATAAAGGGCGGATGTTTGAGGGGAAACTGCATCGTTTCTGTAGGTATATTTGCAAGGGGACTATTTTTATTTTTTGTATGTGTGCTTGCTTCGCTATCAAAGCCAATATTAGACACTAAGTTTTGATTTGGCAAAATTGTTAATCCACTTTGCAACCAACAGCTTAAAGTCCATTGATAGTCCCATGTATTAAATTTGCCTGCATAGGTTTGCTGAAATTTATATCTCCAGTATTTTGCTGCATTTTTATGTTGCAAAATGTCATCTAGCCAATCACCATTACGAATAGTTTCCCATAGTTTCATTTCTACATCGTAGTATTGCCAAGCTCGCCGCCATGTTGCCCAACCCCAGCAATGGTTATAAATAGAGTAATAATAACTATGATTTGTGCGTCGTCTTCCATCTTGGAAGTTATTTCCTGATATGGCAAAGATACGCTGATCGTCTCGATATTTTTCTAATAGCTCTTCACAAAATGGAAAGAAAGATGGATCAGCCAAGCAGTCATCCTCAAGAATAATCGCTGATTCCACCTGACTAAATACCCAATCTAGACCAGTGGATATTCTTTTTTTACTTCCTAAATTAGTTTCTGCATAATTTTTAAATACTTGACAACTCCAATTCGTGTTTTCAAGAAATTGACGTACAGATTCACATTTAAAGCGATCCATATGATCGCCACTTTTAGGAGCATCGGCAATCAAAAAAACTTGTGATGGTTTTGATTCTAAAATCCTAGCAACTACTCTTTCAGTTTGTATTAATCGGTTATAGACGATAAGAACGATCGGTACTTTGATCATTGTGTTCAGTTTATTTATGCTCATCTACTTAGTATTAACGTTAGTAACTATGCTGCTACACGGCTAATTCTTGTTGCGGTTTCCGCTTCAGTCATTGTCCAAGCTTGTTCTGCCTCAGATATATCAGGCTCAACTATATCACTAGGATATCTAAACTCTGTCGCATAAGGGCTGAGAACTTCTGCTAAAGTAACTTGTTGATACACCAAATAAGCCTTTAACGCTTTCTCCGCAGATTGCTGATAATGATAAACAACAGCATCAAAAAATTGATGCTCAAGCAAAACCTTAGCAGACTCTAAATCTCTCTGACTTTTAAACAACCAATTTTGTATTTCCTGATAAGGCTCATCATCCATAGAGAACTTTTCCATCGTGAATAACTCGACTTATCAAGGAACTTTTCACAATGATCGCATCCAATCGAGCAATTTTGAGCACATCACACAAATATTCATCAGTTAAATGTTGCATACTACTCAACAGACGATCGCGATTCCACTTCGACAAGTCCCGCAGATCTTCCACTAATTAGTATGAATATAGGATTTTATTAAAGTTGTTTTTAATATAAAAAACCTTTAACCATAGTATCCAAAACGGGAAAGGAAACTAAGAAATAAATCTTAGCCTCTCCTTTTACCTCATAGGACAAGGGTTGTTGCTAGATCACAGTGACGTTAAGTAATTTGATTAGCTGTAAAATTCACAAAAATAATAGTCTATATCAACCAAAAGGGCTATTGTAATTTTGGTAAAAATAACTATAATAAAGATATAGTCTTTTCCCCTAAAGCCATGAGTGCCATAACTGCCAAGTCTGCTGTGAGCCTGCAAGCCAATTCCTTGAATTGTACTGCCGATGAGTATGGTCTGCTAACTGATTTGTATCAACTCACCATGGGCGCTTGCTATGTTCATGAAAGGTGCGATCGCAAGCGAGCCAGTTTTGAATTATTTGTGCGCCGTCTCCCCGATGGCTTTGGATACCTTATTGCGATGGGGATGGCTCAGGCGGTGGAATATCTGCAAAATATTCACTTTACCCCAGCACAAATTGAAGCTTTGCAAGCGACAGGTATCTTTGCCAATGCCGATCGCCATTTTTGGGAATTGCTAAAAAACTTTCGATTTGAGGGAGATCTGTGGGCTGTACCAGAGGGAACGGCTGTCTTTGCCAATGAACCAATTTTAAGGATCGAGGCTCCTCTGTGGCAAGCGCAACTAGTGGAAACTTACTTGCTCAATACCATTAACTACCAAACCCTAATTGCAACTAAAGCCGCCAGAATGCGTGATGTGGCAGGCGATCGCCTAACTCTTCTAGAATTTGGCACGAGACGCGCTTTTAGCCCCCAAGCTTCTCTGTGGGCGGCTAGGGCAGCCCTCGCATCGGGGATGGATGCCACCTCCAATGTCTTAGCAGCACTCAAGTTAGGGCGACAACCGAGTGGCACGATGGCACACGCTCTCGTTATGGCTTTAAGCGCTACCGAAGGAACTGAAACCCAAGCCTTTACTGCCTTTCATCAAGTTTTTCCCCATAGCTCCCTTCTCATTGACACCTTTGATACGATCGCGGCTGCGCGTAATCTTGCGGCAAAAATTCAATCTGGAGAAATGCAGGTCAAAGGTATTCGTATTGATTCGGGGGATCTAGCTTTACTGTCACAGCAGGTTAAGGCCATTCTACCTGAAGTGATGATTTTTGCCAGTGGTGACATAGATGAAGCAGAGATTCTGCGCCTAAAAAATTTGGGAGCGCCCATTGATGGCTATGGTATTGGGACAAAATTAGTTACAGGTACACCAGTTAACGGAGTTTATAAATTGGTGGAAATTGATAATATCCCTGTTTCCAAAAAATCTATTGGTAAGCAAACGATCGCTGGGCGTAAGCAGATTTGGCGTAGTTTTAATGATGGTCTAGTATCTGGCGATCGCCTCACCCATATTACCGACATCTCCCACACTCAGGAGCAGCCGCTCTTAGAATGCATCATGCACAATGGCGAATTATTAAAACCTTTGGATAACCTAGAGGCGATCGCTCAACGTACCCGCAATTCAGTCACATCTTTGCCCCCATCAATTAGAGATATTACTCAACCCAAAACCATTACTCCTAAGATTGACGTGACTATGCCTCAATACTTACAAGCATCACCAAGCATCAACAAAACCTCCGCTACAAACATTTATTGGTGACAACCATTTTGGCAAATTCTGCCGCAGGTACAGGAGGACTGAATAGATATCCTTGAAAAATATCGCAATGACTTTTTCGGAGAAATTCAAGCTGATCAACAGTCTCAACCCCTTCGGCAACAACCTGCAAAGATAGGCTATGGGCAAGGTCAATGATTGCTAAACAAATGGTGGCATCATGGCGATCATTAACTATATCTTGAATAAAACAGCGATCGATCTTGAGAGAATTGATCGGAAAATGTTTGAGATAACTAAGAGAAGAATAACCAGTACCAAAATCATCAATGGCTACCTTGACCCCCAGTGCCTGTAACTTAGACAGAATCCCAATTGTTAACTCAGCATTCTCCATAATAATGCCTTCCGTTAACTCCACTTCCAAATAGCGTGGTTCGATTCCCGAATTAAGTAAAATTCTCGCAATGACATCACACAAAGAACTATCAGATTGAAAATGCTGTCCCGAAAGATTGACCGCAACATAGCCACAATCAATACCTTCCGCTAACCACTGTTTAATCTGCTCGCAAACTTCTTCAAGAACTAGCTCACTCAAACGTAATATCAACCCTGTACTCTCTGCTACAGGTATAAATTTACTCGGCAAAATAATACCTAACTGGGGATGCTGCCATCTTGCTAACGCCTCAGCTCCCACAATTTTACCAGTTTGCAGATTGATAAAGGGTTGATAAAATACACGAATTTCATGCCGATCAAGCGCACGGTGTAAGCTATTCGCCAATGCCATAAATTCCGCAGATTGAATATTGAGATCGGGACTATAGAGCTTGTAGCTATTGCGTCCATGGGCTTTAGCATAGTACATAGCCAGTTCCGCATTCTTGATCAGTCCTTCTACATCCTGATGATCCTCGGGAAATACTGTAATACCCATGCTGCTTGTAATAAAGACTTCATGACCGTAAACATTGTAAGGACGACTCAGCAGATCGAGAATTTTCTGAGCTTCCGTTCGCAGACCCGTAGAATTGTGAATATTAGAAATAATCATGGCAAATTCATCGCCTTGAATCCTAGCTACCATATCGCAGGGGGCTGTATATCTTTTTAACCGTTCGGCAATTGCCCTAAATAGTTGATCGCCAATATCATTACCAAGAGTATTGTTGATGATATTGAAGTTATCCATATCTAAAAACAGCACTGCCAACAATTGATGATTAATCTTGGCGTGATTTACTGACTCTCTTAAGGCTTCATAAAATAGGACTCGGTTGGGTAAATGCGTTAAACCATCATGGTTAGAAAGATACTCTAATCTTTCGCCAGCTTGTCTTAACTTATCGTAATAATGCTCTTTGACCGAATTATATTTTTGTAATCGTGAGGCGATCGCTGACAAAAGCTCCCCTGAAGTAAAGGGCTTAGTCAAATAATCATCAGCCCCCAACTGCATAGCCTGTCGCATATCCACCTTTTCCGTCATTGCCGTCAAAAAGATGAATGGAATCATCATCGTTTTGTCATCTTGCCGCAAAGCCGTAAGCGTACCATAGCCATCTAGCTCTGGCATTGCAATATCACAAATAATTAAATTTGGTAGATAGGTCTTCGCTATCTGCACTCCCACAGCCCCATTTTCTGCCCCCAATACATCAAAACCTTCATAGGAGAGAGTTTCCATAATCTCTTCCCTAAGGGCTTCCACATCTTCAATAACTAAAATCGTTGTCATAGTTAAATTTTACAACGCTAAAGTGCTGACATAAAGCATTTGTATGTAATTTGCTTAACCGTACTATAACTAATATAGAGCTATTAAATTTAGATTTTTTCAAAACTTATAGGCAAAAACACTTTAATATGTGTGCCAATATTTTCAGTACTAGTTAGTTTGATTGTGCCACTAAGTATATCTACTGAATTTTTAATAATTGCCATGCCTAACCCAGTCCCATTAATTACACCAACATTGCGCGCTCGATAAAAATGATCAAAGATTTTCTCCTGATCTTCCACAGGAATACCAATTCCATGATCTTGAAATTCTAAAATTAACTGTGATGGCTTATTCACAGATACAGAAACCGTAAATCTAACTTCACCGCCATTTGGAGAATATTTAATTGCATTAGAAAGCAGATTAGAAATAATTTGGCGCAAGAACTTAGGATCAGATTGAATTGTATCGGGAGCATTAATATTTTGAAAAACTATTTGATGTTTACCATTGCCTAAAAATTTGGTCTGTTCAATACTTTCTAGACAGAAATCTACTAGTTTTACTTCCTCCACATTAAGCTTAAATTTATTAGCTTCAGTTTTACCAATAATTAATACTTCTTCTAAAAGATTAGTCATACTTTTAACTTCTCTTTGAATTTTATCTATACGCTCAAGCTTTTTCTCTTCTGTCATCTTATGACCATAATTGCGTAATAAATCACTGGCAGTTTGAATAGTGGTGAGGGGAGTCCGAAACTCATGGGAAGCCCTAGAAATGAATTGAGATTTTAGCTCGTTTAGTTCTTTTTCTTTAAGAAGTGCGCGTTCTAGCTGACTGAGGCTACGCTCTAACTGTTGAGTACGCTCGGCAACTTGTCGCTCTAAGTTCTTATTAAGGTCTTGGACACGCTCAAATAGCTGTACTTGCTGAATCGCGATCGCCACATGATTAGCTAATTGAGTAAATAGCTCCACTTCAAAATCTTGCCAATGTCGTGGCTCAAAACATTGATGAGCAATTAATAAACCCCAGATGCTGCCACCAAAGGCAATGGAAACAGCAATGTTAGCTTTAATGTGGAATGACTCTAATAATTCACGATGGCAATCGGATAAATTAACAAGTTCTAGATTGTCAAAATGGGAAACAATCTGATTCTGTTGCATATATTTGTGTTGAAAACAGCAATCATTAACGGTTTTACCCAATATCGAAAGGGCTGGATCGTTGACGGATTCCACCACAATTTGACCACCCCAATCTTCTTGAAATTTGTAAATGACCACCCGATCAATCTTTAATAGTTCCTGTGCCTCTTTAACGGTTATGGCTAGAATTTGATCTAAGTTAACTTCACATTGAATCTTTAGCAGTACAGCATTGAGTAAACGTTCACGTTCACTTTGATAGCGTAATTGAGTTTCTACTTGTTTGCGTTCTGTAATGTCGTAATAGCTGCTTAGATACATCCGTTTGCCCTTATAAATCATCATGCGTGTTGAAACGAGGACATCCTTATAAGTTCCATCACGGTGACGAATACGGGTTTCTACGGTAGCCACCCTGCCTGCTTCTTGTAGGTGTTGCAAACGTAATAAAGCTTTGTCATGGTCTGAGCGATCGGGATAGAGAAAGTTACTAAAATCACCACTAGCATTAGCTTCTGCCATAGTATATCCCGTGAGGGCTTCCATGCCTGGGTTGAAAATTGAGAAGTAACCCATATCATCACTAAAGGTAATCCCTTCTTTGATAGAGGTGAGAACCGTGCGTAATCGTTCTTCACTTTCTAGGAGCCTATGGGTAGATTTTACTTGTTCAGTAATGTCTGTTTGAATCCCAATGTAATTGGTTAATTCACCTTGCTCATTAAATACAGGTGAAATATAGAGATCGTTCCAGAATGGTGTGCCATTTTTGCGATAGTTGAGTAGTACGGCATGACATTCTTTTTTGGCATTAATGGCTTTGCGTAGCTCGGACGTGCTGATCTGGCTACGCTCCTGCCCTTGCAAAAACCGACAATTACGCCCGATTACCTCATTTGCCTTATATCCTGTAATTCTTTCAAAGCTTGGATTTACATAAATTACGGGATTGTCTGGTTGAGTGGCATCGGTGATAACAATACCGTTAGAACTGGCAGTAATCGCTCGTTCTCTTAACTGCAAAGATTCTTCAACCTGTTTGCGGGCTGCGATATCCCGAAGTGATGCTAATACATAGATCATGCGATCTTCAGCAATCACTTCAGAAACTCGCATTTCTGCTGAGACGATAGAGCCGTTATTGAGAATATCAATATTGGTATGGTCTCCCGAAACTACTGGCAATCCAAAGGTTTTACCAATAATATTTTCGGCAGTTCTGCCAAATAATTTCTCAGCCGCTTTGTTAATGTAACGCACAATGCCCTGTTGATCGACAACGACAAAGGCTTCGGCAACTGCCCCTATTAGATGGCTAAACTTCCTATTATCAAGTTCTTGGGCTGATAAGCTGCGATCTAAGGTGTTAATGTTGTAACTTAGGTCACTGCAATTTTGGCAAGTTCCGATAATTTGGGATGTTTCAGAGCTGTGATCTAATTGATATGATAATGAGATTTTTAGAATACAGTCTGATTTAATAGGGGCAATAAATTCAACGTTTTTTTGTGTTTGATAGCATTGCTCAACTTGTTGGGATAGAAGTTGGGCAAATTCTAAGGGTAAGCATTCAAAAATAGGCCGATGTATTAAGTTAACGTTTGGCTGTACCAAATCCATAAAGGCTTGATTAGCGATCGCAAATCTTGGGTTTAGATCTTGACCTTTCTCGGTAATTTCTAGAGCAAATACACCGCAGCTTATGTGATCGAGAATACTTTGCATGATCGTCTAGCCTCTTCAATTGGTACAGCGAATTGTCTAGTTAGGTTTAGAACCAAGTGCGATCGCGAATAGCGGACTGCATTTTGCTAATCACTTCCTCGACAGAAATAGCACCTAGTTCACCATGCTTGCGGCTACGGATGCTCAGAGTATCCGCTTCCACTTCCTTAGCCCCGATGACTGCCATCACAGGGATTTTTTCCATTTCTGCCTTACGGATTTGTTTCGCCATGCGATCGCCACTATGATCTAGCTGCACGCGCAAACCTGCGGCTCTCATTTTGGCAGCAACTTGTTCAGCATATTCCATTTGACCATCAGAAACCGCAATTAATTTAGCTTGGACAGGTGCTAACCAAAGTGGAAAGTCTCCCGCATAGTTCTCAATTAAGACCCCAATAAATCGCTCAACGGAACCAAACAAAGCACGGTGGATCATGATTGGCTGATGCCTTGCGCCATCTTCACCGACATATTCCATTTGAAAGCGATCGGGCAGATTGAAATCTAGCTGAATCGTGGAACATTGCCAACGCCGACCGATCGCATCTTCGATCTTGATATCAATCTTAGGGCCATAGAATGCGCCGCCGCCTTCATCAATCACATAGTTCCAGCCCTTGTGATTGAGCGCTTGTTTAAGGGCTTCCGTAGATTTCTCCCAAATTGCGTCGGAACCGACGTATTTTTCGGGACGGGTGGAGAGATTGATCTCATAATTCTCAAAGCCAAAGGTGGAGAGAATCAATTCGGCTAAGTTGAGAACGCCAAGGATTTCTGATTCAATTTGTTCTTCGGTGCAGAAAATATGCGCGTCATCTTGGGTAAAGCCACGCACGCGCATCAATCCATGCATGGTTCCAGAGCGCTCATAGCGATAGACCGTACCAAGTTCCGCATAGCGAATGGGGAATTCCTTATAGGAATGGAGCGTATCTTTGTAAATCAACACATGGAAAGGACAGTTCATCGGCTTAAGCTGATAAACTTGATGCTCCACTTCCATCGGCTGAAACATACTTTCGCGATAGAAGTCATTATGTCCAGAGATTTTCCACAGGTCTAAATTCGCCATGTGGGGCGTGGTGACGGACTCGTAACCGTTCTGAACGTGGGTTTCTTTCCAGAAGGTTTCGATCGCATTCCGAATAATCGCACCCTTGGGATGCCAGAATACCAATCCACCGCCCGCATCTTCTTGAATACTAAATAACTGCAAATCTTTACCAATGGTGCGGTGATCGCGGCGCTTTGCCTCTTCGAGCATGGCGTGATATGCCTGAAGTTGCTCAGGATTCTCCCAAGCCGTGCCGTAAATCCGTTGTAACATCGGATTCTTTTCATCACCACGCCAATAGGCTCCCGCAATACTCTCTAGGGCAAAGGCATCGGGATGAATTTCGCCAGTGCTGCCGAGGTGAGGCCCTGCACACAAATCCCACCAAGGTTGTTTTTCCAGCTTTTCAGGATCGCCGATGAAATAGCGGCTAATATTTTGTCCTTCAGGAATGGCGGCGAGTAGCTCAATCTTGTAAGGTTCATTAAGCTTTTCGATTTCGGCAAGCATCTCAGGACGAGGGAGTTCCTGACGGACAAGGGGCTGATTCCACTTAATGATCCGCTTCATTTCCTTGGCGATCGCCTTAAGATCACTAGGTGTAAAATGTTCTTTGCGATCGAAATCGTAATAAAAGCCATTTTCAGTTGCAGGCCCAATAGTCACCTTAGCATCGGGATATAGTTTTTGAACCGCCATCGCCATGACGTGGGAGCAAGTATGGCGAATTCGTGCTAATTTTTCGGGATCGGCTTGCCGCAGGATCTCACTGGGTTTAATATCGTTGGACTTTTCTGCAACTGCATCCATAACTTGATGTTTTGACCTTGTTTATTACAGTAACTATTCTATCGTAACCGAACTATCTCTAAGCTTTAGGATGATTCCAGAGTTAGGATAATTGCGCTAAACTAAGGTATAAATCTAAAATGTCAAGCTAGATTTAAGATCAAGTTAGCTTAACCTTCGCCATTGTAAATCATCACGTTACTGATTATGTTTAGCCCACTTCGCAGAAAAATCTTCGGTATTGTTACATTATCTTCGGTCGTCATTGCGCCTCTAGCTTCTCTCGTTGTGACATCTACCGAGGCGATCGCCCAAGTTAATAGTGCCACCACCCTATCGGAACAAACCTTGAGAGATGCTCGCCAGCAGGAGCAATCTCCTCTAAGCATAGGTGGCAGCAACTTAAACATAATGCAATTAATAAACAATATCAATTTGGCAGGCGGTAAGTCTCCCCAACAATTTCAATCTGAGCAATCTGAGTCCTTAGATGATGCCGTACAAAATTTTCGGAACCAACAGCGTCGCGATATCAAGATCTCAATTCCTAGCAATAATCAGTAATTGAGCCATCTCGCACTCACATCCTCGCATTATTTAAAATGCAAAAAACTATCTAGGGCTTCCACCAACGCAGGTGGCCATCTACGGATATTTTTGACCCAATCAATATCCCTATAGCGGCGATCTAAATTTTCGACAGCCACCCAATTGCTCTCGGCTTCGCCTTGCCTTTTGGCTTGCCATAGGGCTGAGGTAAGGGCTGCCCGCACATCCGTATAGTTTGGATATTTGCGGAGAATATTTTTCATTTGCTTAATCGCTTCGTCAGTTTTACCAGTTTGGTAGAGAGCGATCGCATAGTTGCCGAAGGCCGCACTAAAACGTGAGTTAACCTGCATCGCCATTTGATAATCAGCGATCGCCTCCTCCCACCTGCCTAAACCTGCCTTAGCATTGCCTCGGTTATTGTAGGCGGCAGCATCCTTGGGATTGATGGTCAAGACTTGATTGTAATCAGCGATCGCCTCCTCCCATTTACCTAAACTCTCTAGGGCAGCCCCTCGATTAAGATAAGGATCAGGATAGTCAGGAGCAAGCTCAACAGACTTGTTATAGTCTTTGAGGGCTTCTGTGGGCAGATTTTGACTCATCTTAGCATTGCCGCGATTGCTCCAACCTGCGGCATTATCGGGATATAGCTCAATTAATTTTGTCCAGTAGCTTTCGGCTTCAACAAAGTTTCCATCATTAGTTGCTTCAAAAGCCTGCTTGACTAGGGCATCTAGTTGTTCAGACTCCGCTTGAGTAATATTAATCTGCCCCTGTACTGGGACAGACCATAACAGCAGAATCCAAAATATGCTAATACAGACGCAACTGATGCTCTTAAAAAATTGCATTAATTCTAGTCCCTAATAATGCTAACCAAGTACCCAATCCCTAACCTTTTCAAGGGCTTTCCAATCAGGACGGCGGCGCAAACCTTCAGCAAAGTTTTCTTCGATCTCAGGCTTGATATCTTTGAGAATCATGAGCCAATTTTGAGCAGCTTCAACCTGTTCCCGCACCCCTTTTTGCGATAGCTCTAGCATCGCGATCGCTAGATTAATTCTACCTTGAGGATCTTCAGGGGCAATTTTGACTGCTTTTTGGGCAGCCTTATAGGCGAGTTTGGCATTATTGCTGAGTAGGTATAGCCAAGATAGACAAATCCAACCACTGGCAACTTTGGGCTGGCGATCGCATACTTTTTCAAATAGAGGAATTAAAGTTTCCGCGCTTTCCCCTTGCTTATAACGTTCTAGACCTTGAGTGAATAGATCCTCAGCAATTTCCGTATTCATGGAGCAATTCCAGACTTTAAACCATATCTTTAACCTAGTGATATTATCACATTGACCAATACCAATTCATAGAAGTATAGCTGCTGGGATTCACAGGAGAATTGTTATGTCGCTGATTTTGTAAAAGATTTAACCCAAAGCCAACCAAAATCCAACAAAAAAGAGGGCTAAAGCCCTCTTTTTTGTTGGATTAGTAATACTACATAAATATTACTAAGCACCAATTATTTATAATCAATTACTTAAGTTTCTAGAGAACTAACTGAGTCAGCCTCAAAAACTATACAGAAGCCAAAAAGGTCTTCTTATATTCAACAAGCGCTTCCTTCAAGATTGCTTCCGCATCCTTAGTCAAGGTCTTTTCAGCCTTCACGATTTCAGCATACTTAGGCTTGCTAGTTGCCAAGTAGTTACGCAGACCCTTGTTAAATGCACCAACCTGCTCAACTTCTAGTTCATCAAGATAGCCATTGATTGCAGTGTAAATAATCGCAACTTGATCCCATACGGGCAATGGAGAATACTGAGGTTGCTTGAGAATTTCACGGAGGCGTTGACCGCGAGCGAGTTGCGCTTGAGTTGCCTTGTCTAAGTCAGAGGCAAACTGGGCAAAAGCCACGAGGTCATCGTACTGTGCTAGTTCTAGCTTAATCTTACCAGCAACCTGTTTCATAGCCTTGATTTGTGCGGCGGAACCAACACGGGATACCGAAATACCAGGGTTGATCGCAGGACGAATACCAGCGTTAAACAAGTCAGAAGATAGGAAAATTTGACCGTCAGTAATCGAAATTACGTTGGTAGGAATGTAAGCAGATACGTCACCTGCTTGGGTTTCAATGATGGGCAATGCAGTCATTGAACCGCCACCGAGTTCATCACTTAACTTTGCCGCACGCTCAAGTAAGCGAGAGTGTAAGTAGAATACGTCTCCAGGATAGGCTTCACGACCGGGAGGACGACGGAGCAAGAGAGACATTTGGCGATAGGCTTGGGCTTGCTTAGACAAGTCATCATAGACCACCAAGGTTGCCTTGCCCTTATACATGAAGTATTCTGCTAGGGCTGCACCTGTGTATGGAGCGAGGTACTGCAAAGTAGCAGGGTCATTGGCGCTAGCGTTAACAACGATAGTGTATTCAATTGCTCCACTTTCACGCAACTTATTTACAACGTTAGCAACGGTAGAAGCTTTCTGCCCGATCGCTACATATACGCAGATACAATCCAAACCTTTTTGGTTAATGATGGTATCAATTGCCACAGAGGTTTTACCTGTTTGGCGGTCACCAATGATTAGCTCACGTTGGCCACGACCAACAGGAATCATTGCGTCAATTGCAGTGATACCAGTTTGGAGAGGTTCAAATACAGATTTACGACCAATAATGCCGGGGGCAGGGGATTCGATTAAACGAGATTCAGAGGATTTGATGTCGCCCTTGCCATCAATAGGACGAGCTAGACCATCAACGACTCGACCAATGAATGCTTCACCTACAGGAATCTGAGCAATTTTGCCAGTTGCCTTTACAGAGCTACCTTCAGCGATTTTGCGACCTTCACCCATCAACACAACACCAACGTTGTCTTCTTCAAGGTTCAGCGCAATGCCGACAGTACCATCTTCAAACTCCAGCAACTCGCCAGCCATGCACTGTTCCAAGCCATAGACACGAGCGATACCGTCACCGACTTGCAGGACAGTACCAACATTGGAAACTTGCAGCTCTTGGTTATAATTAGCAATTTGCTGCTTGATAATATTGCTTATTTCGTCAGGTCTGATGCTAACCATAGTTGTGTTTTACCAGTTATCAGCGATCGATTTGTTTTTAATATTTGGGGTTTTGCTGTTAGCGATTAGCTGTTAGCTTTTGGGTTATGAATAAAAATTAATCGCATTAATCGCAGATCAATTTTTATTCTCATTTAAACGCCTGCAATGAGGCTACTTTTTAGTCGGCGTAGTTGTCCACGGATGCTGGCATCAACGACTTGGGAACCTACCTTAATAATCACACCACCGATTAAGTCGGTATTTACAGTTACTTCGAGATCAACACTCTTAGCACCAGTCATTGCCTTGACGCGATCGCAGATCGTATCTTCCTGCGCTCTACTCAGTTTTACAGCAGTGGTGATTTCGGCAAGAGCTACTTGGTCGATTATTCTTAGAAGAGCTTTGAACTCCTTGAGAATTTCACTTAAAAAGGCGATGCGCTTGCGATCTACTAATATCAGTAAAAAGCTCTTGGTGATGGAGCTAACCTGTTCGCCAAATACACTTTCAACTACAGACTTCTTGATGTTTGCGGCAATTAATGGATTAGCGAATAAATCAGCTAGATCGGTGGATTCTGCTAGGGTATTAGCAATTAATCTTACGTCTTTAGCGATCGCATCCAAGTTATCTTGTTCCTGCGCCAAAGATATTAAGGCCTCGGCATAGGGAGCAACTACAGCTTGACTAACAGAACTAGATTTCATGTTTTCTCCTAGTCAGAACTTAAAAGGGCAATACTACGGTCGATCAATTCCACCTGAGTAGATTCGCTCAAACCGCGATCAAAATATGCTTGTACGCTGGCAAGAGACTTTTCTGCAACTTGCTGACGTAACTGCACAATCACACGCTCTTGCTCCGTGGCAATTTCTTGATCTGCCGCTTCGCGTAAACGGGCAATATCGGCTTCAATGGTTGCTAAAATCGCATCGGCCGCATGTTGGGCATCAGCTTCTGCTTGCTTACGCAAGTTTTCGGCTTCTGTTTTGGCTTGGGCTAACTTTTCTTGTTGCAACACTAATTTTTCTGATGCTTCCTTTTGGCGTTTCTCAGCATCAGCGATCGCTGACTGGATGGACTCCAATCGCGCCGATAGGATTTTCCCTAGGAAACCCTTACCCGCATAGATCAAAAGACCGATAACGATTACTAAGTTAATCAGGTTAGTTTCCAGAATATCGGTGTTGATACCGAACCCTGTATGCTCACCTGCTTCACTTGCAAGTAAGACAAAGTTTGTAATCATAAACGTTATTTTTATTACTCAATATCTGCCAAATATCTAGACAGAAACTATCTAGGACTATGAAAACTAGAGTTGGACAACTAGGATTTGACTAAGTTACCTAATAGCTTTTCGAGAACTTGGCGACTGAGTGACTCCACTTCAGCATCTAAGGATGCAGCAGCATCGAGCTTTTGCTTTTCAATTTCCGCTTTAGCAGCCGCAACTTTTGTTTGAGCTTCAGCCATAGCCGCATCGATACGTTCTTTACGAACTTTATTGGCATTGGCCTGAGCATTAGTCAAAATATCTTGCGTTACTTTTCTTGCGGTTGATAGTTCTTGCTCGTACTGTTTAACAGCTATTTCTGCTTTCTCCAGACGCTCCTTAGCTCCAATGATCTGACTTCTTACATAATCATCGCGATCGTCGATCGCCTTGGTTAGTGGCTTAAAGAAAATAACATTGAGCAGAGCGACAAAGATCACAAACTGCACTGCCATAATTGGAAGAGTGGCATTAATATCAAACAAGCCGCCTTTAGGCTCTGCTGCTTCCGCAGCAAGGAGAACAGTTGAAAAAATATTCCAAATTGTCATGGGTATATTACCGAAACAGCACTTTGATTAGTGCAATTACTAAAGGCGATTGTCTAGGAAATTACTAAAAATTTATTTCGCCTAGACAAACATTTTGGCAAAAAACATTTTGGTAAAGAAGCTAAGTAAATTAGGAGGTCAAGCTCTGCAAGACATCTTCCCAACTTAGCTTCTTGATGACACCAAATAGCTATTAGGCGAAGGGGTTAGCAAATAGCAATACGAGGGCAACAACTAGACCGTAAATGGTGAGAGCTTCCATGAAGGCCAAGCTTAATAGCAATGTGCCACGAATTTTGCCTTCTGCTTCAGGCTGACGGGCAATACCTTCTACAGCACGGCTTGCAGCAGTACCTTGACCAATACCAGGTCCAACTGCACCAAGACCAACGGCGACGCTTGCTGCAACTACGGATGCTGAGGCTACTAATGGATCAATCACTTTGGTTTTCCTTTCTTTAGATTATTGTTAACAGTTTTACATTTATGAAAAGTGAAGTTTTAGCAAGTAAACTTCTAAACTCGCAAGACTAAACTTGCAAGAGCTTAATGCTCGTGTCCTTCATCACCATGCCCCTCCATTGCTTCACCAATGTAAGATGCAGCCAAGGTTGAAAAGATTAGTGCTTGGATCGCACTGGTAAATAAACCAAGAATCATCAACGGCAAGGGTACAAACAAAGGCACAAGGAGAACCATGACCCCCACGACAAGCTCATCAGCGAGGATGTTTCCGAAAAGACGGAAGCTTAGGGAGAGGGGTTTTGTGAAATCTTCAAGAACCCACAAAGGAAGGAGAAAGGGAGAAGCTTGAACATACCTTGTAAAGTATTCCAAACCACGCTTACTCAAACCAGCATAGAAATAGGCTAAGGAGACTAATAATGCTAGGGCGATCGTGGTGTTGATGTCGCTTGTGGGGGCGGCAAGTTCACCCTCTGGCAATTCGACTAACTTCCAAGGAACTAAGGCTCCTAACCAATTAGACGCAAAGATAAACAAGAATAGACTACCAACAAATGGTACCCATTCTCTGTAATGCTTTTCGCCGATTTGATCTTTAGCTATGCCCTGAACGTATTCCAGAGCATATTCCATGAAATTTTGAAAACCTGCGGGAATACGCTGATCAGATTTGGCGGTGCTAGAGCCAATGAGTGCAGCAATAAGAACTGCGCCCATGACTATCCAGCTAACGATTAATACTTGACCATGTACCGCTAGGTTGCCGAACTGCCAATAGAAGTGTTTACCCACTTCTAGGGCGGCAAGACTAGATTGATGGCTTGTATAGCCAAAAGTTACTGAATCGATCATGTTCGATATGTTACAACCTGTAGGAGGTCAAATCAGCGAGAATTAAACTCGCTACTCAAGTTTTGGCTAAGATCTTGTGCAAGGATCACAAGGACAGCTACTTTGTAAGTCATAAAGCCTAAAAAGGTAGGCAAGATTTGCAACTGATCGGACTTGGCTGCAACTATCATCAGAATGACGAATATTCCCAGACGAGAGAAACCGAGTCGTTTTGTTTCACCGCCAAGGCGATCAACTCCTCTGGATAGCATTCTGAAGTACACAGTACCAAACAAGGCTCCTAGAGCGTAGCTTAGGGCTACATTTCGTCCGTACAGCACCCATATGACAGCATCAATAATTACTCCAGCAATGAGGGTAATTTTGATTAATTTCAGCTTTAGTTGATTGTATTCTTCCATACTGTTAGAAGTTAGTATGGGGGAGCTTTCAATCACTGGTGGTGAAGTTTTACTGTTGGCTGGGATAATCTTCACTTTTGGCTTTTAACTTGAGTAGCTGGCTATTTACATGATTTTTGTGAAGACATGGGGTGTGATATTTGCCCCAAGTTTATGTCCAAAAACTTGGATGTAGCTGCCTACACCGTTGTTAAGCATATCACGCAAGATGTCACATTTTTTTACAAGTCTTCGGGATGGATATATGTTTGCTTGTTTGGAGTTGGCTTACTTTGCTTGATTGTCATGTGTTCTGAAGACTTAAAATTTAGTTTTTAATTAGTTTTTCTGATGATGGAGAAACTTTTGTTAGGTATTTCGTCTATCTTGGAGTGCTAACATAGCCAAATGCGAATGATAGATCTTTTGTTTTTGATGGTTACTATTGTTTAGTTACGATGGTAACAATTGAATAATGAATAGGTAAGTAACTAACCATTGAGGTGTTTAGTTAGGCTTTATGTTTAGCTACGCTGTTTTTGGATTTTTGTTTTTGATTTTTTTTCCTGTTGTTTTTTGTGAGCATCCCTAAACTGCAACTATGTCCACATCCTTTGCCCAGCTTCGCTTTTTTCAATATAAGCTACCTTCTGCTGCTTTTTCTCTTGTTATTGCATTGATGGCTGGAGCGATCGCGCCAATAGCAGCTTTTGCCCAGACTAATGTGACACCTGTTGCACCCAAAAATACTGCTGTAGAACCAACTCGTCCTAATTCGCTTGAGAATAGTGTGTTTAGTATTTCGGGTGGTCAGCGATTGATGGCAGAGTCAATGGCAGCAATCTCGAGTCAAAATTATGATCAGGCTGTGACTAAGCTGCAAGATGCTCGTCAAGTTTTTAACCAATTATCTAATTTTTATCAGGAACTAACCACAAGCTTTACAGGTATTGACAATCGAGTTGCGGATAGTCATCGCCGTAAAGCGTTGCAAACTGCTCAATTGCGGGATGAGGCAACTTATCAATTGGCGGTGGTGTATCGGGCAAAGAATCAGCCTGAACTAGCTGTGCCTTTGTTGGTACAGTTGATTCGTAGTCAAGCGCCTACTCGTACTTTGGGGCAGCAAGCCTATGATCAATTGTTTGAGCTTGGGTTTGTGGATGCTCAGTATGTTCGTCCTGGTGCTAATACACCTAAGTAAATCCCAAGATCCCATGTATAGCTATAGTCATTAGTTATTAGGACAGAAGAGATTTGTGTTGCGAAGCACTACAAACCTAATGAATACTGTAGCTATTATTTGAGTCTATTGTGATTTGCCCCACCATGCTAGGGCGTAAGTTTGGGGGAGTAGTAATTCTTCAGAATTGTCTTGAGGCGATCGCATAATTATTCTCAGTTTGTATTTGCCTGTTTTGGGAATTGGGATAAAGATGTGCTGGAGATTATCAACTTGACTGGTTGATGACCAAACGCTGGCACTAGTGTCTTGATCTTGCGATCGCATCAGGTATAGTTCTAATTTTGCAAACCCTTTGCTACTGAAGCTTTCACCGATGTCATACATACCATTTTTATTTTGATCATTGAGTTTGACTTGGCGGTCCCAAGCTAGTGTGGCTGTAATGTAGCTGCTGGCAAGCAATTCATTGGCAAATATATAGTCTTGGGTTGTGTTGACATTAATGGTATTGACATCCCAGCCGATGGCTCTAATTTGTGCAGACTTGCGGTTGGGAGAGATGGGATTTTGTTGGCCTGCTTGGTATTGCTGGAGAGCGCGGTAAGCGTTAACTTGTCCTGCGCCTAGTGTCAGGCTGAGGGGAATATTGGGGTCACTGTAGGCTTCGCTGTCTAGCCAATTTTTGCCTTGGGTATCAATGATGGTTTTGGTCATGCCCAGATTTTGACCATCACCGCGATCTTGGATTTTGTCGGCGGAGTTAATGAGAACGGCTTTGAGCAGTTCGTGCCAATGGGCATAGTTTTGCCATTTGCCGTTGGTGATTTGGCGATCGGCATATTCATGGAGCAGTGCGATCGTGCCAACTACATGGGGAGCCGCAAAACTAGATCCGTTAACTATTTTAAATTTACCTTGCAGGGTTGGAAGTTGGAGGTTATTGCCAGGGGCAAGGATACTGAGGGAGCGTCTGCCATTGACGGGGCTTTCTACGGCACTAGTCCATTTGCCATCTTGGTTTAGGTCGGTGAAATATTCGCCTGTGTCATATTTACCGTTGGTGTTGCGATCGATGTAGGGTTCATCGATGAGGTTACCGCGATCAAGCTGGCGATAGATGCCATTCACCTCATGGGTAAAGCCAACTGTCAAGCCATTGTATAGATCGGTGGGAATGGGAATGCCTCCTTTGCCTTGATTGCCTGCCACTATGGGTAGGGTGTTGTGTTTGGTGGCCAGCCAATCTAGACAGAGGGTTAGTAAGGCATCTCCGTCTAGTTGCGGTTTTGGTCGAGGGTCTTCTTTGAGGAGTTCACCAAAGCTAAAGTTGATGGCGCGGACAGTGCTGTTATATTGACGTGCTATGTGTTGGGCGGCGAGGCAGGCTTCGGGTTGTCCATCTTGGCGGCGCTGAGAGTATGCCGAGGAAAGTAATTTGGCGTTGGGGGCAATTCCTCTTTGAATTTTATGGTTGCTAATGATGACGGCGGCAACTTGGGCGGAATGGTCATCGATGTTGCGGTTAGGAATGGGTTGGCGATCACGAAAGAAAACTTCGTAGGGTTGAACGATCGCACGGTCGATCTGGATTAATTTATTAGTCAATTTGTCCACGGCAAAGCGACTAGGACGACTTAGCTCCACTTGACCGATAAAGACATTTTTGCCAGTGAGATTATAGGGAGGGGCTTGGATCTTTCGCGCGTCAATACCTCTAGCCCCAGCCGATACTTCGAGAGCTAAAGCTGTCGCACCTGTGCTGATCATCTGAGTGATATTGATTAACGCCCACCCCCATAACCAACTGTGCTTGTTATTCATTTGTGTGCGTATATGCGTTTTAGGGGTTTTTACACTAGAGCAATTTCTACAGAGTTGAGATGAGGATCGCCAGCACCTGTAACAATGCCACCTGATCTCAAAACTGCGCGTAATACTTCTATCAATTCTAAACTGATTTCTTCGCCAATACAAATTAGAGGGATACCAGGGGGATATGGACAGAGAGTTTCGGCGCTGATTTTGCCGATCGCTTGGCTTAAGGGGAGTCGAGTTTTGGGAGCAAAGTAGGCTTGGCGGGGGGCGATGGATGATGAAATTGGTGTGGGGTGATGCTGAAAAATTTGTTTAGACAGGGCTTTTGCTGGATTGTCTTTTGGTAAGCTCTGTAAAGAATGGATCAGGCGATTGATATCGGTTTCAGTATTGCCGAGACTGAGGCTAAAGACTAGCTGGGTCAAGGTGGGCATTTCGGCAGTGACGGCAAATTGTTCTCTTAGGTATGTATCAGTTTCAAAGCCTGTCATGCCTGTTTGGTTGGTCATGATGGTGAGTCGAGTCTCATCGAGATTGGGGATATCGGCTGAGGTGAGGGTGCGTAACTGCGGGATTTGCTGAAGTTGCGATCGCGCTTCTCTAGATAATCTGAGGGTTTGCTCTAGCATTGTTTGACCTGCGATCGCCATTTGATGTCTGGCTACATCTAGGGAAATCAAAAGTAAGAGGCTGGGGCTAGTTGAGCGCAGTAGATCTAGGGCTTGATCAATAGCTGTGGGTGAGACAAGATGGCTGCGTAAGTGCAGCATGGAAGACTGAGTAAGGCTACTAGCCATTTTGTGGGTAGACTGAACTACGAGATCGGCTCCTGCCTGTAGTGCGGAAATAGGTAGATCGTCATGAAATCCTAAATGCGCTCCGTGGGCAGCATCGACTAGTAAGGGGATTTGAAATTGATGGGCAATTGCTGCCATTTGGGACAGATCGCTACAGACTCCAAAATAATTGGGACTAACCAGTAATACGGCTTTTGCATCAGGATGTTGGGTGAGGACTTGTTCTAAGGTTTCAGGGGTAACACCTAGATCGAGATCAAATTCTGCGGCATAGGCAGTTGGTAAATATATTGGGGTTGCCCCATTGAGAATTAAGCCTGCGATCGCTGATTTATGGCAGTTGCGCCCAATTAAGATTTTGTCTCCTTGCCCGCAGGTGGCGAGAAGCATCGCTTGTACTCCACAGGTTGAGCCATTGGTAAGAAACCAAGTGCGATCGCTGCCATAGGCTTGAGCCGCTAGGATTTCAGCTTCATGCAGAGGTTCTTCGAGATCTGGTAATTCGGGCAGGTCTAGACGAAATAGGGCATCGCCGAGTAAGTTGAGCAATTGGCGATCGATTCCCTTACCCCGTTTGTGTCCGGGCATATAAAACGGTGCATCGTCAAAGGTGAGATAGTGCTTGGCAAATTCTAATAACGGTATTCTCTCTTGATTCACAACTATTCCATTGACTTATACCAATTTCCAGAAATGTGATACTAAATCTAGACATAGCAGCAGCATAGATCTAAGTGCTGCAATCTTAATACTATGCCCAAAATTCTTGATAAGCAATTACTGTAAACGATCGAGCCTTGTGGAAATGGCAGAGAGGTGAGACTCTTGATACATTGAGAATTGATATTTTGATAAATTCCCATAAATTGATTTATGCATACGCAAAGATGGGCTGAACCAGTCACAGATCAATGGCAATGGCAAAATGGCGTGCTAACTTGCAAGCTGTTAGCCAATTGGAAACATGGATTTTTTACCAAAGCCCATGCGCCGCAGTTGCCCGATCAATTGCATCAAAGTTTTGGTGGGGCGGGTGTTGCTTATCGAGCCAAACAGGTACATAGCGATCGCTTAGTC
Organism: Pseudanabaenaceae cyanobacterium bins.39; assembly: GCA_033765135.1. Taxonomy (GTDB): domain Bacteria; phylum Cyanobacteriota; class Cyanobacteriia; order Pseudanabaenales; family Pseudanabaenaceae; genus Pseudanabaena. The sequence continues at coordinate 30,111 of JANRII010000007.1, forward strand.
CATGTGCAAGAAATTAGAAAATCTCAGGGAACTTTGCCAGAAGCAGATGGAGTATGGCTATCTCATGATGCTATTAAAGAACAAGACTGTCATTCTGTGTGGGTATGTACGGCCGACTGTGTGCCTGTTTTGATCGGCGATCGCCATTCGGGAGCAGTGGCGGCAGTTCATGCGGGTTGGCGTGGTACAGCCGCAGGCATAGTGATCAAGGCGATCGCTACTCTCTGTGATCAAGGCAGTAACCTTGCCGATCTGCGTATTGCCCTTGGCCCCGCGATTTCAGGAGCCGTCTATCAGGTATCGCAGGAGGTGGCAGACCGAGTTACAGCCACAGTTTCGATCCCTGTGGGCATAATGCCTGATGAGCATCCCGAAAGAGTCAAGCTAGATTTGCGACAGGTACAGTTACAACAGTTGCAGGAGCTAGGTATACCCTCACAAAATGTGGCGATCGCGCCTTACTGCACCTTGCAAGATGAAGAAATATTTTTTTCCTATCGGCGATATACCCTTAGTAATCCTAACCCCTTGCCCAGAGCGCCACAGGTGCAGTGGTCTGGGATTGCCATTAATTAGTAGCATCAAGCTCAGGATAAAAAATATATCGACATATATCGACAATCAAGATTCAGCTTAGAATCGTTTTAATTATTCAATAAATTAACCAAACCCTACAGAAATATTATGAAAATTGCATTTATTGGTACAGGTAATGTCGGCGCACCCCTAGCCGATCGCTTACAAAAGCTAGGTCATGATGTGGCGATCGCTGCCCGTGATCCACAATCTCAGTCCGTACAAGCAGTGATTCAACGCAATCCTGCCCTAGTTGTCAAAACTCCTCTAGAAGCTGTCCAATCCGCCGAAATTATCTTTCTCGCCACCCCATTCAATGCGATCGAAGCTGCCCTCACGCCGATCAAATATGCCCTCGAAGGTAAAATTCTGGTCGACTGCACCAATCCTGTTGGCGCTGGTCTATCCCACGGTTTGCAAAGTCAAACTTCAGGTAGTGAGACAGTGCAGGAGCTAATTCCCGAAACAAATGTGGTGAAAGCATTCACTATCTATGGCTTTGAAAATTTTGAAGATAGTACTTATGCAGGCTACGGCGATCTTAAACCTGCGATGTTGATTGCAGGTAATGAGCAGTCGGCCAAGGCAACGGTAATGGAACTATGCAGCCAATTAGGATGGGAGCCTATCGATACAGGCAGTTTGGGCATGAGCTTACATCTAGAGCATATGACTTTGCTCTGGATTAAGATGGCCAGAGTCCAAGGCTGGGGGGCTGGCATGGTGTGGGCAATGCTAAAACGCTAATGAAATCATCGTAATGATTTTTTGAACCGTTGTAATAAACGTCGTGGCGCAGTCACGATGGGAATGATTGCCTTGAGCCAAGGGGAACTAACCTGAAAACTGGCTTCCCTCCAAGCATTGCGATGCACACTCATCGTCTCTCTTTTTCGGAGCGCATACTTGAGAACGTCTTTTAATTGCAGAGGCATCGCCCAATAGAAGTGATACAGCTCATTAGGATCATCAAAAAATGGACAATCCATGAAGGCTTTAGCTTCCTCAAGCGTTATATCCTTGTTGAAGCTCAAAAAAACTTGGTCTAGGGCTTCGCGCCATAGTTTGGGAGAAGTATTAAAGATGGGAATATTTGGCGATCGCTCGATCAAGTGCTGCACATAGTTGAGAACGGAACTCTGAAAGAACTTTAAGCCCCAATCTAGGGCTGGTTGGTTGTGTTCATGCTTGAGTAAAGGGATCACGGAACCATCGGATTGTAACTGATAATCAAGGGTTGTCCCCTGACAGCCAGCACAAAACACCTCCATGGCAGAAACGTAGCGATCGTCTATTTTGGAACGCATTCCGAAGTTCTCAATTAAATCAAAGAAGTAAGCCAGTACTTTCCCTTGATGTTTGAGACTCCCTGAGGGTTTTGCGATCGCGAAATAAAAGCCCACAGGCATCTGGGTTCCAAATAGAGCAAACACATTTTCTAAAGATATCTGCAAACTACCACGCCAGCCCACATCCACCAAACCAAAGGATTGACCATCCAGCATCTTTTCCTGCTGTAAATAGGCCTTTAATACTTGACGCTTCTGCTCTGCCACCTGCAAAAGAGCTGCGATCAAATCTTGATTTTGTTCTAATTGATGGCGGAGAGTCTTCCTTTCTTCTTGACTAAGATTCCTTTGCCAAGTTGCTGAAGGATAGCCCACAGCACTTAAAATTGGTGCAGCCACTTCAGTACTAAGGCACATGCGTTTTAATAGACTTTCAATATTCAAAAAGTCGGTATTATCAAACATCCAATCCCAAAAGCCTTGGTTAATCCTAGTTAGACCAGGGATGCGTAAAGCTTGACGACTGACATAGAGATAGCGCAATTCCACTTCAGGATAAATTTGGGGAGCTAGTTTCTGAGCAATTTGTAACAGAATTTCCCCATCCCTTGCGAGGAAATAAATCCGCGCTAATTTTTGCGCCTGAGCCTGTTGTAAAATCCAAATTACATAGGCGTTCAAAATTGGTGCAGCTACGGATACAGCAATATCGCGGAGTATTTTTTGCTTAGGATCTGGAGCCTTAATATAGAGGCGGCTATAGCGAGAAATACTGGCTAAATGTGAGGAAATGCCTCCTGTATAGGGAGAAAATTTTTCGAGAATTGTTTCGTAACGATTGGGATTAGCTTGCTCAAAATAGACCGTGCGAATACCTAAAGATTGAGGCCGTTGGATATCTGATTGGAAGCTATTACCCGTATGAATTAAATCAGAGGCGGCAATTTGCAAATCTTGCAGAACATATTTAAATAAATCGCCTTTTCCCTTAGATTTGCGGTACTCAGATGATACATATAAACGATCGCGATCGCCCCAAATCCCCAACTGTTGCAGCCTTGCTTGCAAAAAGGCTGAAGGTAAATACATATCCGAAATAAAGACTATATTGGCTCCAGATTTCCGTATTTGCTCAATTTGGATTTCTATTTCGGGAATTGCTACTAGATATTCTGTTTCTACTGCCAATTCTAGTTCTTGTAATTTTTGTTGTGTTATCACATCTATTTCTAAGCTGTTGGCAAGCTCACGATAGATTTCTTGCAATTGCACTTCACCGCCTTCGCAAAATTGCCGCGATCGCTGCTCTGCCTTGATCCGTTCCCGTTCATAGACTGCCGCAGGAATTTGTAACCAACCATATTGATTAGCGCGATCGCCACAAATAGTAAATATATGACTTGGCTTAATGACCAACCGAGTCAGAACGGTATCGAAAATATCAAAGCTATATATTGGCGACATATTTTCTAAATAAAAAAAGAATCGAAGCAAAATCGATCAAAGGATGATGCGCCTTCTAAGACTTCATGGGATTGGACATCCAAAACTTATGGCGAATATCGCTAACGTAGTGGCGCATCGCAATCTTAGGACTAGCAAATTGATCAGTATAAATAAACTGATCATCCACATTCATGATGTACTTATCACTGGATAACGGCACACCCTGATTATATTTAATGGTTAAATTCACAATGGTCTGTTCCGAAAAGTAATTGGGTGGTTCCGTTAGCTGTGCCAATCGCTTAACAGTTTCACTCCAGTCAAGGGGCTTTTTAAAGAGAATAAATCCTGCATTAATGGGATTTTGGTTTTCTTGCTCACTTAGTAATAATCGGCGATCCAGAGAACTCTTGCAGTCGGGTAAATAATAGGTTTGAGAGGTAGGAGCGATCGCAAGATCCGCCAAATCAGAAGCACCTTCAAAAAAGAGAATATCGGAATCTGTATAGAGAGTTGCTCCTTCAATGGGAATGGACATCAAGGCGGCTAATTTTTTGCCCATAGCCTGTTGTGAGGCATAGGCATAGACGGATTCAGGCAGATCATCTCTCTGAAAATCCACTAGGGGCTGCACATCGACACAGGGATGAATTTTTTTTAATAGATCGATGCTTGATGGTGTGTAGCTTCCATCGGACATGATCGTAAAGCGATCGGGAATCCCCACATAGGCTAAAAATGAGCGCAAACTAGCCACTTGTTCGGGCAGGTCACGCTCACAGGATAGAGCATAAACTTGAATGGGAACCTTGCGATCTTGCTTAATCGGCAAGCTGACTAGATTGGCAATATTGGAATAGTAAAGCGATCGGAGCAACTTACCCTGAATCTTCGCAGTATGATAACCAATATTTACCATCTTTCTATTGCTCCTTACCAATATTTGAATTGAATTTTAAAATCATCAGCGTGAAGCGTAAAATCCGCGTCTTTTAGCCGAAAGATATAAGTGCAGTCCGAATTTATTCAGACGCAAAAGAAGTACAACAGCTTCTATCTTATCTTAGAATATATCACATAAGACCCACCAAAGCCATGTTAGTTCTCGGAGCAAAATAAAAAGGGAAAACAGAGGATTACAGTCTCGTTGACTTATTCTAAACACTTTATTTTGCCGCAATACTGCAAATATAGACTGTCTGGATTTTTACTAAACGTGATCGCTCAATTATCGACTAAACCTAAATGAGAAGGATTTCATGAGTTGAATTGTATCACTAACACTTACAGGTTAATAATTCGATCTGAAATTGTTGAGTACATCAATCAACCAATTCACCTCAGTGGGTCGAATATGTACTGTAGATAAGAGATAACTTTTATCACTGATGTGGAGCTTAATATTATTCTTAATTGAATTATCATCATTCTTTTCGTTACTAATCCAAACCAGCCAACCAAAGAAATTATTGTTATATCCCTTTTTCATCATTTCCCAGTTTGGCTCATAGAGGCAATTATGGCGTGGAGCCTCAGCAGAGAAATATTTTTTACCAAATATATAGCGACTCAGGGTAACAGTTAGCTCATTAACTTCTAATTGTGTTGCTGTTAAATTATCAGATAATTTCTTGATTAACAGAATTATAAATATAATACTAACCATCAAAAATATAGAACCTCCAATTAATATATTAATGATCAGACCGTAGAGAATAGTGACCATAGCAAGGAGCAAAATCGATAGAAGAATGGCGATCCAAGGTTTAGAACCTATGACAATTTGCAAACTGTCCTTTGTTTCATTTAAGACAATCCTAGTATTTTCGGGAGGATAGATATACCGACGCTTACGCGAAATTGGGCTAGGCTGAGGCTTTGCGACAATAGCTGGTTCTTGTAACGCCTTAAGTGCTAACTGAGCAGTGGCATAACGATGTCTGACATTTGGTTCCACTAACTGCTGAATCCATTTACGCAAATGGGAACTAATGCTGGTGCGATCGCCAAACAACATCTTCCCATTATCATCTTGAGGCAAATCTGCTGGCGAAATGCCTGTTAAGAGATAAATTAAGGTTGCTCCTAGTGCATACAGATCGGAAGCCGCAACTGCTCTCCCTCCATACTGTTCAATCGGTGCATATCCATAGGTTCCGACCACCGTGAAGGACTTCCCTTCAGCACTAGCTCGATCTTGAGCCGCCCCAAAATCCACTAAATAAATCTTCCATTCTTGATTTGGTTCCCTAACTAAAATTAAATTACTGGGCTTAATATCACGATGTAAAACAGGGGGATTAAGTTCATGCAAATAAATGAGAATCTCTAAAATCGCGATCGCAATTTGCTTAACCTGCATCTCGCTAAACTTCGTCCCCCCTACAACTACATCTCGCAAGCAATCCCCTTGGATATATTCTTGGACTAGCCCAAACCAGAGAGAGCGATCGTCGATCGCAAAATAATCACGATATTTGGGAATCTGGGGATGATTTAGCTGTTTAAGAACGTTGGCTTCCCTTTCAAATAATTTGAGATCTTCCCACTGCACATTCCCCCCAAAGGTAAGCAGCTTAACCACCACTAATTCCTGATCCTGTTGTAGATCCTGCGCCAGCCAAGTCTCACGACCCGCATTATGCCCTAATTGGCGCAATAACTGATAACGCTGATGGATGATCGACTGGGGCTGAATGATCGTCATACAATTAATACAAAAAGCTATAGCAATTTAAGCTTCTTTTTTATTTAACGTCAATTCAACACGCCCCAAAATTATATGATTGTCCACTATTTATACCAATTAAAAATCAAATCCAGTAAGGTTTTTTAATTAAAAAATGGCGGAGCCATTTCTTAGAGAGTGTTTGAAAAGTTTTGATCCCCCTAAATCCCCCTTAAAAAGGGGGACTTTTTTAACCAGACTTATTAGACAACCTTGATGACTGACTGATCTGCCACTAAAGGAAAGTCTAAAGCCTCCCTTTGCTGGTAGTAGAGCTTGGCAACTTGACGCGCCAAATTGCGAATACGTCCAATGTAGCGAGTTCTTTCTGTTACGGAAATAACACCTCTAGCATCGAGTAAATTAAAAGAATGCGAGCATTTCAATACATAGTCAAAGGCTGGCAAGACTAATTCTGCTTCAATGAGAAGACCTGCTTCCTTCTCATATTGCAAGAACAACTGAAATAACAGATCTGAATCTTGAGGCTTACCGCCAAAGTTACCGAAGTTATAGCCACTATGCTCTACTTCACCTTGATGATGCACTTGCCCATATTTAATGTCCCCTAACTCAGGATGCGATCGCCATACAATGTCATAGACTGAGTTCACCCCTTGTAAATACATCACTAAGCGTTCTAAGCCATAGGTAATTTCCGCAGATACAGGTCGACAATCCAATCCGCCCACCTGCTGAAAGTAAGTAAACTGCGTCACTTCCATACCATCTAGCCAGACCTCCCAGCCCACACCCCATGCACCAAGGGTTGGTGATTCCCAATCATCTTCCACAAAACGTACATCATGATCCGCAGGATCAATACCCAGATGCTTCAAGCTATTGAGATACTGATCTAGCACATCATCGGGGGACGGCTTAAGAATAACTTGAAATTGATAATAATGCTGTAATCGATTCGGATTTTCTCCATAACGCCCATCGGTAGGTCGGCGGCATGGTTCCACATAGGCAACATTCCAAGGTTCAGGGCCGATCGCTCTTAAAAATGTGTGGGGACTCATCGTACCTGCACCCTTTTCAATATCGTAGGGCTGGGCAATCAAGCAACCGCGATCGCTCCAATATCGCTGTAATTCCAAGATAACCGATTGAAAATCCATGCTTTGCTGAACCATTAAAAATCTGATTGCTTAATCATAACGTGAGTTCGGATCAAGAAACACGCCTCAGCCTCTTATCTTAAGCGGAAAGAAATCTCAACGTGATCTGGGGAATAAGACCTCATTGATATGACCTTTAAATAAATCAATTCCTAAAGCTGACTTAATGAGATAGAGAATCAAAATGGTCACTGCACTAATCAGCAAACTCATGGCAATAATTAAGAGAATTGCCATAAGCGTATTAGCCATCTGCGTTAATTTGCTAACTTGATGCGATCTTGGCTGTCGGCGTTTATCTTTACCAATTAGTAAAACCACAAAGTAGCGAGTAATTACCAAGTCCACCACAAATCGCAAATCAATAATTTTGGGAGAAGGCTTAGGAATGGCGGAGTCAATTACGGCTTTGATATGGGATAGGTCTTGCTCATCCAGCTTTTCGATGGTTTCAGAAGGCAATTGATACAGATAGTAATCCGCATCTCGACTGTTATAGCTTGGGTTGCTTTTAGATTGATATTGATCTTGGCTTGGAACTTGATGGTTAGATGGTTGCATGAAAGCTCAAATTGGTTTCTAGTTTTTAATCAGCCTAGCCACTTAATTTCACTTAATTAGATATGCCAAATTTATAGCTCGCCCAACCGATCGCGATCGCCCCCCAAATGATCGCTAACAAAGCATAGGTTGCACTCTGATGCTTAAAACCGAGCTTATACATATATTTTCTAGCAAATGCTAATAAGAATATCATGGATATTGATAGGAGCCAACAGAGCAACAACCAAAAAGCCACTATTCTCGGCGACAACTTACCAAAACTAATGGGTGTTGCCCACACCATCACACCACCCCAAAACCAAAGCGAGACCCAAGCGATCGAGATCGCCACAGAGTCGGCTCCCGTCTGGGCGAGACGCAAAGTTATCCCAAAATTAGCTAACAGGATCAAATAATTGACGTGATAAACTGCGAGCAAATAACCACTCACAGCAGATCCTAAACATAAAATTAGAAGATAGATGATGGCATCATAGTGAATTTTAGTTTTTTTCATAAAATCAGGGGAGTGCGGTCATGCTATTTCTTGCCCCGTCAAACTCCCTGCCACCATGACCTAACCAAGGCGATAACCAAAACCTCGAACTGTAACTATATGCTTGGGATCACTGGGATCAATTTCAATCTTTTCGCGTAACCAGCGAATATGCACATCAACGGTTTTGCTATCACCAACAAAATCCACACCCCATACCTTTTCCAATAGCTGCTCCCTTGACCAGACGCGCCGAGGATGACTCATAAAGAGATCCAATAGGCGAAATTCCTTAGGAGATAAATTGATTTCGACATCGTTAATAGTGACTCGACATTCATCGGGATAAAGAGTAATATCCCCAAACTTATAGGCATTGATAGTACTAATCGGGGTAAAGTTGCGACGACTGCGCCTCAGCAAGGCTCGGCATCTAGCAACCATTTCTCTCATCCCAAAGGGCTTACTCAAATAGTCATCGGCTCCCACCTCTAAGCCAACAATGCGATCTGATTCATTACCTCTAGCACTAATCATCAAAATAGGGACATTGCTGCCTTCATGTCTCAAAATACGGCAGAAGTCAAGCCCATTAATTGAGGGTAGCATGACATCGAGGATGACTAGATCTATTTTTGGAGCAGTTTTGGTAACTTGCAAGGCATTGTAGCCATCGTCCGCAACAAATACTTGATAACCTTCTTCTCTTAAGGCTAGAGCGATCGCTTCTTGAATAATTGCTTCGTCTTCTACTAAAAGCACACTACCGATCGTGCTTTTAGATGATTGGGGAGCCTGTTCTGTTAAGAGCATAAAAAATTTATAGTAGGTTGACCTAACCGTATCCAATATTACAATAATTATTGATGATTATTGCTCAAGTTATGTAGTTCATTGATTAGGAATTATGGATTTGATGATATTCCTAATATTTTGATTCAAGGATCGCGCAACTTGAATATGGGGTTCATCGGTTTCAATGGGTAAAATTTGCGCCATGTTGCCTTGATGCTCTTGAATTACCAGATTAGCGGCCGCTAAACCTGTAACATAGGCTTTTTCTTGAGACCAAGAGCCATGATTTGTCACAATCCAGTCTCCACTCATATATAGATTAGGGAAACTGGTAATCGCAGGTAAAAGGTGCTGATAGCTACCAGGGGCAAAGTGGCTCACGGCACGGGGCAAGCGAATCACGCTACTATCAATAACTTTAGCTTGACCAAATTCGGGTAAGCAGGAGCTAAGGTATGACTGCACGATCGCCACGATCGCAGCATTATCAAGGGGTAAGAACTGATTGGCATGATAGAAGTCCACCTCAATAACAGAACCAGTTTCATGGGCATATTCATCATGGAGCGCATTGAGGTCAAAGAATGTCCAACCTGTGGTTTTGTCAAAGCCAAAACAGGCATTGGAAGGGCGAGGGACAGTGATGCGCCGATCAAACCAGAGCCTCACCGCTAAGACATCAATGGCTCCCAAGTTCATAAGATTACGAAATTCTAGTCGCTTTTGCAGGGCAGGGCTACTAGTAACAATTTTTTGCATTGCACTAATGCCTACGGCCATAATGACGGCATCGGCGGGAAATACTTCGGGATGCTCGCGATCGCCACACACCACAGCCGTTACCTTACCTGACTGGTCTACTTGCAGATCACTAACGCGGCGATTGGTGAGCAACTTACCGCCTAAACTTTCAATGCGATCGCGCCAAGGGCTAAAAATCTTAGCGCCCACCGTACCGCGACACCACACCACATCAAAATCGGCCTGATGCGCCAAGATGAAATAGTACAACATGCCCAGTGCCGCCGCCGCCGAGCATTGCTCCCCAGGGGCAAAGAGTCCCACCAATAGCATCGGCTCAAAGGATTCACGATAAAGGCGATCGGATACACCATACTGCCGAAATAGCTCACGGGCGGTCATGCCATCGTAGCGTCGCCATGCCTGATCAGAATTGTCAAAATCAATCATGGCATACATTAGCGGCAATGCCGATAGGCGATCGCTAAGTGGAAGACGCTTAAACTGCGTGTAGATAAATGTGCCGAGTGGCGATGGCAAGCGCGGCAAATCCTGAAAAATAGGAGACTCCACTTCTAAACCTGCGGGTGAATATTGAGCCGATCTAGTCCAAGGTGTAAAGGGGTCTAATTTTAATTCTTTAACTAGGGAAAAAATATTGCGATAGGGATACCAAAATCCATGAATACCTGCCTCCACTGAGCGACCATTATCAGTTTTCCAACCTGCTACTAGCCCCCCAGGTTGCGCTCCTGCCTCCAGTAACGTTACATCATAGCCCTGTTTAGCGAGTTGATAGGTTGCACCTAAGCCAGCCCAACCCGCACCCACAACGATTACTTTCGGCTTTTCGGACATAAGATTTTGGAACTTAGGGTTTGTAATTTAGAGTCTTTTACTGATTTTATAACCGTGAGAGTCAGTGCCACAGGTATGCATTAGACCGTAAGCATCCCCTAATTGGCGAATTTCTTCAGTTTGCTTCGGGCTGGGCTTCCATGGATCACTATTATCGTAGCCATAGTAAGTTTCCACGCCATCGATCCCAAGGGATGCCGCAATGGGAATGAGATCTTCGGGGGAGCGCCGATAGCGGGCAGGATGTGCCAGCACAGCTAATCCGCCTGCGGTATGGATAGCTTTGATCACACTAATAGCTTGATAGTCTAAGCCCGCAGTGGTTTTGTTATGCATATAGGTTTGCATCACCTCATGGGTGGGATCAAATCCATAGCCCAGAATATGTACTTCTGTAAAACTTAAACTAGCATTAATCTCAATACCTGACCATAGGTTGGGTAATGTCTGGGAATCATGGGACTGGGCTTTACAGTTATCCAAGTATTCTTTGGCAATGTAGTAACCACTAATCGCGTGGTGGTCAGTGATAGCGAGATCGGTGAGGCGCAAAGCGATCGCCTGTTTGATGAGGTCAACGGGCTGCATTTTGCCATCAGAATGCACCGTATGTAAATGAAAATTTAGCCTATGCGGACAACTTAGGGCATCAACAGATGCAAAAATCTTGCGTAGCCTGCTAGTGGCGCTCGACTCTGATATTAATAACGGAGTTTGAGTTAACATGATACATCTCTACATAAGCCAATCTTTAATAATTCTTAATGTCTTAAACATAATAGTACCCAGCTATAGGTTATGTATCCCACTTGGTATTGAGATTGATTTCTAACTTGTGTAGAAAAATAGATGGAAATCTTTTGGGAGCGCTGTATGCAGCAACTTGAGATCAACCACCAGAAACCTCTAAACAAAGTAATAGCTAGTAATACCCTGTATAACCTGATTGCACTGATTTAGCAGACTGACTCCCTCAAATTTTTGACTATCAAAATTGATCGTCAATGCAGGGAGAAATAGCTCCTTAGAGATTTTGAGTTAACTCAAAGCAGCTATGATGACTGCTGATATTGCTCCTGATCTAGCGTTTGTAAATCCAAGTCCTGTTCAGAGTTCTGATAGTAACTTGGCAATAAATCACGGGTCTCGATTTTGCCTAGCTGTGCTTCCAAAGGTGCAGTAACTGCAATGCACTCATTTCCAGAGATTGCGATCGCTCGTTCAACGATTTTGCCATCTTTCCCGATTAAGTACTCGATCCGTTGATATTGCGACATAGCTCTGCTTAGTTTTTTACCAAAAATAACAATTAGTTATATTCTAACGCCTCAATTACGCTTTATGTTGAACTGATACCAAATTAAGAAATGGCTACGCCATTTCTTAATTAAAAAAACCTTACTGGGTTTGGTTTTTAATTTAAAAAATATCTCTCAAGCTCGTCTCCCACTTGAGGGGACTGCTTGAGATAGGAAACTAGAAAAGTAACTATGGCCTAATAAAATGCGCCCACACATCGCCATCGACTCCACACATATCGCGCATATAGATATAGGGATAGCGGAGCCTGCGTCCTTCGGTTTGGCGATAGCCAGTGAGTGCATTGCCGTAAGGATCATGGACAATATAGCCCTGTTCATCGAAACCGATAATGCAAATAATATGTCCACCATGCGTAAAGTAGCCACCGATCACAACGGGGCGATTTTCGATAATTTCTTGTTTGATCTGCGCCCAAGTGCGTTGCGTACTAAACCCTCCTTTGTAACCGTAAGCGAGATATAGCTCTTGCAGTACAGCATTATCGGTTTTGGCACGGCTACCGTAGCGATCGATGATCCATTGGTATAGTTCATTTTCTAGTTGTTGGCGAGGATCGCGCGATCGCCGACCATAGAAGGCCATGACCATAGCGATCGAGGTAACGTTGCAGGTGCTAAAGGGATCACGGGGATTGTCCCGTTGCGAGAAATAAGGCACACCTAAAACTTTAGTCTTGGGAGTAATGGTGATCGGCTTACCCTTTTGCTGCAAGTTGACATGCCCCATGAATACATACCCTGAACTACCGACAGGTGGTATATCTTCATTGAGGTTAACTTGAAAATGGATATCACTGAGGGTGTAGCTATCGACACCATAAACTTCACCTGCTTTGAGGGGAGCTAGTTCTTGGGGGCTAAGTTGCCGTGAGTCAATGGGACGTTTTTTGAGGACTGTCTGCTGACGGATGGTGAGGGTGGTCATGTCGGGGTCATAGGCGATCGCTACTCCCTTTTTGCGAATCATCACATGCTGCCAATAGAAAAAGCCCACCTTACCCACAGGATCAAGGGGATTAGCAAACTTGACCCGAAAATGGCCATTGATTGAGGCATAGCCTGTAATTACATAGGAGGTTCCCGAACGCACCAATACTTTTTGATGATTGCCTAGCTCGCTGGCATTTTGCATGGAAATTTTGCAGAATGTATCGTTAGTAACCGTTAACTCTGCCCCTGTCAGAGGAATATCCTCAACGCGATCGGGCGGATCAAGATCTATAGCCTCATTTAACTTGCTCAGTTCCACATGGGGCAGAAAGAAATATCCACTTTTGCCAACGGGAGCGATCGGCTGATTGAGCTTAACCGCCACATGATTATTAACGATCTCATAGCCACCTTCTAGTAATAATTTTGTACCTGCCTTAACGGTTGCCTTTTGATTAAAGGGCAAACTCACGGAAGAATTTGTCGATACCTTAAAGACCGTATCTTGTTTGACTGTCAGAGTAATGGGGGCAACGAGATCAACATGGGGCGCATAAAAATAACCAAATTCGCCCACTGGAGCTATGGGTTGCTTAAGCAGCACCTTCAGATGCCCGTCCACTAATCCATAACGCAAAATTTCAAAGGACTGCCCTGCACGAATATTAACTTTTTTATCGGGGGTTAAGGTGTCTGAATCCGCCGCCGATATTTTGAAAATAGTAGGTTGTTTGACGATGACCTGAAGGGTGGGGGGCTTAACTAAAACATTCACGATTACCTCTTGCAGCAATTTCTGATTGCTATCAAGAGCCTGTACTTTGAGATAGATGGCGGCAGGACTAGGGAAACCTGTTGCCAATTGCGATCGCCATTGACCTGTACTAGGGTTAACCTGCACTGGTAATACAGCATTATTTGGTAATTTGACGACAATCTGCTTGATCTGGCTAAAGTCAGCATTACCTGCAATTTCTAGGGGTTGGTTAATCCTCACCTCTTGGGGTGCTTGTGTAACCGTAAGCAATGCTGGTGATTGCCGAGCAGGGCGATCGCCAATATCCACCGATATATCTGGAAATTCCTTTGCTGCGTCAGTCATTACTATTTACCTTGTTATTTTTTACCTTGTAGTTAATTCTCAGCAGTATGGTCACATTTCTGTAAATTGGTATAACTTTCTGGGCAGCAAAACTTTTTGTCGCTCACTTTTGCATGAGAAAATAGCACAAACATCTCTAGAATTAACTAGATAAGGTTATTGTCATGGGCTTTGCTGATTACTCGATTGCCGAAATTGCCGAAGATTATCAACTCACTGTTGAGTCCGTCTTCAAACTGTGCGATCGCCTCGGAATTGCTTACCAAGATGCTGAAACCAAACTAGCTTTGGAAGACGCAAAGGCTGTCATCATGGCATCTGAAGCCTCGAACTCCAAAATGATCAAAGACAAGTCGTGACTGGTAATTAATTTACCAATTGCAATAAATCTTTGAGATCCGATTAAATTCTTTTAGATAAACTTAGATTAACTAAATTATCGCCGTAATTATGAATAAATTTGCTTTGAAAAATGCTTTTAGATTTCTAGCCGTAGCGATCGTTGCGATCACGCTAGTACTGCAAATGTTTACCTCTAGCGTAAACGCTGCTGATATTCCCATTGAACTGCGTACAGTACCCTTGAATGACACTACTAACATTGTCTTAACCCAAAAAGACATCTCCAAGGGCAAAAAACTCTTTGTAAATGCCTGTGCCACTTGTCACCTTGGTGGAGCAACATTCACCAATCCCAACGTTAACCTTTCGCCTGAGTCCTTAGCAGGAGCTTATCCTGCTCGTAATAATGTGCTGGGCTTAGTGGATTACATGAAAAACCCCACCACCTATGATGGTGTGACCGAAATCTATGATACTCACCCTAGCCTCAAGAGCACAGATATTTTCCCCACCATGCGTGGTCTGACCGATAATGATCTTAAATTGATCGCGGGTTACATTCTCTATGAACCTAAGGTCAAAGGTATCGGCTGGGGCGGCGGTAAGGTATATTATTAAGCAGCCCACAGGCATCTATAAGTTTGAGTCGAGTCAAGCTTAAAGGTAGTTCTGTAAAAATTTCGATTAAATTTTAGTCAAAGTCAATAATTTATGAATATTTCTTCCTTTGTTAGACAAATTGGTCTAGCCATTGTTAGCCTGTTGTTTATTGTTGGCAGTGTGTTTATGTCTGCAAACCCTGCATCGGCAGATACTGTCATTGTTAAGATGGGTTCTGATAAGGGTCAATTAGTATTTGAGCCTAAAGAAGTGACTGTTCATGTTGGTGATACTGTCAAGTGGTTAAACAACAAGGCATTTCCCCATAATGTCATCTTTGATGGTCATGAAGAACTATCTCACAAGAAGTTAGCTCAAAAGCCCAAGGCTGAATTAGAATCAACTTTTAATGAAGCAGGTGAATTTAGCTATTACTGCTCTCCTCACCGTGGCGCTGGCATGGTTGGTAAAGTAATTGTTGAAGGCTAATCGCTAATTTTTACAATCTTTTAGAATCTATTTTCATGACAGCAGGGTGAAAAATTATATTTCTCCTTGCTGTTTTTTATGTCTTTAATAATGTCTATAAGCTATCAAAACTATGCTGAATATTTGGGAGTTAGACTTTTATTCCCGTCCTTTATTGGATAGCAACAACAAAAAAATTTGGGAATTATTAATTTGCGATCGCGATCGCAATTGGGAATGGGTGCGCGAATGTCCCGCTAACCAAGTTAATTCAGAGTGGTTAGCCCAGCAACTAACGGAATGTATAGCGCAAACGGGACAGACTCCCATCAAAATTCGTTTTTTTCGCCCCAGTATGACGAACATCATCATGCGTGGCTGTACCTTGGCAGGAATTACGGGGCAGGCTTCGCGGCGCGTATTTACGATGTCTGCATGGTTAGCAGAGCGCATGACAGAAATTTATCCCAATCGTGAAGGGTTTCAGGCTGTTGATCCTAATCCTTTACCACTGAAGGTGTTGGCGGCTCAAGATCCTAAACCTGTTCCCGATGCTTTGATGGGCGATCGCTGGATTTTAGTATCTTTACAGGCTCAAGATTTTGCTGATGCTAAGGATTGGTCTATGGACTTTGGCGAATTGCTAGATATTAGTTCTCTTGAACCCACCACAATTGTGCCAGGTATTATTATTCTATCTGCCAGAGCAACAGCCCTTGCGGCATGGATGTCTGGTGTCGATCCAGTATTTATGGGCTTTGAGCGCAATTTGACGGGGGGCTATCAGATGCAGTTGGCCGCTAGTGCTGATGCCTGTTGGGTATTAGCTAATTTGCAACCGACCAAGGATCAATTAGCGATCGAGCAGGCAGATGCCTTTGAAAAAGCCAAGCAAGTTTCGCAGGGTTTGCATTTCTTAGCAATTCAAACTTCAGCCGAAGAGGAGCATTTTGCAGGTTTTTGGATGCTTAAAGAAGCTTAGAATCTGGTGAGATCAGCGATCGCATGGTGATCTAGCCATAGCGGATCTATCTATGCCTTGGTTAATATCAAGAAATTTTCTATATTATTTGACAGAAATTAAGCGCTGTGTGCGATTATCTAAAGATACTGAAATCACCTTAAAATACGATTTTTCTGGGATTATCCTATGCCAAAAGCGATCGCCGAAGCAGATACCTTTCTCAAAAAGAAACTACTTGGCTCAACCGACCTAGCCGACTCTGAAAAAATTCTCATTAAAAAGGGGCAGGAATTTTTCTTTACAGAATATGACCCCGATCGCAATCAACACCTACTGCTAAACCTTGCTTCTCCATTAACCACCATGGACAAGCAAACAAGGTTACAAAAAGTCTATGCCTATGAACCACACCTAAAGCTTGAAGGTGTAGACCTTAATCCAGTCATCAAATTGCCAGTTAAGTATTGCTCACAATTGGACAACGATCAAGCGATCTTTGGTCCTGGTTGGCGGCAGTGCAACACCACCAGCAATACCATGATGGCGGACTTTGTGTTGAACGGCGAACTGACGCGCATGGCACAAGCCCAAGGCTTTCCAGAACCCGAATCGGTCTATATGCGCTTAGTTGGTAAGTATGGTGATACAACTGACCACGATGCCCAGACATGGGCTTTGAAAGAACTGGGCATTGAATCCTATTTCAGTTACTCCCTTTCGGCTAAGGATGTCCTATTATCTTTGAAGGCAAAAATACCTGTGGTGGTTGGTTTTGCCTATAAGGGTAGTGGTCATATTTGTGTAATTGTTGGCCATGATCCTGTCAAAAAATCTTGGCTAATCCACGATCCCTACGGTACTCGTCACGGAGCCAGTGATAGTTACGATGTGGGTGTAGGAGGGGCATATGATCCATATACCTATGATGTGATGCAGCAGATTTTTTGGGATGGCGGCGGCGAAGCTGGCTGGGGCAGAATTGTGACTAGCATTAAGGGCAAACCCACTGGTTTACCTTCTGGATTGTAGAGAAGTTTTGATCGAGAGTATCTCACTTTGGAACATTTGATAAAGACAAGGGGCTTAAGCCCCTTGTTATAGGCTTAGTAAGATTTAGACTGCGCCAAAGTGAGATGCTCCCATTTTGATCACCCTAAATCCCCCTTTTTAAGGGGGATTTTTTTAATCTTTTCCCCGCTTATGGAAGGGGGGATCAGTCGGTGTTTTTAGCGAATGCCCACACTTCTCAAACAGGCTCTAAGTGCAAATCCCTATACTTAACCCACTTTGATCGCTTCTAGGGCATCCACAACGCGATCGCACTCCTCGACAAAATCATCCCTCAACTTTTGCAAATCCTCCTCAGACATACTCGCCAAGGTCTCACCTGTATATTTCTCCAAAGCACGGCACAAAGTTCCCAAATAAATCGCACCTAGCGACTCACTCGAAGATTTTAAAGAATGACTTCCCAACCTAAGGTCATCCAGATTGCGATCATCAAGTCCTGAAATAATTTGCGATCGCAATCTAGGCATATCTATTAAATAGGAGTCAATTACCCGAATCAAGGTATCTCGATTGGTCTTTGCACCAATCATCTTGGCCAAATTATCAATGATCTGGCGATCAATTACCTCCCTAGTAAGCCCTTCCCCCTGAGAATCACCATGCTCTAGCTGGCGATCGCTCAATTTAGGTTGACAACTTTTTAATACCTGAGACAACTGCTCCATTCTAATGGGCTTAGATATATAGTCATCCATCCCTGCTGCCAAAAAACTCTGGCGATCGCCCTGCATAGCACTAGCTGTGACCGCCACAATCCGCGTGTTAGACATGCTCTGCCCATGCTCCGCATTTTGACTTTGCAAGGCACGAATCCGTTTAGTTGCCTCAATGCCTCCCATCTGAGGCATCTGAATATCCATCAGAATCAGATCATATTGCTGCTGCTGCACAGCAGCGATCGCTTGCATCCCATTATCTCTAAGATCGCAGTCATACCCCAATTGCTCCAGCATCAACTTGACAAGTTGCTGATTTACCAAGTTATCTTCAACAACCAATATTCTCAATGGAAGGTACTTGTCCAAATCTACTGCTAATTCATTCATTTGGTGAACATTTAAATTTGAATTGACCTTAGGTGCAATTTGATGCTCATCTCTCTCATCAAAAGCAGATACACAAATAGTGAAGTAAAATATTGACCCAATAGTAGCATTGATTTCTTGTCTCTGGGACTGACTCAACCAACTCGGGGGCGGAGAACCACCAACAAAACCTTTACTCTCCACCCAAATCCTACCTTTTAGCAATTTAGCTAAATTTTTACAGATTGCCAATCCCAAACCCGTCCCCCCATAGTTACGGGCTGTCGAAATATCCCCCTGTGAAAACGCTTCAAATAGTCGAGGCATCTGCTGTTCAGCAATACCAATCCCCGTATCACTAATAGCAAACATAATCTCGTATATAGGATTTGACTGAGGTAACAACTGCTCGCACATAGAAGCAGAAACCCGAATACTTACGCCGCCTTGAGAAGTAAACTTCAAAGCATTACCCACAAGATTGACAATGATTTGACGAAGCCGATTTTGATCACTCACAATTATGGTGGGAACATTAGGCTCAATCTCACAACTCAAATCTAAATTCTTTTCGCGAGCCTTAACATTTAAGAGACTGGTTACATTTTCTAAACATGCAGATAGGCTAAAGGGTTGATTCTCCAGATCCAGCTTGCCCGACTCAATTTTGGAAAAGTCCAAAATATCATTAATAATGGTCAGCAATGCCTCGCCACTGCTGCGGACAATCTCTACAAGGCGTTTTTGGTCTGGCAAAAGATGTGTATTTAGCAGCAAATCAGTCATGCCGATGACACCATTCATAGGTGTACGAATCTCATGGCTCATCATAGCTAAGAAATCGCTCTTTGCTTGATTGGCTAATTCTGCTTCTCTTTGGGAAGTTGCTAGGGCTTGATTTTGCAGAGCCAGTTCTGCGGTTCGCTCCTCCACACGTTTTTCCAATTCTTGCACTAGATTTTGGAAGCGCTTTTCACTTTCCCGCAGAGCAATCTCTGTATTGCGCCTCTCAAGGATCTCATTTTCGAGGCTTTGATTAGCTTGAAGTAACTGATCAGCGCTAGGAAGGGCAAGGGCGATCGGAATCAGTGAATATAGTTCAAACGCTGTATAGAGGGATATCAGTGCCGTAATTGCTTTAAGTACGCCTGAGAGCCAGTAGGTGGGAATCCATAGGGTCCAAATTTCAGCTATATGGGTAATCCCGCAGGCAATAATAAAAGCACCAAAGAGAAATGATACTTTTTGAAAAGATTTTGCGTCCGATCGCTTATTAATAAAATAAATCAGCATGATCGGAATTGAAAAATATGCCAGAGCGATTAAACCATCCGCAATGATATGTAACCAGACAAGGTTAGTTTGCCAGAGATAGCAATGACCATGGGGGATAAACTCGCTGGTATCTAATAACGGGAAAGCTGCTTCTAGCATAGATTTTTCAGTTAGTCTCTAGTGATGGATATCTTTGCCCCTTTCTGAATTTTACCCACAACTAACTTGAAAATGAATGCTGGCTATGTTGTTAGGGGTTTTGAGGCTTTTCTTCAAAACTGGGTGCATAGGCTTGGAGCAGGTTGGTCAGTTGCGAAAGTACTGAGTCTTTATTAATGGAGCCGAAGGTGGAGCGATCGGGGAAAAATTCAGGTCGGTCAAGATTGCGCTCGATCGCTTCTTTGACTTGCAAGGAAATAAGATGCTGGAGATCCGCCAAGGCTCTCTCCCGTTGATAATTGGCACCTTGCTCAGTGGTTGCATAAAGTGGGGGCAAACGGTTAAGCGCGTAGGCGGCAATATCACCAAGATCTAAAACCTTATTGCTGACGGCCTCGATCTCAGCAACCCTTGCCACAGCTTCACTAAGTACAAGTTCCTCCATGACATTAATAAACTGTTTGCGCGGAACCGCCACGACCTCTCCCGTTAACAATGACCCCATCAGGCGATCTAGCGCCATATACTCCTCTAAGGAAAGTTCAAAGGCACTATCGCAAATCCGCCCCACTTCGGCTTCCATGGCTGGAGTTAGATAGCCATCTTGTAATGCCTGCTCAACAATTGACTCAATACTGGTCTTTTCTGTTTTTTCCACTGTGATCTCTGACTGTTATTTTTGACTACTATCTGTAATTAATAACTAATTAATAACCCAAAATTATGGTACTTCGATAGGAATGATTGTGTACTCAGGTAGAGAAGTTTGAAAATGATCTTTTTGGCTCATGATCATTACTAACCTAGCTACAGATTGAGGCTTGATAGCCAAATCACTCCAAGGTAAAGCGATTTCTAAGCACTGATCTAAGCCTATTTTTGTATGAGTTGCAATGTTTGTCCACGTTAAATTCTCGGATGCTTCTTGAAGCTGCACTGAGCTATCTCCAAAGCTGATCGCAAGGTGGTGGCGAAACAGGTAATTGAGGGGAGATACATCGGGCATATCCAAAATATTGACAGGGCTGTTGGTGTGTATCCTATGGGGATAGAACCATAATAGGTGCAGTTTACTCTGAGATATAGATACTAGATTACTAAATTCTAGGCGTAAGTAGCAATAAAAATGATCGTATCCGTACCATAGTCTCTTGATCGGTGAGTTTTGATGCATGGAGCCTCTTGAGCCGCTAATTTCAATTTTACCTGCTCCTCTCCAGTCGCTATGGTCAGCTTTGCCTGTGATCATGGGGTGAATAAGGCTGGTGGGACGATCGCTAGTGGGGATGTCATGGGGTTCGAGCGGATAAAGAAGGGCATGGGGAACTGGCTCATTGAGGGCGCGGTAGATTACCTGTAAATGTTCACGAAATAGGCGATCGAACATAGCATCATCGTTAGAGCTATGCCCTTCGCCAAACCACCAAAACCAGTCAGAACCTTCGGCTGCCATCAAGCTATCCCATGCTTCCGAATTATTTTCGGGGGTGGCTTCAGGGTGGTTGGCAAGGGTTTGCCTTGCTTCTGCCAACAATTCCCAAGCTCTATTTTTGACAGGATCACCGATCCAAGTGGTAAAGCTAGAATCTATCCATGAGCCGCTATGGAGTTGATGGGGAGGAATTTTTTCGGTGGGGGGATATTTGGCAAGGTATTCGGAGGGGGTGACTAATTTGAGGTTTTGGGTTTGCGATAGTTTGCTATATAGGGCATTAAGGAAGGGATTGCCATCTTGAGGATAAAACTCCCAGCAGTTTTCGCCATCTAGGGCAATTGTGACTAGCCAAGGTTGGGTATTGGGATGGGCGGCTAGATATTCATTTTGCTGTTGTTGAATCCTGAGTAAGCGATCGCAAAGGTCATCACTGGCGGCCTGTGGCAATAAGGCTCCGTAACTGAAGCCCACTAGATCGGAGAGCAGGCGATCTCGAAATATGATGGCTAAATCACCGTGAATAGTTTCAAGACGATAGGGTTGATAGAGCAGGTGCGGTGCATTGATGGCTCCACGTTCATCACGGCGAAAATAATGTCCAAGACTCCAACCCAATATACCTTCATCGGAACAAAGCCAAGAAAAGCCTTGTTTGGCAATATGGGGGAGAATAGCAGGACTGACGGATTGTTCAGAAGGCCAGAGTCCTTGTGGATCACAACTGAAGTGCTGGTTATATAGTTGCTTTGCCCGTTCGAGGTGCATGGTAATGTCTGATTCCCATCGAAAGCGATGGTTTGGTAGTTCCATTTGCGGAACGGCTATTCTTGCCGATTGGGTATCAGCCAAAAGCGGCATGATCGGATGGGTATAGGGAGTGGTCATCAGTTCTATCTGTTTTGCCTTTTGCATTTGCCGATGCTGGGGCAGGATACGCGCAATAATTTCCTTTTGTTTGCTGTAAATTCTTTGGCGATCGGCGAGGGTGAAGTCTTTGCCCCGTTCATACCATGCGGCAATTTCTGGATCAATTTCCCGAAAAAGCGGATCAATCCATGCCAGATTGTGCCATGCCAGTAAATCACTATAATCGGGAGCCTGCCAATTGTTAACGCACCATTCAATGCCGTAGGTCTGCTTTTGGGCAAGGAGGTCAGCATAGCGGGCATAGGGTTCAATCATGGTGTGATGATTGGCATCAAAGAAATGCTCAACGATAAAATGCTTTTGCGATCGCGTAAGGAGATCAACAGGCGTTAAGGTGAGCGCAAGATAGGGGTCAAAGGCCGCCCCCGAAGCATAGTCCTGCAACTGTAAGATTAGAGATGGGACTAAGTTGATAGTTTGATGTAGATTGGGATACCTCTCCAAAACAAGGGCAATATCAAGATAATCTTTGACCCCATGCAGACGTACCCAAGGTAAGTGATACTTACCAGCGATCGCACTCCTATACAGAGGTTGATGCTGATGCCAGATAAATGCAACGTGGAGAGGATATGACATAGGATCTCTGTCGATAGGGCTAGACAACAAAACAAGGCAAATTATTTAAAGCAAACTGCGCTAATCACACTTGTGGCATACCCCATTCTAGTGTGACTGCAACCAATAAAACATTTACAAATATTGCTGAGTTATACTTCTGTGAATTGGTCGAGGGTTACGCAGTGATATAGATGAGATTCATCTTAAAGAGTCCCTCTCTGCAATAGGGAGAAGGATTTAAGGTGAGGATAAATCAGTAAGTTGCACATCGCGTAACAAAAAATAAATAAAACAAATAAAAAACAAATAGAAATAAATCAAGTTGTCAAAATCATATCAAGCGACAGGAATTAACCTGAAGGCGGTTCCCCTTGGAGAAAGTGATCTGCTTTTGACCATTCTCACTAAAGAATATGGTCTGATCCGTGCTGTGGCTGGGGGGGCAAGAAAGCATCGTTCGGCTATGGCGGGGCGATCGTCTTTATTTGTGATCAATGAATTGCAAATTAGTCATGGGCGGAGCATCGATCGCATTAAACAGGCAGAAATGGTGCAGTCCTTTGTGGGCTTGGGTAAAACTCTGGCCAAATTGACTGCGGCTCAATATCTGTTGGAGCTAACAATCATGCAGGCACTATCAGCACAGCCTCAGGAGGAACTTTTTGTAGTTTTAGTAGAACACTTAGAGCGTTTGCAGCAAGCCGCTAATCAAAATGTATTGGCGCATCTTGTGCATGGTGTTTATCATCTTTTGGCGATCGCGGGATTTGCGCCGCAGGTACATAGCTGTTGCATTAGCCAAAAAACCGTAACTGCCAAGGACGGTATTCCGCACTGGAAAGCTGGATTTAGTATTACAGGTGGTGGGGTGATTGCCCTTGAGCAGGGGGAAGATTTGCCAAGCGATCGCATTAGCCATTATCTCAATGCAAATGAAATCAAAGCCTTACAGGAATTAGCACAAACCAATCTGCCTGAGTATATTCTCCAAATTGGACAGTCTGATTGGCTATTTTTGGAAAAGTTGTTAAGGGCCTATGCACAGTATCATTTTGATAGACCGATCCAGTCATCTGCTTTGATTGATAACTGTTTTTTGAATATATGACCCATTTATTTGATCCCCCCACTCCTAATCTGCCAGAACCTAGCGATATTCATGCCAGTCAGAATAGTGATACAAATGGTCAAACGGCTCCAGATGTATCTAGTTCTGAATCGGCAATAGCATCTTCTTCGGTTTTACGAAATCCTAACTTCTTAGCACTGTGGAGTGGTCAGGTATTTTCGCAAATTGCCGACAAGATTTTTTTAGTCTTGGTGATTGCCATTGTCTCAACGCATTTCCAGCAAGAAGGACAGACTATTAGTGGATGGGTCTCCGCAGTGATGGTATCTTTTACGATTCCTGCTATTCTCTTTGGCTCGATCGCTGGAGTCTATGTCGATCGCTGGAAGAAAAAAACGGTTTTGGTTAGCTCCAATATCCTTAGGGGTGGATTGGTACTGGGGATACCCTTTTTGCTATGGGTTACTAAAGGCTACGTTTTGCCTTGGGGAGCGCCGATGGGTTTTTGGGGGTTGCTCTGTATCACCTTTTTGGTATCTACATTTACCCAGTTTTTTACCCCCGCCGAGCAATCTGCGATTACGCTGGTCGTGGATCGTCCGCACTTACTAGCCGCCAACTCTCTCTACACCACCACAATCATGGCGGCCTTAATTTTAGGTTTTGCGCTAGGGGAACCCCTATTAGCAATTTCCGATCATCTCTGGCATGACTTTGGACAGGAGTTGCTAGTCGGTGGTAGCTATTTGCTGGCAGGTTTTATTTTGATTTTGCTCAAAACGGGAGAGACCAAGGAAAATCTCCATCGAGATCGCTTGCATATTTGGGAAGATATTAAAGAGGGGTTGCAATATCTTAAAAATCAAAAAACCTCCCTTTCAGCCTTAATTCAATTGATCTGCACCTTCTCGATTATTGCGGCACTGACCGTCTTGGCAGTGAGGTTGGCGGAAGAAATGCCAGAGATTAAGTCGGAGCAGTTTGGGTTTCTATTAGCGGTGGCTAGTTTGGGGATGGCGATCGGGGCTGTGATAGTCGCCAAACTAGGACATCGGGTGAGTCGTCAAACCCTTGCTCTGATCGGCTCGGTGGGCATGGCAGTTTTTTTGGTGGTTTTAGGTGTATTTTGCGATCGCTTTTGGTTAGGACTGGTGGCGATCGCTGGTACTGGTATTTTCGGCGGTCTATGCGTAATTCCGATGCAAACGGTTATCCAAGAAGAAACACCTGAAGAATTTCGAGGCAAGGTATTTGGCTTACAAAACAATGCTGTAAATATTGCCCTCAGTTTGCCCCTATCGGTCGCAGGTATTGCGGAGTCTTATTTTGGATTGCAAAGAGTGATTTTTAGTCTCAGTGCGATCGCTCTGATTACTGGTATTGTCACATGGTATATCACCCAAAATATGATCGATTCATAACCGTTAACACCAATGAGAAATGTATCTGTAAGTTCATCGGCGATCAGATAAGATTGCTTAAATTATAAATTAATTGATATCGCCTGAACCATCACACCTCCTCGTCACTTTGTAAGATGCAACAACTAACACCTAACCCCAGTTTCAGTTTGACCATTCGCGTACAACTTCCCAATCAAGCGGGGATGCTCTCCTCAGTGATTAGCGCTTTGGCAAATGCAGGCGGCAACCTTGGTCAAATCGATTTGATTCAACAGAGTCGCAAGATTTCGGTACGAGACATTAACGTTAATGCCTACAGCGCCGAGCATATGGATGAGCTAACCGCCATCGTCAAAACAATTCCCGAAGTGCGAGTTCTCGATATTTACGATCGCACCTTTAATGTCCATAAGGGCGGCAAAATCCATTTAGAATCGAAGGTGGCAGTCAAGGGGCAAGATGACCTTGCAATGGTCTATACACCTGGGGTGGGACGAGTATGTATGGCGATCGCCAATGATAAAAGCAAGGTCTATGACTACACGATCAAATGTAATACCATCGCTGTAGTTACCGATGGGACTGCGGTACTGGGATTAGGTGATATTGGTCCTGAAGCAGCCATGCCAGTTATGGAAGGCAAAGCCATGCTCTTCAAACAATTTGCAGGTCTTGATGCCTTCCCGATCTGCCTCAATACCAAGGACGTTGATGAAATTGTCGAAACCGTTAAACGTCTCGCTCCAACCTTTGGTGGAGTCAACCTTGAAGATATTAGCGCCCCTCGTTGCTTTGAAATTGAAAAACGCCTCAAAGAAGAATTAGATATACCCGTCTACCATGACGATCAGCATGGAACCGCAGTCGTTGTGGTTGCAGCCACCATCAATGCTCTGAAGGTAGTTGGCAAACCCATCGATCAAGTCTCTATTGTGATGAATGGAGCAGGAGCGTCAGGAATTGCGGTGGCAAGGTTGCTCCGTGAAGCAGGGGTCAAGCGGATCTCTATGTGCGACTCCAAGGGCTGTATCAATAAAAATCGGACTGACCTGACTCCCGAAAAGCTAGAATTTGCCAGCGATAAATCTGGCTCCCTCGCTGAAGTCATTAAGGGAGCAGATATGTTTATTGGTCTGAGTGTTAAGGGAGCTTTGACCCCTGAGATGGTCAGAAGTATGGCTCCTGCACCGATTGTGTTTGCAATGGCTAACCCCAATCCCGAAATTCAACCCGAACTGGTGGAAAATGACGTGGCAGTAATAGCCACTGGTCGCAGCGACTATGCCAACCAAATTAATAATGTATTAGCGTTCCCTGGGATATTTCGTGGCGCACTCGATGCAAGGGTTACAAAAATCACTACTCAAATGAATTTGGGAGCAGCACAGGCGATCGCTTCCCTCGTCAGTAGCAGTGATTTAGCACCTGATTTCATCATTCCATCAGTATTTGATCCCCGCGTTTCTAGTGCCGTTGCTGCTGCTGTCCATGCAGTTGCTAGACAGCAGGGTTTAGCTAAAGGTTAGCCCCAGACCTCTCCCTTTTTGGGAGAGGAAAAGGAAACCGAAAAATGACTATTCTTTCTCAAATAGCTATGAGAAGGTTAAAATCTCGCAATGATTGATAACATCTGTAAATACTTAGCAGAGACCTTCTCCGCCGATTTCGCTAGTTGGATATTAGGCAAAGCCGTCACCCTAATCAAAATCAAACCATCAGAACTATCCATTGAACCAATCCGCGCTGACTCTGTGATATTTCTTGAATCAACCGATATCATCCTACATATCGAATTTCAGACTGAGCCGAACCCAAATATCCCCTTCCGCATGGCAGACTATCGGCTCAGACTATATCGCAAATTTCCTAAGAAGCGAATTTATCAAGTTGTCATTTATCTAAGTCCTAGTCAATCACAATTGGTGTATGAAACAACATTTAGCATTGGCTCACTCAAACATGAATTTAACGTAATTAGACTATGGGAACAACAAACAGAAATATTTCAGCAATACCAAGGATTATTACCCTTCGCAACCTTAACTCAAACTAATAACCCCGAAGCAACCCTTAGGCAAGTTGCTAAACAAATTGAAAATATTGAAGATAAACAGATACGGAGTAACGTTGCAGCATCCACCGCTATAATATCGGGTATAGCCCTGAATAAAGAAATTATCCAAAAACTTTTGAGGAGCGACATCATGAAAGAATCAATTATTTATCAAGAAATATTACTAGAAGGTAGGGCTGAAGGTAGGGCTGAAGGCAGAGCCGAAGGTAGGGCTGAAGGCGAGGCTAATGCGTCTAACAAAATCGCTCTAAATATGTTGCAATCTAATATTTCTATAGACTTAATCGCCCAATTTACAGGACTGACTCTCAAACAAATCCAAAAGTTACAAAAACTTTCTGAACAAACATCTAAGCTCCCGAAATCAACAAAATCAAGACGATCGCCAAAGTCATAATTTGCAAATATTAACTTACTACGATCGCCACAGTAATTATCCATAGTTATCCATCAAGTGCATAAAGGATTTGTCTCAATTTCAGGCAAGCTTCGTTACGCCAATGGCATGGACAAATTGGGATGAATCAGCAGCAAGTCTCTGTACTCAAGTCTCTGTATTTAGGGGTAATGTAAACCAAAAAGTGGAACCCTGATTGACTTCACTTGATATCCAAATCTGTCCTTCGTGGGCTTGGATAATCTGACGGCAAATATATAAACCTAAACCAAGGCTCAAGGACTGACGATTTAGTTTATTTTGGTGTCGCCCTTGAGCATACAGTTCAAATAGATTGGCACTTTGCTCACTAGTCATACCGACACCATTATCAGCCACAGCACAAAGCAGCATATTTTCGGGCGTAACTTGTGCAGAAATTGTTAAGTGCAGGTGCGGTGGATTGTGTTTGATAGCATTGGCGATTAAATTTTGGAAAACTCGGTAAATATGAATCCTATCTGCATACACGGTGGGCAAATCCAGACTCAGTTGTATTTTAACTTGCGTATCTTCTTGCTCTAGCAGTCCTTGGAGATCACTGATGGCTTCTTGAATGACATCGGCGATCGCGATGGGCTGGCGATCAAGCGGAATACCATGAATATCATTGATATGGGATTCTAGTAATGAGTTAATGAGGGCAAGTTGTCGCTCACCACTATGTTGCATCCGTTTGAGGATCTGCCTCTCTACTAAAATCTGTCCCTCTTGCTCAGATGACTGTTTAGATAAGTGATCTAGCACCATCAACAAGCCTGTAACGGGATTTCGCAAATCATGGGACACCGCATGGAGGAATATGGTTAACGCCTGCTCTGCCCTCTGGCGATCGCTTACCTCCTTAAGCAAAGCAATGTTCTGTTCCTCAATGGTTTGCCTTTGTTGAGCGAGGGTAATGTGGGTACGAATCCTTGCCAACACCTCCTCATGTTCAAAGGGCTTGGTTACATAGTCCACCGCCCCCAAGGACAACCCTCGCACCTTGTCCACTGTTTCCGAAAGTGCCGTCATAAAGATGATCGGAATACTGGCTGTTTGCGGATTTGATTTCAATCGCTGACAGGTCTCAAAGCCATCAATGCCAGGCATCATTACATCTAGCAAAATTAAATCTGGCTGAGTATAAGCAACCTGTTCGATGGCACTTTCCCCATCCGTGGCTACCAATACCCGCAATCCCACATGGCGCAGCAAAGTTACTAACACGCCCAAGTTAGTGGGGTTGTCATCAACAACCAACACACAGCCGAGAATTTGAAGGCATGGTCTGAGAATTTCATGCCCCATGTCTTGGCTGGGATTGCCTTTGTTAAGGGTACTAAACAATTCGGATGGGCATTCGCTCATCAAAAGATCGGTTGTAGAATTCCGTCCCCTAGCGAAGAAGAAGACGGCTTTACATAATCTCGCAAGCTAACGAATTGTCTTGCGAGATTCTATCTGTCCTAACTGCTATACCAAATCTCAAAAACCTTGCTGGGTTTGATATTTAACTCCTAGAAGTGTTAAATACATTCCCAGAAATTGGCATTATTCAGTTAGCATCGCTGGCAGATATGATTTTGTGTTTGTTTGCGTTTTTTAGAGTTTTTTAGTGCTTGGCGGAAGCGTTGGTTATTGATAGATTGTCTATCAAACTTCTTTAATACTAATTTATAGAAATATGACTATATTTCTGTGCATGAAAAACAAAACCAAGTAAGGATTGTTATACCAATTAAAAACCAAACCCAGTAAGTTTTTTTGATTAAGAAATGGCGTAGCCATTTCTTAATTTGGTATTAGGCTTGGAATTACATGGTGGGATAGTCGGTGTAACCTTTTTCGTTACCTCCATAAAAGGTATGGCGATCGGGCTTGTTTAGAGGTGCATTGGCTGCAAAACGTTCTACAAGATCAGGATTCGCAATATATAGACGACCAAAGGCAACGAGATCAGCATTTCCTGAGGCGATCGCTGCATTACCACTCTCAAAGGTATAACCACCCGCCGTGATAATCGTGCCACTAAAAATAGGACGGAAGAAGTCTGCACCAAGATCGGGTTGATCTTCGGGGGAGCCAAAACCTTCAACCCTTGGAGCCACTAGATGCAAGTAGGCGAGATTAAATCGATTTAATTCCTTTACCACATAGCCAAAGGTGGCAGCACGATTGGAATCATACATACTATTGAAAATGCCACTGGGTGAGAGTCTAATCCCCACGCGATCGCTACCCCATACACCTACTACCGCCTCAGTTACTTCCATAATCAGACGGGAACGGTTTTCTAAGGAGCCACCATAGGCATCGGTGCGGTGATTGGTATTATCTTGCAAAAATTGGTCAAGGAGGTAGCCATTGGCAGCATGAATTTCCACTCCATCAAAGCCTGCATCAAGGGCATTTTTTGCGCCGATGCGATACTGTTCAATAATTTGCGGGATCTCGGAAAGCTCTAAGGCACGGGGAGTCACAAAGGGTTGCATCCCTGTATAGGTGGCAGCTTCTCCCTCAGGGGCGATCGCGGAAGGGGCGACAGGTAAGGCTCCGTCAGGCTGCAAATCAGGATGGGAAATTCTCCCCACATGCCACAGTTGCAAAAAGATCTTACCGCCGCGATCGTGAACTGCCTTAGTTACTAAGCGCCATCCTTCCACCTGTTCGGCGGTATAGATTCCAGGGGTGTCAGGGTAACCCATGCCTTGCTGTGAAATTTGTGATGCTTCGGAAATAATCAAGCCTGCGGATGCTCTTTGGGCATAGTACAGAGCATTCATTTCCCTTGGTACAAATCCTGCACCTGCACGGTTGCGGGTGAGGGGAGCCATCACTATTCGATTTGGTAAGGTATAACAGCCGAGCTTGACGGGGGAAAGGAGAGAGTCGCTCATAGATATTTGGTATTTGGTTAATGCAAATTGATGGAGAACTATGCTTTTAGGGATTAACTTCTTGCTCTATCCAATTCTGTTGATTATCTTGACGATAGATCCAACGGTTTTGGGGAGTCCCTCGCAATTCTAAACGATCTACCTCCACAGGCTCTAGTAAAAGTAGGCAAAACCAATCTAATGGGTGATGGGGATCAACGATCGCGACTTCGGTAATGTGCTGAGAGTCTTGTCTTAGCTCTTTGGGATGCTCCCAAGCAAATTGATGTTTTGCCGCGTCTGATAGCCCTTGCCAAGATCGTGTTCTTAAGTTTTGACGCTCTAGATCTTGATCCTGTTGGTCAATAATCAGCATTTTGCCCAAGATCCGAAATTGCGATCGCGTCTTCGGGAAATACCAACTAACTTCCGCCCAAGGATTGTGTTGGATTTGCTGAAATTTTTGGCTGCGGTGATCGCTCACAATTTTGAGCCACCCCTGATAGGTCTGGCAATCGTCAACAAAGCCCCGAAACACCACAGTTCGATTGCGCGGGCGTTGCTCTAGGTCAACTGTGGCGAGTTGGATATAGCGAGATTCGGGTTGATTGCGGTGCTGATGCAAGCATCGAGCTAAGGGCGATCGCCAGTTGTGCATTGTATTTTTTTTAATATCAAGATTTTTTTTAATTGTGGTGCAAAATAATACATCGTTATGGCATAATACATAAACGCAAAAAAACGCCCTCATGGCTCAGGGGTAGAGCATTCCCTTGGTAAGGGAAAGGTCACGGGTTCAAATCCCGTTGAGGGCTTATATAAACTAAAATTAAATAAAGTAAGGTCAGATTGAAATCTCTCAAACTTTCACTAGTTCTGAACCATTGATGGATTTTTTGACGTGGATTTGGGCTGGTAAGCGATCGGCAAGGGATTGAATATGGGTAATTACACCAATTAGGCGATCCTGTTGCCTCAAAGATTCAAGGATTTGGGTTACAGATTCGAGAGTATCTCCGTCAAGGGTTCCAAAACCCTCATCTAAAAAGAGACTACCCAATTCAATACCCATCGATAGCCGTTCCGATAGAGCCAAAGCCATTGATAGAGAAACAGCAAAGGTTTCTCCTCCTGAGAGAGTGCGAATACGCCGCTTATCGCCACCATTCCAATTGTCTGATACCCAATAGTCACCACCTTCGATTTGGAGGATATAACGTTGGTCGGATAGCTGTTGTAGTAAGTTAGAAGCACGATGGGCTAGTTCTTGCTGTAGGCTATCGAGGATATATTCTTGAAACTTATCAGATTTGAGATCCTGTGCCAGTGTGTAATAGATTTGCTCCTCGGCAAGGATGGCTTTTTGGCGTTCTTCACAGGCTTGAGATTCTTGTCTTTTTTGTTGTGCTTGCTCTAACCAAGCTTTGAGGTTGGCTCTTGATTCTGTAGACTGTTGCAGATTTTGTTCTAGTTCATGTAAATAATTTTGTTGTTGCGCGATCGCAGCTTGATCGGTATAGCGATCGCCAATGGATTCGCGACACATTTGCAATCGAGTTTTGAGTTCCTGTTGTTGTTGGTGATAGCGATCAATTTGATCTTGCCAATCCGCCATTTGCGATCGCATAGCTTGAGCAGATAAAAACTCAGGTTCGGTCAAATTATATTTGGCTAATTCCGATTGCCAAATACCTTGCTGATACTCTGCCTGTATTTGAGTTGCTTGGTAATGTTGAGTGGCGATGTCAGCAACAGATTGACATTGAATATGGCGATCGCGAGCTTGTCGATAATCCGCTTCGGTGGTTTGAATTTGCTTACTGAGATTAACTTTGAGGGCGCTAATTTCCTGCTGCAAAGTAGCATAGCTCTTGCCCTCAGTAATCACCTGCATCTGTTTTTCCCGTTCTTGATATTGCTCCTGCCGCAAGTTTTTCTCCTGTTCTGCCCGTTGCAACTCCGCGATCGCTTGCCCATGCAGTTCCTGATAGCGCTGCCATTGATTTTGGCAATTCTGGAGAGCTAATTCTAATTCCTTTTGGCGCATGGTCAGATCTTGATAGATTTGCACCTGTGCTGCTATGGATTCGCGATCGCTAATGACATCAAGGTTTTGCCAGTCTCCTTGCCATAGGCGATCGATCTGCTGCTGTACTTGTTTTAACTTTTGGGTTAAGTCTTCTATCTCTAGATTGTGGCTCTGGATCTGTTGTTGCACATTCTCCAAATTAGCTTCCACCTTCGCCATTGACTGGAGTTGCTGATTCAAGGATTTTTCCAAATTCACTTTCTTTTGATATAGCGGCTCCACCTCAATCATGACCAATTCGGGTAAGGGACTGACAGCATGGACAGTATAGGCGTTATGACACACAGGACAAATATCACCATCCTGCATCTCTGACCGAATTGCTTGCACATGGTTAGCTTGCTGGGTTTGCTGATTTACCAGTAAGGCTTCTTGCCAAGCCTGCGTTGCCTCCTGCAAGACTAATTCCGTTTGCTGGATTTGCTGCTGTTGTTGTGCTAAATCCTGAAGAAGTTGCCGTTGCTGTGATTGCCATTGCTGATGTCTAGATTGCTTCTCCGTAATTTCCCGATGCCAAGATTGCCATTGTTGCAGAGGCGCTTCAATTTGTTGTAATTGAATTAATTTAGTGGGTTGGTAATTGGGATGAGAGGTTACAGCCGCAATTTGGAACTCAATATCTCTTAATTGTGCGGTAATTGCATCAAGATCGGTCTTAGCTTGACACAGTTCTTGACTAGCTCGATGGGCAACTTGCGATCGCTCTGCCCAGTTCTGCTCTGCCCTTTGCCAGTCCAGTTGTGCCTGTTGCTGCTGACTATGCAAAGCCTCCACCAAACCAAGATTACGTTCTAGTTTGGCTAACTGCTCCTGAGATGCTGACTGCTCCACGCGACAGCGATCATAACGCTGTTGCTGCTCCACCAGCACCGCCGCCGCCGTTTCTAATTCCTGATTTGCAACTTGGCATTCAGCGATCGCCTGTTCATAATTCGCTTGAGCAGTTTGCCATAATGTCCAAGGACTAACCAATAAATTAGCGATTTGGGCTTGATGTAGTTGTGCCTCTAAAACCTGCATCGCCTCACCTTGAGATTCCAACTCCTCAAGCTGCTCCAATAGCAAAGCCTGCTGCTGTATTTGCGCCAACAAACGCTCCTCTGTCTCCAGCAACTGACGACATTGTTTAATTTGCTTTTCCTGTTGCGGAATTAGGCTCTCCAATAATTGCAATTGTTTTTGCTGAGACTGAAATTCTGAATGGGTTGGAGCTTGAATACTGGCTAAGACCTGATCTAATAACTCCCGTTCCATTTTGAGGCGACTAGAGCGATCGCTTGCCTGCTTCCGCATCTGTTCAAATACCTGAAATCCTGCCACCTGCCGCAAAATCTCACGCCGCTTAGTAGCTTCTCCTTTCAGAAACTCATCAAACTTGCCCTGCGGCAGGATGATCACGCGGGTAAAAGTATCAAAGTCCATGCCAATCACCTGCTCAATCTCTTGGCGATCGCGACTTTCCCAATCCCCACCCACCAACTGCTCAAACAGACACTCCTTCTTATCAGTACGCCCCCGACTGCGCCAAGTCCTGACCACACGATATTCAGACTGCCGCATCAAAAAGCGAAACTCCACCTTTAACTGTGTCGCTCCCTGACTCACCAGTTCCTTTGCCGAATTGGATTTTTGCGCCACTTTGTCATACAGAGCAAAGGTAATCGCATCGAGCAAAGAAGTTTTACCTGCTCCCGTTGCTCCCGTAATTGCAAATAGATCTAGATCAGTAAAATCAATTGCTTGACGAGAACGGAAGCTGGTAAATCCTTCCACAATTAGCTCAAGGGGACGCATGATAGTAACCGATTCATGAATATCTAAGAATAATACATGAAAAAGCTAACTTACCAAGTGCGTCCATTGACCGATCGCCGTAATCCCGCACCGACCAATTCTTTTTGGGCGGAGCTGAGCGAACTAGCAGTATCTTTCTCTAAACTACGGTTGAGACGATCAACTTGCTCTTGTTGTTGATTGGCTTGATATTGCTGCTCATCACGCAGAAGCACTTGGCGGACAATGCGGACTAGCGATCGCTGTGCCAACTTAGAAACCACATCACGACCAAGGGCTAGGGTTTGGGGCTTAGAGAGAATGCGTGTAGCAATGGGGACAATCTGGGTAGGTGAAATTTGCTGATCCCTTTGTAAAATTGTCCATAACCGAGAAATATATGCCAAGCTTGATGGGCTATCTGAGTTTGTACTCTCCTGCTTACTGGATTGATCCGTCACGATATCAGCTATTAGTGAGGACTTGAACTGCGAAGGTAATCGCTTGCTGGTTTCCACCTCAATTCCCTTGACAATCTCATCAATAATGCGATCGTGCATAAACTCACTGCGATCGGACAGCAGAAAATCAATGCCTTTATCAAGGGTTCCTGTGAGATTGTAATCTGGATTATCCTGAGCATTACTTAAGAGATTTTCTAGGCGATTCCAACGAAACTCACCATTACGGAAGAGTAAATCCTTGAGAGCATTTCGCAGTTCTGGCGCAGGATCATTGAGCAAACGGTTTGCCACATAGGGATAGGCAACAGCTAACACCTTAAAGTTGGGATCGACACTAAAGGCAATGCCTTCAAGGGTGACAAGGGAGCGAATAATCAAGGCATAGTAGGCTGGCACTTGGAAGGGATAGTCATACATGATCTGCGATAGCTGATCGGTCATATCCTTAAAATCCATTTGGGTGAGGCTTTGCCCCTCTGGCGGATTAAAGACCTGTGATAGAGCAGGGACGATCGCCGTAAAATCAATATCGTTACCTAAAAAGCCTAAGCGCACATAGTCTTTAGATAGAGCATCAAAATCTCGATTGACCAAATGCACGATCGCTTCAATCAAACCAAAGCGCTGATCCGCAGAGACTTCGCTCATCATGCCAAAGTCCAGATAAGCCAATTTGCCATCATTCATCACTAGGAGGTTGCCGGGGTGAGGATCGGCATGGAAATAGCCATAATCTAATAACTGCTTTAAAGAGCATTGCACACCAACCCCGATGATGTGACGGCTATCGAAACCTGCGGCTCTCACCTTGTCGACACTAGTTAGTTTGATCCCTTCAATCCATTCCATCGTCAAAACCCGTTTGGCTGTGTATTGCCAATAGATTTTGGGGACATAGATGCCATCGATATCGCCATAATATTTGGCAAATCTTTCTGCGTTCTGCCCCTCAAAGGTGTAGTCCATCTCCTCAAAGATGCGACTGGCAAATTCATCGAGAATTGCAGCAAGGTTGGAGCGCACAAACTTAAAGGTTTTGCGAAGCCAGATCGCAATACCACGCAGAATATACATATCAAGGGCAATGCCTGCGGCAATATCAGGACGCTGTACCTTAATGGCTACGGCTTCACCAGTGCGTAATCTGCCTTTATAGACTTGACCGAGAGATGCGGCCGCGATCGGATTTTCCGAAATTTCAGCATATACTTCCGCAGGATCATCACCGAGGGCATCACGAATAAACTGATAAGCAATTTCGTTGGGGAAGGCGGGCAGTTGATCCTGTAGTTCTGCCAACTCGTCCATAAATACGGGCGGTACAATGTCAGGGCGCGTGGATAGCGCTTGACCGATTTTGATAAAAGCAGGACCTAGACGGGTAAGTAACTTGCGAGAATCGACTGCCAGCTTTCTTAATTCTGTAGTAGAGGATTTGTCACAAAGACGTAATCTAATGAACAACCAAATTAGCGGCACAAAAATCACCAGACATCGCCACCAAACCTGTAAAGGTTGGTTACGGTAATACTTGGCGATCGCTTCAATATCATAACGATCTAACTCAAAGTCTGGCTGTTTGGCAGGCATAGGATCTATTTGCTCAATGAGTGAACCAAGAAGTAACTAGACTACACCCTCTCGCAAAGTGGCGACACAAATTAGCAAGAGAGCATTTTCTAAGTACAATTTTAACAATTTGTTACATAAATTGAATCAATCTCTAGAATTAAGTTCATTCGTTCTCTTTGACCAAAATCATGCGGTGGTTTACTTCAATTTCCCAACAGTTCAACTTATCTCGTTTCACTAATGCTCTAGGGGATGCCCTTTGGCAGGCTGACTGTCCTCTCTGCAAACGTCCAGCAACCCAAATACTATGTCAAGATTGCGATCGCCAATTACTTGCCATGCGATCGCCCAGTTTTTTGCAAAATGATGCTCCTATTGCCCCTGAGATTCCTCTATACAGTTGGGGTATCTATGATGGCGCACTCAAACGCGCGATCGCCACTTGCAAATATAACGGTCGCCCTGAAATTATGTCCGCGATCGCCAATCATATGGCGCAAAGTTGGCAACAACATATTAAACTTTCTTCCATGCGCCAAGGTATTGCCCCTAGCTCAACCCTATGCCTAGTTCCCATTCCCCTGCACGCCAATAAACTGAAATCTCGCGGCTTCAATCAAGCGGAAGTCCTAGCCCACCAATTTAGCAAGCTTACCCAAATACCCTGTCATCCTCAACTGTTACAGCGAGTCAAAG
Source organism: Pseudanabaenaceae cyanobacterium bins.39 (assembly GCA_033765135.1). Classification (GTDB taxonomy): domain Bacteria; phylum Cyanobacteriota; class Cyanobacteriia; order Pseudanabaenales; family Pseudanabaenaceae; genus Pseudanabaena. Next base: position 67,322 of record JANRII010000007.1, read on the forward strand.
ATACTAAAGCTCAAATTCAAACCAAAACAGCAACGGAACGGCAAAGTAATTTAGCAAACGCATTTTTAGTCACAACTCCCACCAAATACCTAAAACGAGAGGTAATTTTATGTGACGACATCTACACCAGTGGCGCAACAATTCGTGAAGCGATCGCTACTCTCACGCACCATCAGATTACCGTCCGTGGTGCAGTCGTGATTGCCCGACCACATTTTCAGCAATAATTACTTACCAAAATTACTTACCAGTTGTAATTGTGGCTAGGCCTGATTAGCGATATCCGCTTTCATTTTTTCCAGAGTTATATTCATCTGGTCAAACATTTGCTGTGGCGTGATCCCAAAGTTCCCTAACTGGGTTTCCAATTGTTTGAGGGTCATTTGTGCCATAAAGTCATCGGATAGTTCAAATCGCTTCATAAAGATTTTGTAACGATCCATCATTTCTTCCATTTTTTCAATGAATAGAATCTTCCCTTCGCGATCGAACTTACCATAACTGCTGCCTAGCTGAGTTAGAGCCTGATAGTCTTGAAACAAATTGCGAGCTTCATGTTGAACAATTTCTGAATCAAAGAATGCCATAACTTAGTTTTGGTTTAATGATTTACGATTATCATTTTAACCGCTTACTTCGCGATCCTCAAACTCCCCAAAGTGGGGATATCACAACCAAACCCATAGTGGCTATGCCATCTTGTGTTTTGGTATTACATAACCTATGCCAGTTAAACAATCATCTCCTCTACTATCTACAAATCACCATCTCAATTTCATAAAAAAAAGAGAATTAATAGCTGTCTAGCACTTTGACTAACGTAGCTTCGGTGAGGAATTTAGTTCTAGAACCTTTGATTTTGCGAGATGTCAGGTCAGCAAAAGAGTCATAAGGTCGTGTTTCGATTATCGAATCAACTATTGTTTTCAGTGGTTTACCTTTCCATCCTGCTTTGGTAAATTTAGTGATCAGTTCCTGTTCACTTTGATGGTTGAGTTCGTAAAGGAGTTGTGAATCAGGACGCGGGGCAGGCAGTGGCGGAATACGTTTGTCGAGATCGGCGATCGCTTTAATAAGAGCATCAATCTTTTCACTCTGGGCAATTAAAGGGCTGACTTCCTTAGAGATACAACTCTTAATGTCAGAAATTGAGATAACTTGATCAGTTGAACTATTGCTTGGATGTTCTACAACCTTAGAGTTACGAAAATAATCATATTGTTCAAGAATAATATCTTGACGATCGCTAGGCACAACATAGGCGCGAATTGATTCAAATCTCGCATCAATTTCTTGAGCTTTGAGTGCTGCATAATATTCGCGATGTCCTTTTAAGACTTCAAAGGCGATCGGCGATTTTTCGTGCAGCAATATCGGGCTGACGGTATCGCCTGACTTTAGGAATAGATTAGCAAGGTATTCAAGCTCATTTTCATCAAATTGCGATCTCGGAACTGATGAGGTAATTCCTTCAATATCAACGGAAGATGTGATTAAATTCATGAGTTTAGCCTAATTTTTGCGGAAATCTCGTTGCTTAATTCTTCAAACTCTGCGGCAGACATCGAATCAGGTTTGTAATCAAAAATTGACTTTGGATCGGGAATTTGCAAATCCCCAACCAGCAAAAATTCATCGATAGATCTCGATAGATCTTCTCGCTGAAAAATTCTTGTTTCTAATACAGGAAAGCCGTAGCGTTCAGTTACTACTTGCTCTTGTTTAGGCAAGGTTGATTTGACATAAGCAGCATTGGTAAGAATTTTAGAAGGTAACACTCCTAAGACGTTAACGGGATTAATGCTAATTAGGTTACGGAATTCATCAATTTCATCGATAAAGTTTTTGACATTTTTTAGCCCTTCATTAGCAAAGGGTTTGAGATCTGATGGAATGATTAGATAATCACAAGCAGTCAAAGCTATTTTTGCATAAAGATTCAAAGATGGCGGCGTATCTATCAGCACCACATCGTAAATCTCGCGTACTGCGTCTAACTTTTTAATCAATCGAGTCTGAGCGAAGCTTTTATCTTGCAAGAACTTTTCTTCCCAAATCAGGCTGATGTGCGCGGGGACAACATCCACTTCAGGATAGGTAAATGTTGCTTTTCTTGCAACATCAACAATTGAATGAGAATTAAGATTGAGAATGACGTGGTAAATGTTGTTGTCTTTAAGAGTGTCATCTTATTCATCTTGGAACTTCATCAAGCCTGCGGCGTAGGTTGTATTGGCTTGGCTGTCGAGGTCTATGACGAGGACACGCTTACCCTTTTTGCTTAACGCAGCCGCCAGATTTACAACAGTTGTAGTTTTGCCGACACCGCCTTTATTGTGATAGATCGCGATCGTTTTCATGGGGTTACTTGGTAATGATGGAGATGGATTAGAACTGGTTGAAACTATTGGGGCAAGATCGGGGGATAAAGGTGTATCGATTACGGTGGCAGGGGAGTATGGTTGATCTTGAATTTTTGGAATCAAGATTTGGGAGCTTGTTCTTAACTTATCTCCCTTAGTACAGGACAAAAAGTTGCAAAAGTATACAGGAAGGGGTTTTCTAAGAGATAACCACATCACAAATAAAACCCCTTATGAAAGAGATTAACCTATTCCGAGAAAAGTTGCACGAACATCTGCAATGGAATCGAGCAAGACTCGCATTTGTGTCAATGTTCATAATTGTGCTAATGCGAGTAAAGACAGTCAACCTAGTCAAAATCGCCACAGGATTTAGTGGTGAAGCAAAAGTCGAATCACATATAAAAATGTGACAACACTCTCAAAGCCTCAATAGGTTGTATCAATAGATTGATCTAGCTGTTGATGCTCACTACGGCGCGATTCACGCCGATAGCGCTTTTTGAGCAGTTTTGGTTCTTGATGTTGCTTACCATCACTACTATCTTTTGTCTTCAAATTCGCTTCCGAATTAGTGCTGTGACGGATTTTTTGTTGGTAGGCGATCGCCTCTTCTAGATAAGCTAAGTAATACTCATAACGTTGCCAATCACCACGCACCACGCAGTCTGGCTCATTAGGTCGATGTAGGCAATTATGGAAGTGACAAGTGGCTTCAGTCAGTCTCTGTCTAGCCTCAGGAAAATAATATGCCAAATCTTGGGGAGAAATCGTCAGACTAGGTTGCATAAATCCAGGGGTATCAGCCAGATAGCCGCCTCTGGGCAGATTAAATAATTCCACATGGCGAGTTGTATGTCTGCCATGCCCTAGCCGTTGCGACACTTCGCCAACTCTTGCCTTGAGATTGGGAACTAGAAGATTGATTAAGCTGGATTTCCCCACTCCCGACTGTCCAGCCACCACAGTTACGCCTACTTGCAAATGGGTAGCGAGTTCGGTAATGCCCTCTTGGGTGTAGGTACTGATGGCAAGAGGATCATAGCCCCATAGTCGTAAGCGATCGCGCCATGCTTGCCAAGTTTCTCCATCAACTAGATCACGCTTGTTTAGACAAAGCAGAACTTCCACTTCTGTGCTTTCCGCTTTGACCAAAAAGCGACTGAGTTGATGCGGGTCGAGATGGGGTTCTGCTAAGGCAAATACTAAAAGAATGCGATCGACATTAGCAACCATAGGTCGATCCAGAAGATTACGTCTTGGATGTACCTCTGAAATTGCACCACGCCCCCCTTGCCAATCAGGTTCTTCGATGGTGACGCGATCGCCCACACAGATTTGCTGACCAATTTTTTTGAGCCTAGCCCGTCTAGTACAGAGCAACTCTAAGCAGGGCAATTCTTGACTGTCTGACCACTGGCTAGATGTCTCTGAATCCAGATGGTCTAGCATGACACGATAAAAGTTAGCCTGCACCGCTAATACCGTACCTGTCAGATCGCTCATCATGCTTTCTGAACAGTCAAGGCAAAAAAGCGATCGCGTTGCTTAATTTCTTTTACTTGATGACCATCGGCAGTCAAGCTATTGGGAACCTGCTCGATCGGCTCACCAGCATCCAACAAAACCTCTAGCAGTTGACCTGCCTCTAGCTTTTCTAAATGCAATTTAGCGCGCACGAAACTCAGAGGACAGGGAACACCTCTCAAATCAATAGACTTATCTGCCTGAATACACATACTTCACTCTTTATGTCTTACTTTTGATTGCCAAATATGCCACCAATACCTCCTAAAATATCACCCAAACCGCCTTTAGCACCACTGCCCATCTGCTTCTCCTTAAGCTTTTCCAGAACTTCGCGCTCTTCGCTACCAAGCTTTGTCGGAATATCCACCTTTACCTTAATCAGGTGATCACCACGGGCAACGGGATTTCCTAGTTTGGGTACACCTAAACCTTCCAAAGTCAAAACAGTATCAGGTTGTGTCCCCGCAGGAATGGTCAAGGGCTTCTTGCCATCAACCGTATTAATCATGATCTTGTCACCCAAGATCGCTTGTAAATAACTTACCTTGATCTCCGAAAGAATATTGATGCCTTCCCGTTCAAACTCATTGTCAGCTTGAACATAGAGATACACATAGAGATCTCCTGATGGACCACCTCGTTGACCCGCATCTCCTTCACTGGAGACACGCAACCTAGTGCCACTATCGACACCTGCGGGAATCGTAATTTTTAATTTTTTCGTAACCTGATTGAGACCTAAGCCATTACAACTTTCACACTTGTCCTCAATCACTTGACCAGTGCCGTTACAGGTTGGACATGTCGAAACCTGTGTAAAGCTACCAAAGGGTGTACGAGTAGCGCGTCTGACCTGCCCAGTGCCGCTACAGGTTCCGCAGGTGCGTGGTCTTGTACCTGGTTTAGCCCCTGTGCCTGTGCAAGTGCCACAGGTTTCCAAGTGCGAAATCTTGATCTGCTTCTCTCCGCCAAAAATTGCTTCGCGAAATTCTAGCTTAAGGTCAAAGCGCAGATCTTCACCACGGGTGGGGCCACTGCGCCGACGGGCCTGTTGCTGTCCTGTTCCTGAAAAGCCACTGAAGAAACTTTCAAAAATATCGGCAAATCCGCCCATATCTCCCATATCAGGAGCAGCCCCAGCACCCGATACGCCAGCTTCGCCAAAACGATCATAGCGAGCGCGAGTTTCTGGTTCAGAGAGGACTTCGTAAGCCCGATTAATTTCTTTAAAACGTTCATCTGCCCCCGGTTCTTTATTCACATCGGGGTGATATTTGCGAGCTAAACGTCGATATGCTCGTTTGATTTCCTCTTTGTCTGTATTGCGATCAACTCCAAGGATTTCGTAATAATCACGCGCCATAGGGGGTTTCTCTGTCGCTTAAAGGTTATGTGGACAATTATTCTAGTTTAACGTAGCACTGATCAAGTGTTTATTCGTAATTTTGAAGTACGTTTTACCGTAATCAAAGTTATGGTGGTTGGCGATCGCCGATTTTTTGAGGCTGTCACCATAAAAACCATCGATCGCCAGTCCATAAATCATGCATGGATAATGTATAGATACTGAGTTGCTGGAATTGACTCTGGTATCTATGGCTTAGTTTTAACGCTGACATTGCCCTGATTGACAAGGGTTTGGCAAGCTAGACGATAGTTGCTAGGCTTGTTTTTGAGCTTCTTTTGTTCAAATTCGGTTTTAGGTGACAGGTTTTCTGAGCCTTCAACGATTTCCACAACACAGGTGGCACATTGCCCATAACCATTACAATTGGTTAGTTTGGCAACAAATTTGTAGATGTCGATGTTATTTTCGAGCGCTTTCATACGAAGGTTAGCTCCATCCATCGCGATCGCTTCTTTGCCTTCGTTAACAAATGTGATGGTTGCCATAGGTTGAGTATTAATTTTTTGTTAATTTTTGTTGCTTACTCAGTATCGTATGAATTGGTCGCTCATCGCAATCAACCAAAGAAGTATTGAGACTTTCAAATGCTTGCGGACTCGTTATAAGATTATACTATGGCAAAAATTCCTTCACATTCAGATATTGAAGCCCTTACAAGTGATTTGCATCGTTTGGTGGAGCAGTTAGAATCAACGGAGCATGGAGATCTGATCTATAGTGCTTTGTCGTCAATTTTGCAAATTAGTCAGGGAGATGCGGAACGTTTAGACTGGAAGATCTTGACGGGGGCTTTGCAGGATATGCAAAAGGCGATCGCCATGTTTTACCCCCATCGATTTAAGCGCAAGGTGAGTATTTTTGGTTCAGCGCGTACCAGTCATGATGCCCCTGAGTACCAACAGGCCTTTGAGTTTGCCAAAAAGATTACTAAGCAAGGCTTTATGGTAATTACTGGTGCAGGGGGAGGGATTATGGCGGCTGGCAATGAGGGAGCTGGAGATCGCTCCTTTGGTTTAAATATCAGTTTGCCCTTTGAGCAGTCGAGCAATCACTTTGTCTCGGAGGCTTCACGGCTAGTTCGGTTTCGCTACTTTTTTACGCGCAAGTTGTACTTTATTAAAGAAAGTGACGCGATCGCTCTATTCCCTGGGGGATTTGGGACTCAGGATGAATTTTTTGAAAGCCTAACGCTATGCCAAACAGGGCGCACTACGCCTAGACCCATTGTTTTACTAGATAAGCAAGGGGGCAATTACTGGCGTGATTGGGAGTTGTTTGTTGAAAAGAATTTGTTGGCGAGGGGGCTAATTACGGAGGAGGATCGGAGTCTATATAAGATTACTGATGATGTGGATGAAGCCTGTCAGTTTATCAATACTTTTTATAGTATTTATCATTCCTGCCGATGGGTAGAGGATTTGTTTGTAATTCGCTTGCATATGCCGATTAGTGATGCTCATTTGGATCGCTTAAATCAAAGTTTTGGTGACATTCTCACTAAGGGGAAAATCGAGCGGAGCGATGCTTTGGCAGAGGAAATGAATGAGCCACATATTTGGGATTTACCAAGGTTGACTATGCATTTTAATCAACGGGATTTAGGTCGATTGTATGAGTTAATTGCGGCGATTAATGATAGCTGTGACAGTGGTAATCCTATGATCTGTCATCCCGAACAACGTTAAATCCATACCTTCTATGTCTACTCCTTACGATTGGCTCGATCGCTCCTTGCACTCTATCCACAAAGCAAATTGGTATCGTTCCACCCAAACCATTACTACTAAGGCAGGAGCGATCGCCACCGTAAATGATCGTGAGATGCTGATGTTTGCCAGCAATAATTACTTAGATCTCGCTGGTGATCAACGTGTGATTGAGGCAGCCCAACGGGCGGCCGCAACCTATGGTACTGGCTCAACAGGGTCGCGACTGGTGACTGGTCATTTGGCAATCCATGAAGAATTAGAATCGGCGATCGCGCAACTCAAAAACACAGAAGCAGCACTGGTATTTAGTTCAGGATATCTAGCCAATTTGGGGACGATCTCGGCGATTGTGGGTGCAAAGGATTTGATCTTGGGGGATGCTTATAACCATTCTTGCCTGAAGAAGGGAGCCGTCATGAGTGGTGCAACGGCGATCGATTATGAACATGGTAATTTGATCGACCTCACCACCAAGTTAATCGAAAATCGGGGTAAATATCGGCGCTGTCTGATTGTCACCGATAGCGTATTTAGTATGGACGGCGATCTCGCTCCTCTACGCGAAATTATGGAACTGGCACAGGTCTATGACTGCATGGTAATGGTGGATGAGGCTCACGGAACGGGCGTATTTGGCGATCGCGGTGGTGGCTTAACGGAACACTTAGGTATTAATCAGCCCTTAATTCAAGTTGGTACTTTGAGTAAGGCTCTAGGCAGTCTTGGCGGCTATGTGGCGGGTTCGGCACAGTTAATTGACTATCTTCGCAATCGGGCGGCAACTTGGATTTATACAACGGCGTTGTCCCCTGCTGACACTGGAGCCGCGATCGCCGCGATCGATATCATCAGAAATGAGCCACAGCGTCGCCAAAAACTTTGGCAAAATGTGCAGTACATGCAAAAACAGGTGCAACGGCTAGAACTGCCTGCGATCGCCACTGACTCGCCCATCATTGCCATAGAATATAGCAACATTGTGGCAACGCAAAAAATAGCCGCCTATCTCCAAGATCACGGTATCTATGCCCCTGCGATTCGCCCGCCCACAGTTCCCACACCACGCATTCGGATTACACTCATGGCAAGCCACACCACAGAGCAAATTCAATCGCTAGTCCAATGCTTGCAAGATTGGTAATTTATCTCTGTTGACTGCTGCTGTCTGGAGGCACTGTACTTTCTGGACTAGGCTCCGCCGTTGGAGAAGCGGTTGGCTCTGGAGTGGTGGCGGGATCGGTGGGACTAGGCGAAGTTTCAGGAGTTGGAGAAGTATCCAGACTAGGCGGTGTGGGCGGCGCAGATTGCTGCGGTAAGGGCTGTGTCGTCTGAGGGATGGGTTGAACTGGTTTGGGTTCCTGTTTGGGGATGGGAATGAAGTACAAAACAGTGGTGGCGATCGCCAAACTAAATACCCCTAAAATTGCAGGTAAGGCCGAGTTACTTAGCTGTGAACTAGACTTGTATTCCGTAATTGTGGTGACGATTTGGAGATCTGGCAAAGTCGTTGGATCTGTGCAGAGACGATCCAAGCTTTCCATCAGATCAAAAAGCTGCACTGTATCTAACTTCACCTGCATTTGCTTAGGGTTGTTAGCATCAGATTGATTTTGCATCACAGACAGAATATGGCAATGCTTACCGTCAGGAACCAGACTAATTTGAGAGTCGGGGATCGTTACCTCACTATTACTCTTGAGAGCCTGCACATAAGCACCAACCACTTTCACCATTGCTTTTAGGAGGTCTAATCCACCAATTACTGGCTCAGGGTGATGATTGAATCGAAAACCAAAACTAGTCACAATTGACAGAATGTCACCACCAGTGCTGATGCCTTCGACCAACAAAGTACAACTAGGCAGACTATAACTGCGTTGAATCATTAGGCAGTTGCTCCATCAAACAAACTATTCCACAGGCGATATTCTCCTGCTGTACCACTACACAACAAAAGACGGGTCAGCAATTGTAATGCTAACTCTCGAATTTCGGTATCGTTTAGAGGGGATGGCGATCGCATTCTGCCCACATACAAAGAGCGAAAGCGATCGATATAACCTTCTAAAAAAGCTTGATTTTGCTGTAATCCAAGGGACTCAATCTTACCTTCACTCATCTGTTGATAGGTACTTAATAGTAATCGCAACCCTGTATTGAATTGTTGAGCGATCGCGCAAATAATTTTGACTAAAGCCTTTAGCTCATCCCAACTGAGCGTACCACGCTGATAGTTGCGGCGCAGGGGGTTAGTATTGCGTAATCGCCAAAAAGCAACCCGATTAGGAATTATTGCCTCTAGCCTCAATTGCTCAACCAGACTAAGCATTAATTCAACCGACTCAAGTTCTAATGCTTCGATCGCCAGCAGTAGATGATCAACATCCATACGGACACTGCGGGGACAACCCCGAACAAAGTCCTTAGGCACAACTAATTCAAGGTTTACAGAAGCAGAAATATTTAACTGCATAATTCGCAGTGAAGATGAACTTAATATTGAACTTAACTTGAACTTTCTAAAGTGTACTTAATAGTCAGACGTTCAGCTACAAGCTCCCAAACAAAAAAATGCCCGTAGCTGATACTTTGACCCTAAGCTTGTCGTGAGTAGTACTCAATAACCAGTAGTTCATTCACTTGCAGAGCCACCCATTCGCGCTCAACAATGCCATTGACCTTACCAGTCAACTTAGACTTATCAAACTCTAAATGACTAGGAATGTTGGAAAGACCAGGGAACTCAAGATTAGCTTCAACCAACTTACGAGATTTCTCGTTATTTTTGACGCTAATTACTTCCCCAGGACGGCAACCGTAGCTAGGAATAGTGACAGTCTTGCCATTGATCGTGATATGTCCATGATTAACCAACTGACGTGCCGCAGGGATAGTCGGCGCAAGCCCCATGCGAAACACGGTGTTATCAAGACGCATTTCGAGCAGTTGCAATAGTACTAGACCAGTTGAGCCTTTGACTCTTCTGGCTCGGCGGACATAACGTAACATTTGGGTTTCCGTTAGCCCATAATTAAAGCGTAGTTTTTGCTTTTCTTCGAGACGTACAGCATATTCAGAACGTTTTTTGCGCTCTTGACCATGTTGTCCTGGTGGATATGCATGTTTTGGTTGCTTGCGGCTAAGACCGGGAAGTTCTCCGAGTCTTCTGACGATTCTGAGGCGCGGACCTCTATAACGGGACATAGCTCCTTCCTTATTACTGTTGAAAACTTGACAGCCTATCTAGTATAGGACAATTTTGCGAAAAGTCAGCACTAAACAAATAAAAAGTCCTGCTATGCAGGACTTTTTATTTAGTATTTTCTAATGCCTTGTTTAGACGGTGGCTTGCTTTTTGGTCTTGATGACGCGAGAGGCTCCAAATCCACCAGCAGCAACTAAACCAAGCAAGAATCCAGGTACTGGTACTGGTCTGGGAGGGGTGGGAATGCCATTGACGTAAGAATCACTTTCGCCAAATCCCTGAACGTGATAGCCAACACGCAATGCGCCAGAGTTGATAGCACTAATTACGTTGTTGTAGTTAGCGTTTGCAAACAATACACCAAGCGACTCATTCTTTTGAATTGCAAAACCATTTGCAGAACCATTTGATCTATTAAAATAATAGTCATAGGTAAAACCAATCTTGTTGCCTTGAGAAAAAGTGCCAGTAAGTGCACTTACAAAATTAACAGTACCAACATTGGCCTGATTTAATGTAGGTATGCCGAGCAAACTTGGTGAACCATCAATAAAAACTTGGCGGATGAAAGCATTTGAGAAATTGTAAGGGGCAGTACCTAGAGCTGCTGTGTTCCCAAGGTTGAATTTAAATAGTGTACCGCTTCCCGACGCTGTAACATCCATTGATAGGTAGGGGGCAATAACGTCGCCAATTGTTTCACCAACATTGTCAGGAACAATATTGTTGAAGGTAAAAGTAGCAGCATTAGCGGAGACAGGTGCAGAAATTGCAGTTAGACCAGCAGCAGTTGTGGCGATCGCCGCAGTGGAGATAGTGTTGAGTTTGGAGTTGAGGAGAAATTTCATTTTTTAAAGCCTCTTGAATTTGATGTAAGAACTTTGTTCCTTTGTTTCAACTGCAATCATTTTTATCGATAGGATTGTTTTTGGCTATAGATGAAAGTTATGCAAAAGTTAGTAATAGGTTATTTATAGCAGTATAAAAGTTAGTTAAGGGTTAGGCATAACTATTTAACAGCAAATCTACACTAAACTTTCGTAAACTGATCGCATCTGATTAGCGATCGCTTGCCAATCGTAGTGTTCCTTGACATAGATTTGACAATCTTCAGACCTTGGCAAATGGCGCTGGCCACCCAATGCCTCAACCATTCCTTGAGCCAACTGCTCCACCGTATTTCCCTCTAAAACTAAATCCTCCGATAGAGGACGTAAAATCTCTGGAATACCACCGATCGGCGTACCTAATACGGGAGTTCCTGCCGCCAGTGACTCGATCGCCACTAACCCAAAGCCCTCCAAAGATACCGTTGGCATCATCGAAAACTCTGCTGCGCGATAGGCGATCGGTAAGTCTTGATCGGCAACAAATCCTAATAGCTGCACATGGTTTTCTAGCTGCATTTCCTGAATTTGCGATCGCAAGTTATTCGCGATCGCCCCTTTCCCTGCAATCAGTAACAACACATCGGGATAAACTTGACGCACCTTCGCGATCGCCGCAATCAAATTTTCTAACCCCATACGCTGCACCAACCGCCGCACACATAAAATAATGCGGCGATCCTGCGCCCATCCTAAATGTTTCCTTGCCTCAGTCATTGATAAACCTGAGTGATAGGCATTTACATTGATCCCCCCGCCCACAATAAATATCTTCTCCAGAGGCACACCATAGGTACGGTGCAAAATTTGGCGAAAAGCCTCCGACAAAACAATAAAACCCTTAGCCCGACTATAGACAATTTTTTCTACTAGCCACTTGCCCCAAACCGATAACTTGCCTGCTCCTTCAGCCTGACTTTCGAGCGCCCAAGGCCCATGAAAATGTACCACTAAAGGCATTTTCTGTAACTTGTCTAAAATTGGCAAGGCGTATAGAGCAAAATGACTAGCCACTAAGTCAAAATCCCCATCGCCAACAACTCGATCAAAGGATCGGCGTAACCCTCGCGATCGCTGCCACAAAGATTGATCTGCCGTAGCAAAAGTCTCCACCTGCCCCGCAGAGGTCTGCACCACCTGATCTGATCCAGTTACTAAACCATGTACCTGAACCCCCGCGATCGGTAGATTCTGCACGCAGCCATAATAGACCCGTGCCAAACCACCTGCATCCTCTAAAAACCAACTAGTGCCAATCTGTAATATCTTCATATAAATAAAAATATAGAGCGCATAGCGCTCTATATTTCAACAGTTTATTAAATTGTTAACTAGATAATTAAATAATTAAACTGCAACTTCTTCTTGCTTCTTCTTGTTGCGCTTGAGAGCCTTGCTACCCAAGAAAGCTCCAGCCAAAGCGATACCAGGGACAACAGCAGGTACAGGCACTGCACGAACCTTGAAAGTGCCATCGTTATAGTCTTTGTCGCCACCACCTAGGATGTCTTCGATGCCATAGGTGTACCAACCACCAGCAGAACCAAGCAATTTAAATTGCACAGGGTTCGCGTCGTTAGAAAATACAGTGTCAGGATAAGAACCAGAGCGGAGAAGATCATTTTTAAAACCCCAGCCCAAGATGTAAGAACCAGCAGTGGATGCCCATCCTGTAGATGTTACAACTCCATTGGGAGTAACAGTACCATTGTTGCTATCTGGTTCAGTAAATAGAACTTGCAAAACGCTTGATTTGGCAAGGCTAGTTACAAACAAGCTTGATCTAATTGCACCATCGGTAGGAGGCAAGAATTCAAATTCAAAGGTATCGCCAACTAAGTTAGGACCACCAGAGAATACTAGGGTTGCAGCTTCAGATCCGCTAACAACAAATGCAGAACCAGCGATAGCTGCAATTCCAAAACCAATAGCAAGAGTAGAGAATTTCATAATTATTATGGCAATCAATGTAGATAGTTTTTACAAGGTTGGCTTGATTTTACAAGCGCTTGAGTTGATCTAATTGACGCTGTAGTAGCTAGCATGGGCTTGCCCTTAACCATCACCGCCTAACCTCGTCAAGGTTAAGCTACTAAGACTACTAGACATTTACTCTATCCTCCTTTCCAGAATTGTCCTATCCAAGTCTGACTAGTTATTAAGGATCGAGCGAACAGGTAAACTCTCACCTTAGACGTGAGAAGGAACCTAGTGCAGTTAGCTTCCTACGGCTTTTCTGCGTTAAATGTATATTACACGATAAGATATTAAAGGCAACTACTAACTTACGTTATTTTTTCGCGAAAAGGTTAGCCAGAAGTTATATTTGGTTATATAAAAGTTATATTCAAAGTTATATTATTTGACCCAAAGATAGTGACAGTATGGCTTACACAATTATTTCAAATATTTGTGAGGGGATTTCAGATTGTGTACCTGTTTGCCCTGTTGCCTGTATCGAGCAAGGCACAGGATTAAATCTCAAGGGAACTACTTGGTACAAAATTGATGCGGCAGTTTGTATTGATTGTGGAGTATGCCTTCAGGTTTGCCCGATCGCGGGAGCAATCATACCAGAGGAACGCCCTGAGCTAGTCAAATCTGAGATTGCTTCCTAGATGAATATAGCTACCTGAACTTAGTTCAACTTAAACTTGGAAATGGTGATATTATTAGTGGGCTAAAAACTTTACATTGCTTAGGGATATAGGGACTGAAATATTAACTGATTCTTGAGCATAACGATTTCCTTAGATAATTTAGGTTAATCTAACAACTTAAGCCTTAATTGAGCCAGTACCCCACCCCAAAAATATAGTTGCAATTCTGTAGATTCTATAGTTCGCGACAATCTGCGAATTACTGCGAGTTACATTGTATAGAGATTGGGAGTCTAGATAAGCTTACAGCTACTATTTCTAAGAATGATAGCTGCATTGGTTGAGAAGCCCACAGCATACTCGTTAGCGAGTCTCATGTGGGAGCCTTCATAGCCCATAGAACTTGAAAAACTCTATGGACTGTGACTGGTTACACTTACACATCACTCAAAAGAGTGGGCATTGTCCCACTTTTTTGTTTTTTTAGGTTCATTTTTTATAAATTCTATGAGTCATCCATTGATTCCGCAAATTTCGCAAATTGCTGAAGCAGTTGCTGCCAACCTTGGGCTAGAGGTGGTTAATGTTGTGTTGCAAACCAATAAAAATCCTACAGTGCTACGGGTGGATATTCGTAACCCTGAACAGGATACTGGCTTGGATGATTGTGAAAGGATGAGTCGTGCTTTGGAGCCTGCTCTTGATGAGATAGATTTAATTCCCTATGCCTATGTGCTAGAAATATCTAGCCCAGGGGTCGCCCGACAGTTGGAGAGCGATCGCGAATTTATTGCTTTTCGAGGATTTATGGTGACAGTAAATACTATTACCCCCTACGAAGGGAAACAAAGCTGGCAGGGACATCTTATTGGCCGCAGTGATACACAAGTATCCATCAGCATTAAAGGCCGTGTTGTCAATGTTCCGCGTGATTTGATTGCTCAGGTGGAATTATCAAGTTAACAGCTTTGCCATAGCAAAGTATTTGAGCATTTGGTCATAGAGCATTTAGCCAAAACGTTTCAGAAACACAAAGTAATTACATATAAATAAGTTTAGCGAGAAGTTTTATGTCGTTGTTGAATTTACCAGGCTTAGGTCAGATGGTTGAGGTGATTAGCAAGGAGCGCAATTTGCCTAAGAATGCTGTGCAGAATGCCTTGCGGGAAGCTTTGCTAAAGGGTTACGAGAAATTTCGGAAGACCTATCGTTCTGATGGCACCAATTTTGAGGAGGAGCATTTTAATAACTTTGATGTGGAGCTAGATCTCGATAGTGAAGGATTTCGTGTTTTGGCAACCAAGACAATTGTGATGGAGGTCAAGGATGCAGATCATGAGATCGGTTTGAATGAAGTACGCGAAGTTGCTCCTGAGGCGCAGGCTGGCGGCACGGTGGTGGTCGATGTGACTCCTGAGCAAGGAGACTTTGGCAGAATGGCGGCAATTCAGACCAAGCAGGTACTATCTCAGAAGTTGAGGGATCAACAACGCAAGATCATTCAAGAAGAGTTTCAAGAGTTAGAAGGTACTGTCTTACAGGGGCGAGTCTTGCGGTTTGAGTCTTCGTCAGTAATTGTGGCTGTAAGTAGTGGCTTTGGGCAGCCCGATGTGGAGGCCGAGTTGCCGAGGCGGGAACAGTTGGCGGTTGAGAGACCCTATCGCCCCAATACCACTATTAAGGTCTATTTGAAGAAGGTGTTTGAGGGTTCGAGACGTGGGGCGCAGCTATTGGTTTCAAGGGCTGATGCTGGCTTAGTGGTGTATTTGTTTGCTAACGAAGTACCTGAAATTGAGGAAGAGGTGGTAAGGATTGTGGCAGTCGCTAGGGAGGCAAATCCGCCTTCTCCTGCGGTGGGGCCGAGAACAAAGATTGCTGTGGATACACTAGATCGTGATGTTGATCCTGTGGGTGCTTGTATTGGTGCTAGGGGCGCAAGAATTCAGGCGGTGGTGTCGGAGTTGCGAGGCGAGAAAATTGATGTGATTCGCTGGTCGCCTGATCCTTCAACTTATATTGCTAATTCTCTGAGTCCCGCACGAATCCATGAAGTGCGTTTGATCAATGCCGATGAACGGATTGCCCATGTGATTGTGCCTGAGGATCAGTTGAGTCTGGCGATCGGTAAGGAAGGGCAAAATGTGCGTTTGGCGGCGAGGCTGACGGGCTGGAAAATCGATATCAAGAATCTAGCTAAGTACGACTATGACGAGGAAGCGCGTAAGGTCGAGGCAGCTTTGGCTTTGGCGGCGACTAGACGGCAACAAGGGTTAGAGGAGGATCTAGAGGATGAGGATAACTAAGATCAAAGTTGTTAATGGTTTGGGTTGATGGGGTTGACGACTTTTTTGATTGGGTATCGTTTGTTGAGGGATGAATTTGGCTCTAAAGCTAGAACGTCGTTGTGTTAGTTGTCATTGTGTTGCACCGCGCGATCGCTTTTGGCGGATCGTGCGTGTGCCGATGACTAAAACTGATGGTGAGCGATCGCCAGATGCACAAAAGTTTACAATTCAGCTTGATCATGGCATGGGGCGATCGGCCTATTTATGCCCCAATGCATCTTGTTTGCAAATCGCCCAAAAGAAAAATCGTTTAGGTCGAGCGTTGCGGATGCCAATTCCTCCAGAGGTGCTAGAAGTTTTGCGATCGCGACTAGCAAATCAATCAACCGATCAGTAATAGTATGCAAAGGAATTCACAACTTAATTAAACCCATGAGTAAGCAGACAGTTTTAGTTACAGGCGGTGCAGGATACATTGGCTCCCATGCGGTCAAGGCTTTACAAAAAGTTGGCTATGAAGTGATCGTCTTAGATAATCTCGTCTATGGACATCAAGATATTGCTGACACCTTAGGTGTGGAGTTGGTGGTGGGTGATACGACCGATCGCCCATTGCTAGACCAATTATTTCGCGATCGTCCCATCAGTGCGGTCATGCACTTTGCCGCCTATGCCTATGTGGGGGAGTCCGTCAGCCAGCCCGACAAATATTATCGGAACAATGTCTATGGCAGCTTGGTTTTACTAGAAGCGATGGTGGCAGCTAATATCAAGAAATTTGTTTTTTCATCTACCTGCGCCAGCTATGGAGTTCCACAGCAAATTCCGATCACAGAGTCTCATCCCCAAGCTCCTATCAATCCCTATGGGGCAACTAAGCTAATGGTGGAAAGAATTCTTCAGGATTTTGATGTTGCCTATGGCTTGAAATCCGTAATTTTTCGATACTTTAATGCCGCAGGAGCCGATCCCTCTGGTCAAATTGGAGAAGATCACCTGCCTGAGACTCACCTCATTCCCTTAATTTTGCTAACGGCTTTGGGCAAGCGGGAATCGATCACTGTTTATGGTTCCGACTATCCCACCCCTGATGGTACTTGCATTAGGGACTATATCCATGTCAATGATTTAGCGGATGCCCATGTTTTAGGGTTGCAATATTTACTGGCAGGCAATTCTAGCGATATTTTCAATCTGGGCAATGGCAATGGGTTTTCGGTCAAAGAAGTAATTGACGCAGCCAAGGAGGTCACAGGCAAGCCGATTCATGTGGAATTTGGAGATCGCCGTGCGGGCGATCCACCTGCCTTGGTCGGTAGTAGTGAGAAGGCTCGCCAAATACTAGATTGGCAGCCTCAGTATGCGGATTTAAAATTAATCTTGCAACATGCTTGGCAATGGCATCAAAAAAGACATTCGTAACCAAGTCACCCCATTGGGGTGCTTTGGTTAGATTAACTTGTCAATTTTTTGAGCAAGTTCAAAATCGAGGGCGCTAATACCACCTGCATCATGGGTAGTGAGGTCAATACGGACTTTGTTATAGACATTAAATAGTTCGGGATGATGCCCCATTTTGTCAGAGACGATCGCCACTTTGCTGATAAAGCCAAAGGCTTCCACAAAGTCACGGAACTTATAGTTTTTCTGTAACTTACCATCCACTACAGACCACCCAGATAACTGAGCGATCGCGGCGGAAATTTCAACTTCTGAAGATTTGCTGACAGCCATAATATCTCTAATTTGGTAGGGCGCTATAACCTCAATTTTAGGATTAAAAAAACTCGCGGTGCGAGTTTTTTTAATCTAAGCTAAAACCTAGTTTTTAATTGGCTGATCTCGATACCACCAAGATAATATCTGTACCCAATTCCAACCATTTTCAGCCATTTGTTGAGTCATTTCTTGATCGAGGTGCTGTCCATCGGAAACAGGCATATAGCCACCACCCCAACTGATCCAGTTGCGTGGCAGTCTGGCACGATAGTAACCCTTAAAACCGGGACGGAGCATATATCCAGCCGTTGAAGCCACTGCCTGATCACTACGGCTATGGATCAAAGCGATCGCTCTTCCCGTAGCAGGGTCATAACGATAAAAACCACGATAAACCTGATCGCGAGTATCACTGACTAAATCATAGGGAGCCTCTCCCCACTTACGTTGACGCTGTGTATTAATAGCATAGCTTCTAGCTGCAACCGCTTGAGCCATCAAAGCATCCATATGCCAGCTTGCAGGCATTTCACTCGGTACAACGCTCCGCAAATATTCTTCAAGGGTCAAAACGTTAACAGCGATCGCTTTATTATTCCAAGCCAGCAATTCGATCTCACCTGGATATAGATTAGTGCCGACTTGGACTAAACCATTATTGCTGGGCGTAATGCGATATTTAGAAGTAAGAGGCAATGTATACCACTGACCTGGATCAAGACGGCGGCTGGGTTGTCCTTGAGCTTGTAAAGTCGAAGGCTGAGTCACTGCGATCGACATTTTATTGCTATTTTCTTCTTTTACTAATACCCGTAAAATGTTGGCAGCAGTGGCAGGAGAAATTCCTGCTACTAGCAGCACAATTAGGGACAAAATCAGCGCGTACATCCCTTTGGATAAGTGCTTTATCATTTGGCTATTACTCACACCTGTAGACAGAGAATGTATAGATCAAAACCTTCAATAGCTAGACAGTTTAGCAAAACAAATCAACTTTGATAAACATTATTTGCCATTTATTTTCTGAATAAAGTAACCAATAACGCCCATATCGTGACTAGATTTTGCCAGATTCTGTTTTTGTCTACCTCCATTAGTAATAAATTGTCACTCTAAGCCCAAACCTAAAAAATGGCTACGATATTACGGGTTTTCAATGAGTGCGAACTGATCAGAGATTTTTAGATTTGAGGGCAATATTACTACTAGGGGAGTTTGATATAATTAGAGCAAGAAAGAGTAAGTGCGCGGTTGCGGGGGCGCAAATCTAAGGCTATGCCCTATGATTATTACCCCTGAGGAAAGTCCGGGCTTCTCCGAAGATCAGGCTGCTGGATAATGCCCAGTGCGAGCGATCGCGAGGATAGTGCCACAGAAAGATACCGCCCGATTTCAAGGAAAAGGATAAAAGGAAAAAGGTAAAACTAAGTTTTTTACTTTCTACTTTTGGCTTTTTACTTAATTCGAGTAAGGGTGCAAAGGTGTGTTAAGAGCGCACCAGCAAAGTCGTGAGGCTTTGGCTCGGTAAACCCCAGCTAGAAGCAAGGCGAGAGGGTATAGATATCAAGATCTTCAACTGTATCTATATCCGTTACTTGGCTATGGTGCTAAACGCAAGTTTGGTCATAGATCCAAGTGTGTGCCGCATGAGGTATCTGGTAACAGATATCCTAGATAGATAACCGCTAGGTCTGCTCACTCGAAAGGCTCAGGAAATTAGCGATCGAGTTAAGCTCCAAAACAGAACCCGGCTTATGGCTTGCTCTTTCCCAAAAACTATTACATGCTAAGACATGCAATCTTGATTTCCACCCTATCAATATCTCAGTTGATCATTTTCTAATACTTAAGGTCACAGGATAATTCACAAAGGTGTCGTTATACTTTTATAAGTTAAAAACCAATCCTAGTAAGTTTTTTGCAACTTTTGCAATTAATTATTTCTAGGTTGTTTTTTAATTTGGGATAGTTTTTCAATTTTTACAGTTTTTAATTTCTAATAAGAGTTATTAAGCCATGGGAATTACTCCCACATGTACATCACTGCTTTCTAAAAATCAGCAATTTTCTCGTAAATGGTTTGGTCGAGCAGTAATTGGAATTAGCTTTGTTTGTCTGACCTCCACCCTAAGCCTCCGTTTCTATGCAGAACCACGCTTAAGCATTGGCACATTTGTGGATCAGGATCTGAGATCACCGAAAACCATTGTCGCCACAGATATTGAGGCAACTCGACAGGCTAAAGAACAGGCCAAGAAAAAGGTTACACCTGTCTATCGTAACAATCCCGAAGTTAATGCATCGGCAATTAGCCATTTAGAAGAACTATTTCAAGTCGGCGATCGCTTAAGGGTATCCTCTGGTGGACTGCCCTATGTAGACAACAAAATTTTGAGCAACGAAGTACAACGTTATATTCGACTAGTGCCTGATACAGAATGGGAGCAGATCCAAAGTCGGGTTAACAGATTAGCGGGGGGGCGCAATTTTTCTAGTACGGCGGCAGTACTGACAGAAACAGAGCAGGAAATTTCTTCCCTAACCATCACTGAGTTAGTTAAATACAAGATTAATGCTACTCCTGTGGACTACCAACAACTGATTAATCGGATTGCAGAGATACGGACAGCCTACACATCCACCCAAGAAAGTGTTAAAAAAGGCCCTGAAATGTATCGCGATCGCATTCTAGAGATGACCAATGAAGAGTGGGAATATAGCAAAAATCTCATCCTTCAAGGTCTCATCAATCTGCAAGATGCAGGTATCGTGGCAGGCTTGCCCGATGAAATGCTCGATCGCCGTTTGCAGAGTCTTGCCAATTTGCCCGTAAATCCTGAACATCGCGCTATGGCGATCGCTCTGCTCAAGGCAACTGTTAAACCAAACATGAGCATTGACTATGTTAGTACTGCCGAAAGAGCGATCCAAGCATCCGAGTCTGTTCCCACCCAAACCCTATCCTTAAGGGCTGGGCAGATCATTGTGAAGGGAGGAGAAAAGATTACAGAAAGACAGTTTGTCATTTTAGACGAATTAAAAATGACACAACGACAATTAAATCTCAAGGGCTTAGTTCTAATGGTCAGTTCCACAGCCCTTGCCTTTGCCATCTTTGGCTATGCCAATCGGCGATGGCAGTACCTTTTAAAAATCAAACTCCACATCAAGGATTGGTTAAGCATTGCTGTGGTTTGCGTAGGTTGTGCATTGGCCGCAGTACTAATGACTCCTAACATGTTAGTCTTTTTGCCCCTTGCCAGTATGGGACTAATTATTGGCAGCTTTTACAGCTCACGATTAGCCATGTTAGTAACAGGCTTAATGTCCGTTTTATTGGGAATTGCCATTGGTACTGACCTATTATTCTTGAGTCCTATTTTAGTTGGGGCAATGCTGGCCGCTGCCATCACTAATCGCCCTCTCACGCGATCGCACTTAGCCGCAACAGGACTGTTAGTGGGGCTAGTGCAAGCATCCGTATATACAGCGATCGCGGTAATTCTTGGTTCTACGCCCCCCGTCCTCATCGCGATCACAGCCCTGCAATACGCATCGGGTGGGCTGATGTCAGCCATTATCGCCCTTGGGGCAATCCCATATTTAGAGCATATTTCCTATGCCTTAACCCCCTTCCGCCTTGCCGAACTTGCTAATTTAGATCGTCCCCTCCTGCGTCGCCTCGTTGCTGAAACCCCAGGCACATTTCAGCACACCCTATTTGTAGCTAACCTAGCTGAAGCTGCGGCTCGTGAAATTGATGCTGATACAGCCCTAGTCAGGACAGGAACCCTATATCACGATATTGGCAAAACCTTACGCCCTGAATATTTCATCGAAAACCAGATGGGGCAAGCTAATCCCCATGACCTGTTAAATGATCCTTGGCAGAGTGCCAGAATTGTCAAAGAACATGTGTCTGGGGGCATTAAACTAGCTCAAAAATATCATTTACCAGAAATGTTACAGGCTTTTATTCCTGAACATCAAGGCACAATCACCATCACCTATTTTTACTGCCAAGCTCAAAAGCGTTCCAACTATGTAGAGGAGTCAGAATTTCGCTATGCTGGCCCCATCCCTCAGTCGCGGGAAACAGGAATCGTGATGTTGGCGGATGCCTGTGAAGCAGCATTGCGATCGCTAGGCACTGAAACCAACCTCAGTGACGCAAGAACCTTGTTAATGCGAATCTTTCAAGCCCGTTGGGACGATGGTCAACTCAAAGACTGTGGTCTAACTTGGGAAGACCTCGAAAAAATCGCCCCTGTGTTTATCAAGATTTGGAAAGAGCGCAATCATGGGCGCATCAAGTATCCCAATCTTGCGGACAAGCTTGATCCCTCTGGCTCTGCCCTCCCCGATCACCTTTGCAACAAAGATCATAATAGGGACAATAGCAAAGATCATAGCGAGGAGAGCGTCAAGGCTAGTAGTAATGCAACTCATAATGTTGCTATTGCCACAGCTCAAAAGAGCTAACTAACATTTGCTGCCCGTGATTTCACTTAGCCATCCATCAACCGATATCTGATCCCAGTCAAAATTTATACCAAATTAAGAAATGGCTACGCCATCTCGATATTAAAAAAAACTTACTGGGTTTGGTTTCTAACTTAAAAAAGTGCAACCACACTTTTTTAAATTGGTATAAATGAGGAATGCTATACACCCCAGAGCAACTGCCAAAAAGAAAGTGGAGATTGCGATATACTTAGAATTAATATTTAGACTCAGCAAAGTGCCAATAATTAGGAGAAATATAGAGCCATGATCAACATCGGTGGCAACCCGCTAATGATTCTTTTGGCAATTGTTGCCGCATTAGGAGGAGTGGGTTTGTATTTTGTGCGGAACTTTCGCCCTGAACTTGCCCGCGATCATGACATCTTTTTCTCAGCGATCGCCCTTGTTTATGGCATCATTCTACTGGCCTTCAACTTCCGCATGGAAATCACAACCCAATTAGCACAGGTGCTAGTGGTAGGCTTTGCGGGATGGTTTGCTGTAGAGTCCTTAGTATTACGCCAATCCCTAGCTAACCAAGCCAGACGCTCACCATCTAACCCCTTAGTAGATGACGAAGAGCCAATTGGATCAGACTATCGTGTGGAGATCGACCCAACTCGCGAAATTGCCCCTCGCCGTGATCGCCCTAGTGCGCGTCCTGTCAGAGGTTCCTTAGGAAATAGCACCGAGGCTAGTGAACTGCGTGGTGATACCACTGATGATCGGCGATCGCGTCGTCCTAAACGCGGCCGTCCTGACCCTAGCAATGACATAGGCAACGACTCAGTGATTGATATTGATGAAAATGATATCCGTCCTGTCAGTCCCAAACGTCGTCCTCGACCTAGCGATCGCCCTCGCAACGATGAATCGGAGACAACAGGAAATAACGCTAGTCCTGCGGGACGTAGAAGGCGTAACCCCAATCGCCCATCGTCTAACTATAATAGTGACATAGTGGATAGTGAAGACTTTTAAAATTTAATAACTTTTGTTTAACAATATTTGCTAAATTTCATCTAAGCTAGTCTTAATCTAAAACTAGTAAACTAATACCAAGTTAAGAGACGGCGTAGCCATTTCCTATTAAAAAGACCTTACTGGGTTTGGTTTCTAATTTAGAAAAGTGTGTTAACACTTTTTTAAATTGGTATAACAAGAGCTAATAGATTGAGTAACATAGGCTAATTAATATAATTAAAGTTCAATTTTAAAGATCAATTTAAAGCTCAAATTTTAAAACTCAATCCCAAAACTTAGTTACAATCTCAATATCTAGTTTTCGTTTACTTGATCAACCATCATCTGGGTCTTCGATCAACCGTGAGTTATTGCGTTAATCCGAACTGTGCTAATCCTAACAATGAACCCTTTGCTTCGACCTGTGCGAGCTGTGGTTCAAATTTGAAGTTGCGAAATCGCTATAGAGCCAGTAAACCTCTTGGTAAGGGTGGCTTTGGAGCCACTTTCTTAGCCTCTGACGAAGGCTTACCTGGCTTTCCATCATGCGTTGTCAAGCAACTACGCCCCAATACTCAATCCGCCAGTGTCATGAAAATGGCCAGAGAGTTGTTTGAGCGTGAAGCTTTTACCTTAGGCAAAATTGGTAGCCATCCCCAAATTCCCAGACTGTTGGATTATTTTGAAGAAGATGGCAATTTTTACCTAGTCCAAGAGTTTGTGGATGGAGAGACCCTCAAGCAGGAGTTTGAAAGACGCGGCGCATTTAGTGAAATTGAAATCAAGAAAATTTTGGCAGAAATTTTACCTGCCCTTGGGTTCATGCATCAAAATGGTGTCATCCACCGTGATATTAAGCCTGCAAATATTATGCGCCGCAAGCAGGATGGACAACTGGTGCTAATTGATTTTGGTGCGGTATCTAGCCAAATTAATAAGCCATCGGCTGAAGAAGATCCCACAGGGCTTTTGACTAATTTTGCGATTGGAACTCCCGGCTTTGCGCCTCCTGAACAGATGGCTATGCGTCCAGTCTATTCCAGTGATCTCTATGCAACGGCGATGAGTTGCTTGTATTTGATGACTGGGCGATCGCCTAAGGATTTACCCCATGATCCCTATACAGGTGAAATTAACTGGAAGTCCCATGTTAAATTTAGCGATCGGATGCGGGCAGTCTTTGAGAAGTTATTGCAGCAGTCTGTCGCCCAGAGATTTCGTTCGGCGGAAGAAGCTCTAAAGGCCTTGGAAACTGGCTCCGTCGATACGCCTGCCCCTCCACCTAATTCATCCCCACAGAGCTATACCTCTAGTCCCCCCTCATCGGTAACAGTTCGTTCTACTACCCAGATTCCCAATTCGCGCATTCAATCTCAGCGCTATGGACAGGGTACGCAGTTTGACAACGGCATGATGACAACTGGAAATACCCGTGCGAACAACAGTCGTATTGGTGCTAACGGTGAGCTAAAGGGAGGTAGACGAGTCATTGTCGAGTATGGTCAAGGTAAGCGCAATTTTGCTAACCAAGATTACTCTAAGGCGGTGATGAGTAGTAGCAATTTGGCGGGGATCGTGATGAGTCGCTCTAAATTGGTAGAAGCTGATTTTTGTCATAGTGATCTGTCGGGTGCTAGTTTTCAAGGGGCAAATCTATCGCAGGCAAAGTTAAACTCGGCTAATCTGCGCCAAGCGAAAATGCAGAGAGCAGTTTTAATTAAGGCTGATTTGGGTAGTGCCTCAATGATTGGCGCAGATTTGCGGGAGGCAAATTTGCAGTCAGCCTACATGAGTAAAACAGATTTGTCTGGAGCAAATTTGAGCGGCGCTAATCTCAAAGGTGCTTATTTGAGTCAGGCTAATTTGAGTGGAACGAATCTTTGTGGAGCCGATCTCAAGGGAGCCAAGATTTCCGATGAGCAGTTGGCGATCGCGAAGACCAATTGGGGAACGATTCGTCCTGATGGTAGTAAGCGGTTGTTCTAGAACGTACAATATGAGAGGAGTTGCCGTGCAGTTTGTGGCAATTCCTGTTTATATGATCTGGAGTAGATGAGCTAAGTGAGACTGACGGATACAGAGTTAATTGATTTGTTTTCAGATAAACTGGGTGATGATCGGGTAATTTCTTTTTGGGATGACCAATTATCTCCCACTTTGCAAAATTTTTGGGGCAATCTAACTCAAGGTCTGGCTCCAGATAGTCTGCCTCCTGCCTGTATTATTTTTCCGCAATCAATTGAAGAACTGAGCCAAGCGATCGCGATCGCCTATAGCCATCATTTGCGAATTCTGCCCTGTGGTAATGGCACAAAATTAGATTGGGGTGGTTTAGTTAGTCGTGCCGATGTGGTGATTAGTACAGCACGCCTTAATCAGGTGATCGAGCATTGTGTGGGAGATTTGACGGTAACGGTACAGGCGGGGGTAAAGTATGCGGATTTGCAAACTGTATTGGCAAAGGAAGGTCAGTTTTTAGCCATTGATCCTGCCTATGGTACGGCGGCAACCATTGGCGGCATCATTGCTACGGGCAGTACGGGTTCACTGCGACATCGCTATAACGGGGTGAGGGATATGTGTTTGGGAATTGAGTTTTGCCGATCCGATGGAGCTTTGGTCAAAGCGGGAGGGCGCGTGGTCAAGAATGTGGCTGGCTATGATCTGATGAAGCTGCTGACGGGTTCCTATGGAACCTTGGGGATCACCACAACAGCAACGTTTCGACTCTATCCTTTGCCTGACTATCGCCAAGTGGTGATGCTGGTGGGTGAGAGTCAGGCGATCGCTGCGGCACAGCGTCTGATTAGTAAGTCAGTATTAACGCCTGTAACCTGTGATCTGCTGTCATCGGCGATCGCCAATAGCTTAAATACGCTACTCAATTTAGGGTTAGCGACCAATCCTGAGAATATGGGATTGGCGTTACAGTTTGCGAGTTTGCAGGTGAGTGTGGAGGAACAGTGCGATCGCGTGGTGCGGTTAGCAAAGGATCTGGGTTTACAGGCAGTCGTGATCACCGAGGTGGCACAGTTTGAGCAGAGTTTAGGAGCTTTACTCTGGCAAGAGCGTCAAGGACAAACCTCACACCTAGTTTGTAAATTAGGCATGTTGCCGACCGAAGCTGTGTCAGCAATGGTGACTATGCAAAATATTTTTGTCACCGATAATCCTGAAGATTTGATGGTGTTAATTCATGCTGGCAGTGGCTTAGGTACATTACGTTTAGCCCAAGTTACCGATCCTCTGGCGATCGCCGATCAAATCAAGCAATTGCGGCAGCTTTTGCAACCCAGTGGCGGTTTCGTTTCCATTCTTGAATCTCCACAGGATTTAAAATTTAAGCCCATTTACTTTGCCCTTGATGCCAATGGACAAGGACTAGGCGATCGCCATCAAACTCTATCCCATGTGTGGGGATATCGAGGCAATGCCCAAGAGTTAATGGGTAAGCTACAACAAAAGTTTGATCCTAGAGGTTTATTGAGTTGCGATCGGTTGTGATCGCAGGGCTAAAAATGGCATAGCCATTTTTAGCCTTATTACTGTGACTTTAGCCATGCTTCGGTGGCAATGCCCAACCTGTTAGCAATATCAATCAATTGATGTAATTCCAAATTGCTAATCCCTTCACATAGATTTACTTCAATATGAATTGGTTGCTTTTGAGCCGATTCTAGATCTAAAATCTGCCTTGCCAACACACATCTAGGGGCAATCCGTTGGGATAGATAATCTAGAAAAGCTTCTTGAGACATACTGAGATTGAGTTTCAGAAGTAAGCGATCGCTAACCGCCATCGCCTGATCAATTTGATTTAGATAGTTAATCCGTAACTTCTCATGGCTATCGGTTTCATTAGCGAGACAATGAATCTGCCGCAAAATATAGCGCTCTAGAATTTTGGCATCCTCAGCATTAACAAACTTGCATCCCAAATTATGAGCCTCGATCGCCACCGCATCTAGTCCCACATGGGGCAGGGTTGCGCCCGTCTCTAATTTACTCAACTCTTCGTTCAGGCGATTGTTTAACACAATATCTGCCGCCACCTGCAACTCTGAAGGCACAGGCAAATCATCACGCCGAAAGGAGATCAGAATTCCATAGTTGTCACGATAGACCTGCTCATAAAGCTGATCGAGTCGCGTCAGGGTTTCATCCGCCAACATTCGCAAAATGCGATGACGTTCTTCGGCAAATAGGTGCTGCAAGCTAAACTGCTCACCACTAAAGTTTTGTGCCATTGCCAAAATTACGGATGCTGTATTTGCCTGCTTGAGAGTCCTAAACAGAGTTGCTTTAATCTCCTCATACTCGCGCCGTCCTGTAAAGGGTTGGATGCAGCAATGAAAGTCATCACCGCCCAAGTGCAGCACTGCAAATATGTAACTAACTGCCTCCTGCGTGATCCTTGACACCAAGTTAATCTGCCCGATCGCCAAGGACATTGAACCAATACGCTGTAATTGGTAATCCTGTTGCTGGATGTTGTAACAATAAATTTGCTGCGATTGGCCATAGTTGTCGATGGTACAGCTTAGGGCATACTGAGCCGCAACCTGACCAAGGCTAATGCGATTAGTAATTACCTGTTGGCGATATACTCCTTTGCCATCCTTAAATTCCGTCAAATTGCTAGGAGCTTTGCCCATGCGCTGCATAAATTCAGCTTCTAGCAATACCCCAGCCACATCGGCCGCCAGTTCGATCGCCCTTGCCGCATAGCGCAAAATCTGCACCGTTTCTGGTCGTGATAGCTCTTCAAAAAACCAACCACAACTGGTAAACATCAACAGGGCATGGCGTTGCATCTCCAATAGGCGTAGGGCATCGACCCTCTGATTAGGGTTTGTCACCAGATCGCCGCATTGCTGCTCAAAAAATTGATCTAAAACCTTGGCCAAGTTGCCATCGTCATCACGGAGCGAATACTGCAAGACTTCGATATAGCGATCGCGAGCTTCCCAAGGATCATTAAAATATTTCCGTCCTAGATCGACATAAATTGTGGCAAGGCGATCGCGCAACCAGTTCAAACTCTCCCGCAAAGGTTGCCGCCAGAGCAACTGATAGCCAGAGCCTTCACCGCCACAGGTACAGCCACCTTGCCAGCGATCAACACCGTGAGCGCAGCTCCAAGCCGTTACTTCCTTGAGTTCCACTTCCCATGCGGGAGGGAATAGACTCAAATAATGGGCATAGTTAGTAACGGTCCAGCCCTGTTTAGGAAACTCCTCAACAAAGGCATAGGAAAGGGTCTTCTCCGTAAAATGCTTATGATGCCCGAAGGTTTCGCCATCGGTTGCCACAGAAACGATTTGATGCGGGCGTTGATCATGCCGAACCGCTTGCCCTAGCCGCTTGGTAAAATTATGGGAACTATTCAGCAAATCACCAAATCCCATATCACGGGAAATGGGGCCATCATAGAAAAATATATCAATATAGCCATCGGTATCGGCTGGCAAATGGAATTGCCCCAGTTCTTTTACTTTTGGGGTTGCTTGGGTTTCCTGTGCAGGAACAGAGCGCCGTAAATAACAGCGATAGGGGCGATTGGGATCAATTTGCGCTCCGCCCACATCTTGCCATGCGGGTTGAGGGTTATCCTTGGTGGGTTGAGGGCGACAACGCAGGGCTTGAGAAGGAGCAAGGATGATAAATTTAATACCTTCTAAGTATAAGGCTTCTAGAGTTTCGTAATCAACGGCGGTTTCGGCTAACCACATGCCTTCTGGTTCTCGCCCAAACCGAGATTGAAAATCGGCTTTGCCCCAACGGATTTGAGTCAGTTTGTCCCGCCAGTTGGCCAAGGGCATAATGATGTGGTTATAGACCTGCGCGATCGCGTTCCCATGGCCATTGAGTCGAGCAACACTGCGGCGATCAGCCTCAATGATTGCTTCGTAGGTGTGGCGATCGTAATACTCCATCCATGAGAGCAATGTTGGCCCCATGTTGAAGCTCATGTATTCATAGTTGTTAACAATCTTGACGATCTTGCCATCGTGGCGCTCAATGCGCGAAAAAGCATTAGGACGATAACATTCATGGTGAATTCTGGCATTCCAATCATGGAAGGGGGCAGCACTCTCCTGTCGCTCGATCGCATTGAGATAAGGATTTTCGCGGGGAGGCTGATAAAAATGTCCATGAATTGTAATATAGACTCCCGCATCAGTATTACGTTGAACATCAGGCGCAGTCATAGCAGCAGCAACAGTCACGCTAACTCTTCCCTATATAATCCAATTAGTTCATCTTATCTTGGCAGATGTTTTTAGAATGTTTTCAATAAATACAGAAAAGCTTAATCCATTTAGATTTCATCAACGGTTGCGGCGTAAATCAGCATATTGAAACCGCAAACCATAGGCTTTTCTGCAAGGTTATTTCTTGGCTAGAAAGAGACTGCCCGTTGCAATCCTTCTCTATCCTCATCTTCAGGGCATAGGACACGATACTTGCTGGGGTTCTTAGCCTTGAATCGCTGTTACTGTCCTTTCGTTGAATCGCTTGCCACATCCTTTGCATAAGTAATTCTGGATTGCTTTGCCGTCTTGGTGGTAATCTTTCCCATTCTTGACCACCTGTTCACTTTGGCAGTGCGGACATTTCATGATTTCTTACTCGCCTCTACCTCTTGATTTTAACCCTCACTCCTTTACTGACCAGTGCCGAATTGCGCCTGATGAGTATGTGCAAGCATAATATAATTGCCAATAGCTCTTTTAGTTGGTGGGGTGCTTGGCTCAACCCTAATCCTCATAAGCTAGTTATAGCTCCACAACGCTGGTTTAATGACAGTAGTAGAAATACGCAGGATTTAATCCCAAATCAATGGATCAAAATATAGACAAATCACTTCATACCCAATTATGTGCCTATGCCCAAAGTTACTGTTTTAATGCCTGTATATAATGGCGAAAAATATCTACGAGAAGCAATTGACAGCATACTCAACCAAACATTTCGAGATTTTGAGTTTTTGATTATTGATGATGGATCAAGTGATCGCAGTCTTGAAATAATTAATTCCTATCAAGATCATCGAATTAGTTTAGTGAGAAATGAAACTAACTTAGGATTAATCACAACTCTTAATAAAGGTTTATCTTTAGCTAGGGGTGAGTATATCGCTCGAATGGACTGTGATGATATTAGCTTTTGCGATCGCCTAGAGAAACAAGTTGCATATTTAGATGCTCATCCAGAAATTAGCTTGCTAGGCACAAATGCTCAAATTATTAATGTGGAAAATATTCAGCAAGAAATATGTGAATCAGTCACAGGAAATAACTATATTAAATGGAGAATGTTATTTGGTTGTCCATTTATACACCCAACCGTAATGATGCGAAAAAAGAGTGTGGACTTAGTTAATGGGTATGAATGTTCTGGAATTGAAATTATTAACAAAGCTAACAACTATTGTGAAGACTATAACTTATGGCGCAAAGTTATTAATAAATTTCAAGCAGACAATTTACCTGAAGTTTTACTTTATCTGCGTAAACATGAATCTAACGTAAGTAATTTATTTTTAGAACAACAAATTTATAACGGAGCAGTAGTTAACAATCTAATAATTAAGAATTATATCGATGTTGATATTAGTGTAACTCAACGAATATTTTCTACAAACTGGAGGAGGACGGAAATAAAAAGTTTTAGTCAGGTGTGTAGCCAGATCTTCATAATTGTAAGACTTTACCAGAAATTTACTACTACTAACAGTTTGCCTAAGAGTGAATTGATAAAAATAAATGAAGATACTTATCATTATATTGCATCTTCAGTAGAATCATATTTCAAAAAGATAAAAAAGATATACTGCTTTATTATTATATTAGTGTTAGCACCCCAAGTTGCAATAACTAGACTCGTTTATAAAATATATAATCACCAATGAAAAAGCCATGAAAAAAGTATTGTTTTTGGTTCAAAGTTGTATTCCCGCTATTAAGCATAATGAGTACTTCCCAATCTTACAAAATACAATTAAATCTATAATAAATCAAAAAAGAAGAGCAGACATAGAAATAAGAATTGTTATTACAGATGATGGTTCTGGTTATCTTAAAAGTTTTGTCGATCATAGTATTGATATACAGTCTCTATCATTAGATAATTTACTAATTATCAAAAATAAGTATGATCTAAACGTAGATGAAATAATTTGCGCTCCTGAATCAGAATACTTTAGGAAGGCAGATTTATTTAATTTTTACTTAAGATCTAAAGGTAGTCTTTACGATCTTATAATTTTTCTTGATGATGATCATAATTTTATAAAAGAAGACTGTCTAATCAGATTTATTAGTAATTATGAAAAGGGATATAATTTTATTGTAGGTCGATATTATCATCCAGTTTATTGGTTTTGCACTGTTAACAACGGCTTGTACGATTGGGGAATTCAGGGAACAACCTATGCAGTAAGTTTTCCAATATTAAAATCAATAGGTTTCTTTAGTGATTCAGTTAAGGAGTGGGGATTTGCTGAAGACTATGATATTTTCAGAAAAGCTTATTTGGCTTCACTAAAACATTCAGTAAAAGCTGTTTTTGATAGTAATATTATCACAGTTGACAATATTAATGGACGATGGAAATATTGTGTTCAGAAGCTTGGAGGCTTTGAAACTGGCATAAAAAAATTCGAGCAAGAACACGCTATCACATTCAAAAAAGCAGCAATAAAAATGCAAGATTGGATGGATGTAATTCCTAATGATTATGGAATAAGTGAGCTTGTAATGAAAAAAATTAATTTAGAAGAGTTAATGAAATTTGAATCTCTTTTAAAAGACAGAAAAACTAGTTTGTTTGACATAAATTTGTTTGCAATTAAAAGAATTATTTATAAAAAAGCATCAAAGTTAATTTCTTTAGTTACTAGCACTGTATTTCGTTAATAAGGATAATATTAGTGTCTGTTTTTCAAGTGCTGACAAGGCAAGTTTTAAGCTTTGAAAATTAATATTAAATATATTCATTTTAATACTTCAAATTTAAATTTTTAAATTATAAATTGGTCTCGCATTTAACAACTAATAAAAATCACCCACAAAATATGACATGAGTAAAACATGAAAATTTTAATCCTTGGTAGTACTGGAATGCTAGGTCATAAACTTAGCCAAATTTGCAAGCATAAATTTGATACTTATATTACTATTCGTAGTGAAAACCAATCGCAGAAGCATATTATTGATTATCCTGCGAGCCATATTATTAAAAATATTCAAGCTGAAAAGATCGGCACAATAAATGCAGCAATTGCAGAAATTCAACCAGCGATCGTAATTAACTGTATTGGTATTATTAAACAATTACCAAGCGCTAAAGACCCAATCCCTTCCATCTCCGTCAACGCCCTATTTCCCCACCAACTCGCCCAAATTTGCCAAACATACAGCGCCAAACTGATCCAAATCAGCACCGATTGCGTATTTTCAGGGAACAAAGGCAACTACACCGAACAAGACAACCCCGATCCTGTCGATCTTTACGGTCGTACCAAACTGCTAGGTGAAGTCACCACCCCCAACTGCCTCACCATCCGCACTTCGATCATCGGGCGCGAACTCCATAGTCAAAATAGCCTTGTGGAATGGTTTTTGTCTCAAAAGGGGAAAACCGTCAAAGGATACGATCGCGCTATTTATACAGGCTTTACCACCCAAGCCCTCGCCCAAATCATCACCCAAATTATCCTTGAACACCCAAACCTACAAGGACTTTGGCATATTTCCTCCGATCCCATCACCAAATACCAATTACTAAGGATGATGAATGAAATATTTCACTTAGGTATTACTATTGAAAAGGACGAAAGTGTGATCTGCGATCGCAGTCTAAACAGCCAAAAATTTCGCCAGTTTACAGGCTATCTTCCACCCACATGGGAAGACATGATCACCCAACTTGCGGCATCACCATAACCCAAAAAATATTCAAAATAATATTTAAAGAAATTTTCAAGAAATACTTAGGGACATACCAACCAAATGTTAACAGGTAAAAAAATTGTCGTCACGGGTGGAACAGGCTCCCTAGGACAGGTACTAATTAGACGCTTACTCTCAGGCGAAATGGGAAAGCCCGCTAAAATTATTGTCTTTTCGCGAGACGAGGCTAAACAGCACAACATGCGTGTTGAATACATGCAAAAAACCGCCGTCACAGACGAGATCATTTATCGCAACTTCCAACAATTACTAGAATTTCGGATTGGTGATGTCAGGGATTTCCACAGCATTAGTTCCTGCCTCCGCAGTGCCGATGTCGTCTTCAACACCGCCGCCCTCAAGCAAGTCCCCACCTGCGAATATTTCCCCTTTGAAGCAGTGCAAACGAACATCGAAGGTCCCCAAAACATCGTTAGAGCCATCCGTGAGCTTAACCTCCCCATCGAACTAGTCGTTGGCATCTCTACCGACAAAGCCTGCAAACCTGTAAACGTCATGGGGATGACCAAAGCCATTCAAGAACGAGTATTTATTCGCGCTAATCTA
Organism: Pseudanabaenaceae cyanobacterium bins.39; assembly: GCA_033765135.1. Lineage (GTDB taxonomy): Bacteria > Cyanobacteriota > Cyanobacteriia > Pseudanabaenales > Pseudanabaenaceae > Pseudanabaena. Next base: position 101,020 of record JANRII010000007.1, read on the forward strand.
GACTGTCCCGACACTCGCTTTATCTGCGTCCGCTACGGCAATGTACTCGCCTCACGCGGCTCCGTCATCCCCCTATTCCATGAGCAGATCCGTCAAGGTGGCCCCATCACCATCACCACCGAAGACATGACTCGCTTTTTACTCAGCCTAGATCAAGCTGTTGACACCATATTTGCCGCTATCAAAGAAGGGCATCGCGGCGAAACTTACATCCCCCGTGTCCCCTCCGCCAAAATGACCGATCTCGCTACCGTCATGATCGGCGATAAATCCATCCAAACTAAAATTACAGGCATTCGTCCTGGGGAGAAGACCCACGAAATTCTGGTATCTGAGGAGGAAGGCTATCGTACTATTGCCCGCAATGGTTACTATGTCATCCTGCCAATTTTGCCAGAACTAAGGCGATCGCTAGAGGATACCAATTACCTCACCAAAGAGTATAGCTCTGCCGATTATTTGATGAGTCAAGCTGACCTCAAGGATTTGCTAAACCAGTATCAGTTACTAAATATAGGAACTAACCCCACCCAATCCGAACTAATCAGATAACTAAATAATAGTCTTAGCGTAGACAAATGATATAAACCGATGACCAAATCTATCTCATCTAGCCACAAAAATATATCCACTATATCCACACAAATTATGCAATTATTCAACAACCCAGAACAATGGGAAGAATTAAAAAGCCAATTTTGGCAAGCAAAACCATACCCCCATATTTGTTTTGACAACTTTCTCCCTTCTTCCTTATTTGCACAAGTCACCCAAAACTTCCAACAAATAGATCAATCCGCCACACCTACTGAAATCTATTCTAGTGATATCGAACTAAACAAGGTTTGCTTTGAGTCATCTAACAAATATGCAGCCACCGAAACAGTCGTTAACACCCTAGCTAGTCCAGAATTTATCGAGATTCTAGAATCACTATTTAAGGTCAATGGCATCATTCCATTACTAAAGTTTAGAACCGAAAATAAAAGTGCTAGAAAATATCTCCATATCATGAAGGATAAAGGCTTTCTTGGCAGTCATGTCGACCAAAGTCATATCGACCAAGAATATATCCACATCCTTAGCTGTATCTTTTATGCATCATCAGAATGGACAGAAAACCAAGGTGGACATACTATCCTATTCAACTCTGACGGTAGCCAAAGCGTAACCCAAATCGAATATAAACCCAATCGTCTAGCTATTTTCCTCCATACATCGACATCCTTTCATGGAGTTTCCAAACTAAACACAAATAGCGATCGCTACTCCATCTACATGGATTACTATTTACCTGTCAACAAATTAAAAGAATTTAAAGAAGTATTTGCTGAATCCACCAACCAAAACCTACCTCAATACTGGGAACATGGGGTCGTATTCTTCACCAACGATCAAAACAGCAATTACTTTAAAGCCTACAATCAGTATCAACTAGATGCTCATAATAATTTGAAGCATTTTAATTCAGATAATCTTTGGTGGAACATCACTATAGCCCTAAGAAAAGCCAAACATTACATTAAAAATCAAATTCTATGAAAATTCTCACCATCCTTGGTACACGCCCAGAGATCATCCGCCTCAGCCTCGTCATCAAAAAACTAGATCAGGCTTGTAACCATGTCTTAGTACATACAGGACAGAACTTTGACAAAAACTTAAGTGATGTCTTCTTTCAACAGTTGCAAGTTAGGGAACCAGACTACTTTCTAGGGATTAGGGGCGAGAGCTTTGGTGAGCAAATTGGCAAAATTATCATGGAATGCGAAAAAGTCCTACGTCAAGAACAGCCCGACAAGTTATTGTTGCTAGGAGATACTAACAGCAGCCTTGCCGCGATCGCGGCCAAACGTCTTGCCATACCCGTATTTCATATGGAAGCAGGCAATCGTTGCTATGACGATCGCGTACCCGAAGAAATCAACCGCCGCATCATCGATCACAGCAGTGATATTCTCTTACCCTATACCGAAAGGAGTCGCGATAATCTATTAAGAGAAGGAATTCGCAACAACAAAATCTATGTCACAGGCAATCCGATCTTTGAAGTAATTCAACATCATCAACACACCATCAATCAATCTGATATCCTCCAAACCTTAAATATTCAACCCCAAAACTATTTTCTAGTCACTATGCATCGACAGGAAAATGTGGATATTCAAGAAAGATTGACAGGCATCCTCACTAGCTTAGAAAGACTGCAAGCGCAATACCAAGTTCCTATCGTATGCAGTTTGCATCCTCGCACCAAGCACTGGATGCAAAACTACAATTTAGAAATTCAAAATCCGCATATCCATCTCTGCGAACCCTTTAACTTCTTTGACTTTATCCATCTAGAACAAAATGCAAAATGTGTGCTTAGTGATAGCGGCACTGTGCAGGAAGAATGTTGCATTTTTCGAGTTCCTAATGTAACCATTCGTGATGTCACCGAGAGACCAGAAACTATCGAATCAGGTAGTAATATTTTAAGCGGTGCATTTCCTGAAGATATATTGCGCTGTGTGCAAATCGTCCTCAACCAACCTAGTAATTGGGAAATCCCCCCAGAATATACAGCCCCTTCTGTCAGTGATAAAATTGTCAAACTTTTAGCTAGTAATTTTTGAAGTAAGTTTTAATTTTTCAAGAGAGAGTCATTGCCTGCACAGCCATAGATAACATGAAATCACAGCCATTTTTTAGCATCTTAGTCCCCACTTACAATCAATGCCAGTATCTAGGAGAAGCCTTAGATAGTTTAATCAATCAAACAGATGGAGACTGGGAGGCGATTATTGTTAATGATGGCTCCACAGACGATACCCCTGCGGTTTTAGAAAAATATGCGCGTCAAGACTCAAGATTTCAGGTTATTCATAAGCAGAATGGTGGTACTGGATCGGCACTAAATTTGGCTCTCTCTAAGGCTAATGGCAGTTGGATTTGTTGGCTTAGTTCCGATGATGTCTTTGAAATAAATAAGCTGAAATTACATCGCCAATGGATTCATAAATATCCTGATCATCAGTTTTTTTTCTCTAATTTTAGGCAATTAATTGGTACTACTGGGGAAATTACAGATTGCTTATGTGAAGATAATTTAGAGATAGAGTTGCAATCTATTGAGCTTTTCAAACGTAATTTTATCGCAGGTAATAGTATTTGCATTGCGAAGGATGCTTGGTTGAGTGTGGGTTTTTTTAACGAGGAATTGCGTTATGCCCAAGATTATGAGATGTGGTTCAGGCTGATTATTAAATATCCTGCTGTCTTTATTCCTGAACCTACATATCAACAAAGGGTTTATCCAAATCAAGAATCTGCGCGATTTTGGGATTTCTGTTTATACGATTCTGCCAAGGCTTCTATCGGAATCATTAATCAATATAGTATTAAAGAATTATGCCCATTATTGGATTTTAATAATCAGGACATGCTTCGCAAGGTGGTAATATCTTTGCTTGATATCACGTTCGATGCTAATGCGTTGGTATATCAGTTGGGATATCATCCTGTTCTGATTTTGAGAGCGAAATCTTTTATTAATCTAGTTGCTGATCCTGAGCTATCTCAAGTCTTTAGCGATCGCTTAAATGAATGTATTTTAAATCATCCCCATACTTTAGGCTTTTGGGGAGCGATTAGTCAGGGTTTGGACAGAAGTAATAGGTTTAACCTTAATGAATCTCTCAGTGTTTCATTAATTCATATTAGCCAAGCCCATTATTTGTGGTTAACCTATACGTTAACAAACCAACAATTAGCTTCTCAAAATAGTAGTATTCATCAATCTATATCGACATATCTTCAGCGCTTTTGTAGGTTTGATACTAACCAAATGGAGCGCTCAATCGATAACTATCGGAATTTACTTAGTCTTGTTTTGCGATCGCCATCAATTGATAATCAACAGATCTATAATAAAGCGATCGCTAAGTTAGATTTAAGTTTTTTAAAGTATCCATTCTTGTATAAGTTAATGGCTCTCGAAAAAGCAAATATTCCTTTGCAGTCTGTTTCTCAAACCGCTTTTAGCACCTATGGTAAGTATGGTGGCTGGTTGGCGACTTTGTTGTTTTACCTATTGCGATCGCTTCGGTCATTGCAGCAAGGTACTTTAATCTATCGTTTTGGGAAATATATAGGACGAATCAAATATGCCAATGCGTTGAAAGCAAAAGCTGAGAAGTGATGCGATCGCTAGGCAGTATCTTTAGAAATAAAAAATTTTAACTTTGAGCAAAATTTGGCAGATCTTGCCCATTCTGAGTGTCGGGTATTGCAGGATATAATGCATATTAGAATCACCTTTTTATAGAAACTTGTGAGCCATGACCAAAACTACCAAAACTTTGTACGAACAAGACTATGGACTTTGGGCTGAACAGATGGCAGATCTGATCGCGGCAGGACGTTTTGGGGAGTTAGATATTGAAAATTTAGTGGAGGAGGTGCGTGATTTGTCCAAGCGGGAACGCGATCGCCTGTTGAGTAGTGTGCGTTTAATCGTGCATCATTTATTGAAGTGGGATTATCAGCCACAAAAAAGGTCACGGATTTGGCTAGGAACGATCCAACGAGAGCGAGCCAATATTTCTCTTTATCTAGAAGATAGTCCCAGCTTGAAGCGATATTTAGTAGATGAATGGTTGCATAAAATGTATGTGGTAGCCTGTGCGGATGCTTTTAGAGAAACAGGCTTACAATTTCCAGAGATTTGTCCTTATGGGATGAGTGATATCTTAGAGCGAGATATTTGTTTTTAGATAATTTTAAGTTTAAATTATGTCTGATACGGTGATCAAGGTCGAAAATTTGAGTAAGCGCTATGTGATTGGGCATCAGGCACAGACGCTAGTACGGTATATAGGACGAAACAAATATGCCAATGCGTTAAAAGCAAAGGCAAAGAAGTAACTCAAACCCGTGACTACCTATGCTCGCTTTACCTAAAGTAACGATAGTCATTCCTATCTATAACTGTGCGGCAAATCTATCTTTAACTTTAGATGCATTAATCCATCAAGACTTTCAGGGAGAGATCGAAATTATTGCCGTTGATAATAATTCAACGGATGACTCAAAACACATAGTTCAGCAATATCCACAGGTTATTTACACAAATCAAACAGCAATTCAAAATGCCGCCGCAACTCGTAATCAAGGTATTCAGATGGCAACAGGTGACATCATTGCCTTGATCGATGGCGATTGTATTCCTGAAACTAACTGGATCTCGCGATCGGTGCATCTCATGTTAGATCAAGGTGTACCAAGGATTGGCGGCAAAATTGGAGTTAAGCCCTTATCCGTTAACAGTTCCATCTATGCTCTGATCGATGCCCTATTTTGTTTTAATCAAGAAAGCGCTATTAGACACCTTGGAACCTGCATGACAGGAAATTTTATTACTCGCAAAGATGTCTTTGTCCATGTAGGTTTATTCAATCAAGATTATTATGAAATGGAAGATATTGAATTTGGAATTAGAGCCATTGCCGCAGATCTAGCCATTTTGTATGCAGACACAGCCATTGTTTGGCATCCACCCAGAACAACTTTTCAAGAAATGTGGCATAAATCTAAGCGCAATGGTCGAGGAACATTTATCCTTTGTCAAAAAAATTCGCAATGGTCAGGGCGATGGGGGTGGAAACATTTACCCAGATGTTGTAAAACCCTAGTTAGCCTGCGCCATCCCGACTGGCAAGCATTACCATTTGATGATCAATTAATCCCTTGGAATAAAAAGTTTAAAATTTATTGGTTAGCATGGATAGTCATTAATTTGGGTGAAGCTTGTGGATATTTGAAGTCTTGGATTAGGTTTATGGCAAGAAAAGATTTTGCTTGAGATGAGAATAACAAATATGCAAGAAGCGATCAAACCGATAGAAATAGTAGCTGCCTGTGATGATAATTATGTGCAGCATTTAGGAGTTATGCTATGTTCTTTGTTAGAAAATACATCCCATAGACAAAGCATCCATATTTCAGTAATTGATGGTGGTATCTGTGTGGAGAATAGATTGAAACTAAACAAATTTATACTAGATACCTATGGCATCCATATCAATTATTTAATTCCTGATATTAATACTTATCAAAGCTTTCCGATTAGTTATCACTTTTCGCACACAATCTATTATCGAATATCAATGCCATTATTCTTTGATCAATCAGTCACTAAGGTTCTATATTTAGATGCGGATATGGTGGTTAAGGACGATATTTACCAAATATGGAATATAGATATATCAGACTATTATGCGGCAGCAGTTGACACTTTAGAATTTGATAATCGATATCTAAGTTTGGGAATACCTTTAAATTCTTTGTACTTTTGTTCTGGTTTAATCCTAATTAATCTGCAAAAATGGCGAGAAGATCACATCATGCAAAAGGTAATTAGTTTTATTCAAAATAATCAAGATAATATTCAAATGTGGGATCAAGATTCTTTGAATGCAATTCTCTGTTCTAGATGGCTACCTTTACCTCTGAAATGGAATCAGCAATCTAATTTTTTTGATTCAAGATTGTATCAGAAATATAAATCTAACGATGATTATATGGAAGCGATCGCTAACCCATCTATTATTCATTACACAGGATCACACAAACCTTGGCACTACGTTGACAATCATCCTTATAAGATGGATTACTACAAGTATTTGTCTTTAACACCTTGGCATGAATATAAGCCTAAAAAGAATATTAAACTAATTATAAAAAGATTAATTAAAATTTATATGCCAAAGTTTTTATTGTTGACTATCAAACGTTTTTTTAGTAATCAACAAAAGGCAAACAGCGATCGCAGTCTCACAAAATCAACCTTCATCAATTAGAGCGTGTTTGAGAAGTTTTGATCCCCCTAAATCCCCCTTAAAAAGGGGGACTTTTTTAATCTTTTCCCCCCTTTCATAAGGGGGGGGAGGGGGGATCGTCCAGTATTTTTAGCCTATACTTACACTTCTCAAACAGGCTCTTAATCTTGCCTATTCTTCAAACACCTTCAGTCTCTTTCTAGTGTGATCGAGGGCGTGATGATTTTGTTGAAGATTAACTGTATCTTGTCATAGACTCCTGCGCGATAAGCAACTACACCACTTTGAGGAGATGACTTAGGACTTGCTAGTACCGCAGCGACGACCGCAAGCAAGGCAATACTAGATTTAAGTCTTAATAGGCTATTCATCTTATATGCTCCTCCGTTAGATGCGTTTAGCTTATACAAAACCATCTATGCTGTATGGAGTGAAGCCCCCAATAGCATGAATGGCAAAAGATAGCGAACTATAAGACCGATTACGGAAGTAAAAGTTCCTAATTAAATCCTGTCAAAATTAAAGAGATTTACAAATTAATAAAATTTCGTCAAAGTTAGGAGCAATAATATCTGAAGGTCGATCGCTTAACCACAGCCAATACTCGTAATTTCCTGTTCTGCCTTGGATTGGGGAAGGGGTCAAGCCCTGAAACTGCCAGCCTAATTCTTGGGCATGGTTTAAGACTTGCGCGATCGCCTCAGCACGAATTTTGGGTTCGCGGACGATGCCGTTTTTACCCACTTGTCCCTTTCCTGCTTCAAATTGAGGCTTGACTAATAAAATTACTTCACGCGGCGATCGCAATAGGTTCCAGAGTGATGCTAGGACTTTGGTTAAGGAAATGAAGGAGAGGTCAAGTACTGCAAAGTCTGGCATAGTTGCACCATCGGCATAGAGTTCATCTGCCGTGAGGTGTCTAAGGTTCGTTCTTTCCCGCAGGACTACTCGCGCATCGCTACGAATTTCCCAAGCTACTTGCCCATAGCCCACATCAATGCCATAGACTTGGGCGGCTCCCTGCTTGAGCATACAGTCCGTAAAGCCACCTGTGGAGATGCCGCCATCAAAGCAAACGCGATCGCGAACGCTGATATCAAATGTGGCTAAGGCTCCTGCTAATTTTTCGCCGCCCCGTGAGACAAAGGGCGATCGCTCTTTCACTAAAATTACGGCATCTTCCTTAACCTCAGTACCCGGTTTATCGATGACCGCCTGATTGACCTGTACCCAACCTGCGCGAATAAACTTTTGAGCCTGTTCCCGTGAAGGAGCAAGCTCGCGATCGACTAACAGGACATCTAAGCGTTTTTTCAATGGCTCTTAAAACCTAGTTTGCGAGTTTATCGGCAATTAACTTATTGGTCGATTGTGGCTCGGCGCGTCCTTGCGATTTCTTCATTACTTGACCAACAAAGAATCCCAGTAACTTGGTTTTGCCACCTTTATATTGTTCGACTTCCTTGGGATTGGACGCAATTACCTCATCGATGATCTGCTCCAAGGCGGAACCCGCAAGTACGGTTAAGCCCTTTTCTGCCACTAATGTCTTGACCGAGCCACCCTTGAGAATTAGTTCTGGCAAAATATCCTTAGCAATTTTGCTGCTGATCGTCCCATCGGTAATCAGGCTAATCATTTCAGCAAGGATAGAGGGTGTGAGGGCAATGTCACCAATTTTGAGCTTGTTTTCGTTGAGATAGGCCGTAATGTCTCCCATGATCCAGTTAAAAGATTGTTTGGGATCGGCTCCTGCGACGATCGCGGCATCAAAGAATTCGGCGATCGCGCGATCATCAGCAATTAGGGCAGCATCATAGGCTGTCAGTCCAAACTCATCGCGATAGCGTTGGCGTAGGGCAGCAGGTAGGGGAGGTTGTTCCGCACGATAGCGCTCAAGGGTTTCCAGAGGCACTTCGATCGCCATCAGATCTGGCTCAGGGAAATAGCGATAATCACTGGCTCCTTCCTTAGAGCGCATACTAATGGTGCGTTGCGAATTTTCTTCCCAAAGGCGAGTTTCTTGCTTGATGGGTTCACCCGCTTCAATCGCTTCAATTTGCCGATTAATCTCAAAGTCGATCGCCCGTTGAATGGCGTTGAAGGAGTTCATATTTTTGATTTCCACCTTCGTGCCAAACTTTTCTTGCCCAACAGGACGTACCGAAATATTTACGTCACAGCGCAATGAGCCTTCCTGCATATTGCCATCGCATACGCCCAAATAACGGAGAATGCGGCGCAATTCTTGAGCATAGGCGGCAGCTTCGGCTCCAGACCGCATATCTGGTTCCGATACAATCTCGCAAAGAGGCACACCTGTGCGATTGAAATCTACTAAGGAATGGCTCGAACCCGATAGGCGATCGCTACCACCATGTACTAATTTGCCTGCGTCTTCTTCCATATGCAGACGAGTGATGCCAATGCGCTTAGTGCTGCCATCTTCGAGTTGAATTTCTAGCCAACCATGCTCGGCTATCGGCAGATCATACTGCGAGACTTGATAATTTTTGGGTAAGTCGGGATAGAAATATTGTTTGCGATCGAACTTACTATGGGGAGCAATGCGGCAGTTTAGCGCCAAGCCAGACTTCACGGCATATTCTAAAACCTTTTCATTCAGTACAGGCAGTACCCCCGGCATTCCCAAACATACAGGACAGACGTTTGTATTTGGTGGTGCGCCAAACTGAGTTGAGCAGTTACAAAAGATTTTGGAAGCTGTAGTTAATTGGCAATGAGTTTCTAAACCAATTACAGCTTCATATTGGGTCTTAGTTTTGGCGGGGGCAGTTGCGGTCATAGATCGTGTTTTAAGATGCTGTCAGGTTATTATAGCAATGGCTGAAGGTATTTACGGCAAGTTATCGGCATGGCAACGGCAAATCCTAATCAACTCCCGCACAAAAATCCCAAGCGATCGCCTTGGTTTTGGTTATTTAATGAAACCACAGCATTTGTGGCAAAGCGCTTTGGTCAGTCCCTAGTTGTGATTTTGGGCGTATCAATTTTGAGCTTCTTTGCTATTACCAAATCCCCTGGCAATTGTTTTGCCGAACTGCGGAATAATCCTAGTACGCCCAAGAAAACTATCGAGCAACTGGAAAAGCAGCTTAATTACGACAAACCAGAGGCGGTGCAGTACTTACTTTGGTTACGCAATACCCTTAATGGCGATCTGGGTGTACGTTGTCAGGGCTTTACCCCCGTTGCGCCCTTGATTGTCGAACGGGCTGGCAATACCTTGATTATGTCGATCGCCTCACTGTTAACCACATGGCTTTTGGCGATTCCTTTGGGTATCTACAGCGCTGTGAAGCAAAATACATGGAGCGATCGCGTGATCCAAGTTATCAGTTATGCCACTCAAGGGTTTCCCAGTTTTGTCTTAGCAATTTTGCTGTTAATGGTGGCACAAAATACAGGTTGGTTCCCAGTCGGTGGGATGACCAGTATTGATTTTTCGGATCTATCTCCTTGGGGCAAATTTTTAGATATTAGTCACCATATGATCTTGCCCACCCTTACGCTTACTCTAGTTAGCTTTGCAGGGTTACAGCGCATTATGCGTGGGAGTCTCCTAGATGTGTTGCGCCAAGACTATATCAAAACCGCCAGAGCGAAGGGCTTGCCTGAAAACAAGGTGATCTATGTCCATGCTTTACGCAATGCGATTAATCCTTTAATTACGTTGCTAGGCTTTGAATTTGGGGCATTGTTAGGCGGAGCCTTTATTACCGAATTCTTTTTTAGTTGGCCGGGATTGGGCAAGCTATTGCTAGATGCAACTAGAGAAAAGGATACTAATTTGGTGATGGCGGGATTAATGCTAGGGACGGTGATGCTAGTAATTGGTAATTTGATTGGTGATTTGTTGTTAAAAGCCGTTGATCCACGCATTAAGTTAGGTGACATGGACTAATTGCGCTGCAAAAAGGCGATCGCTTCTACATGGGAAGTTTGCGGGAAAAAGTCAATTGGTTGAATGCGCGTCAGTCGATAACGATCCCCTTCACATAACAGCTTTAAGTCTCTAGCTTGGGTGGCGGGATTGCAACTGACATAGACAAGGCGATCGGGCATAAAACCATCGCTTGAGTTGCCACGCAGATAGTCAATTACAGCTTGATCACAGCCTTTGCGGGGTGGGTCAAGAATGACAATATCGGGATTAACTCCACTTTCCTGTTTGATTTGACCAATCAATTCTTCCACCTTGCCAGTGTAAAAGGTGACATTATCAATGCCATTGAGAGTCGCATTTAGTTTTCCCTGTGCCGTAGCCTGTGGCTGGATTTCGATCGCGATCGCTTGTTGTACCTGTTCGGCTAGGGGGAGCGCGATCGTGCCAATCCCTGCATAGGCATCCAAGAGAATTTCTGTTCCTTGCAAATCTAGCTCCGTGGTAATCACTTCGAGCATCTTTTCCGCCTGCTCCGTATAGACTTGAAAAAATGTATCAGCACGCAAATGGAAGGTTAAGCCTGCAAATTTTTCTAATAGATAATCGCGTCCTGCAATGCAACGGCTATCGCGACCAAAAATAGCATTGGTGCGATCGGGATTACAGTTGAGAATCACTCCCACCACTTTGTCGTAACGCTCTAGCCAAGTCTGAGCAAATACAGCTAAATTGGGAACGTTCCAATCCCTAGAAACTAGGGTAATCAGAATTTCGCCAGTATGTCGTCCAATGCGTAAACCAAGATGTCTCAATAAGCCAGTATGTTCAGCTTCATTATAGATTTCCCAACATTGATTATGGATATCCATTTTTAGTTCTGCCAGCATGGGATCAAGACGCTCATCTTGGGCTGGGCATTGATTGAGATTAACGATTTTATGACTTCCCTTTTGGTAATATCCTGCTTTGAGGTTGCCATCTTTGCCAGTGGCGAGGGGATAGGTGACTTTGTTGCGATAATGCAGACTGGCATCGGCTCCGATGATTGGCGATAGACATTCTGCTAAGACCTCTGGAGGCATACCGCCAATTCTTTGCATGGCTTGCTGGACTAAATTCTGTTTGGTGCGAAGTTGTGCCTCATAGCTCACGGTTTGCCACTGACAGCCTCCGCACTTGTCCGCCACGATGCAGCTAGGACGAATGCGATCGCGAGATGGGGAAAGGATTTTATCGATGCTTGCCTTGGCGAAATTCTTTTTGACCAGTTCTAATTTGGCGGTGAGGCGATCGCCAGGGACAGTATTAGGAATGAATACCGCCATATTTTCATAGCGTCCTACTCCATCACCACTGTCAGCGAGATCATCAATGGTGATGTTAATTTTTTGTCCCTGTTGCAACATATATCTGAGATCGCTCAATAACTTGTGGATCATCAGTATATCGGTATTTGCTCGTTGCAGGTTGTTTCTTAGAAGGCGAAAAACCTTCTCGTTTTTTGCCACTTGTGTAATGCAAATCGTTAACCTGAACCGATGTTAGCTGGAAGTAATTCTTGCAATGCTGAAAGTCGGGGCTGGCACAGGGGCACAGCCCCTACCCAAAATTTAAATTATTGTAGGTAGGGGCAATCCCTCCGTGGTTGCCCTGATGTGCGTTATGTTCGTTCAAGATGTTGATAGTAAGCAGCACAAGCTCCTTCAGAGGAAACCATGGGCGCACCGAGGGGATGTTCGGGAGTGCAATCTTTGCCAAAGCTAGGGCATTCGTGGGGTTTGTGAGATCCTTGCAAAACTGCGTCACTGATGCAGATAGGAGTTTCTTGCGTTGCTGTAATGTCATTTGGATTAAGCTCTTGGACTGATTGCCGAAATGGAAAGCGAGTTTGGGCATCAAAATATGCGTACTTCTGTTTGAGTTTGAGTCCACTTTGGGGAATTTCCGTCAAGCCTCGCCATTGTCGGGAGGTTACTTCAAATACTTCTTGCAGCATGGCGATCGCCTGTTGATTGCCGTCCCGTTTGACAGAGCGACTATATTGATTTTCCACCTTTGCTTCGCCAGATTCTAGTTGCTTGATGCAGAGATAGATCCCTTGCAAAATATCAATTGGTTCAAATCCTGTAACCACAATGGGAATCTGAAACCGTGAGGCGAGTTCTTCATATTCGGTATAGCCCATGACTGTACAGACATGACCTGCCGCTAAGAAGCCCTGCATGGCATGATCTGGACTACTCAAAATTGATTCCATTGCTGGTGGTACAAGGACATGGGCGCAAAGTATAGCAAAGTTTTCTAAGCCTAATTGGGCTGCTTGGGCGATCGCTAATGCCGTTGTTGGGGCGGTGGTTTCAAAGCCAACGGCAAAAAATACCACAGTGCGATCGGGATTTTGTTGCGCGATCGCGATCGCATCAAGGGGAGAATAGACCATACGCACATCAGCACCAGATGCTTTAGCACTCAGGAGATCACAGGTACTGCTAGGAACGCGCAACATATCACCGAAGGAACAGAAAATAACATCGGGTATAGAAGCAATGGCGATCGCTTGATCGATGAGATGTGTTGGGGTCACGCAGACAGGGCAACCAGGCCCATGCAAAAGGGTAATTTCTTTCGGCAGCATTTGGGTAAGCCCATATTTCATGATGGCATGGGTTTGACCACCACACACTTCCATCACAGTCCAAGGTTGAGTTGTAATTGCGGCGATCGCTTGGGCATATTCTTCTGCCAATTGGCGATCACGATATTCGTCAATATATTTCATAACGTGAGTTCGGGTTAATGAGGTAAGGCATTTTAAATTGAGGTACTGTTGCGATCGCTGTTTGCCAAGAATCAGGAATTTTCCGAAAATCTTCTATCATCAGCCAAAACCAGATATGTGTATCTAGTACAATTATTTCAGACATTCCCAATCCTCTTCATCTACGATTGGACTAACAATATCGCCTAATGTTTTGCCCTTACCAGCCATGTCGGGGATAGGAAAGCGGCGTTTTATTTGTGGTTTAGTTTCTTCTAGGATGGTGACGATAATTCTTGCTGAGGTGATTTCTGGCTGTTCGGAAAGCCATTTAATTTGTCCGTTTTCATAGGTTGCTTCATAACTTTTGAGCATGTCTGTTTATCTCCTTAAAGTGTTTTCAAATTCTTGTTTTTTGTTAGAGATTAGAGAACGTAGGCGAGGACTGCAAAAATATCATCTTGCTCTAGATCGTCATAGTCTTCTAGGATTTCTTCGGTGGTCATGCCTGAACTTAGGAGTTCTAAGATCATCTCGACTGGATAGCGCAAGCCTCTGATGCAGGGTTTGCCATGACAGATATTCCAGTCTATGGTGATGCGTTGTAGTAGCATAGTTAGATATTCCTTGTTGAATGGATTGAGACGATTTTACTCTGATTAAATTGAAAGAGATTTTTCAAATTCTTGTTTTTTGCTAGAGATGAGAGAAGGCAAGCGATCGCATTCTTCCTGCTGTTTCCTCTCCGCAATTCAATTATAGGTAGTTTTATAAAACAAATGCTAGTATAAATATTAGCTAAAATTAAGCCATAAAGTTTCCAGATATGCCGCTAAGTTGGAATGAGATTAAGCAAAGGGCGATCGCCTTTTCTAAGGAATGGGAAAGTGAGACTTCAGAGAAGTCTGAATCGCAATCTTTTTGGAATGATTTTTTCAATGTGTTTGGCATCTCGCGGCGGCGGGTGGGGAGTTTTGAGCTACCGATTAAAAAGGCAGATAACAAGCAAGGCTTTATTGATTTGCTGTGGAAGGGAATGATTTTGGTGGAGCATAAGTCTAGGGGCAAAGACTTAGACAAGGCGACACAACAGGCTAAGGATTATTTTCCAAATTTAAAGGAGCATGAGTTACCCAAATATATTTTGGTGTCGGACTTCTCTAAATTCAGGCTCTATGATTTGGATACGGATGTTAATCATGAGTTTGAGTTAAAAGATTTTGTAAACCATGTGCATATATTCGGCTTTATGGCGGGATATGAGAAACGGGTTTATAAGGATGAAGATCCTGTCAATATTGATGCGGCGGAGTTGATGGGCAAGCTACACGATCGCCTCAAGGAGATTGGCTATAGTGGGCATGACTTAGAAGTTTATCTAGTGCGGCTCTTATTCTGTCTATTTGCGGATGATACAAGCATTTTTGAGAAAGGAGTTTTTTGGGAATATATCGATCGCCATACTAAGGAAGATGGTAGCGATTTGGCGATGCACATTGCTTCGATATTTCATGTTTTGAATACGCCGAAGGAGAAGCGTTTAAAAAACTTAGATGAGAGTTTGGCGCAGTTTCCCTATGTGAATGGGAAGTTGTTTGAGGAGTCTTTGCAACCTGCGGCGTTTGATCGGCAGATGCGCGATATGTTGCTAGAGGCTTGTGCGTTCGATTGGGGCAAGATTTCACCTGCAATTTTTGGGTCGATGTTTCAGGCGGTGATGAATCAGACGGAAAGGCGGAATTTGGGGGCGCATTACACTTCTGAGAAGAATATTCAAAAGTTGATTAGACCGCTTTTTCTGGATGATCTTTATGCAGAGTTTGAGAAAGCGAAGGGAAGTAAAGGCAAATTAGAGGAGTTACATAAAAAGATTTCGAGTTTGCATTTTCTTGATCCTGCCTGTGGTTGTGGTAATTTCTTGATTATAACTTATCGGGAGTTGCGCGATTTAGAGATTTTGATTTTGTTGGAGTTGAATAAGGGTGGGCAGTTAGTGACGGATGTTAGCTCAATTATTCAAGTAGATGTGGATCAGTTTGCAGGGATTGAGTACGATGAGTTTGCGGTGCGGGTTGCTGAGGTGGCGATGTGGTTGATCGATCATCAGATGAATGTGAAGGTGAGTAATGAGTTTGGGCAATATTTTGTGCGGTTGCCTTTGAAGAAGGCGGCAAAGATTGTGCATGGTAATTCGTTGCGGATTGATTGGAGATCTTGTTCCCCTCCTTCAGAAGAGGGGTTAGGGGTGGTTTCGAGAGTATCTACAAATCCTTCCAGTTTGTCTATACAAGATGAACGGGTAAGAACCTCCCCTAACCCCTCCTTTCAAGGAGGGGGACAGGAGTTAGAAGGGGGACAAGTTCCTTATAAAGCGATTAGTAATCTTGCTAGTAAGAAAGATTTTCGGCGAGAGTTACGAAATAATGCGACTCCTGCGGAAGTAGCCTTGTGGAAAGCTTTGCAGGGCAAGCAATTGGATGGGTTTAAGTTTAGAAGACAGCATTCAATTGGTAATTATATTTTGGATTTCTTTTGTCCGAGTGCTAATTTGGCGATCGAGTTGGATGGTGGTCAGCATTTTACAAAGGAGGGTAGGGAATATGATGCAGTGAGGGACGAATTTTTATGGAGTGTCGGTATTACGGTGTTGCGATATGCCAATAATTTGATTTTTGAGAATTTAGAGGGGGTGTTGGAGGATGTTAGGAAGCATTTAAGAACCTCTTCTAGTGACTCCAGAGTAAAAACCTCCCCTAGCCCCTCCTTGGAAGGAGGGGAACAAGAGCTAGAGTCTTACTCCCCTCATTTCAAGGAGGGTCAGGGGGTGGTATTTGACTATATTTTAGGAAATCCTCCTTTTGTGGGTAAGCATTTGCAAAGTGATGAGCAGAAGTCAGATATGGAGATGATTTTTGCGGGTGTTAATGGTGCTGGTGTATTGGATTATGTTTGTGCTTGGTATTTGAAAGCGGCTCAATATCTAAACTCTTGTTCCCCTCCTTCAAAGGAGGGGTTAGGGGAGGTCAAATGCGCTTTTGTGAGTACAAGTTCGATTTCTCAAGGTGAGCAAGTCGGGATTCTCTGGCAAGAGCTTTACAATCGATACAAGATTAAAATTCATTTTGCTCATCGGACTTTTAGTTGGAGTAATGAGGCAAAAGGTAATGCGGCTGTGCATTGTGTAATTATTGGCTTTGGGTTGCAGGATGTTGAAAATAAAAGAATTTTTGATTACGCAGATATTAAGGGTGAACCGACAGAAAAAAGAGTTAAAAATATTAATCCGTATTTGGCTGAGGGGAATGATTTAGTAATTCTTAAAAAAACTAAGCCAATTTGTAATGTCCCCCCAATGTTAGCTGGGAATAAGGCTATAGATGGTGGAAACTTGATTTTTAACGATCAAGAGAAAGATCAATTTACTAAAGCAGAGCCTTTATCAGCTAAATATTTTAAGCAATTTATTGGTTCAGATGAGTTTATAAATGGGAAAAGTAGATGGTGTCTTTGGCTAGTTGATGCCCAGCCGCAGGAATTAAAGAAAATGCCTTTGGTAATGAAAAGGATAGAAAATGTGAGACAAATACGATTAGCAAGTCCTGATAAGCAAGCTCGTTTTTTAGCTGACTATCCTACAACCTTCAGAGATAAACATAATCCCAATTCTGCAATTATTGTGCCATTAGTTTCATCTGAGAATAGAAAATATGTACCTTTTGGATTTATTGATAAAAATATAGTTCCAAGCAACCTTTGTTCTTTTATTGCTGATTCTAGCTTGTACCTCTTTGGTGTTCTCACTTCAGAAATGCACATGACTTGGGTTAGGTATGTATGTGGAAGATTAGAAAGTCGTTTTCGCTATTCCAATACAATCGTTTACAACAACTATCCATTCCCTGAAAACGTCAGCGACAAGCAAAAGCAAAAAGTTGAAGATGCCGCGCGGGTAGTTTTGGCGGTGCGCGAGAAATATACCTCCCCTAGCCCCTCCTTTCAAGGAGGGGAACAAGAAAACGAATCTTTAAAAAGAGAGGAACAAAAGAGCGAGTCTTACTCCCCTCCTTTAAAGGAGGGGCAGGGGGAGGTCAAATCTAGCCTCGCAGATCTTTACGATCCCCTTACCATGCCGCCCGACCTAGTAAAAGCTCATCAAAATCTAGACAAAGCCGTAGACCTTTGCTATCGTCCCCAACCCTTCGTTAACGAACTTAACCGCATCGAATATTTATTTAGCCTCTATGAATCCCTAAGTGCGCCATTGCTCAAAGTCGAGAAGAAAAAACGGGTTAAGAAAAAAGAATGAAGAAAAATTAGTTTTCTCATCATCTAACAATTAAACGGAGTCAAACTCATGCAAACACTACCGAAAATCGAAGAAACATTAATCGCAGTCATTAAAACCTTACCAATCGACAAACAGCAAGCACTATTAGAATTTGCCGAATTTTTACAAGCTAAAACAATGCCCAAATCCCCAAGCAAAAGTATCAAAGGCTTATGGGCGAATGCAGATATTGACCTCACTGAAGAAGAACTCACCACAACTAGAAAAGAAATGTGGGCAAACTTCCCAAAGGACATTGAACTATGAGCGCTGTTGTTGCTGACACCCACACAATCATTTGGTATCTACGAAGTCCAGAAAAATTATCAACCAATGCAGTTACTTCCCTTGATAATGCCTTAAACAATGGCGAATCAATTTTTATATCTGCCATTTCTCTTGTAGAAATGAATTATTTAGTTGAGAAAAATCGGATTCCCACAAGTTCGCTAGAGCAACTTTTACAACTAATCGACGATCCACTTGTGAACTTATGCGTTGTTCCCTTAGATACCCCAGTAGCCAAAGCTTTTACTCAAATACCCCGTGAAATTGTTCCAGAAATGGGCGATCGCATTATTGCTGCAACTACTCTATATCTTGATCTGTCGTTAGTCACAAAAGACCATAAAATTAGAAACTTATCCAATATTCAAACAATTTGGTAGATTTAAAAGTAGATGTAGTTAAAAAATCGTCTGATATGGCGATCGTTAGTTTTGGAACATCAAATTCTCAAAAGGATGTCGATTTTTCCAGCGATAGGTATTAAAATCTCGAAAATCAATAGATAGAATTCGTCCATGCCCCAAATGTTCCGCAAGAATAATCAATGAAGCATCCGCTAAATCCATTGGTAGAGAACTATATTGATTCATCAATTCACTAATTCTTTTTCCATCTTGAACCTTGAGATCAAAAACCTCAAAAGCCCCAATTTCTAAACTATGAATAAACGTCTGTTGAGCATTTGTGCCTGTACGTTTCAAGAGAATATGGCAAGCTTCTGTAATTACACACCATGTTGTGATCAGAGGCTCATCAATCGTATCTAAAACCTCTTGAGCGAGAACATGATAATCATCACGGCGATTAATTAATGCTATCCAAAAGCCAGAATCAACGATGACCATATTTTTCGTTAAGACTTTCAGTGAGATATTGTTTGTAATTAACTGACAAATCAGAATCACCCTCAGCACAACCAATCAGCCCTGACTCCCTAAGAAGTTGCAAAGGTTTTACAGGGGATTCTTGATATAATTTTTCATAGTAAAGATCGATCGCTACTTTCATAATGTCAGACGCACCTTGATTTGTACGCTGACGAATATAGTTAAATTTAGTAACGCGATCGCGATCAAGCCTTGCATTAACTCTCATATTCTTGTCTGTCATACAGTGTTATGACAGTATACCTCGAAAAATTAAAAGTCACAAACTATCGAAATTAAACCCAATTGAAAATACTTCAGTAATCAATCCATGTACTTTTTGGGATGAGGTCATAAAGCTTTAAATTTAGAAGCTCTTGGGCGATCGCTAATTTATACCATTACTTCCAATAAGTTTGGTATGGCATAAGGCTTTAAAAGCAGATGTAGTTAAACGATCGCCTGATATAGCGATCGCTAATTTAGGAGATTGGAGATAGCTGACAAATCTTGCAAGGTTTGCTCCGCTTCCACAGGATCGACAAGGGCGATCGCCACCCCTGCATGAATAACTGCATAGTCGCCAATCTGGGCTTCAGGCAAATAGGCAAGATTTATTTCCTTAATGACACCACCAAAACTCACTCGTCCCGATCGCATCAGATTTTCGCCTTGAATCGTCAGAATTTGCCCTGGAATCGCTAAACACATAACTTTCTCCTCAGTTTATTAATAAAAGCGATCGATATAACTTTACCTAATACCAATTTAAAAGCCCAACCCAGTAAGATTTTTTAATTTGGTATAACGCTAGTTTTTATTGAGCCAATTTCCCAAATCTTCCAAACTTTGTAAATCAAACAAAGCCTCACTCAATACATCCAGTAGCGCTGGTTCTAATTGACATACCAAAACCTTAAGCTCATCAGGAATAATACCTAGCTTACGAGCAAGTTGTTTTAGTAAAAGTAGTTGTTTACCTTCCTGAATACCTTGAACTTTACCTTCTTCTCTTGCTGTTTCAATCACACCATTCATATCTCGATAGTACTTTAAGCTATTTTCATAGGCTTCTCTTTCTATTTGAGAAAATTTAGCAATCTGTGCAACTTCAAACAATTGCATGAATACATGCTCTTGCAATGGTAACGGTGGATCTTCTAGATCAGGCAAGTGTTTTAGCAGAAATAACCACTTGTCAAAATGGTTGTTTAGTTCATCAATTTTTTTGTTAAACTTTGGTAACTCTAGATAAATAAATTTCAGCTTGTCATAGAAGACTTGGCAATTTTGATCTTTTAGTTGAACAATATGTAAAAGCCTATCTTCATTTTTGTCTTCATCAAAAATAAAATCTAAAATGCCGACAGTATAAATTGGCTCTAATTTGTAGTTCCAATCTCCTTTTTGGGCTTGCTCTTGAATCGGAAAGGAAGCATAGTAAATACTTCTATCTTTAAAATAGTTATGTTTGGCTTTTTGCATTTCCACGATAAACTTCTCGCCTTTTTCGCTTTCACAGTAAAGGTCAAAGACGGCTTTGCGGTCTATAGGTGTGTTGCCAAGATTTTCGGTACTGCGATAGGTGAGATTTTTGATTTGATGCTGTGGCGGGAGGATGACATTCAAAAAGTCGATCAGCAGGTTTTTGTTCGGCTCGGTTCCAAATATGCGCTTGAAACCAAAGTCGGTGAGGGGGTTAATGTAGCGATCGCCTCTAAGTCTAGGATAAAACATGGTGTTTTTTAGATAACGATTAGTTTTAATTTTAACAAATCCTAATACTGGCGATCACCTTCAATACTAGCTAGGTTAGGCATTATATAGTAATTTTCGTGCTAGTGAGTTACTGGCAAGGGGCTTAAGCCCCTTGTTCAGATAGCTTACACAAAACCTATGTACCTCACCAGATTGAGAAACGCTATATAACGAATTGTGAGACAACTTGATTCATACTTCATTATGCAATGCCAATCTTTTTCCTGTACTCAAGAAAAAACATAATTCACAATTACCTAAAAGCTGAGTTTTTGGATTTTTCCACTTCGCGATCCTTCTTGCCACGCCAGATAAACCGCAAGGGAGTACCCTCAAAACCAAGGTTCTTCCGAAATTGATTCTCAATATAGCGTTTGTAATTGTCGTTGAAGCGGTGGGGATCATTGACAAAGAGAATAATGGTCGGTGGCTGATCGGAAATTTGCGTACAGTAATAGACCTTACCCTGCTTGCCACCGCGACTGGTGGGCGGAGCGTGCCATGTTACCGCTTCCGTTAGGGCTTCATTTAATACTGCCGTAGGAACCCGTCGGCGATGCTGTTCTGCAGCTATATCAACGCGATCGAGAATTTGAGTTACTCTTTGCCCTTTCAATGCGCTCACAAAAATAATCGGCGCATATTCCACAAACATCAAACGGCTCTTAACCTCTGCTGTGTAGTCATAGATGGTATAGGAATCCTTTTCTACCGCATCCCATTTATTCACCACAATCACACAGGCTTTACCCTCGTCATTGATGCGCCCTGCCAGTTTTTGATCCTGATCGGTCACACCATCAAGGGCATCAATCACCAATAGCACCACATCCGATCGCCCGATCGCTTTGAACGCACGGTTAATGCTAAAAAACTCAATCCCATACTCAATATGTTTTTTGCGGCGCACACCTGCGGTATCAATCAAGCGATATTTCTTACCATTGCGCTCAACGGACATATCGATCGCATCCCTCGTTGTCCCCGAAATCGGACTAACAATACTGCGATTTTCACCCAAAAAGGCATTGAGCAAACTAGATTTACCCACATTGGGACGACCAATAATCGCTACTTTGATTTCATCATCATCGGTAGTCACTTCCTCAGGGGGCGGTAAATGCTTGATCAACTCGTCCAGCAATTCCCCAGTACCATTGCCATGGATACCCGACATAGCGATCGGTTCACCCAAACCTAAGCTCCAAAACTCCGCCGCAAGGGACAAGCCATATTTAGAGCCTTCGCATTTATTCACCGCCAACAATACAGGAATATTTTGACGACGCAACCAACCAGCCAACTGCTCATCGGCATCGGTAATGCCTGCCATGCCATCAACCACAAAAATTACTGCCGCCGACTCACGGATCGCAATCTCCGCCTGTTCGCGGATCATCGGCAAAAATTCTGTCTCATCATCAAAGACTAAGCCCCCCGTATCCACAACCTGAAACTCATGTTTGCCCCAAAAGCATTCACGATAAACGCGATCGCGGGTTACGCCCGGCTGATCGTACACGATCGCATATTGCTCACCCGATAGACGGTTTACAAGGGTGGATTTGCCCACATTGGGGCGACCGACAACGGCAACAATCGGTAGCGGCATGGCTTTAAGGTGTGAAACTGTTTTGAAATTGCGAACTCATTAGTATAGCGTTAGTGAAATTCGTTTGTCAAATATTGATCTTAATTATACTGAAATTCAACAATCTTCAAAACATCAGGGCTTACCAACTTCTTTTTAGGATTGCGATATAATCCAAATCAATTAACTGTTTGAATAAGCTCCATTTTTGATTTTGGCCAACCAAACCTTTGATCTACAAAAAATTGAACAATTAATCGCTGAAGGATATATTTCCAAACGTCCTCACTCTAGCAATAGTCTGTTCATTTACAATTACACAGCCAAAGCCCAGTACGATCGCCTCTGGACTTATGAAACCATGCATTGTCGGGGACTGATTTTAGATCAAAATGGAGCGATCGTTGCACGTCCATTACCCAAGTTTTTTAACTTACAAGAACATCAAGGAGCAATACCATCGGAACCCTTTGAAGTATATGAAAAACTCGATGGCTCCCTTGGTATTCTCTATTGGTACGATCGCCAGCCCCATATCGCCTCACGGGGCAGTTTCTACTCAGAGCAAGCCATCCAAGGTGAAGCACTGCTCTATCGTCAGTATCCTCAAGCCATTAGCCAGCTAGATCCCGCCTTGACCTATCTATTTGAAATTATCTATCCATCCAATCGGATTGTTGTCGATTATGGCGATCTAGAGGCTCTCGTTTTGTTAGCCGTCATCGATACAGCATCTGGACATGAATATTCCATTACTGACTTTTCCCATTTAGGCTTTCCCCTTGCCAAAAGATATGATGGCATCCAAAATATCTCTACCATTACCCAACTTAACGAACAAAATCAAGAAGGATTTGTCATTCGCTTTGAGAGTGGCTTACGACTTAAATATAAATTTACGGAATATGTGCAGCTTCATCGTATTCTTACCCAAGTTACTAGTCGGGTAATTTGGGAAATGCTGCGGGATCAAACTCCCTTTGCGGATATTTTAGAAAGAGTACCCGATGAATTTTACAACTGGGTTAAGCAAACCAAGGCGGATCTAGTTGCCCAGTATCAACAAATTGAGAATCAAGCAAAAGCAGATTTTGAACGTATCGTAACTAATACAGATCGGCGCGATCGCAAAGCAATGGCACAGCAAATTCTCAACTGCGCCCACCATAATATTCTATTTTCTCTGCTAGACGGCAAAGACTATAGTGATTACATTTGGCGTGTCATCAAGCCTGCCCATGAGAAACCATTTATGGATACAGAGATATGATAACTGCTTCCTGATTTTTAGGATTTTTGCATCTAAAAATGGCTATGCCATTTTTAGATCTAGTATTTTCTAGGTATTCACTAATTTATGTTTAGGTCATAATTGGTACGGCACGATCTTTTTTGCGGGGTAAATAGCGCACCGATACCCGTTGTAATCCGCATTTAGACTCTAGTTCACATACATAATCAACGGCTTCACCCTTCGACTCACGGGCATCCAAATCCTCCAAAAGACTAAGAATTTGGGAATCGAGTCCTGGTTGACCAACAAATAGATGCATTAATGTTTCGCAACTATCATCGTCGGGATAAATGGGAATGTAGTAGATATATGGAATATCCATAATAATTTAATTTCTGTAATTTGTAGGTAAGTTGATATTGCTTAATAGAAAACGAAGAATTGCCAAGATAGCCATGTTACTAATCATACCAATTCATAAATGTCATTTGCTGTCATTTATGTAGTGCAGAAAGCAACGCTAGAGGCTTTCCACTTCTATATTTTTTTCGCTGATCCATGCAATTTGGGCAAAGCCACGCGATCGCGCATATGCTTTTATCTGCGTTGCATCTCGCAGTTCTAGTTCCATTTCAATCGCTCCTTGATGAGGGGTTGTAGATTTGTCCAGATGACTCTGCCTTAACTTGGCAGCATAGGCAAAGGCTGCCGCCACTGCTGCCGCACTTTGAGCCACCACTAGGCATTGAGGAAGAACTAGGGCTTGAGGAAGTTGTTTGACTAGGGCTTGCTGTAGTTCTTCAATATTCAAGCAAAAGCCGATGCTGGGATAGCTTTGTCCCTGTGGATGATATATTCCCAACAAGCGGTCATAACGACCTCCTTGGGCGATGACGTAGTTATGACAGGCCACTTCAAAAACAATGCCTGTGTAATAGTCAAAGGTTTGGACTAGGCTCAAATCAAGGATAAGGCGATCGCTTACTTCTGTCTGATCCCTTTGCACATAGCTTTCCCATAGCTCGATCAAGGATTTGAGATAGTTAATCTCTCCTTTAAGAGGCGCAGCCCATGCCATGCCTGACAAGCGACTCAAAACAGTTTTAGGCGTACCCCGCAGATCAATAATTTCGAGAGCATAGCTTTTTACGTCAGCAGGCAAATCCATTTCTATCAAGCCAACGCGATCAAGACTAGCGAGGCATTGCCTGACCCTAGAGCGATACTGCTCAGGCAAAAGCTCTAGCAAAGCTCCCGTCAATCGAGCGTCACCAAGGATAATTTGCCAATTTTCTAGTTGAATCTGCTCTAGGCTATCTCCTAAGAGCATCAAGATCTCGGCATCGGCAATCACTCCTGATGCACCTAGCAATTCCACTCCAGCCTGAAAAGATTCCTCGGAGCTATTGTTGGGTTTACGGCGAAATACATTCGCGTTGTAGTAGAGACGCTGTGGATTGGCCTGATCACCTAGTCGCGCAGCATAGGCTCTTGCGATCGAGGCAGTGAGTTCTGGCCGTAGTCCTAGAATGTCTATACTGTTGCTATGTAACTGAATTACAGATTCTGGATCGACGGCTCCCCCTGCGGTTAGCGATCGCAAATGTTCAACAGTGGGCGTAATAATGCGATGATAGCCCCATGATTGGAATACCTGTTGAATGCGATTTTCAATCCAAGATTTTTGAGCAACGTCGAGGGGAAGGAGATCCTTCGCGCCAGTTGGCAATTGATGCACCATAGAATTTTTTGAGTCGTCGTTACCTATAGTACCGTCATTGCCGCCCTATTTATCATCGGATGATAACCATCCCAATAAGTTCCCAAACCAGTTACGCTGTTGTGGCGATGCAATTTTGGGACTATTTTGTTTGGGATCTAGTTTGTCAGCAGGATTGAGGTTTGAGATGTCCTGCATGTACTGAAGTGCTAAAGGCTCGGCAGGATTAAGCTGTAGCGATCGCGAAAAACTAATTTTTGCCATCTGTGGTTGTTTAAGCTGCACATAAACCACTCCTATTAGGGCATGACACTTGCTGTTATTAGGAGCAATTTGCAATACCATTCTTAATTCCTTAAGAGCCTTATTCCATTCCTTTTGAGCCATATAGCCTTCACATTCCCTCAGCCAATCACTAAGGGACTTGTTCTGGATACGAGTTGAACTGGAAGTATGACTTTGAATGATGGTTTCTTGGCCATCACTGGAGTTGGGAACAGTGCTATCTAATAGGGGAAGACTTGGCAACTTTGAAGGCGGAGGATTGATATTAGTTGCTGCTGATGAAGGAGATACGTTAATTGGGAATAGGGGACTTAATACAGGGGGCATGTAGGGATCGCCGTACTGGTAGCCCTCTTTGAAGAGGATATACACCAAATTTAATTCGCTAATTTGACAGGTGTATTCAAGAATTTGCTCAAGATTTTGATACTGGACTTTGGCAATCACAGAGACAGCGCGTTCGTATGCTCCATCACTAGGAAACTGCATCAAATTACAGGCAATTTTGCTATGAATGGGAATGTTGCGTGATTTTTTAACTAGACGCTTGGCAAGTAACTGAAAAATGCCGCGATAGGCTTTGCGCTCCTCTTCACGCATGAGGATATCGTAAGCTGGGTTGACTAATTTAGCGAGAAATTGAGTGGCGACTTCCTTTTGAGCAGGGGTAAACCCATAGACATCGGGATGCAGAATACGGGCTATGCTCAGATAAACATGACGGATATATGCGGGACTAGAGACAATCGGCAAACCCAATGCGGCATAGTAATCATGATTAAACTGGCCAATGCCTCGATTGATCCGAATGGTTGCATATTTGTTAGATGCCGATGAATTCATAGATGCCCACCTTAGTGTTGACTAGTAATGCAGGGGTAAGGCTGTAAGCGGTAATAGAGAACAACTAATCCAAAGTAGCGATCGCCAAGATATTTGTGGCAAAGGTTGTGGAGATGACAGTAAATACTCGATGCGTTCCTCAATGCGACTGACAATATTGCCTTGGTCGCCGTCAAAGGCTGCCAAAAATATTGAGTTAGTCAGGGGATACCGCACCATTTGCACCAAGGCTTCGGCGATCAAGAGACCATCGGTATATTGTGTCGCCCAGCAATCGGCGCGTAACTCCCTCAGGATGAGCAGTTCTTCCCACAGTTGCTCTGTATTCGGCAACCAAGGCATGACTTGTCGCAAACAACCTAACCAAAAGAACCAAAAGGTATCTTGATAATATGCATGGGCTTGCTCATGGAGCAGGACTGCTTCAAGGTGTGGTTGGGTTAGGTTATCTAACAAACCTTGACTGACAAATAGGCGCGATCGCCAAAACCCAATTTGAGCCGCAAAGGGCAGAGCCGCATCTATGACCACAATGGACACATCTTTGCTTGCGGTTGTGATGAATGTGGGCTGGGCTGCCATACCTTGCAAATTTTGCCAAGACTGCCAACCAGTTACGATCAACTGCACCATTCGACACAAACAAAAAATCAGGAATAGTAAAGCGATCGTATAGCTGACCTGACCTGCGGGAACTCCCATCATTTGTCCCTTAGCGCCCATGCAGAGGACAGCGATCGCAGTGACAATTACTAAAAGTGGCGACAGCACAAAACTCATTAACGCCCACTGCCAGCGCCTATACCAAGATAACTGCGGTTGACATTGCCAACGACTCCGCAGCAACCAAGCCAGTCCCAGAGAACTCACCAACATCAAGGAATGGATGGAGATAAAGTGGATTGGTAACACATCCATAATCTAACCTTCCTCTTCTAAAGTTTCTGTAGACTGCGTTTCTGAAGATATCTGATTTTCTGCCTGAGCTTGGCGAATACTCTGTAACCGTTTCGCAATTTGCTCTAGTTTATCAATACTGGCATGGTCGAGGTCGTTAGCAAAGGCAGCCACAATATCAGCATTGCCAACCGCTAAGAAGCGATTAAGTTGATGGTAAGCCATCAAAGCCTGAGCCTCTTGTCGCGAAATCATGGCTCGCCAGTATAGGCAACGCCCCTCCTTTTGGTAACAGATCCAGCCCTTCTGCTCTAGACGACGCAATACGGTCATGACGGAACCGTAAGCAAGTTCGCGATCGGGATCAATTAAAATGCGATCGTGAATATCTGTAGCGCTGAGGGTGTCGCTATCCCAAATAATATTTAGTATCTCGGATTCTAGAGGTCCTAAAGACAACTGCCTCGGGCGATATTTGGGTAATTGTGACATAGGAATTGAACCAAAATTATGGTTTTATTGATTTTTTCTTGTCTTTTCCTACAGTGTAGTTCACTAGGATATGCCAAGATTATAGTTGAGTCCAAGGCATGCATATTAAAAATCTATGGGTCTTACATTAGGGCAAATAATCGGTGGACATTATGAAGTAGCCAATCGCTTAGGCGGAGGTGGCTTTGGGGAGACCTATTTAGCCAAGGATTTACATTTACCAGATCATCCATGCCGAGTCATTAAGCGATTAAGTCCACGCATTCAAGAAGCAAGCGTTTTGCAAGTTTCGCGTCGTCTGTTTGAGACCGAAGCCCAAGTACTCTATCGTTTAGGCACACATCCACAAATTCCTCAGCTCTTTGCCCACTTTGAAGAATCTGCTGAATTTTATCTAGTACAGGAATATATTGATGGTAAGGATCTAAGCCACGAACTGATCAGAGGCAAAAGATGGGAACAGTATGCCGTAGCCATGCTCCTACAAAATTTGCTGACAGTACTGAGCTTTGTGCATCGCAACAATGTAATTCATCGAGATATCAAGCCCGAAAATGTGATTAGGCGGCGAGATGGACAACTTTTTTTGATTGACTTTGGTGTAGTTAAAGAAATTACAACTTCTTCAGCCCTTGTCACGGGGCAAGCCTCGGAACTAACCAATTACACAGTGGGGATTGGCACTCCAGGCTACATGCCCAGTGAGCAGGCTCATGGAGAGCCGAAGTTTGCCAGTGATATATATGCGATCGGTATGCTGGGTATTCAAGCATTAACGGGGATATTACCCAATCACTTAGGAAAAGACGATAATCTCGAAATTCTCTGGCGACAACATGCTCCCCATATCTCATCAGAGTTTGCCGATATTCTTTCACGAATGGTGCGCTTTGACTTTCGCCAAAGATATGCTAACGCTGACGATGCCTATGAAGCTATTAAGGGTTTTAGCGATCGCCATCCCATTTCCAATATCAATCACAGCTTGCCAACAATTCAAACCATTCCGCAGGACAAAGAATTTCCTCAGCCAGTCTCCACCCACCTCAAACCAATTACACCGCCAATATCTCAGACAGCATTTTCGCAAATCGATGCTGCTCTCTCCCATCCATCACAACCTCCTGCCCCCAACGCCTTTAACAACTCTGAAGGTCTGTTACCAACCACAACCATACCAAGCAACAACTCAGTTATTTGGCAGCATTTGCGCCCTTGGCATCTGGGATTAGGGATTGTCACCTTTGGGGCAATCATCATAACTGCCCTAATTTTAATTTTCGGCAAGTCCACTCCATCTTCTAACGACCCTGCGACTACTTCAGAGCTTCAGACAGAAAATACAGCTAACAATGACACCCTTGGCTCAAATATGTCGCCCTCCCGTAAAGTAGTCCTAGAGAGATTGCGATCGCCAATTCCATCTAAAGATAAAAACTCCATCAATCAAAATTCTCCCCAAAACCAACCCTTCAAACCATACAAACTAGTCGGTGATCTCTCCAATCCTCAACAGGATAAAAGCCTGATCTACGGTATCAAAATTAGTCCCAATGGCAAAATTGTCGCCGTAGCCAATGCCAACCAAACCATAGAAATCTGGGATCTGCAAACCCTAACTATTTTGCAAGTACTCAAAGGACATAAAGGCAGGGTATACGATGTTTACTTTAGTCCCGACAGTAAAAAGCTAGTCAGTGCCAGCGATAGTCGTGAAATTATTGTTTGGGAAGTTAATTCTGGTAAGATCCTCTACCAATTAGATGGTCATCAAGAACGTATCTACACCAGTATTTTTAGTCCTGATGGCAAAATGGTCGCCAGTTCTGGAGGTGATTCCACCATTCGGCTTTGGGATGTGGAAACTGGCAAACAAATTAAGCTATTACAGGAAAAATCTTGGGTCTATGACGTTTCCTTTACTCCCGACAGCAAAACCCTAGTCAGTGGCAGTAAAGCAGGTGTGGTGAAAATCTGGAATGTGCAGACTGGCGCTCCTATTGGTACCCTATTGGATAAGGGCAGTGCTGTACGCTCCATCGTCTATAGCAAAAATGGGCAATGGCTGGCTAGTGCTATGCAAGATGGATCAGTACGCCTATGGAATACAACTACAGGTAAGTTAACGATTCTCTTAGGCCATTCTAATGCAGTACATACGGTCAACTTCAGTGATGATGCCCGTTTGCTTGCTAGTGGTAGCGCTGATAAAACCGTTAAGATTTGGTCAGTTCAAGATGGTCAGATGTTGCAGACACTGGGAGGTCATGAAGATGGCGTTTCTTCTGTTGACTTCCGCGCCAATGATTACCTATTGATCAGTGGCAGTCTCGATGGCACTGTCAAAATCTGGCAAGAGGATGGTCAGTAGCTATTTCAATTACCACTAGTATTACTAGGCAAAATCAATGGAGTATTTTGACCACTGCCCATAATAATAATTTTGGAGTTTTGTGATTGAGCGAGTTTTTCATTGGCCTCGATCGCGCGTAACTGCAAAACCGCAGGCGTTAGCCCCTCTGCCAAGATCTTTTGAGCATCTGCACTACCCTGAGCCTCAATGCGTTTGCGATCCGCCTCTTGTTTTTCCTTCTCTAAGATAAATTTCATTTGTAGGTTTTCCTGCTCCGCCTTCAGCCTTTGCTGAATAGCCACCTGCAAAGTTTCAGGAACCTTCACATCCCGCAGCAGTGCTTCATCGACAATAAAACCCAAAGGAGCAAGTTGTGTTTGCAATTTTTCTGCAAGCTTCAAGCTGACTTCTTGACGCTTAGTAGCATAGACCTGCTCTGCGGAATAGCTGGCGATAATTTCCCTAGAAATGGAACGAAATCGCGAAATTACTATTTCATCTTCATTAGTTCCAATCGTCAGGTAAATGTTGGGTGCTTTAGCTGGATCAATCCGATACTGGATCGATACATCAATTCCAAGCGCTAATCCTTCACTTGATGTCGCTGTAATTTCTTGTTTAATGTCCCGCAGTCTTACAGAAAACTGCTCAATTCTGGATAGGGGATTAATCAAATGCAATCCTGCGAGTAAGGGGCGATCGCTTACCTTTCCTTGGAAATCTTCCACTCCCACCTGTCCCGCAGGAATCACCATCACCAAGCGCGAAAATGTACCAAGGATGCCGAGAAAACCGATTAATGCGGCGATCGCTCTAACAATTAATTGAGCAGTCCGATTATCAACCAAACGTTTAGCATTGAGAAATACTAGTAAAGAAGCTAGGGATGCGATCGCTGAGATAACAAATGACATAACCGCAATGACATAGCAACAAGTTTATATTCTAACCGTAAGCTCAGATCACAACAAGTAATATACCCACAATAATTTTGTTATCACTATAGACAAATGTTTGACATGGGGATATGATTGTTAATCGTGACTAAAATCAGAAACTGAGAGGTTGACAACTCCTTAAGTCTGGGTCACCTGACCTGATATAGATCTACAAAAGCAATCAAGAGCTTTTTACTAGCGATCTATAACAACCCAAGAGATTGTGTTTCTCACGTTTAGCACTTGGCTAGACATCTTTAGTAAGTCGTCTCGAAGTCTTTAATCCGTCTTCAAATCCATACTTCTTACCAAGATCGAAACCGATCTCCTTTGAGCCTGTCAAAAATCTGCAATCAATTTGCAGCCAACAAGCAAGCGGAGCTAATTTTCATGACTGTCGGAATTCTCGGCACAAAACTTGGGATGACCCAAGTATTCGATTCGGATGGCAATGCTGTTCCTGTAACCGTTGTCCACGCAGGTCCTGTCACCGTTACACAGGTTAAAACCGATACCAAAGAAGGCTATAAAGCCATTCAAGTTGGTTATGGTAAGACCCGTGAAAGCCTGTTGACTAAGCCAGAGCTAGGACATCTTAAAGCATCAGGATCAGAGCCAGTTAAACACCTCTGTGAATATCGTTTAGACGATGTGAGCGCATACAGCATCGGACAGACCCTAGATGTAAGCCAATTTAAGGATGGAGACATCGTTGACGTAATTGGAACTAGCATTGGTAAAGGTTTCGCTGGTTATCAAAAGCGTCACAACTTTGGTCGTGGTCCTATGGCTCACGGTTCTAAAAATCACCGCCAACCAGGTTCGACTGGAGCAGGTACAACTCCTGGGCGTGTTTACCCTGGTAAGCGGATGGCTGGTCGCCTTGGTGGTAAGCGCATCACCGTCAAGAAGCTAACTGTAGTCAAAGTCGATGCAGCGAACAATGTGCTGCTAATCAAAGGGGCAGTACCTGGCAAGCCAGGCGCATTGCTCAATGTCATTCCCACCGTAATCGTTGGTAAGGCGAAGTAACCCACTAGCCAGACAAGCTAGTTAAATCAGCGCTAGTAATTTGTTCGTGAGATCGAGAGAGTATAAGTTATGCCTATAGTAAAAGATTGGACAGGGAATGATGTTGGTGAAATTAGTCTAGATTTGCGTGTTGCTAAAGAAGCATCCGCCAAAGGACTAGTTCATCGCGCCCTTGTCAGACAGTTAGCCAATGCCCGCCAAGGCACAGCCAGCACCAAAACCCGTTCTGAAGTTCGTGGTGGTGGTCGTAAGCCCTTTAGACAAAAAGGAACAGGTCGCGCCCGTCAAGGTTCTACCCGTTCTCCCCTCACCCGTGGTGGTGGAGTTATCTTTGGCCCTAAGCCCAGAGATTACGAAACCAAGATGAATCGTAAAGAACGTCGCTTGGCTCTTCGTACTGCCTTCGCTAGTCGTGCCAATGACCTGATCGTAGTGGAAGATTTTGCCGTTAATTTGGCACAGCCCAAAACTAAGGAACTATATCAAGCTCTGACCCGTTGGGGAGTGGCTCCAGATAGCAAAATTTTGCTAATCATCGAGTCTAAGGAGGAAAACGTAGTTCTATCAGCTCGTAACATTCCCACTCTGCAACTAATGGCAGCCGATCAGTTAAATATTTTTGACATTGTTAATGCTGAAAATATCGTGGCAACCCGTTCGGCGATCGCCAAGATCCATGCAGTGTATGGCGGCGATGCCAAGCTAACCACTGAGATCGTTACGACGGTCGAAGACGCAGAATAACGGAATCTAGGTAAAACAGAAAAACATCATGGCTAAGATCCCCACTGAATTTGATCCTCGTCGCTTGCCCGACCTCATTCGTCGCCCTCTGCTCAATGAAAAGGCAACTCAACAACTAGAGAACAATAAGTACACCTTCGATGTTGTCCATAATGCCACCAAGCCTGAAATTAAGGCAGCGATCGAGAGCCTCTTCTCGGTTAAGGTCAAAAAGGTCAACACCCATAATCCTCCTGCCTCTGCTCGTCGGATTGGCAAATTTGCGGGTAAACGCGCTCAAATCAAACGTGCGATCGTTACCCTTGCCGAAGGCAACAAAATTGAACTATTCCCTGACGTATAAGCATTAGCTTCAGCAAACTATTCCTTAACATACCAGACAATTATGGGCGTTCGTGCATATAAACCATATACCGCTAGTACTAGACAGACCGTTGTCTCGGACTTTGCGGAAATCACCAAATCAGAACCCGAAAAGTCTTTAACCACTCACGTCCATCGCAAGAGAGGTCGTAACAATCGTGGTGTTATCACCAGTCGCAGACGTGGGGGCGGTCACAAGCGCCTCTATCGCATTATTGACTTTAAGCGCAACAAACGAGATATTGTCGCCGAAGTAATCGCGATCGAATACGATCCTAACCGCACCGCTCGCATTGCCTTATTGCAATACGAAGATGGCGAAAAGCGTTACATTCTCGCTCCTAAGGGCATCGCTGTAGGCAACAAAATTCAAGCAGGCGATAACAACGTTCCCTTTGAAATTGGCAATGCTATGCCTCTCGCCAATATCCCCCTTGGTACTATTGTTCACAACGTTGAACTTATCCCTGGTAAAGGTGGACAAATTGTGCGATCGGCTGGTGCTGGCGCTCAGATTGCCGCTAAAGACGGTAACTTTGTGACCCTTAAGCTTCCATCTAGTGAAGTCCGCTTGATCCGCAAGGAATGCTTTGCCACCATCGGGCAGGTTGGCAACCTCGATCACAGCAATACTAGCCTTGGTAAAGCAGGTCGTAGTCGTTGGCTCAACCGCCGTCCTAAGGTCAGAGGTATGGTCATGAACCCTGTCGATCACCCCCATGGTGGTGGAGAAGGTTGCGCCCCTATCGGTCGCAGTGGTCCTGTTACTCCTTGGGGTAAACCAACCTTGGGTTATAAGACTCGCAAAAAAGGTAAACTTAGTGATGCCTTTATTGTCCGTCGTCGCCGCAAATCATCGAAGCGCGGTAAAGGCGGCCGTAACGCTTAATTTTTTTGCTAGGCAATTGCAAATTATTTGTCTAGCGCAAAGACATATTTTAGAGAATACAAATCATGACGCGATCGCTAAAAAAAGGTCCCTTTGTTGCCGATCACCTGCTCACCAAAATTGAAAAGATGAACGCCAAAGGCGAAAAGCAAGTTATTAAAACATGGTCACGCGCCTCCACCATCCTTCCCCAAATGATCGGGCATACCATCGCCTGCCATAACGGAAAGCAACATGTTCCTGTATATGTTACAGAGCAAATGGTAGGACACAAACTAGGCGAGTTTGCCCCCACCCGCACCTTTCGCGGTCATGCCAAGAGCGACAAAAAGGCTAAGAGATAGGTAAATAGAAAATGATCCTTACCGAAAACGAAATTCCCGCCATAGCTAAATACATTCGGATGTCTCCCCACAAGGTGCGCCGAGTTCTCGACCAAATCCGTGGTCGCAGCTATCGCGAAGCACTCATGATCCTTGAGTTCATGCCATATCGTTCCTGCGAACCTATTACTAAAGTATTACGATCTGCTGTAGCTAATGCCGAAAATAACGCTGGACTCGATCCTGCATCCTTATTTGTCAGCCAAGCATACGCAGACATGGGACCTAGCCTGAAACGCTTCCGTCCCCGCGCCCAAGGACGTGCCTATCAAATCCGCAAGCCCACTTGCCACATCACGATTACTGTCAAACCAACGGAGGAAGAATAGGAATGGGTCAGAAGATTCACCCCACAGGGTTACGCCTCGGCATCGTCAAATCCCATGCTTCTCGTTGGTATGCAGATGTCAATCGCTATGGCACTTTGGCAGAAGAAGATAGCAAAATCCGTAAGTACATCGAAAAGACCCTCAGCAATGCTGGCATTGCCGAAATTCTTATCGATCGCAAAGCTGATCAAGTTGACCTCGAAATTCGTACTGCCCGTCCTGGGGTTGTTGTTGGTCGTGGTGGCGCTGGGATTGAGCAACTTCGTCTCGGTCTAGTGAAGTACCTAGAGCAAGATGGATCACTCAAGAAAACTGGTACTAGCCAAGTTCGCATCAACGTTACTGAAGTAACCAGAGTCGATGCTGAAGCGCCTCTCATTGCTGAATATATCGCCCAGCAAATTGAGCGCCGTGTTTCCTTCCGTCGCGTAGTCCGCCAAGCAATCCAAAGAGCGCAGCGTGCAGGTATCGAGGGTATCAAGGTACAGATTAGTGGTCGTCTCAATGGTGCTGAAATCGCTAGAACCGAATGGGTTCGCGAAGGCCGTGTTCCCTTGCATACACTTCGTGCTGATATTGATTACAGCTACAAAACTTCTAAAACCATCTATGGTGTCATTGGCATCAAAGTCTGGATCTTTAAGGGTGAAATTATTGAAGGCGAAGAAGCTCCTGCTCCAGCCGCCCAACCCCGTCGTCGCCAGCAACGCCGCCCTCAGTTTGAGGATCGTTCTAGCGCTGAAGGATAAACTTCTGTCATCTAGAGTGTTGAACTATGCTAAGTCCTAAACGTACAAAATTTCGTAAGCAGCAGCGCGGTCGGATGGCGGGTCCCGCGACCAGAGGTACTGAAATTAATTTCGGTGACTACGCCATGCAGGCATTAGAGCCTTCTTGGATTACCTCCCGTCAGATTGAAGCTGCGCGTCGTGCCATGAACCGCTACATCCGTCGCGGCGGCAAGATCTGGATTCGGATTTTCCCCGATAAGCCCGTAACAATGCGTCCTGCTGAAACCCGTATGGGTTCTGGTAAAGGGGCTCCAGAGTTTTGGGTGTCCGTTGTAAAG
Organism: Pseudanabaenaceae cyanobacterium bins.39; assembly: GCA_033765135.1. Taxonomy (GTDB): domain Bacteria; phylum Cyanobacteriota; class Cyanobacteriia; order Pseudanabaenales; family Pseudanabaenaceae; genus Pseudanabaena. The sequence goes on from JANRII010000007.1 coordinate 136,907, forward strand.
CCCGGTCGCATTATGTTTGAAGTAGCAGGTGTGGCTGAAGAAACCGCCAGAGAAGCTATTCGCCTAGCAGCAGCGAAGATGCCAATCAAAACTAGATTTGTTACCCGCGAGAAGGAGTAAAAAAATGGCACTCCCAAAAGTCCAAGAAACCAGAGAGCTATCCGACGACGATTTACAAGCCCAAATCTTGTCAGTTAAGAAGGAGCTATTCGATTTACGCTTTAAACTAGCGACTCGACAACCTGTCAAGCCCCATGAGTTTAAACATGCGAAACATCGTTTATCACAACTGATGACTGTCGAACGTGAACGCCAGTCCAGAGCTTAAGAAAGCTAATAAGCAGATTCAAAAAACTTAAGATTTACAGACGTAGGAACTAGCAATGGCAGTAAAGGAAAAAATCGGCGTTGTCGTTAGCGACAAAATGCAGAAAACGGTGGTTGTAGCGGTAGAAAATCGCACCTCTCACCCTAAATATGGAAAAATCGTGGTCAAAACGACCAAGTTTAAGGCTCACGATGAAGAAGATAAAACCCGTGAAGGCGATCGCGTCAAAATTCGGGAAACCCGTCCTCTCAGCCGCACCAAGCGTTGGGAAGTCGTTGAGATTCTCACCTCTAACTCGGAAGCATAAGTCATGATTCAACAAGAGTCTTATTTAAATGTGGCGGATAATAGCGGCGCTAAAAAGCTCCTATGTATTCGTGTCCTAGCTGGCGGGAATCGTGTATTTGGCGGAGTTGGTGATGTGATTATCGCAACCGTCAAAGATGCGGCTCCGAATATGCCAGTCAAAAAGTCTGATGTCGTTCGTGCCGTAATTGTGCGGACTCGCAGCACTATCAGTCGTGAAAGTGGTATGCGAATTCGCTTTGATGATAATGCCGCCGTAATTATTAACCAAGACGGTAATCCTAAGGGAACGCGCGTATTTGGTCCAGTTGCGCGTGAGCTGCGGGATAAGAACTTTACTAAAATTATCTCCCTAGCGCCAGAGGTGTTGTAATGTCATTCAAGTCTAAGCCCGCCTATCGCGGCAATCGTAAATCCTTCAAAATGCATGTCAAACGGGATGACTTAGTACAAGTCATTTCTGGTAGCTCTAAAGGCACTGTTGGCAAAGTCCTTCAAGTTTTCCCCAAGGACAGCACTGTAATTGTTGAAGGAGTCAATATTAAGACCAAGCACGTCAAACCCCAAGCTGATGGTGAATCTGGTCAAATTGTGACCCGTGAATTTCCTATTCACAGTTCAAAGGTTCTGCTGTATTCCGAAAAGGAAAAAACGGCAAGCCGCACTTGCTTCACCTTTACGGATGACGGTAAGAAAGTGAGAATGCTGAAGAAGACTGGTGAAATTATTGATTCCGTACAGTCTGAAAAGAAATAGTTCTATATCACCTGACCAAGCCCAGGAAAATCTATCGAGGAAGATAAAATGCTAACACCATTTGCCGAAGTTTATGCTAAGCAAGCTGTTCCTAAGTTGATGGAACAGTTTAAATACACCAATATTCATCAAGTACCAAAATTTGAGAAGGTGGTTATCAATCGCGGTCTGGGGGAAGCAGCTCAAAACGCTAAGTCCCTTGAAGCATCCATTAACGAAATTGCCAAGATCGCTGGTCAGAAGCCAGTGGTCACGAGAGCTAAGAAAGCGATCGCTGGCTTCAAAATTCGTCAAGGTATGCCCGTAGGGATGATGGTCACTTTGCGCCGTGACAAGATGAATAACTTCTTGGATCGCCTGATCAACTTTTCCTTACCACGCATCCGCGACTTTCGCGGTGTCAGTCCCAAGAGCTTTGATGGACGCGGCAACTACACCCTTGGTGTCCGTGAGCAACTTATCTTCCCCGAAATTAGCTACGACAGCATTGAGCAAATTCGAGGGCTAGATATTTCCATCATCACCACTGCCAACACCGACGAAGAAGGACGCGCACTCCTGAAAGCAGTTGGTATGCCCTTTAGAGAATCATAAGTAGATCGAATTAGGAGATAAGGATGGCTACCAACGACACCATCTCGGATATGCTTACCCGCATTCGCAATGCCACACTAGCAAAGCATCAGACAACTGCAATTCCTGCAACTAAGATGACTTTGAGCATTGCCCGAGTGATGAAACAAGAAGGTTTCATCGCAGATTTTGAAGAAACTGGCGAAAATATCGATCGCCGATTGGTGGTTTCCCTCAAGTACGAGGGCAAGAATCGTCAATCTAGCATCAAGCGTCTTAAGCGCGTTAGCAAGCCAGGATTACGAGTTTATTCAAACTCTAAGGAATTACCCCGTGTATTAGGTGGGATCGGCATTGCGATCATCTCCACCTCCAAAGGGATCATGACCGATCGCGAAGCCCGCAAACAGGGAGTCGGCGGTGAAGTCCTTTGCTATATCTGGTAATACAGCGAAAAACATTATAAGCAACGGAAAACTGATATGTCTCGTATTGGAAAACGTCCGATCCCCCTACCTCCAAAGGTTGCGGTCACGATCTCAGGACAAGAGGTCACAGTGAAAGGCCCTAAGGGTGAACTCAAAAGAGTTCTACCTAACACTGTCGAAGTGTTACAAGAAGAAAACAACCTGATCGTTAATCGTGTTAATGAGTCTCGCCCTGCGCGTCAGCAACATGGTTTATTTCGTACACTTGTTGCCAACATGGTTGAAGGTGTATCTACAGGTTTCAAGCGTCGCCTAGAAATTCAAGGTGTGGGTTATCGTGCCAACAAGAGCGGTAATAATATTGTGCTGACCGTTGGCTATAGCCACACAGTGGATATTGTTCCCCCTGAAGGTATTTCCCTTGATGTGGAAGATGCCACTGGCAAGCAAGTTCCTCAAGGTACATTCATCTCTGTCAATGGTATTGATAAGGAGATCGTTGGTAATTTAGCGGCAAAAATTCGTGCCGTTCGTCCTCCTGAAGTTTATAAAGGCAAGGGCATTCGCTACTTTGGTGAATTTGTCAGACGTAAGGCTGGTAAGACTGGTAAGAAGTAAAACAAAGAATCGATAGGTTACGAAAATTATGAATGTCAGTCGTAGACAAGCAACTATAAGCCGTCACAAACGTATCCGCAAGGGTTTAGCAGGCACTCCTGAGCGCCCTCGTTTGTCCATTTATCGCTCTAACAATCACATTGTGGCGCAGGTGATTGATGATGTTGCTCAACATACCCTTGTTGCCGCTTCGACCCTAGAGGCGGAGGTCAAATCCTCCCTTAGCTCCACAGGTAACTCTGAGGCTTCGGCTAAGGTGGGCGCTTTGATTGCCGAAAGAGCGATCGCCAAAGGAATTAAGCAAGTTGTGTTTGATCGTGGCGGCAACTTGTACCACGGAAGAGTCCAAGCTCTCGCTGAAGCTGCTCGCGAAGCAGGTCTCGATTTTTAAGCGATGAATTATTCATTTAATTAATAGATATAAAAATTATGGCTAAGAATAGAGAATCCAGACCAGGTGGTGGTCGCGATAGTGGCGGCGGCGACGGTGGTGATAACCGTGATGAAAAACGCAAAGGTAAGCGCGATAGCAAAAAAAACGATCGCGCTCGTACTGAAAAAGAATCAGAATGGCAAGAACGTGTTGTCCAAATCCGTCGTGTAACCAAAGTGGTTAAGGGCGGTAAAAAACTAAGTTTTCGCGCCATTGTTGTAGTTGGCAATGAAAAAGGACAGGTTGGCGTTGGCGTTGGCAAAGCTGCCGATGTAATTAATGCTGTGAAGAAAGGCGTATCAGACGCTCGTAAACACGCGATCGACGTTCCCCTCACCAAGAGCAACTCTATCCCTCACCCCACCAACGGTATCGGTGGTGGCGCAAAGGTGATGATTCGTCCCGCCTCCCCGGGTACAGGGGTAATCGCAGGTGGAGCCGTCAGAACTGTGCTTGAACTGGCTGGTGTCAAAAATATTTTGGCAAAGCAACTTGGTTCTAGCAGTCCCCTCAACAATGCCCGTGCTGCTATTAATGCCCTCTCAACCCTGCGTACATTTAGTGACGTAGCCAGATCGCGTGGCATTACCCTTGAGCAACTATTCAACTAGAAACTAACTAGAAATAACTATGAGAATCGATGATCTTCAGCCTCAAGAAGGCTCCCAGCATCGCAAACGCCGCGTTGGTCGCGGTATTGCCGCAGGGCAAGGGGCAAGTGGTGGCTTTGGTATGCGGGGTCAGAAATCACGCTCAGGTCGCCCAACCCGTCCTGGCTTTGAAGGTGGACAAATCCCCCTCTACAGACGTATCCCCAAACTTAAGCATTTTACAATTGTCAATCCTAAACACTTTACAATTGTCAACCTCGATCAACTTAGCAGCCTCCCTAGTGGTACTGAAGTTACGCTTCAATCCTTAATGGATGCAGGTATCGTTACCCAAAATGATGGTGTTCTTCGTATTTTAGGTAGAGGTGAAGTTACAGTCCCTCTGACTGTGCGCGCACACTCTGTGACAGCCTCAGCAAAAAGCAAAATTGAAGCAGCAGGCGGCACTGTTGAAGTTGCCTAAGTTTTGCAAGAATATGTGGCGGAGTGTCCTAGGCACTTCGCCACATATTCTTTTATGGTAAACGTCACATACTAAATAAAAAATGGCTACGCCATTTTTTATTTTTGGTATAGCTGCTGCCATGCTTGTTAAAAGACAAAACAAGCATCTACAGCTATATAACAACACTTTGGTTAATCAGAACGAGAGATATTAGCAATCTCCAAAGTTGCGATAAAAACGCTATATTCAAAGATAATTCCAAAGACTTTGAGGTAAGTTTGGCTATGGTTGTTAGCAAAGGAAAAACCCCAACAGCACAAGAAACATTTATGCAAATGGCACAGGCCGCAGGTCTAAGAGGTCGTTTGCTTGTTACTGTTGGTGTTTTAATTCTCGTAAGGCTAGGTATCTATTTACCTTTGCCTGGTGTAGATCGATTAAGATTTACAGAAATTGTTAGGAACAATGCAGTTGTTAATTTTTTAGATATTTTCTCTGGCGGTGGTTTGTCGCTACTGGGTATTTTTGCCCTAGGAATACTGCCATTCATTAATGCTTCGATCATTATGCAATTAATGACCTCAGCATTACCCACCTTAGAAAATTTGCAAAAAAATGAAGGCGAGGCTGGCCGCCGTAAAATTTCCCAATACACTCGCTATGTTGCCTTTGTTTGGGGAATTATACAAAGCTGGGGTATTGGCGTTTGGGTGCAAAATTCTGGCGTTTTATCAGAGGCAACAACAAACTGGATCACCTTTGGTGATGGTCGGGTGGTGCTATCGAGTTTTATTTTACAAACGACTCTTGCTCTATCCGCAGGTTCAATGTTTGTGATGTGGGCTGGTGAGCTAATTACTGAAAAAGGGGTCGGCAATGGTGCTTCTTTACTGATTTTTATTAGTATTGTTGCGAACTTGCCAAGATCTCTGGGTGATACCATTTCCCTTGCTCAAAAGGATAGCTCCCGCGTTGGTGGAGTAATTCTTTTGTTAGTCGTCTTTTTGGTGATGATTGTGGGCATTGTATTTGTGCAGGAAGGTACAAGGCGAATTCCGATTATTTCGGCGCGTCGTCAGGTGGGACGAAAGCTTTATCGTGAGCAAGCATCCTATTTGCCTTTACGCCTAAATCAAGGTGGGGTGATGCCTATTATTTTTGCTTCATCGGTGATGATTTTGCCTGCCTATTTGAGTCAAAGCATTAATAATGATGTGTTTGTTTCGATCGCTACTTGGATTTCCCCTAGTGGCGCAGGGCATATTCCTGTGTATATGCTGTTGATTTTAGGATTTAGCTTTTTCTATTCCAGTCTTGTGCTTAATCCTGTGGAATTATCACAAAACCTCAAGAAAATGGGTAGCAGTATCCCCACAGTACGTCCAGGTAAAGCGACTTCTGATTATATTAGCGGCGTTTTAAATCGGCTAACTTTGTTAGGCTCTGTATTTCTTTGCGGAATTGCGATTATTCCTAGTGCTTTAGAAAAAGCAACAGGGGTCTCCACCTTTAGTGGAATTGGCGCAACTTCTTTATTGATTTTGGTGGGGGTAGCGATCGAAACCTCCAAGCAAATTCAAACCTATGTAATTTCTCAACGATATGAAGGTATGGTGAAACAATAATGCCAAGAGTGATTTTGATGGGTCCTCCTGGTGCTGGTAAAGGCACTCAGGGTGAGGTGTTAGCTGCTGAGTGGCAAGTACCCAAAATTGCACCTGGAGATATTTTTCGAGCAGAGATTAGTCAAGGTACGGAGCTAGGGTTAAAGGTCAAATCCTATAGTGATTCTGGGCGGCTAGTTCCTGATGCAGTGGTTATTGAGGTAATCCAATCGAGGCTAAATCAACCTGATACTCAAGCAGGTTGGATCTTAGATGGGTTTCCCCGAACTGTTACACAGGCGGAAGCCTTAGATGTGTTGCTTGCCGAGATTAATCAGCCCTATGATTCGGTGATTAATTTAGACGTTCCCGATCAAGTGTTAATTGAACGACTCAAAGCAAGAGCTATTGATCAAGGACGTGCTGATGATAACGAAGATGTGATCAAAAATCGCCTAGATGAATATAATGCAAAAACAAGACCTTTGCTAGAATTCTATGGTGATAAGGTCAAACAAATTGATGGCACACCTTCTATGTCAGAGGTGACTGATATAATCAAGAAGTTTCTATCTTAAATTAGTATTTAATCGCCTGTTTGAATTGCAGTTTCTAAACAGGCGACCAAATTACTAAGAGTTACTGTAGATCACCATAACCTTTACTAAATTACGGAGAATTTGTTTGTCCAAAGAAGATGCTATTGAAATGGAAGGGACTGTCACTGAGTCCTTGCCCAATGCTATGTTTCGAGTTGATCTTGATAATGGCTTTAATGTGCTTGCCCATATTTCGGGTAAGATTCGGCGTAACTATATCAAAATCTTGCCAGGCGATCGCGTAAAGGTAGAGCTAACTCCTTACGATCTCACCAAGGGAAGGATTACCTATCGACTGAAAAACCAAGGTGGCGGCAAGAGATAAGCTAAAAACTAAAAGCCAAAGGCTAAAACAATAGGTGCATATGCAGATTACTGGCACGGTGGAATATATCGATATAGGTACTGGGACTTGGGCGATCGCCACCAGTGATGGTACACAGTATGAAATTTGGCAACCTGCACCTACGGAATTATTGCAGGAAGGATTACGAGTTAAGGTATCTGCTCAGATGCGTGATGATGTTATGTCGATCGCGGCGATCGGTGATGTTATTGAAATAAAATCTTTCCAAGTTTCTCAAATATGACTACAGACTATGGCGCACTGCCGATAGTAAGCCATATTCAAAACCCTCTCCAAGGGCTTTGCAAGAGGCATCAATAATGTTGTCTGATACGCCTGCTGTCGTCCATCGGCGTTTACTATTACTAAACTCAATCAATACCCTTGTGGTGGCATGGGTTCCAGATTCACTATTCAAGATTCGCACTTTATAATCTGTTAAATAAAAGCTGGCAATTTCTGGATAGAAATTAATTAAAGCTTTACGCAGGGCAAGATCAAGGGCAGCAACTGGGCCATTTCCTTCGGCGGCCGTCAGTTGTTCTTCTCCATTTACTACGACCTTAACCGTTGCCTGTGAATTGATGATGCCATCATGCCTATGGCTATCACTAGAGCAATAAACGTAAAAATTGCTAATTACAAAAAATTGGGGACGATCGCCAAGAGCCTCACGAACCAATAGCTCAAAACTAGCTTCTGCTGACTCAAATTGATAGCCCAATTGCTCAAGTTGCTTAGTTTTTTGTAAGATTTGGCGACAGGCAGCATCTTCTTTTCTAAGACAAATACCGAAGGTTTCCACCTTAGAGATCACATTACTTATACCTGCCTGCTCTGAGATCACAATACGGCGTAAGTTACCAACCTGCTCAGGGTTGATATGTTCATAGGTCAGAGGATTACGCTGCACAGCACTAACATGGATACCTCCCTTGTGAGCAAAGGCAGAAGCACCAACAAATGCGGCATGATCATCGGGAGCAAGATTGACTATCTCGCTCACCTGTCGGGATATTTCGGTGATTTGACATAGTTGCTCAGGAGTTATGCACTGATATCCCATTTTTAATTGCAGGTTAGGGATCAAGGTACAAAGATTGGCATTGCCACAGCGCTCACCATAGCCATTAATCGTACCTTGGATCATCGTTGCACCGTGACGGACTGCGCTTAGAGCATTGGCAACTGCTAATCCTGCGTCATTGTGGGTATGGATGCCTATTTGGGGATATGAAGATTTGCCCGACCATTGAAGCAGAGATTGCTCAACGATCACCGTGATTTCCGCAATTTCTTCGGGTAAAGTGCCGCCGTTAGTGTCACAGAGAACAAACCATTCTGCTCCTGCATCAAAGGCAGTTTTTAGAGTTTCTAAGGCATAGTCTGGATTTTGTTTGTACCCATCAAACCAATGTTCGGCATCATAAATAATTTGGCGATCGTGACTTTTGAGATAAGCGATCGTATCAGCGATCATCGCTAGATTTTCGGTGAGGGTGGTGCGTAATCCCTCCGTAACATGCAAATCCCAAGACTTGCCAAAGATAGTAATCCATCGGGTTTGGGCTGCCAGTATGGGAACCAACATCGGATCTTGATCGGCGCGGATGCCTGCCCTGCGAGTGGAACAGAACACCACTAACTCTGCTTGTTGTAAGCGGTGATCCTGCATTCTCCGAAAGAATTCGCCATCCTTAGGATTTGCGCCAGCCCAACCCCCTTCGATAAAGTGAACTCCAAGTCGATCAAGGCGCTCGGCAATACGAATTTTGTCCTCAATGGACAGGGACAAACCTTCACGCTGTGTACCATCACGCAGTGTCGTGTCGTAGATCACAAGCTGTTGTGGCAATGGAAATTGCCTGTTGAGATTATTCATAAGTGAGTTTGCTAACTGTTTAGCCAAGTTTTAGGCAAGTTAAGATCTAGCCAAGCTCCAGCACCTACTTACCGATCGCCTTAACTATGAAAATTCCGCCAAAGTAAAGCATCCCAACGGCTCCAGCCAGTAGACTTTGAGTCATGGGGTCAGTTGAAGGTGTAAGTACAGCCCCAAGGATAACCGCTCCTAAAACCACATAGCGCCATCCTGCCAGCATTTTGTCAGAATTAACTATACCTGCGATCGCCAAGAGTGCTTGAATTACAGGTATTTGGAAGGCTAGTCCAGTACTAAATAGTAATAAAAGCACAAATTCAAAATAGCGATCGATTGACCAAAACTGCTCCACCACATCACCACCGTAACTAATAAAGAAATTGAGGGCGGCAGGAATCAACAGTTCATAGGCAAAGACAATGCCAAGGATAAATAGGATGCTAGACCCAAATACAATCGGCGCGATCGCCCGTTTTTCACGCTTAGTTAACCCAGGTAAAATAAAGCGCACAATCTGATACAAAATCACGGGGCTAGAAACAAGGATGCCACTATATCCCGCCACCTTGATCGATACAAAAAAATACTCGCCTGGGGCAAGCTGAAGGAACTTCACCCCTTGGGCAGGAATTTCTAACACTGCCACAATTTTATTGACTAAAGCAAAACAACCAATTACACCGACAACTACGGCTATTAGTGCATAAAAAATTCGCGATCGCAATTCTTCCAAATGATCAAACAGAGACATTTCCACATCATCAATGAGATCTAGCTCAGTACTCTCATCCTGAGAAGTTTGCTGAGTGACATTGGAAATATCCTTTGTCAATTCCTGAGATTGCTCCGATTCGCTTACCGTCTCTAGCATGGTGTCATTAATTTCAAATCAACAGCTTGGCTTGATAAACGATCTTACAGCACTTTTCCCAAGCCGTAGGACATTAGGACACAAAAAAATAGTTACAGTCTAGGACTGCAACTATTTTTTAACTTATTTTTAGCGGAATTTTAAACCGTCATGGGTGGGATGCAAAATCCTTTCCAAGGCAGAAAAATAGCCAGTAAAGATCTATATCTAGAAATTCATCTCGACAGCTTGCACCTTCTCCACTTGCTTCTTCTTCAAAACAAGCAGGATCTGTGTAACGATAACCGATGCAAAGAAAGCTAACAGCCACTGAATGCGGCGAGGATCTTGCAGCACAATTTCACCATCATGTTGACCGAATCCACCGACATTAGGATTGGTGGTTAGAGGAGAACCAACACGCACATCACTGCCTGGCTCCACTACAAGGGTCGCACCTGCGGGAACTTTTTCCACAGCCGTACCACCATCGGTAGTTTGAATAGAGATTTCATAGCCGCCGTAAATACCTTCATCTTCATTGGGTTCAATGGGGCTAATTTGCGTAACTAGACCAGACACCGAGGAGGTGTATTCATTATTATTGCTCTTTTCACCTGTGGGATACACTTGACCACGACCGCGATTACCGCCAGCATGGACAGCGTATTTCAGGAAGTGAACATTTTTATCTTTGGCAGGATCGGGGGAAAGCACAGGAAAGACAATTTCAGGATACTCATCTCCCGATACAGGCCCTACAAGAACAATATTTTCTTGGGTGTCGCTATAGGGTTGATAGTAGATGTCCTTGGTTTTTTCCTTAAGTTCCTCTGACAAGCGATCTTCAGGAGCAATTTTGAAACCTTCAGGGAGGACTAAAACTGCGCCCACATTCAAACCAGCCTTGCTGCCATCGGCAGTTACTTGTTGAAGGGAGTGATCATAGGGGAGTTTGACGACGGCTTCAAATACGCTGTCGGGCAGAACCGCTTGGGGCAGTTCTAGTTCGATACCTTTTTGGGCTAGGTGGCAGTTAGCACAGACAATTCTCCCTGTGGCTTCACGGGGGTTTTGGTAGGCTTCTTGAGCAAAGTAGGGATAGGCTAGTGCCGCTTGATTATTCAAGCCCAAAGCAATAGTAAGACTGGTGAAGATACATAGACTAATGCCTACTAGCGATCGAGTAAATCGATTGACAAGAGAAAAAACTGTTTTCATGTATGAGTTCAAATAGGAATTAAATGCGTTATACAGGCTGTGGATTTACAAAAATTTAAGCAGACTACGACCACCAAGGGGCTTCGTTGGTACGGAAGTCTGTCTCTGTCCATGGGCTAAACTGCACTACGTCATCTTCGACAGTTGCATGGGCAAGGGCAAGAGATAAAGGGGCGGGACCACGAACCACTTTACCTTCATTGTTGTACTGAGAGCCATGACAAGGGCAGATAAATTTATTTTCTGCGGCATTCCAAGGTACAACACAGCCAAGATGGGTACAAACGGCATTCAGCCCGTAAGAAGCAATTTCTTGGTTATCGGTGACAACAATATAGGTGGGATCGCCTTTGAGTCCCTGTGCCAGTACTCGTTCTCCTGGTTGATGGCTACTTAAGAATGCTGATGCAATTACGTCATTGCCCAGTGCATCTTTAGCAGCTACACCACCACCAGATCCGCCACGGGATGGAGGGACAAAGTAAGCGGCAACGGGGTAGATTGCTCCTAGGGCAGTTACGGCAGCAGAGCCCCCTAAAATTAGGTTCATAAATTTACGACGACCCATGCTTGGAACGTCGGCGGATGCAGAAGCTTGACTCATAGATTTAATGGGGAATGTATCTAAGAAATATTACGTTTTATATATCGCTTTTTAATATGATATCGATATTCCTTGGACTTCTAACCAGTTGTTTTGCAACGAAATGTTAAGCATTGTGGCGATCGCGGCAAAGTTTCATTAAAAGTTTCATTATGACTATAGTAGGGACATTGCCTATGTTGGCATAGATATCGCCATGAATGATAAATCCTCTTCACAGTTTTCTAAGTATAGAATTTTAGGCTTGGTTGGCAGAGGTCAATTTGGCAAAGTCTTGTGTGCGCGGCTAAGAGATACGGGAACTCTGGTGGCGTTAAAAGAATTAGAGAATAAGCGTTTTCCTACGAGTAAGCTATTGCGCGAGCTGCGATTTTTGTTAACTCTACAGCATGAAAATATTGTGTCCTGCTCTGCTCTGATGCACCATCGCAACTATCGCTATTTAGTAATGGATTATTGTGAGGGCGGGACGTTGCGTGATTTGATGAATTATTCTAAGACCTTGCCTCTGCGTCAATGTTTTGATTTGATCAATGACATTTTATTAGGCTTAGAACATGCCCATGCCGCGAATATTATTCACTGCGACATCAAGCCTGAGAATGTATTGCTAAAGATTACGGCACAGGGTTGGCAGGCTAAAATTTCTGATTTTGGTATTGCGCGGTTGAGTCAAGAGATTGATGCTGATAGTAATAATACTGGCTCACCAGGGTATATGGCTCCTGAGCGTTTTTATGGCCAATTTTCAATTAGTTCAGATCTCTATGCGGTGGGGGTAATTTTGTATGAACTGTTGGTGGGTAAGCGTCCATTTTCAGGAATGCCAACGGAGTTAATGAATGCCCATCTCAATAGTCGGGTGAGTATTCCTGATTCTTTACCACAGTCTTTACAATCGATTATTACGCGATCGCTAGAGAAATTACCGAAGCGGCGTTACAAGTCTGCCCAAGAGATGCGGCTCGACCTTGTCCAAGCGCTGCAAACTTTTGATATAGACAAGTTGACCATACCTTCTAGTGCTGATAGCTGCCCCACCAACTTTTTTGTAAATAAAGCGCAATTTTTTGCATCCCAAAGTTCTGAATATCAAATTAACTCTATTGCGGCAGGTGATAAATCGCGATTTTATACTGCTTCCAACCAGTTTATTCATTGGCATAACTTTACGCTTGATCAAAGTGAGCAGTTGATACGCGCAGAAACTAAGATCGCATCGATTGCCTATGTCAAAAAATCTTTGTTCATTGCCACCAATCGCCATATTTATCAATTCATTCAAGGTAAACCTAAAATAATTTATAAATTTCCCACACCACAAAATTTTGATCTTGAGCCACTAAAGCTAACTATTTCTCCCGAAGCAGATTGGATGGCAGTAGCAATTAGCAAACATTTAGAAATTCATAATCTGCAATATGGTCGGGCTATGCGTTTAGAGTTTGCCACACGTCCCTTCAACACTGTCATCGCCTACGATCGCCATCATCTAGTAGCTATTACCAATAAGCCTAATACCCAAGAGAGCCGCGCCATTGTCATTTCCCGTCGCTGCAATGTGCTATACCGTCTAGCCCTGCCTATCCGCGTTGCCCACGGTATTGCTACTTACACTAGCGATCGCGTCTTACTACTCGAAGAAACCAATCGTAAAAACGTATACATCCTAGATATCAAACCCTATCGCCTTATCCGTATTCCCCTCAACTACGAAGTGTTATTAATGGTGGCAACACCTTGGGGCTATGCCTTAAGTGCAAAATATGTAGATAACTATGACTTAGAGCTAAATAACGAGTCACCAACTGAGCAAACAATTCTCATCCTGCTAGATCTGCGCGGTAACAACATTCATAATCTCATAATTGACGGCAAGGTAACAGCGATCGCGCCCATAGACACTCACCTACTCGCCATCAATATTAATCATCAGCAGGTCAATCAAAAAGCAATTGATCAACCAGCAAACCCTAAACCCACCTCAAACAATAAAATATATATTGTCAATCTCAAAAAATTAGAAATTGACCTGATTCTGTAACCACAACTATTAAGCTTTTCAAATATAGCTGTAGACGCTTGTATTAGGACTTACGCATCGGGTAGATGCATCTACCTCATAACCCTCATCCCCCAACCCCTTCTCCCAAGTGGGGAGAAGAGGAGTCGCAACATCTCAAAATCCCTCTCCCGCTTTGGGAGAGGGATTTAGGGTGAGGGCAAAACGGTAAATTGCACATGGCGTTTAGTCAGAGCCTTGAGTTTGCATTTTGCCTACGACAAAATGCAAACCGCAATCATCTTTAAACTAAGAAGCAGAAGAACGTTTGCGCCGCGATGCCTCAGGAGACTGAATTGGCACAGCATCCTTCGTACCTTCAGAGGAATCTCCAGCAATTTCAGTTTCCATAGTGCCTTCATTTACCTCTACTTTGGGTACACGATTGGCTTTCAAAATCAAGCCATTGCCACTGGGCTTTGGCGAAATTGACACTATATCAGTATCGACAGTGGGGGTAATTATCTCAGAAACTTCATCACTTGCAGCAGTTCTATCAGTATCAGGCTCATGTAAGTTGCGGATATCTTCCTCCTGCCTCGGAGACTCCTTATCCTGTTCGGGCGAAGATTCACCGCCTATCTCCCTGTCTCTAGAGTGATCGCGCGAGCTATCATTATTTCTCACCCGAAAACCTGAACCAATTGCATTGGCGGGTTTTGGTGGCTGACCAGGCAAGGTAACGGTAACTACAACATTGCGAGGATCTTTAATTTCGCGATCCAATAAGACCAGTGGCGAAATTCCCATCAATGAATAGACATCCTGCTCCTCCTCAGTCATTTCCACCACAATTAGCTCTGGTGGCTCTATTACCTTAGTCCGAATCTCCCGCTTACTAGGACGCTCTGGTACATTTTCGACGGTAGATGTAGCTGCCACATCAACCTCAGTTTTCTCACCATCAGCGATTGGCTTACCATCTTGCCGAGCAGTGACAGGGGAACTAACAAAATTGGCTATGGGCGCAGGAGTGGCAGGCGTAGCACTGGTGGGGACAGACAATTTCGTTGGGGCTAAAACCTCTCGCTCCACCCTTGGCTCAAACCTTGATTCAAACTTAGGCTCCGTACGCGATCGAATTTCTAAACCCAATTTCTCGGATTCACGGGTTTCTTTGACCGTTGAGCGCTTACCCTTACGTCTTACATTACTGCGCTCCTGATAATTAGGATGATTGACTAAATTTGGCTCTATACCGCCACCAAGAACCGAATCTCCGTCCTCATACTCTGAACTAAAATCTAACTGATTAGATTGCTTTTGTTCCCATGCTCTCATACTAGCGTCTACAGGTTGCCCCACAGACTCCCCTGGCAGATGCACCAGATGACCTAAACCACCACAGGATAGACAAGGACGACCAAATAGTTCATAAATACTCTGTCCTTGACGCTTACGAGTCAACTCCACTAAACCTAATTCAGTAAGCTGGGCAATTTGGGGACGCGACTTATCGGCGCGTAGGGCTTTGTTAAAATACTCTAGTAGTTGATGTTGGTCACGGCGAGTATCCATATCAATGAAATCAACCACAATCACCCCAGCAATATTACGGAGGCGGATTTGTCTAGCAATTTCTACAGCCGCTTCGCAGTTAGTCCATAGCACCGTTTCGCGAGAGGTTTGGGATTTGGTAAAGGAGCCAGAGTTAACGTCAATAACTGTTAATGCTTCGGTAGGCTGAATGATGATGTAGCCACCACTTGGCAAATCCACCCTTGGTTTTAGAGCCTCACGAATACCTGCGTTTACACGAAAATACTCCAAAATAGGGGTGCGCTCGCGATGGTGATCTAACATCAAACCACTGGGAATTTTGCCGTCTCCCCAGTTTAAGAGATGCTGCTTGATGCGCCGCAAACCATCATTAGTATCTGTGACAATCCGATTTACTTCGCTGCTGTACAGATCGCGCAATACTCTTTGCACAAAATCCCGTTCGCGATCGAGTAAGGTGGGTTGGCGTGTTGTTGCCACATCCTGTTGGATCGATTCCCACTGTCTTTGTAAATTATCTAAATCTTCAATAATTTGCTCCTCAGGCATCCCATCGGCCTCAGTCCGCACCAATATGCCCATACCCGCAGGCTTAATCAAAATAGCTAAAGCCCGCAGACGGTTACGCTCCGCTTCACTACGAATGCGTCGAGACAAGTTTACCCCTCGACCAAAGGGCAGTAACACCACATAGCGACCAGGCAAGGAAATATTACCCGTTAACCGAGGACCTTTGTTGCCTGTCGGTTCCTTCATGACCTGCACCAAAACCCTTTGATGTGGAGTCACTAGGTCACTGATCGCCCCAGATGAGCGGCGCATTTTCAGGGGGCCGAGATCGGTAATATGAATAAAACCATTGCGATCGCCATCTCCAATATTGACAAACGCGGCATCAATACTGGTCAATACATTCTCTACAACGCCCAAATAAACATCGCCGACTTGGTGTGTTCCTGCGGCAACAACAATTTCCTCAATTTGATCTTCGCTAAATACAGCAGCTATACGATACTGCTCGGCAATAATTATTTGCTTTGGCATTCAATTTCCTCAGAATTTTTTCGATTCAAATTCGATTCAAAAGAGCCAGCCTAAGAATATATACAAGAAAACTTTCACTATTTTATGCAAAATAACGCATAAAACCTCAAAAGCATTTCTATCTCCCTGACGGCTAACCTCATAGGAGGGAAAGCTTCTTCATAGGAACCACTAACGAAAACAAAGTGAAAATACAAGACCTTAGTCACAATCTTTTTCTACCGATCAACCCAGTTATCATAGCTATGTACCAAGCCAGATAGAGGATTCTTTGTCTGCTCTGACATTACGATAGCGAGATATTGATGCCTCAGATTTACTAAGCCGAGGCGATGCCTCGGAGCAGCAATCCTCAGACTATATACTCAGTAAGATGCAGTGTGCCGTAGTTAATAAAAACTTGGTGGGGTTTCGTTACAAGGATTAGATGGTTTCTTAGACTGGCATTCATTGAGACTATCCAAATTTTGCTTACACCATCTATCCACAGCATCTATCCTGTGGGTAAATAGGCGTACTTGATGATTCAAGTTGAGAATTTTTGGTAAATAAGCTCAATCTTCATAAAAGATGATCACACGTCAATCTCACGTTGATCGCACAAAATAGAGAGGATCTAGGTGCGTTTAGCTAGAATCTCTAAATCCTACTTTGCAGCTATTTTAGTATTATAGCGCGGCATTGAGCGTTACAATTTTTTAATAGTATTTTAAGATTAGACTATTTTACGCTAATCCTAATCTATTTGCCCATAGAGTCAATCTCCATTTAGGCATACTCACTTGTGTCCTGCTAAGGGTTTTGGTAGCATTTACCCGTCTAATGTGCAGGTCTATTTCTGTGCTGCTAAAGACTGCGTAGTGTCGCCGCAAACAAGTATGTTTGTTTTGTTTTTTCGCTAAGGCGTAGGGGTTTGATTGCTTTACTGCAAATGGGACTAAGCAACCCCTATCTCACAAAACTGGTAATCGCAATATAAGTTTTTAATGCAATGAGGAGGATAAAGTTCTGAGTACGAGAGTGATTATTGTCCGTCACGGCGAGAGTAATTTTAATATCCTAAGTAAGATCCAAGGACGCGGCAATTACGATCGCCCAGAATTACAATCGGTACTAACCGACAAGGGTAAACAACAGGCATCTTTAACTGGTAAAGCATTAGCTAATTTAGTCATTGACTATGCCTATGCGAGTCCCCTAGTCCGTGCCCGCCAAACGGCGGAAATTATTTTACAAGGCAATTGGCAACCACCCGCGCTCAATCTGACGGAGAGTTTGCTAGAAATTGATCTCCGTGAATGGGAATCAATGCTCTCTGGTGAAGTTAAAGAAAAATTTCCTGAGCAACACCATCTCTGGCAGCATGATCCTGCAAAGTTTTACTTAGGCGATCGCTATCCGATTGTGGATTTATTTAATCAAGCTAAGGAGTTTTGGGCAGAAATCCTGCCTAAGCACCAAAATAAGAGCATTTTACTCGTGGGGCATAGTGGCATTAATCGCGCTCTCATTTGCTCGGCGATCGGTATCCCGATTGATCTCTACCACAATATCCAACAGGTCAACTGTGCGATCAGTGTCCTCAATTTTCAAGGTGCAACTATTGACGATGGCGTACAGCTAGAATCTCTCAATCTATGTAGTCACCTCAAGGACATATCTGGTTCACTTTTTCCGCCTCTCCGCAAAAATCATCAAGGTGCAAGACTATTATTAGTGCGCCACGGTGAAACAGAGTGGAATCGCCAGAAACGGTTTCAAGGTCAAATTGATGTGCCTTTGAATAATAATGGTCGTGATCAGGCACGTCGAGCTAGTGATTTTTTGGCAGAGGTGACTATTGATAAAGCCTTCAGTAGCCCGATGCTGCGTCCTAAAGATACAGCCTTAGCAATTTTGCAAAAACATCCTGAGGTCAAGCTGGATCTATTTGATGAATTAAAGGAAATTTCCCATGGATTGTGGGAAGGCAAGTTTGAACACGAGATTGAGGCGGAGTTTCCTGGTGAACTAGGTCGTTGGCAGGCAACTCCTGAAGCCGTACAGATGCCTGAAGGCGAAAATTTGCAGCAAGTATGGGATCGGGTTGCAGTGGTATGGCAGCAAATTGTGGAGTCAGTACCTGCGGGAGAGACGGCTTTAGTGGTGGCTCATGATGCTGTGAATAAGGCAATCCTTTGCTTGTTATTTGGCTTTACCCCTGAACAGTTTTGGGTATTTAAGCAAGGTAATGGTGGTATAAGTGTAATTGATTATCCTCAGGGTGCTGAGGGCAAGCCAGTTTTGCAGTCCTGTAATGTTACAACTCACTTATCTGATGGCATTCTCGATCGCACGGCGGCAGGTGCGTTGTAGGATATGAAATAGCTATATCTTTTGTATTTTTTGTTATTGTTTTATTAACTTACCTTAAACTTCGGAGTTTTTTAGGATGACTGTATTATTTCAACTTTTACTAGCAGCTTTTGTCTTATTTTCATTCATCTTGGTGATTGGTGTACCCGTTGCCTATGCATCTCCTAGCTCATGGAACCAAACTAAGCCTTTGCTATTTCTAGGCTCAGTGATTTGGTTAGCTTTTGTGGTGGTGATTGGGATTTTAAATGCTTTTGTTGCTTAGTTGACCTAGCGTTTAATCTTAGCTTTTGAGCGATCGTTAAGATAGGATTGCCATCGGGTTATTCTGTTTTAGCGATTATTTTATATAGCTGTAGACACTTGTATTAGCACAAATCAAAACCCAAGAAGCGAGTTGTGGCGCAGTGCGCCGCAACTCGTATTCTGGTTTTGTGTCCTAACAAGCATGGCAGCAGCTATATTTGCAATATTTGATTTTTAGTTTTGACTTTAGTTTTAGTTTTAATTTAACCCTCACAAAGATTATCTATGGCTGTTTTTGAAGGTAGTTTTACCAATACGGAGAGTTTGCGGTTTGCGATCGTTACGGCGCGCTTTAACGATTTGATTGTTGGTAAGCTGCTCCAAGGTTGCCAAGATTCGTTGTTGCGACATGGGATAGATGTGTCGGAAAACGGTGGTCAGGTGGATTATGCTTGGGTGCCTGGTAGCTTAGAAATATCAATGGTGGCGAAGGAGTTAGCGGTTTCTAAGCGCTACGATGCGATCATTTGCTTAGGGGCGGTAATTCGTGGAGATACTCCCCATTTTGACTATGTGGCGAACGAGGTCTCTAAGGGGGTGGCAGCAACGGCTTTTCAGACGGGTGTGCCAATTATTTTTGGGGTATTGACAACGGATACGATGCAGCAAGCCTTAGAAAGGGCTGGCATTAAGGGTAATAAGGGCTGGGAGTTTGGCATGGCGGCCATTGAGATGGCGAATTTGATGCGACAAATCCGCAAAGCCGCTTAGGTGTTTTCGGGTTTGAGATCTCTTTCCATTAGTCCTTCAACGGCTTGGGCTAGGGTGATTTCTCCTTGGAGTAGTCGGTATACATAACGGGAGACGGGAACGTAAATTTGTTCCCGATCGCTAATTTCGATGAGGACGTTAGCGGTATTCACACCTTCAGCCGTGCCTTGGATACTGGCGATCGCCTCTTCTAGGCTCTTGCCTTGGGCGATCGCGTAACCTACTTGGTAATTACGGCTCAGATTGCTACTACAAGTTGCCAATAAATCGCCTAACCCAGACAGCCCCCAAAATGTTTCAGGTTTTGCGCCAAAATATACGCCAACACGGATAATTTCCATGAGCGATCGGGTAATTAGTGCTGATTTCGCATTAGTGCCAAGATTTAAGCCATCACAGGCTCCCACCGCGATCGCAATCACATTTTTGAGTGTGCCACCTAGCTCTACGCCCACAGGGTCATCATTGGTATAAACGCGAAAATTGCGTGAGGCAAAGATATTTTGAATATACTGAGCTGCCGCAGCATCATGACTAGCAACCACTGTTGCCGTAGGCTGTCCCGCCATAATTTCTTGGGAGAGGTTTGGCCCTGACAACACCACTAGGGGATGATCGGGCATTAGCGATCGCCAAATTTGCGATGGAGTCTGTCTAGTCAATGGCTCTAGCCCCTTAGTCGCACTGACAAGAACCGCATGGGGCAATAGTTCTGCCCGTTGCAATTGTTCGGCGATCAGTCTGACTCCTTTGATGGAAACAGCCGAAATAATGGCATCACTATTGCGAACCATCTCCGCCAAGGAGCTTTGACTTTGACGTGACCAAATTTGAATCTGATGTTGATTATTTTGCAATAGGGCGGCGATCGCCGTTCCCCACGCACCAGAGCCAATGATTGTGATATTTCTTGAATTTGTAGTTAAGCTGAGATGGTTCTTGATATTTGGGGCTGTTGTCATATTTTAGATAAACCTCAGGCATTAGCGCAAAGTGTAGCAATTAACCTAGCGCTTAACCGAGGGTTGTATACTCCTATAAAATAATTGCACTCATTGGTATATCAGCATGGACTTATTGTTAAGTTTTGCGATCGGCGCAAGTGTATTTTTTAGCCTTGGTAGTGCGTCATTTAAGGTAATCAATCAAGGCGAAGAAGCATTGGTGGCAACTTTTGGTAAATATAAACGTAAGCTACCAGCAGGACCACATTTTATTACCCCCTTTATCGATAGCATCTCCTATCAAGGCTCGATCAAGGAGCAGGTACTTGATATTCCTCCTCAGCAATGTATTACGCGCGATAACGTCTCCATCACGGCTGACGCTGTGGTGTATTGGCGCATTGTCGATATGGAAAAAGCCTTCTATCGGGTAGAAAATCTGAGACAAGCCATGACTAATATTGTGCTGACTCAAATTCGTTCGGAATTGGGCAGTTTAGAGCTTGACGAGACCTTTACCGCTAGAAGTAAAATTAATGAGATTTTATTGAGAGATCTTGATGATGCCACCGATCCTTGGGGAGTCAAGGTGACTAGGGTGGAATTGCGGGATATTTTGCCAGCCAAGGCGGTTCAGGATTCGATGGAATTGCAAATGACTGCCGAGCGTAAAAAAAGAGCCGCCATCCTTACATCTGAGGGAGAGAGGGAAGCGGCAATTAATAAGGCGAGAGGTTTAGCCGATTCGCAACTGTTAAATGCGGAAGCTTCCCAAAAGGCCGCTATTTTAGAGGCGGAAGGTCAGAAACAGTCTCGAATCTTACGGGCAGAGGCAGAGCGTCAGGAGCAGGTACTCAAAGCCCAAGGTACAGCCCAAGCAATGCAAGTACTATTGCAATCCATGAAGGGCAATCCACAAGCTCAGGAGGCTTTACAATTTCTCTTAGCCCAAAATTATATTTCTATGGGTATGGCGATCGGCTCCAGTTCTAGCAGCAAGGTCATGTTTATGGATCCGCGATCGCTACCCTCCACCCTAGAAGGTCTGAAATCAATTGTAGATACCCCCGAAATTGCTGATTTACAGCACAAGGATTGGGATAAATAAAAAGATAGGCGGTGTTTTGCTTACACCGCCTATCTTGTCTATACAGAGGGGCTAATGGGGATGCGCTTCAGTAAATGATATTTGCAGCCAGCCGCCAAGATATGTACTCGTAAATTATGGATGGTTAGAGGTGCAGAGCCACTCACCCACAGTTGATTACTATAGGAAACTTCCCCAGGATCAACTACAGTCACTGTGCCACGACCCATCACCCGCATGATATTATTCGGCTCAAAAATTGCTACCGTATCTTCATCAATGCCGATGCCAATCCGATCAGGGTGAGCCGCGATCGCCGTCATCAACCGCGCCATACGGTTACGATTATGGAAATGCTGATCCACAATAATTTCAGGCAAAATATTCAGTCCCGTACTCATATTGACAAGCTCCTTATGGGGAGACTCGCCACTACTACCGCCCGAAATCATGTGATACCCCATAGCCGCAGCACCAGCGCTTGTCCCTGCCAATACTAGCTTTTGTTCAGTAATGCGCTTGGCGATGGTAATGGCAAAAGGCGTGTCGGCAATTAGGCCACATAGACGTAACTGATCGCCCCCTGTCATGAAGATACCTGTAAACCGATCAACTAATGCTTCAGCTTGTGAATAGTCATAGTGAGGACGTTCACGAATATCTAAAACCTCAGTTTGCTTGGCTCCAAGATCGGTAAAAATATCATGATAAATACGGCCAATGATATCTGGTTCCCTAGAAGCACAGGGAATAATTGCGATTCGCGCTTGGGAACCGCCAGAATTCTCTACAAAGGATTTAAGAATCTTGCGGTCTTGGACTTTATCTTCTCCACCACCGATTACCATTACCGCCGATTTGATAATTTGAGTCATGCCCCTATCTATTGCCATATCTTCTTCTAAGTTCAGCATGGTAGCAGATCGGTCAACAAATTTTTTGAGGCGATTAATTAGGTCAATACCCTGACTCATTGTTTTCCTGTTGACTCCCCAATGGTTAGCGTCATTTCCATTGATTGCTCTGTTTTTGTAATTAGATTACTGTAATTAGATTACATTGCTATACATATATAAAAATGAGCCTCGACAATGTTTGGCAAATCATTGGTATTTACTGCCACACAGCTTACTTAAATAAATTGTATAGTGTTTTTGCTATTTATATAGTATCAATCAGGGCAAATATTTGCATAAAAATTTCTGATGGCAAATTTAGAAACAGCATAGCCATTTCTTGATTCAAACGCTTACTAAATTATGGTTTTACATCGAACTGAGGTTAATTTAGCTAGGGTTAACTTGTGCCTTTAAATAAGCCTTGGGGCTTAAACAGCAATACCAAAATCATAATTACTAGACCAATACCGAGTTTATAGTCAGTACCAATGCAATATTTTTGCAAATCCCCTAGAGCCGCAGGGCAAGTGGTTGCTACCTCCTGCGAAATGCCGACAATCAAAGCTCCCGCGATCGCACCGTAAGGATTGCCAATACCACCTAAGATCACCGCCGCAAACATGGGTAAAATCAAAAACCAACCCATATTGGGACGCAAATTGGTGATTAATCCGTACATACTGCCTCCAAAGGCAGTCATCCCTCCTGCAATCACCCATGTCCAGATAATCACCGCATTGACATTAATGCCTGCCACCTTCGCCAGCTCAGGATTATCCGCCACAGCACGCATTGCCTTGCCAATTTTGGTGCTTTGCAGCAGGTAATACAGCCCCGCAATCAGGACGATCGCCGCCACGATCACCACGATTTTATTGCGCGTGATGGCAATATCAAAAATATTGATGGCGGGAAAGGTGGGCAGAGCATATCTCTGAGGTTTGGCTCCCCAGATCAACATGATCGTATTACGAATCACCAAAGCCAGTCCAATCGAAACAATCATCATGGTGGTAGTGGTGGCACGTTTCGCTCGTAATGTCTGCCACAACAGCTTTTCGCATAGTAAGACGATCGCGATCGATACTATGCTGCCAAGGGCGATCGCCAACCAAATATTTAGCCCTAAGGTGGTATTCGCAAAAAATGCTAAATAAGCCCCAAGGGTTAAGATGTCCCCATGGGCAAAGTTAGCGAGGCGCAGAATCCCATAGGTAAGCGTCAAACCAACAGCAGCAAGGGCAATAATGCTACCAACTGTCACCCCATCGATCGCAGATTGTAGAACTTCTAGCATTACGTTAACTTCTTAAGGTGGCTTGAAACTTTTCTTCTAGGAGATCGCGCACTTTCTGATGAATAGGATTGATGTCCGCATCGGTGAGGGTGCGATCGCTGGCTCGATAAACTAACCGAAAGGCAAGACTGCGCGAACCTTCTGGTACTCCTTTGCCAATATATTGATCAAACAGGGTTACTGAATCAAGCAACTCACCGCCCACATGGGTAATTGATCGCTGAATATCGGCAACCGTAAATTTAAGCGGCGCAAAGAAGGCAATATCGCGATCGCTGCTGGGATAGGTGGAAAAAGGCTGAAATGTGGGAATCGACTTTTTCATCATGGCATCTAGCAACGTATAAAAATCTAGCTCAAAGGCATAGATTTCATCGGGCAACTCCTTCTCGGCGCGTAACTGTGGATGCAACTGCCCAAATGTGCCGAGACGTTCCCCTGCAATCCACAGCGAAGCGGTACGTCCGGGATGTAGCCGTTCATCCTTTTGATCGGGTTGGTATTCCACCGTTACTGATAGATTT
Source organism: Pseudanabaenaceae cyanobacterium bins.39 (assembly GCA_033765135.1). GTDB lineage: Bacteria > Cyanobacteriota > Cyanobacteriia > Pseudanabaenales > Pseudanabaenaceae > Pseudanabaena. Next base: position 161,240 of record JANRII010000007.1, read on the forward strand.
TGAAATACCGAATCGAGCAATCCTTTGGCTTCATAGAAATCCATTGGCTTAGAGCGATGCTGCCATGTACCCACAGTGCGATCGCCACCAAAAATCCCCGCAATATGATCAGTTTCATCACTGCCTGCTTCATCGAGCCAAAATACTCGCCCCATTTCTACAGCATTTAAAATGCCATTGCCCTGATTGATGTTAAAAGCACAGGCATCGATCAAGTTAGTCAGCAGATCCACCCGCAAGGCTCCATACTCGATCGCCACAGGATTATTGATCTTGACCTGATTGGATTCGGTGGGGCTACATAGAGACATATGCATCACCTCAGTCAAGCCCACTGCCCGAAATGCGGCACGGATCATCCGACCACCCTCTTGATCCGCCGATAAGAAACCAAACTCAGTTCTGGCGGGTAAAGTCTCTGCAAATTTGTCATAGCCATAGATTCGCGCCACTTCTTCCACGAGATCAATTTCGCGCTCGATATCGGCATAGCGATAGGGTGGCACTGTCACTTTCCATGTGGCATAACTACCTTCTTCGATGGGCTGTTTCTCTAGTTCAAAGGAGAGTACCTTCAAGGTTTGTTCTACCTCCTCCTCCGACAATAGCGGTAATACGCCCTCATCTTCGCGATCCACTTCACCTAATACTTGCCATACCTTAGTGAGGCGCAGATCAATCACCCGCACTTCCTTTGATCGGGTATCACAGATACTCTGTTCGATCGCTTCACCACCCGCTAGTTCTAAGATCATCGCGATCGCCTTAGCAATGGCAGATTCTAGCGCTGCCTGATTAACACCCCGCTCATAGCGTGCCGAAGCCTCCGTTCGCAGACCTTGGGCGCGTGCTGATCGCCTTGTGGCTACTTGGGTAAATAATGCCGCTTCTAGCACAATATTAGTAGTCTGGGCTGAAACTTCTGTGGCTGCACCACCCATCACCCCTGCGATCGCGATCGGCTGATCATCAGAGGTAATTAAAAGATTCTGACTAGTCAGTTGGCGATCGACATCATCAAGGGTTTTGAGCTTTTCCCCAGACTTAGCAAAGCGCACTCCGATTTTGATCCCATCTGCTAAGGTGTCCGCATCAAAAGCATGGAGGGGTTGTCCCCATTCCAACAGGATGTAGTTAGTAATATCAACAATATTGTTAATCGATCGCATTCCTGCCGACTCAATTCTGCGCTTGAGCCAATCAGGGGAAGGAGCCACCTGCACTCCCTTAATCAAAGTACCCACATAGGCGGGACAGTCCTTGACTGCTTCTACCGTTACCCAGTTCGCCACAGGAATAGATAATTCTTGAGTGGCTAAGGGTAAACATACCTCTTTACCTAACAAAGCTGCCACCTCACGGGCAATTCCCACGACACTCAGTGCATCTGCCCGATTTGCCGTTGAAGTGACATCAAGGATCGCATCATCGAGTCCCAATAGGGGACGCACATCGGCTCCCACAGTAACGCCTTCAGGAAACTCATGGATACCGTTTGATTCTTTTGCTAAACCCAACTCCGCTAAGGAACAGATCATCCCTTCTGATCGCACTCCCCGTAACTTAGTTGGCCGTAATTTCAAATCAATATTGGGTAAGTAAGTCCCAATAGTTGCTACGGGTACAAATAGCCCCTGACGCGCATTGGCTGCACCACAAACAATATTTAAGGGTTCCGCCGCACCCACATCAACCGTGCAGACCTGCAACTTATCGGCATTGGGATGTCGCTCTGCCGTCAGGATATGTCCAACCAACACACCCTCAGCCCATGTTCTGCGGTCTTCAATCGACTCTACCTCAAAGCCAGCCATCGTTAATTTTTCTTCTAGCTCTTGGGGCGACAGATCGCACTCAACTAGTTCGCGAAGCCAATTCAAAGAGATACGCATTGGGAATTTTTAGGGAAAATTATTCAGAAACATTCAAGTTATTGTAGTTTAACAAAATCTGCACGCTAAACTATAGCGGTTTGCAATTGAGCAGCAGGGTTATGGAATGAAAGTGCCTGTTACGTTCGATAAATATCACTGCCGTCTTGGTGGTAATCTCTGCCATTTTTGACCACCTGTTCACTTTGGCAGTGCGAACATTTCATCTTTGCCTCCTTGTCTCTACCTCTCTATATTTATCGCTGACTCCTTTACTGACCAGTATCCCTACTCAAAATCCATTACTCCTTAATCATTACCTATTTCTAGCTTTTCCAAAGTTTCGCCGCAGTTAAATCTAACTCTCCCAACAATGGTGAAGCGATCGCCATCTCTCCAGTAAATACCAACTCATCATAAAATCCCTCAACCCATTGCAAAATCGTCAACTTTTGAGCGATTGGGTCAACAATCCAATATTCCATAATTCCCCTCGCTGCATACTCCGATCGCTTGTAGCGATAGTCCCGACTCTCTTGATTGGGGCTAACAATTTCCACTACTAATAACGGTGGCGGCATATCCATCAAAACCAGCGATCGCGTTGCCCCCTGCATCGCCGCTTCCAACTCCTCCGAAAAAATCACCAAATCAGGCACACGCACCCCCACCTGTCGGCTATGCACTGCAACTTCTGTCTTCATCGTGAGTCGCCCATAAGGAATCCCCAACTGCAAGAAGTACGCCACTAAAAACATGGCAATACGCCTATTCATCTCGCTCTCATAGGGCATCTCAATTAATTCTCCATTCTCCAATTCATACAAAACCTCATTATCACTACTAAACTCAAGAAACTCTGCAAAGGTCAATTTCTTGACTGGTAATTGATTGGCAGACTGAGATGTTGTTTTTACTTCGGCGATCGTCATAGTCATTAACTTGATCTCCTATGCGCTATAGCTTGATTATGCCTTGAAATAATTCTATTTGATGCCATCATAAACTGCGTCATGGCGCGAGGTGTGTAATATTCCCCCGCATTTCTCGCCGATTGCAGATCCGCCAAAATCTTTTCGTAAATGTCGTTGAATAGATGGCGATCGCCTCATGAGTTAAAGTCCACTTCACTTTGTCCGTAAATTTTTTGGATGCTTTTTGGATGTAATTTTTAGCTGGAAATTTTGAGCCTAGTCAAAGAAATCATCTGAGAGAATTTGTTCTATCTCATAGGGACAATTCTCTGGAAATAGATTTAGCCCTGTTTCTCGTTCAGCCGCAATTACCGCAAGACGGTAGATTTTAGCAATACGTTGCGATAAATAGGGCTGAAGACTAGGATTATCTTCGAGGAGGGTCTGGACACGCAAACGCTGTTCTCTAATCGTCAGTTGCCAACTCCGAGATCGCAAATTTGGTTGATATTGCCATTTGAGCAAGTGCATAATCAAAACTTCGAGACGACTTTCTAAAGCTCTTTTTTCAGCACGTCCCATGTCTTCAAGTTCTTCAGCTATTTGTTGAATGTCTAATACGTCAAACTTTCCTGCTCGCAGGAGTTGTGCTTGATTTTGTGTCCATGCGTAAAAGTCGCGATCGTGGGCAATGGTCATAGCAATTACCATCTGAATTTTATTTTAGCTTTGAGTATAATCTTTTTCACTTAAGCCCCCTAGCCCCCAATTCTAACAGCCCTTTGATAACCATCTAATCAGCGACTCTAGGCTGCTCCTGTTAGTCTTTGAGAGATATTTGGGAGTCAATCAAACCCCAGAGACGATCCTAAATATTTTCTCAAACAGCTAAATATAGATAGGATTGCTATATTACATACAGCATCATCTTTAAAATCATTTTTTATTTTTTAGGACTTACGCATTCACATCTAACTCAAACCTAATAAACTCGTTCGATTTGCGTCAGCCCTGTTTCTATATATAAACCTCTATATAATTTTATTTTTTATTTTTTATTTTGAATATTTATGAAGTCTCAACTTACCCATCGCGAACAAAAAGTTCTCTGGGCTACCATCGATCATTACATTCAAACGGCGGAGCCAGTTGGCTCTAAGGCTTTAGTATCTGGTTATGACTTTGATATTAGTCCTGCGACGATTCGGAATGTTTTGAACGCCCTAGAGCGCAGTGGTTTTTTATATCAGCCCCACACATCGGCGGGACGGATTCCTTCAGATTCGGGCTATCGAGTATATGTAAATGAGTTGATTGATCCTTCGCAGGAGCTAACTTACAGCACGATGCAGTTTATGAATAGTGCGGGCGATCGCCTTGGTAAGTCTAGTCTTGATAACATTTTTCTCGATGTTGCCCAAATTTTGGCGACCTTGAGTGGTTGTATTGCTGTGATTACGGCTCCTAATATGCAGGCGATGCGAATTAAGCATTTGCAATTGGTTATGGTCGATCGCTCGAAGATCATGGCGATCGCTGTGAGCGACAACTATCACACTGCCTCTGTCACCATAGATCTACCCAAAGAAACTAATCCTGAACTCCTTGAAGGTGAGTTAAATATTCTCAATAATTTTTTGAATGCTCATCTGCGTGAACAAAGTTGGTCAGCGCTGGGTAATGCCCTGCAATGGGATGATCTCGATCGCCAATTTCAGCAATATGCCAAACTATTGCAAAAGTCTCTCCAGCAATTGATGCAACTCTGCGATCGCACTAGTCTAGGGCAGATGTTTATTAGTGGCTTGACAGAATTATTGCGTCAGCCAGAGTTTTCTAATCTGCAACAGGTGCAAAATATTGTGCAGCTACTAGAGGCAGATCGCGCTTCGATCATGGCTCTAATCAGCGATCAGTCTCAAAATGATCATCATGCGGTCAACATCAGTATTGGCTCAGAAATTGCGATCGAGCCGATGCAAAACTGTGCTTTTATCTCCACTGCCTATATGTGCGATAACAAACCCATCGGCACAGTGGCTGTATTGGGGCCAACTCGACTAGGCTATGCTAAGGCGATCGCCTCTGTCCAAGCTGCCGCATCGCACTTAACCGAAACCATGAGTAAGTGGTAGTTACTCAAAAACTTAATTACAAAATTTATTTAAAAAATCAGGGGCTTAGAATCACGATCAATGCGCTTGCAAAGAGTGAGGCAATGGGTGTCATAGTCCCAAATTACCTGATCAAAGATTTTGCGGAGTATATAAAAACCCCTGCCGCACTCTAAATCTTCACAGGGGGTTGGATCTCGGCTGTCAAGTTTTTTACCACGATTAGTATCATCGCCTTGATCGGTAATTACCCACCAATAGACCTGAGCAGACATTTGGGGCAGGATCGAAAACCTCACTGTAATTTGTTTGCAAGGATCAAGGGAGTTCCCATGCTTCACGGCATTAACTAATGCTTCTTGCAAACCCAGCCGCAACTCTGATTGCCAAATTTCTGGCACTTCCTTAAGTAACAGGTCTAATACTGGCATAAGGTAGAGTGTTGAAGTAAAACTGAGATTACTCCACTTACGTCCTACGGAACGGACAGGTGTCACAATCACGCCCTTTAAATCCTCTTAAGTAACTGCTGAGGTAATGAAATGGGTTTGCAGCTAATCTGGGGAAGACTGCAATTATAGCTGTAGACACTTGTATTAGGATAAATCAAAACCCAAGAAGCAAGTTGCAGCGAGGAGTGCCACAACTCGTATTCTGGTTTTGTGTCCTCACAAGCATGGCAGCAGCTATACCAAAAAATGAAATTGTCTAATATCTTTTCATTTTAGCAATTTAAGGTGTACATAGTTGTAGTGATTCCCTGTCACTCCATAATTTTCATAATTAATACCAAATCTAGCGTAGTCATTACGGTTAGGAACTGACAGGGGAAATTGCTTTGCGATACAATGGGTCTTGATTCTAGCCACAGACACCAAAGCTAAAATTTTAGTATGACTTTTACGCAGCGCCAAACTTCTCCCTTTAACCCGACCGAAAATACTCGCACTATGGGGAAAGGGATGCGTGCGGCAGTGCTGTTTATACTGAGCGTTGTGGTTTTGCTGGGTTTGTTGGGAGGCAGACTGTTTTACTTGCAGCTAGTGGAAGGCGATCGCAACCAGCAGTTAGCGGAAAATAATCGGATTCGCCTCATTGCCAAACCCCCTGAACGGGGGCGGATCTTTGATCGCAAAGGTAATATTTTGGCATCTAGTCGCCTTGCTCACGTTGTCTATCTGTGGCCGATCGCCCAGCCCAAAGAAAAATGGCCACCAATTATCGAACGTCTAGCTAAATTGATCGATGTTCCTGCCCAAACCATTATCGATAAGTTGGAGCAGGAGGGATACAACTCCCCCAACCTCGTCCGAGTATCCTCCGCGATCAGTCCCAAACTAGTGACGGCAATCTCTGAGCATATTCGCGATTTGCCGGGGGTACAGGTGGAGCCAGAGGCAGTTCGTTATTATCCCAATGGTGATATTGCTGCCCATGTGATGGGCTATACAGGGGAAATTACGGCGGAAGAGTTGCCGCAATTGCGCGAGAAGGGATATCGTCCTGGGGATGTGTTGGGCAAGGCTGGCGTAGAGTATGCCTTTGAAGAATTGCTACATGGACAGTGGGGCGGACAGCAGGTGGAGGTGGATGCCTTTGGTAAGGTATTGCGCGTATTGGGACAGAAGCCGCCGCAACCGGGCAATGCCGTTAAGCTGACTATGGATCTCAACCTGCAAAGGGCTGTCGAGAATATTTTAGGCGATCGCCAAGGGGGAGTTGTCGCCATGAATCCTAATAATGGGGAAATCTTGGCAATGGTCAGCCATCCCGCATTTGATCCCAATCTTTTTTCGGGCAGAATTTCAGAAGCAGTGTGGCAACGCTTGCAAGAAAAGGATCACCCATTTGTTAATCGGGTATTGCAGGTCTATCCTCCTGCTAGTACTTTTAAGGTCGTGACTATGGCGGCTGCCCTTGAGAGCAAATCCTTTGCGCCTGGGGATGTGCTGCCCACTTATCCCTATTTAGATCTAGGCGGTATTCAATTTTGGGATCACAATAAAGCAGGTTTCGGGACGATTGGGTTTTCAGAAGCAATGGCTTACAGCAGCAATACCTTCTTTGGTCAAGTGGGCATCCGAGTTGGTGAGCGTACTTTGGCGGAATGGTCGCATAAATTTGGCTATGGCGAGTATTCGGGGATTGAGCTAAAGGCTGAAGAAACGAAGGGAACTGTTCCCGATCCTGAGTGGAAAAAGAAGGTAATTGGCGAGCCTTGGTATGTGGGCAATACGGTCAATATGTCTATTGGTCAGGGGGATGTGCAGGCGAATTTGTTGCAGGTATCGATGATGACGGCGGCGGTTGCTAACGGTGGCGATCGCATTAAGCCCCATCTTTTACTAGAAGATAATGTGGCGAGAGATTTTCGGCGATCGCTTAATCTATCCCCATCGACTCTCTCTGCCCTCAGACAAGCTTTGCGATCGGTCTTTGAATTTGGCACAGCCGCTTCTCTCAATTCTTCAGAGATAATAATGGCTGGCAAGTCTGGCACAGCCGAAGATCCACCTCGTCCTAACCATGCTTGGTTTACCGCCTTTGCTCCCTATGATAATCCTGAAATTGTCGTTACTTCCTTTGCCGAGAATGCAGGTGGCGGCGGCGGTAGCGCGATCGCGGCTCCCTTAGTTGTGCAAACCATTGAGGCTTACATGAAACTCAAAAATCAGCCGAATGTTCCTATTAGTCCCCCAATGCCTCTCCAAGTTTCCAATTAATATAATTGCAATAAATCAAGAGGAGTTTATATGCATTTACAAAGAGTTCAAGTCCCTGATTTTCGAGTCCTCAAGGATGTAGATATCACTTTCGAGAAAGATTTTAATCCCAGAGTTTTCCCTCTTGGTAGTCAGAATGGTGGCGGCAAAAGTACTTTATTACAATTAATTTTTATATTGCTACACTGCTCTGCCAATCCTGAAAGACATTTTGCTATAAAGAATTTATTAAGTGGATTTACTTTGCGTAAAGACGAAAATCAAAGAATATTAGCAATTATTGATATCTGGCATGAGAAAGAGATAGTACAGTTAGAGTTTTTTATTTGCAAAGAAAATTACATATACCAATCTCTAAACTATAAACATGAGGATCTAGAAATTGAAAATATAAACTTTGGCATTTTTACTGAACTAAAAGATATTCAAGAAGAAATTTCAGGATTTAGTAGGCAAGAAACTACTCTTAAGAACATTATTTCTCAAATTGAAAATAGACAAACATCGTCAAATCCGTATAAAAAATTTCCAGATCATTTGAAAACAGAATTGTTATCCTTAGAAATTGATTTTGAATCAATAGATATAGATTTTTCTGATATTAATTTCTTAACAAAATTTGAGAAGGAAGCAAAGATAAAGTTGCACAATAATCACATCAAAATTTCTTCATATTATGCTCATTTATCAAAAATAACTGAGAACTTGTTAAATTTTTTAAGGTCTCATAACATTGAGTATATAACTAATTGTGATATAGACGATACCTACAGTATTAAAAATACAGTATTGCTATGTAAAATTAAAACCCTAGAAACTAGCCAGCTAAATAATTTATTAATAAATATATCTAGAAAAATATTCCTAGCAGCACCAACTACACAAGTTTTTCTTTTTCTTTCTAAGTCTTCTAAAAAATCTTTATTTAAAAAAAATGTAGATTATTATTCAGATCTTTTGGGAGTTCAAAATAAATTAACAGGATTATTTACTTATAATTTTTTTGCAACTAATATTTTAATTAGTGCATTTGCAAAGGCTAGAGATAAAGACTTTAAAGAGGCTTTAAAAACTGGTGAGTATGGAAATAACTATAAAAAACTATTGCAGGATTTAGATTTCTTAACTCAGGATAAACAAGTTAACATTACACCTGATTTTTCAGGAATAACTTTCAAAAGAAATAGATTTGTTGATGAGGTTGAACTTGAACCTGAAGATTTAAGTCATGGAGAATTGAAGAGGTTAAATATTTATATTTGGCTTAAATATAATGATATTGAAGATGCAATTGTATTAATGGATGAAGTAGATCTGGCATTGCATCCAGATTGGCAGTATCAAATTGTATCTGATTTACTTGCATGGGAGCCAAGTAATCAATATATATTGGCAACTCATTCCTATGAATTGTGTCAAGCACTAACACCTTCTCATGTCAAAGTATTAGAGCCAAAACTCACAGAAAGATGTAGTGATTAGTTATGAGTTTTAGTGATGAACAATTAAAACAACATTGCGAGATAATTTTAAAAGATCGCAAGATTTTTAATAAAGTTATTGTTCTATGCGAAGGTACTATTCCTAAAGAGCAGGGTAGGCGATCGCCGCAATCCTATCAAAGGATGGAAGAAGTACCTGATGCTAATTTTTATAGAGCTTGTACTCCTAAAAATTGGATAACTAATACTCCAGTCTTTTTTGTATGTGGAAATTGTAATAATGCAATTGATACATATATTACATTACAGAAAATGCTTAAAGAAGATAAAGAGGAAATGTCTAGTCGTGAAATCAAACAATTAAATTATTATCATCCCAAACAAATATTTGTTGTTATAGATTTAGATAATCAAATCAGAAAGATTCATAATTATCATCTTGCTACTACCCAAGAAATATTTTTTAGTCTTTATGAAAAAACTAAAATAAATTTATTAAATACTGAAACTAAACATTCAATAATAGTTACAGGACTAATTCATAAAGAAGCTTACTTTTTAATTCCAGAGCTTCAAGAAGAAATATTTGATAAATATAAAATACAATCTTTTTATAAAGGCAGTAAACTATCTTTAGAAGAAATTTATCTTGCAATGTCTAATGAAATCGATCAAGATAAAAATCTAGTTTCTAATTTAGAAATCATTCGTCCTCGGATAAAAAACTGTATAGATTTAGATTTTGATACTGTAGAGCAGTTTAAACATAATTGGATTAAACAATTTCAAAATGAATCTAATAATCAGAGAAAGCGAGAATTTATTCTGAGCTTATTGACCGTCCTAAATGTTAAAAAGAATTATTGGGAACAAATTATGCCAGCGCAGGGTATAAATCCCCGTCAACACAGAGATCAACTCTCCCTAGAAATTGCTAGAGATTTCTATGCAAAACAAACCGATGATGAAGCGGCAGCAAAATACCACATTCCTTACTTTTTTAAAATGTTGCGTAAATTTGCTTAATGGGTAAACCGCTTTTGATAACATGTCCACCTAAATATTTCTTAGAAAAAATGAAAATCAAACAATTAAAAATGCAATCATTTCGAGGCATCAATGATCTAACTCTAGATTTTGATCCACAGCTTAATATTTTAATAGGTAATAATGGCTCAGGTAAATCTAGCATTCTTGATTGCTTAGGTACTGTACTTAGACATATTTGCGATCTTGTAAATGCATTGTATGTAAACTCAAACAACATAACTGATTTTACGAATCCAAGACCTAAAAATATTTTTTTAGATGATGATATTAGTACTAACAATGAAGAAACTAATGTTCAAGTAGGAACTATTCTTGAGCCTTTGAATTTTCAGTTTTTCATACAAAAAAATAGAGGATATCAATCTAAAATATCAGCAAACATATTAGACAATAATCCATCTGATCGTTTACAAAGTTTTGTTCGTTCTACTCATATACCTGTTCTAATTTATTATTCAGTAAATCGTGATATTTTATTTGGAGAGCATCAAGATCATCAACAGGAAAAGAGCAATACTCTTCTTGATGCGTATGTTCGCGCTTTTGCAGGTGGTCAAGTTGTTTTTCAAGAATTCTTTGAATGGTTTAGAACTCTCGAAGAAGTAGAAAATGAATTGATTAGAGATGACCCAAATTATCTAGACAAACAACTAAAATCCGTACGACAAGCAATTTATACATTTCTACCAGAATTTAAAGATCTCAGAATTCGTCGTCTTCCTAAACTACGCATGACTGTTACCAAAAATGGTGCTGAACTTACTATTAATCAATTGTCTGATGGTGAGAAAAACTTATTAGCAATGGTTGGAGACTTAGCGAGAAGATTAGCGATCGCTAATCCTGAGATGGAAAGACCTGAACATGGTAGCGGTGTAGTCTTAATTGACGAAATTGAGCTACATCTGCATCCAAAATGGCAGCGTATGGTTATCCCTGCCTTGCTAAGAACTTTCCCTAACTGTCAGTTTATAATTACAACCCACTCACCACAGGTGTTAGGTGAAGTTAAGGATGGAAAAATCTATCGACTCGCTAACACAGAATCAGGAGTTACTGCGGAAATCGTTAGAACCTATGGCAGAGATAGCAATCGCATTCTCGAAGATGAAATGGGAGTTCCCAAACGGAATCAAAAAATTAAAGATGATTTATTACATCTATTTAGGCTAATTGATGATGGTAATTTAACTCAAGCAAAAGAGCTACAAGCATCTCTGAAAGATGAAATTGGCTTTGATGAGCCAGAATTTGCTAGAGCAGATGTACTAATTCATCGAAAAGAAGTTTTGGGAAGATGAGATATATCAAAAAAGGGCAAGAACCAACAAGTTTCACTGAATGGAAATCCCAAGAAAACGATAATTGGCAACCAACCTACAGTGATTTGCGCGGTCAAATTAAAGCTGATGTGCATGATGCTTTACTGAAGGAGCAAGGTTATACCTGCTGTTATTGCGGCATGAAAATCAACATTGACATCAGCCATATTGAACATCTGCAACCACAAAACGAGAAAGATCCAGAAAAGGCAAAGAATCTAGAACTGGCAATAGATTTCTCCAACCTTTTAGCATCATGTGGTTTCTCAGAGAAATATAAAATATCTGATCCTGAACAAAAATATGAGACGGTTCTGCATTGCCTACAGCATTGTGGCTGCAAAAGAGGAAATAATCTGCTTTCAGTCTCACCATTACAAGTAGATTGTGCTGATTTTTTTCGATATACAGGTTCTGGAGAAATACGCCCTACCGAAGATTTTGATAAAAAGCAAGCTGCTTTAGAAACCATCCATATACTAAATCTCAACTATGGCAACCTAGTCGCCATGAGAGAAGAAGCTATAGCAATCCTAAATGAGTTGTGGAAAAAAGCCATACTTAAAAATCTTCTCAAAGCAAAAGACTTGAAGATGAGTGACTAACTCAAATAACCTCTTCACATGAGAGTGTAAAGTAATCTGTGTAAAGTCTGGGATATATACAGAGAGATAATCAGAGCGCACAATGACTAACACTAAAAACCAATGAATATACGCAAAGAATTGCTAGATGAATTGCTACAAGAATGTAAAACACCACCA
>JANRII010000010.1:0-212082 GCA_033765135.1 Pseudanabaenaceae cyanobacterium bins.39
AGATGCCCCCAAGTTAATCAAAGTTAGTTTTACTAGCGGAACTTAATAACGGGTTAGCAATTATCTAAAACCATAAAAAAACAATTACACAAAACACTGGAGAAAACAGTATATGTTCGACGCATTTGCAAAGGTAGTATCTCAAGCTGATTCTAGAGGCGCTTACATCAGCAGCTCTCAATTGGATGCTCTTAACGCTATGGTTGCAGAAGGCAGCAAGCGTTTGGACACCGTAAACCGCATCACCAGCAACTCCTCTAAGATCGTTGCTGATGCTGCTCGCTCCTTGTTTGCAGAACAGCCTGCTTTGATCGCTCCTGGTGGTAATGCATACACCAACCGTCGTATGGCAGCTTGCTTGCGCGACATGGAAATCATCTTGCGCTATGTAACCTATGCAATCTACTCTGGCGATGCCAGCATCTTGGAAGATCGTTGCTTGAACGGTTTGCGTGAAACCTACTTGGCTCTTGGTACTCCTGGTGCTTCCGTTGCCGTTGGCGTACAAAAGATGAAGGATGCTGCAATTGCGATCGCTAATGATCCTAACGGCGTAACCCGTGGCGATTGCTCTGCTTTGATGAGCGAAGTTGCTAGCTACTTCGATAAGGCTGCTGCTGCTGTTGCTTAATTAGCACCTTAAATTTTGTTGCAAGCTTTCTCAAGGCTGCATTAAATAAGATTCATAAAAAAACTGACTAATCCAGTGATTAGTTCTATCCACATCATTAAAAATTTTATTTTGGAGAATATCTCACTATGAAGACCCCTTTAACCGAAGCCGTATCAGCCGCCGATTCTCAAGGCCGTTTCCTAAGCTCCACCGAAATCCAAGTTGCTTTTGGTCGCTTCCGTCAAGCAGCTTCTGGTTTGGCTGCCGCCCGTGCTTTGACCGAGAAGGCTGAGTCTTTGGCTGCTGGTGCTGCTAACGCTGTTTACACCAAGTTCCCTTACACCACCACCATGTCTGGTCCTAACTACGCTTCTACCCAAACTGGCAAAGACAAGTGTGTTCGTGACATCGGCTACTACCTCCGCATGATCACCTACTGCTGTGTAGTTGGTGGTACAGGCCCTATGGATGATTACTTGGTTGCTGGTGTTGCTGAAATCAACCGCACCTTTGATCTATCTCCTAGCTGGTATGTTGAAGCTCTCAAGTACATCAAGGCTAACCATGGCTTGTCTGGAGATTCTGCTGTTGAAGCTAACTCCTACATTGACTACGCTATCAATGCTCTCAGCTAATTTTTTCTAAACCGCAGGAAGCACCCCCAAGGGGGTGCTTTTTGTGTTTTTATAGCTGTTGCCTTCATTTAAAAAAACTTTACTGAGTTTGATTTTTAATTCCCCAAAGTTATGAGTGCTGAAGCTCCGATTCTTGACGATAATCAATTAACTATTGAAAAAGCGATCGCTAACCTCCAAAGTGAAGACTTAGGTTTGCGGGTCTATGCTGCTTGGTGGTTAGGTAGATTTCGGGTCAATGTGCCTGAAGCCATTAGCTTGTTAATTAATGCCCTAGCAGATGAAGCGGATCGGACACAGGCGGGAGGCTATCCCCTGCGGCGCAATGCAGCGCGGGCTTTGGGTAAGTTGGGCGATCGCCGTGCCGTTGTAGCCCTCACGCAATCTTTAGAGTGTGAAGACTATTATGTGCGCGAAGCCGCCGCGCAGTCCTTGGAAATGTTAGGCGATCGCGCCTGTGTACCCCAATTAATTGAACTAATTCAAGCTTATAATGCTGCGGAACCAGAAAAACATCCCTTCGATGCTTTTCTCGAAGCTTTAGGTACACTTGGAGCAACAGAAGCAATTAATTCCATCTTGCCATTTCTTGAGCATCCAATTCCAAGGGTGCAATATGCAGCAGCAAGGGCGCTATACCAATTGGAACCCGATCCCAATTTGGCAAAACAGTATGGCGATCGCTTAGTGGCAGCATTAGATAATCGGGATTTGCAATTGCGGCGCACTGTCCTTACAGATTTAGGCGCGATCGGTTACTTGGAATCGGCGGAAGCGATCGCAAAGACGATGGCGGAAAATAGCCTGAAGCTCATTGCATTACGAGGTTTACTAGAAAAGCAAATAGTCTTGGCCATCCCACCTGATCTAACAGAAGGCGCTAAGAGAGTGATGGCATTAATGGATGATCTGCTGTAAAGATTGTGGGGGCGCACTTTTGTAGTGATGTGAAAATGACTTGATTGCATTCCCTCAAGCGATCAGACAATTTTCGAGTCATTAGCTCATGTTGTACCAAATAAAAAAAACCTTACTGGGTTTGGTTTTTAATTTAAAAAAGTGTGGTAACACTTTTTTGAATTGGTATTACATAGACTACATAGGATAAATTACTGGTTATGACTGAACCCGCTACCCCAATCGGCTATATTCTCGGCACCAAAGATGCAACTCCCCTTGAGTTTTGGGTGGCGGTATGCGATCGCCAAGTACTCAAACTCGACGATGTAGTGCAGGTAAAAACCGAAAAACCCGATCGCAAAGGGATCGTCAACTTCTATGGCGTGGTCGATCATGTTCGCACTATTCACGAAGGAACCCAATTTGATACCGATACCTTCCTAGTCACCAGTGGCAGTATGCCCGTAAATGTCTCCTATGCTGCCCATGTGCAGGTGACACGCATTGAGCCAGAGGAATATTTACCACCCCAACCCAGTGATGCAGTCTATCTCGCTGAAGATGAGAATTTACGCTTTGCGCTCAATTTCGATGGCATGGAACAACGCATTGCCGCAGGCTTGATGCGGAATGGCAGTCCCGCTTATCTAAACTATGAATTTATCGATGGAACCAAGGGAGCGCATGTCAATATTTCTGGTATTTCGGGGGTAGCCACCAAAACTTCCTTTGCTTTATTTTTGCTACATTCCATTTTTAATTCCACTGCCCTTGAGTCCAAGCGTGCCAATACTAAGGCATTAATTTTTAACGTCAAGGGTGAAGATCTATTCTTTTTAGATAAGCCTAATAATAAAATGAGCGATGAGAATCGTTCCGCCTATCGGCTGCTTGATCTCCCCGAACAACCATTTCAGGATGTGCGATTTTGTGCGGCTCCCAAAAAGAATACCTTAGCGATCGAACCCCATCTCGATCAGCGTTCAGAAAATATTTCCACTTACCTCTGGGGACTGCGAGAATTTTGTCGCGATCGCCTATTTCGATTTCTCTTTGCAGGAGAAGATCTTGAAAGAGGAAATATTGGTTTTCTCGCAAGTATTGTGGAAGAAAGACTAGCGAAGTTAGCGATCGATAATGATAAACATGATCAAAAATTAGGCATGACTCCCAAAGCTTATTTGGAAGTTGATGAAGAATATGGTGAAGATGGCAAGGATCGGGTGGAAACCTTTCGCGATTTGATTGAATTTCTGGAAACGAAATTAGTGGAAAATCCTGATCAAAAGTGGTTAGGGCGCAATGCTCCTGCTACGGCAGAAGCTCTCACCCGCAGGCTGTGGGGTATTGCCGATGAAATGGGGCATCTGATCCGTGGTGATATCCCTGCGGAGGAGTTAAGTAAATATCATCTTGACCCTTTAGCGGCGGAATATCAATTGACGATCGCTGACATCAACAAATTGGGCAGCAAGGCGCAGAAATTTGTGGTGGGAGTACTATTGCAAAAGCTATTTATGGAAAAGGAAAAACGCGGTCAGTACCCTGTCGTGTTTATCGTTCTCGATGAGCTAAATAAGTACGCACCCAAGGAAGGACGTAGCCCAATTAAGGATCTATTGGTGGAAATTGCCGAACGGGGGCGATCGCTAGGGATTATTCTCATTGGCGCACAGCAGACCGCCTCCGAAGTAGAACGGCGCGTAGTTGGTCAGGCAGCAGTGCGAGTAGTGGGACGCTTGGACTCTGCCGAAGTGGAACGCCCTGAATATAACTTTTTAACAGGAGCTTGCCGCAAGCGATCGCTATTGCTTAAATCTGGCAGCATGTTTATCCATCAGCCCGAAGTCCCCTCTCCCCTATTGGTGGGTTTCCCCTTTCCCGCCTACGCCACCCGCCTACGCGAAGTTGCCACCACGATCGCTGACAAGCAGAAGCTGACCCAAAAATTAAAACGTCTCTAATACCAAATTAAGAAATGGCGTAGCCATTTCTTAATTAAAAACCCAACCCAGTAAGGTTTTCTTAATCTGGTATTACTGTGCCGTTGACAAAATAAAAAATGCATCACGCAAAACCTCAATAGGTTGTATTAAGGGATACATACAAAAAAGCACTATTTTTGTAGCAAATTTCTTAAAATGCCAATAATACAATTGACATCAAGATTAAAATAAGGTTATTAACATCTAAAATAACTATCCCTGCTTGGGCGCATTTGAATATTATGACTCCGATGACACTAATAGCTGAAGCTCCTCGCCTAGGGCATCCGCTAGATTATGAAAAGGGGCAGGACTGTAATGCAGTTGTGGATGAATGGATTCCAGACTGGCTCAGGGAATCATGGCAAAAATCGCAAAGTGGACAGGTCTTAGACCAAGATGATTTAGTGGGGCGAGCCTTGGATTTTGCCTATCGTCTTCATGATGGACAATGCCGAGCTTCGGGTGAACCCTATATTTTGCACCCGATCGCCGTTGCTTGCATCCTTAAGGATCTAGGCGGTAGTGATCCGATGATCGCCGCAGGCTTTTTGCATGATGTGGTGGAAGACACCGACGTTACCTGCGAGCAAATTGAGGAGCTATTTGGGCTAGAGGTACGGCAATTAGTCGAGGGAGTCACCAAACTATCAAAGCTGAGTTTTGCGAGTAAAACAGAAAGCCAAGCCGAAAACTTCCGCCGTATGTTTTTGGCAATGGCCCATGATATTAGAGTAATTATTGTCAAACTAGCAGACCGACTGCATAATATGCGGACACTGCAACATTTGCGCCCCGAAAAGCAAATTGCGATTTCTCGCGAAACCAAAGAAATTTTTGCACCCTTGGCTAATCGCTTGGGTTTAGGACAGATCAAATGGGAATTAGAGGATCTCGCCTTTAAATATATTCAACCTGAAGAATATCAAATGATGGAAGCGCTGGTGGCAGATACCCGCGAGAGCCGTCAAGAGCAACTGGTGGAAGTAACCAAAGTCCTTTGCGATCGCCTCGAAAAGATGGGCTTAACCGATTTTGAAATTAGTGGTCGTCCCAAACATCTTTTTGGCATCTATCGCAAAATGGAGCGCCAGCAAAAACAATATAACGAAATCTACGACATTCAAGCGGTGCGCGTCATTGTGAATAGCAAAGACGAATGTTATCGCGTCCTTGCGGTGGTTCACGATCATTTCTGTCCCATCCCCGGACGCTTTAAAGATTATATTGGTTTACCCAAACCCAACCGCTATCAGTCCTTGCATACGGCGGTGATTGGCCCTAAGGGACAGCCTGTGGAGGTGCAGATTCGCACATGGGAAATGCATTATATTGCCGACTATGGTATTGCTGCCCATTGGAAATATAAGGAGAGTGACTCTACGAGCAAGCCCCTGAAGGGCGATGAGCAGAAATTTACTTGGTTGCGGCAGTTGGTGGAATGGCAGAGGGAAATGAAAGATCCTCAAGAATATCTTGATAGCGTCAAGGAGGATCTATTTGATAGTGAGGTGTATGTATTTAGTCCTAAGGGCGATGTCTATTGCTTGCCAAGGGGGGCGACACCTGTTGATTTTGCCTATCGAGTGCATACAGAGGTGGGCAATCATTGTTCGGGAGCCTTAGTTAATAGCGTGATGGTTCCTTTGCAACGCCCCCTCAAGCATGGGGATATTGTGACGATTCTCACCCAAAATAATGCCCATCCTAGTATTGATTGGATTAATTTTGTCGCCACTAATTCGGCTAAGAGTCGGATTCGACAATGGTTTAAGCGATCGCGACGGGATGAAAATATTGCCCTTGGTCGGAGCGCCCTTGAAAAAGAACTGGGCAAAAATGGCTTAGAAGCTTTACTCAAGTCAGATCAGATGCAAAAACTGGCCGAGCGATGTAACTATCATAATGTCGAAGATCTCCTCGCAGGCATTGGCTATGGGGAAACCTCCGTTAATGCCGTAGTCAATAAGTTGCGTGAATATCAACAACAGGGTCATCAGTTCGATCAGACAGCCCTGACGCAATCTGCCGCCGATCGCCTTTTACATCGATTTGAGTCAAGACACGATCATAGCCATAATTCTAAATCTCCGATCATTGGATTAGACGGCATGGTCTATTCGATCGCTGGTTGCTGTGCGCCATTGCCGGGGGAACCGATTACAGGGGTGGTCTCCCTTGGCAGCAATCGCGGCATCACCATCCATCGCCATGACTGCAACAACTTAGTCAATATTCCTAGCGATCGCCTGCTGCATGTGGCATGGAATCAACACAAAGATCATGAGCATATCCAAACCTATCCCATCGATATTCGGGTGGAAACGATTGATCGGGTGGGTGTGTTGCGCGATATTCTCACCCGTTTGTCGGACAACAAAATTAATGTGCGGCGTGCCAATGTGCAGACCCGTAAAGGTAAATCGGCAACCATCGATCTGAGTATTGATATTAGCGATCGCCACCAATTTGATCGGGTTTGCAGTCAGATCAACAAGCTATCAGATATCCTGTCTGTCTCCCGTGTTGTCAGTGACTAGGATAATTTCCTTGAAATCGCCATAGCGCCAATCCACCCAACAAACCTAGATCATTGGAAACGATCGTCAAGCGGGAAGCGATAACTGATGGCAGTTTGATCACCCAATCTTGCCCTAAAAGGCGAGCATTGCCTCCGCCGATGTATAGATGATCAAAGTTGAATAATTTATACAGTGCGGCGATCGCTTCTCCCAGCTTTTGCTGCCAATTTTCTATACCCATTTTCTCTAAGGCTGATTGCCCTAACCAATCCTCATAGGTCAAATTATTTTGCCAAAGATGTTGACCTAGCTCTAAATTAGGTAATAGTCGCCCATCGACAAATAGCGCTGAACCAAACCCAGTACCAAGGGTAATTGTCAGTTCTACCCCCCGCCCCGCGATCGCGCCATAGCCCTGCACATCAGCATCATTGGCTATGCACAGCGGTTTACCTAGTTTGGTTTGTAGCACTTTTGCTAGGGGGAACCCATCCCAAGCAGGATGCAAATTAATTGCTCCTCTCGTGATACCTGCCTCAACCACACTAGGAAAACCGATCGCAATCCGATCACATTCCCCCATTTGCAGCGCCAATTCTACTAAAACAGGAACAAGGCGATCGGGACTAGCGGGATGTGGTGTCTCAATTCGCGATCGCCATGAAGCCGCTTCCCCATTTTCTTGCAGCAACATCGCCTTAATGCCCGTACCGCCCACATCGATCGCTAAAGTGATCAGCCCCATAGAACCAGTATTAACAAAATGAATATCTATCGTCTTCCAGTTTTACATGACAATTACATCTTTATCCTGCACGATCCACAGCAAAACATTGTCGCCGTTGTCGATCCAGCCATCCCTCAACCCGTCATCGCTCAACTTGAAGCCCTCAATGCAAAATTAGTTGCCATCTTGATTACCCATCATCACTCCGACCATGTGGGCGGTATCACGGGCTTAATCAAAAAATTTCCCCATGCCGTTGTCTATGGTGGTGCTAAAGATCGCGATCGCATTCCCCATCAGCAAGTATTTCTCAAAGGTGGCGATCGGGTACATTTTGGCGATCGCACCGCCGAAGTGTTTTTTGTGCCTGGACATACAGCCGCCCATATGGCTTATTACTTTCCTCCCAACGCGCATGATCAACAGGGGGAGCTATTTTGCGGTGATACCATCTTTGGTGGTGGCTGTGGCAGATTATTTGAAGGCACACCTGCGGAAATGCGAGCATCGATCGACCAACTGCGCCAACTGCCCGAAGATACCAGACTATGGTGCGCCCACGAATATACACTAGACAACCTCAAATTTGCGATCGCCATTGATCCTGATAATGAAGCATTGCAAAAAAGATTGACCACCACGATCGCCATGCGCCAAAAGGGGGAACCAACGATTCCCACCACCATTGGTCTCGAAAAGCAGACCAATCCATTTTTACGCTGGGATGATCCTGTCATTCAACAAGCAGCAGGTATTGATATTCCTGATCGCACCTTTGCCAGAATTCGTGGCAAGAAAGATAACTTTGTCACTTATTGATATTGCGCGATCGCATACTGCGCCGCCGCCACCACCTGCGGATGAGCATCCTTAACTAAATAATTTAGAGCCGATAAACTCTTATCACACTTCAAATGTCCCAGAGCCTCAGCCAAACGTTGCCTAGTCAGCCAATCATCGGACTGAGCGAACCGCAAAATCTGATCCACACAGCGTAAATCGCCCACCTCCCCAAGAGCCGCGATCGCCGCTTGATGTAATACCGTCTCCTCACTATCTAGGGCTTGGATCAAAGCATCATAGGCACGGACATCCCCCAAATTGCCCAAGGATACCGCCGCACTAAAGCGCACCAACCACTCCGTATCCTCATAAAAAGCGCGTAACAACGGCTCCACTGCCCGATTATCCTGCAAATATCCCATCGCCCCCGCCGCATCAGCACGGATGCCATAATCATTCTCTGTCTCCAAAATCCTTGCCAAAATTGGAAAACAATCCTCCGTTTGCTTCAATCCAAGGGCAAAGACTGCCATAGAGCGAATTTGTAAATTCTCATCATCGATCACCTTCAAAATCAAAGGCACAGCCTGCTCTGCCGTCAAATCGCGCAAAGATACCAAAGCCCGCAAGCGATCGCGTGAATTTTCGCTGTCAAGCTGACTAGCTAAATCCTGCAAAACTTGCTCAGAAGCATGGTTAGGATCACTTAAACTCATAAAAAAGTGCCAAAAAACAAATATTGATTTTATTAGAATTTTATTAGAATGTGCCACTACAAAAATAATGGCTTAAATGGCTTAAAAAATATGCCCCGATGGGATGACTAAGTAGCAAATATAAGTGTGCTAGGATACAAACAATGTACTAATATATTTTCAGTCCTATGCTCAAGCATCTTTGCTGAACATATGTGACTATACTAACAGTACTGACAGTTATCGAGCGCTATCCTAAGACTATTGTCTAAAATTCGCAAAGATTTAAAGAGCAGTTAATTGCTCCGCATCTAGCCTAACCAAATCAAGTTAGTTTTAGATAATATAGGATGACTAACATCGGAACGCATCATTAATAATTTACTCTCGTGAGGAGTGGAATCATGAAAAAAGTATCTTTACAATTGGCTGGCGGTCTTACCCTTTTAAGCGCGATCGCTGCTCTTCCTGCGGTAGCAGAAACCCCCAGCGTATCGCAAATTAGCCAAGCTATCCGCCGCGACACAGTTTCTCAAAACGTAACCTCCGTATCACAACTCAGCGACGTTAAGCCTACCGACTGGGCATTCACCGCATTGCAATCCCTCGTTGAGCGTTATGGTTGTATCGCTGGTTATCCTGATCGTACTTTCCGTGGCAATCAAGCCACCAGCCGTTATGAATTTGCTGCTGGTTTGAATGCTTGCTTAGACAAAATCAACGAAATCATCTCCGCAGGTCTATCGGATAAGGTATCCAAAGAAGACCTCGCCACCTTGCAAAAGCTTCAAGAAGAGTTTGCTGCTGAACTCGCAACTCTTCGTGGTCGTGTTGATGCCCTCGATGCTAAGACCGCCAAGCTCGAAGCCCAACAGTTCTCTACCACCACCAAGCTCTCTGGCGAAGCGATCATGTCCGTACAGGGCGCAAGTGGTAATACTGCGGCTCCCAAGAGTACCAATATTTTCGTCTCTAGCCGTGTTCGCTTAGACCTTAACACCAGCTTCACTGGTTCTGACCTCTTGAAGACCAGACTTGAAGTTGGTAATGGTACTGCCAATATTCCTGGCACCCTCGGCGCTCTCGCTGGTCCTGCGGGTAGTAACATCGGCTTCCAAACCTATGGTCAAGATTACACTGGTTTAGCTGGCGGATCTGCATTTACCCTTGCCAAATTGCGCTACGACTTCAACATTGCTGATGCTCGTGTATCGATTGGTCCTGTTATGCACGCTTACGACCACATCGACACCAACAGCTACGCCAACAACGAAGCCTTTGACTTTGCTTCCACCTTCTTTATCAACAACCCCCTCCATGTTCTGGTAAACAATCAAACTGGTGGCGCTGGTGCTGCCTTTGATTGGAATATTGCTAAGAGCGCCTTCAGCCTTCGTGGTTTGTACCTAGCAGGTAATGCTGCTCAAGCAGTTCCTGGTCTTGGTGGTGTAAACGGTGGTTTGTTCGGTGATGCATACCAAGGTACTGTCGAACTCGAATACGCGCCCAAGACTGCTAGTGGTGATAAGAACTTCGCACTCAAGTTGCTCTACACCAATGGCTCTGTTGCTAACACCGACATCAACTCTGGTGGTGTAAACGTTGAGTGGAGATTTGCTAAGGGTGCAGCCTTGTTTGGTCGCTATGGCTTTGGTTCTACTAAGCGTACTGCTCTAGTTGCTACAGCAACCAGCACTGACCTCAGCCCTCAAACTTGGATGTTTGGCTTTGCATTCCCTGACCTATTCAAGGAAGGTGCAATGGCAGGTATTGCGATTGGTCAGCCATTGATCGAAAGCAAGATCGGCAATGCCACCCAAACCAACTTGGAATTGTTCTACAACTTCCCTGTTACCAGCAATATCCGCATCACTCCTGATGTACAGTTCATCTTCAATCCTAACAACCTCAGCACCAACAGCACCATCTTTGTTGGTACTTTGAGAACTGTATTCTCCTTCTAGTCTGATATTTTCATCAACTAAAGTAAAAAGCCCCGCAATGCGGGGCTTTTTACTTTTATAAACCCTTTTATAAACCAATCAAGCGCTGTGCCATTGGGAAATAGGTTGACCATAGCTTAGGGTCAGGACGGCTTATCCAATCACGACGGGAGACCCGCATTTGTAAAATAATGGCGGCTTTGTCTAAATTAGGATTTTGGGCAGTAACTTTGACGGATACATTAGAGACGAGAACTTCGCGATCAAAGGTACGTTGGGCTGCCGATCGCGCTAATACTTCTGCCTTACGCACCATGACGGCAAAGCCCTCGTTGCGATCAGCCAGTAGCCGAATGTCAACCTCG
This sequence comes from Pseudanabaenaceae cyanobacterium bins.39, assembly GCA_033765135.1. Classification (GTDB taxonomy): domain Bacteria; phylum Cyanobacteriota; class Cyanobacteriia; order Pseudanabaenales; family Pseudanabaenaceae; genus Pseudanabaena. Next base: position 11,169 of record JANRII010000010.1, read on the forward strand.
CGGCGCTCTGCTAAGGCTGTACTGGCGATCGCAATCCAAGATAGCCCAGCGATCGTCGTAAATAGCAGAGATTTTTTGAATTGAGCTAACTTGAGCATTACCAAATACCTGCAAAAAAGTTTATTGAAAAGTCGTCAAGATATTAGCAAGAAACTTGGAAAAATTTGTGCTATTGTCTGCTAACAAATTTGGCTCTAAAGTGTAGCTCATTCGGTCACTTATTTACCAGTATTTTTCTTGTAATTTACGACCAAGTGTTTCTTTATCTGTCTTTATATCTTAATCTTTCGATTGTGGAGGTCGTCCAGGGGGCGTTATGGCAAAAGTTTTAATTAACAGTTTAATTGATGAAATTAACCTCTTGCTGAGTCGTCCAGTGGGATCTTTATCTCGCAAGGCATCCCCTGATGTGATCCAATATCGTGAACAGCTTAAGCAATTGCGATCACATCTTGAGAATTTGGCAGATGATAGCTATATCGGTAATTTAAGAAAGCAGTATAGTGACTTAGTTAATCGCTTGAGTAATTATGGAGATATTAAACAGAATATTTCGATAGATGATGCCCAATCTTTTAATGTAGAAACAAAGGTGATAGCCATGGATAACCAGCCAGCTAATTCTATGGATAATATATTTAATGCTGATGCCGATCTCGTAATGGAGACTAGCACCATGACTAATGCCTCGAATGATTCTACATTTATTAATGATCGGGTTCTGGCCTCGTTGCAGCAGGTGATTCAACAATCTTTGCAGCAGGTGGTCAAGGATTCGGTGCAGCAGGTGGTCAGCCAAACCTTGGCGGTGGAGAGAGCGCTGATGGTAGGTGAGATATCAGCGAACTTGAGTCAGAGTATTAATCAAAGCCTGACGAAAATTGTGGAGGCGGAGCAGCGATCGCAAATAAATCAAGAATTAATTACCTTAAATCAGCAAAAACAAAAACTGAGCGCGGAGATCGCCCAGCTAGAAGCCGATCGCTCACGATGGATGCAGCAGTTTCAAGAGTTTCAAAATGCCCAGCAAGAGTCTTTAGATCGTTCCTTGCAAACGGTTAATAACTATGTGCGTGAGCAGATTACTGATACGGTGCAACAGACCGTCCAGCAAAAAATCCAAGCCCAAGCCCAGACAGAAATATCGCAAGAGGTGGCCTTAGCCAATAAGGTACAGGAGCAGACTAATCAGTTTTTAGCTCAGTTGGATGAAATGTTTAATTCCACATTTCGATCGCTAGAGCAGGATATGCAGGGGTATCAAGGGGCGATCGCTGCCAAGATAGGCTATATGGAGTCTCTAGAGCAAAGGGGTGAGGAATTGATCTCAGCTTTAGTAGATCAGATTCAACAAAATCAATCTCAATTAGGTGAGCCTGCTCAAAGATCAGCCAATTTCCCCGAATTGCCTGATGATATTCCAGTGCAATATTTGGAGACAGTGCCTGAGCCTGCCGACGAAAATTTGATTAATGCATTATTGGCGGGCAATCAATTTGGTGAGGCGATCGTGGTTTCTGAGATGGAAACGGAGATGGAGGTGCATCAAAGTGCTGATACTCCTGCGGAAACCAACTCCTCCTCCAGTGATGTCGCCGATATTGCTAATAGTGATATTGCCAATGAGCTATCTAGTTTTAGCGATGAGTTCTTGGATCAAGAGACAGCGATCGCGCCTAATCCTTTGGCTGAAAATTTAGTTGAGCCAACTTTAATTAGGGCGATCAACGATGATGTTACCCAACTAGAAAGTATTTTAGGCGCTCCTTCAGACTCTCTGTTTGAAGATTCTGCAATTGTGACAACTAGTGGCTTAGATGCGGCTGACTTTGATATTGGTGCAGAAACACAGCTATTTGTCGATACAGAATTGGGAGATATTTCTCAGTCAGAAGCATCAGAGCTATTGGTAGAGGAGCCAAATTTGGCGGTTCCAGACTCCGTGGCAGAGCCTATCGATAACTTGCAAGAAGATCCAGAGCTATTAAACTGGTTGGAAGAAAGTAGCAATCGCGATCAGCCCACTAATATTGGTGAAATATCTGCCGATGCTGAACTGATGTCTTGGCTGGGCAATGATGCTCTGGATATGGCAAAGCTGCCTACTAAGCCTAGTAACGAGCAGAGAGATAATCTGCCTGAGCCATTGGCGATCGCCAACCAAGACCTAGAGCAGCAGATATCTCAAATTGCTACGCAACCCACCAATAAGTCAGATCTGGCTAGTGCGAAGGATTCGCCTGCAACTCCTAGTATGGGCGAGAGTGAGCCATTGTTGTATGAATTTATGAGCGATCGCGCCGATGAATCCGATGAGTCGATTATTTTGCTCACAAATGAGGTGCAAGAGGATACAGAAGCTAATTGGGCAGATAACCTGTTTGAAGAATTAAATTCGGATCTCGCCAGCCTCGATAGGCGTAAGGAGTCTGATCTTGAAATAGCAGCTAATCTCGATCAGTTTATTCGCAATACCCCCTATTCCCAATCTAATTGGGAAGAAAATGAGCTTGATCTCAACTATCCCACCATCGTGGAAGTATCCGCCTATCCAAGTGAATCACCCGAAGTACCACCAATTATTGAAAATCCTGATGCTTTATTTGAGCAATCGGACGTAGATCTTAGTGAAGATCTCAGTGCTGCTCTATCCCAGCCCCATCCCATGAGTAGTCAAAATATTAGCGAGGTTGATGAACATCCTATTGATGATGTGGACTCTATTTTTGCTGAAGTAATTGCCGATAATGCGGCGAGACATTCTCAACCCAATCCATTTCAAGATAATGACACATCATTAGACACATTGCTGTTTGGCTTTGATCCGACTGCTGAAGTGACAGGTCAAGATTTGCAAATTAATCCTTATGTAGATACTTTTATGCAAAATCTATCTACTCAAAGTGATCAGGAACGCGAATCCGCAGATCAAGAGCAGTCAGGAGAAAACCTAGACACCTTTATGCAAGGAACTGATGAGCTATATCTGGATCTTGATTCTGAAGCGGATACCATTAGAAATAGCGATTTGCTAGATGCTGATCTAGGGTCTGAGACACTAGATACTATTTTGCAAGGAGATTCGCAAGGAGATGATACTTTTAATGGCTTGGATCAAAATACCTTGGAGCAATTGGAGCCGAGCGATCTTGATCAAGATATTACTAGTTTCTTAGCAATGGAAGATCTAGAAACGGTTCTTGATGATTCTGTGAGTATGGGTAGCGATCGCCAAGAACCTGAGTCTAAACAGGATGACTGGAGCATTGCCCTTGAAGAATTGGAAGCTAAGTTAGCGCAGCCCGTAGTGGAACCAATTGCCCCATCTCAAGAGACAATTCTCGATCTCTCAGCCGATGAATTTTTTGCCTCGTTAGAATATGAGAAGCTCAATGATTTTGCAGATAATCCAGCGTTTAATCATCCCGCCGAAGCAGAAGTTGCCGATGAATTAGATGCTGATGACTTGTTACTAAATCAATTTGCAGACTTTCAAGATCGGGTTGAATCCGAGCAACCTCCGCAAAATCCTCATCAGCAAGATAGTGATTGGGAACTATTAATTAATGAGCTAGAATCCTTTAACTTAAAAGAACCTCTCATTGATGCCCATCGCCAACAGTTAGGATTGTCGGCAGTTGCGCCGATTACGGATACCCTTGACAATGTATTGGATATTGATTCTTTAGTAATTGATACACGTCGTGATGCTCTCATTCCTCCTACGCCAGCCCAAGAAGTTTATAGTCTAGATGATGTTTGGATTCTTGGTATTGACTTTGGGAATACCTGCATCCGCACGAGTCTGTTGAATGTAAATACGGGTAAAGTCTATCCCCTTCTGTTTGATGATGCGGAGGAGTTGCCCTGTCAGGTGGTATGGCGATCGCATGTGACGATGAATGATCCTATCGAGGCAGAAATGCGGGTCATTCATAAAAAGAATAAAAATCTGGAGTTGGAAAATGGCGAAGTTTTAATTAGTCATTTTAAGCAATTGTTAAAGGTGGGTCTGCCCTATCGGGGTGTGAGTGCTTGGCAACCGATTGTTCAATGGACGGAGCAGCACCAATTGAGTTTACGGTGGTTAATTGCGGCGCTCAAGAATATTTTGGAGCAAATCCAAACCCGTGCAGCGCATCCGCGTTTACCTGACTTGGGGTTGATTTTGTTGAAGCTCAATAGTGTGGTGTTTGGCTATCCTGCCCATTGGTCAGATACCTATGTGTTAAATGTCCGTGAGGCGATTTTGAAGGCGGGGTTGGTCAAGCAGGAGGAGCAGGTTTTGGCTGTGGAGCAAGCGATCGCCCCTGTGTTAGATCTGCTCCATCACCATGCCTTTGCTAACCAAATGACCTTACTAGTTGAATCAGGGGCTTTGACCACTAGTTTTTGCTTAGTGAAGGGAACTGTGGATGATGTGACCAAGCTAGATCGCAGCAAGTTGCAGGTTTTGAGCCTCGACTATGCAGGACATACCCTGAGTCAAGATATTGTGATTCAGCTATTTGCCCCCCATTGGCAGTTAATTACGAATCCCCACCGTCAGCTATTCCATCTTGATCATTTGCAATTGCCAGAAGTTAGTGATCCTGCGCCACATCTGCGGTGTATTCTTCAGCAATATTTATTGAGTTCAGAAGTAGGACGGCAAATGTTAGAGCTGGCCGATCGCGTGAAAAATGCCTTTAGTCTGGATGGAGCGCTGGATACTTGGAATGAGGAAATTATGGGGCAGCCTTTATTAGTGATGCGCCGTGAGTTAGAAAATCTGATCTTTCAACCCTTCATTAAGCGGCTCAACCGCGAGCTAAATAGTCTGCTCAGTAATATGGGCATCCTCAGTGAAGATATTCAAAAAGTGCTATTGCTAGGTAATACCATGTCCTATCCTTCGATGGTGCGTTGGTTGACCCAAAAGCTCCCTGATGCAGCGATCGAAACTCTCCAACCGAAGGCGATCGCCAATGGCTTGGCGGTTGCGCCTCTGTATCCCCATCTGTATGATGTGGCGAGGCAGCAATATTCTGATTATTTCCTACTGTTAGAAATCTGCCGTTTGAACCTTACCAAGTCCATTAGCTCAAAGCAACTGTTGGAAATGCTGCAAAAGCAAGGGGTGAATATCAAGTCCTGTCGCGATCGCATTTTGTCCATTCTACAAGGGGATCTGCCCGATGGAATTTTCCCTTGGCAGGAGCCAGAGCAGGCGATCGTGATGGAAGATCCCACCCTTAGCTCTGATTTGTTTGCGGGACGTTTGTTTGAGCTAGAGACTGATGGCACTTATCAGCCGAATGTGGCGAAGTTCTATCAGTTACGCATCTATTTGCAGGCAATTATTAGCAATCTCAGTCAATCCTTGAGTGATCCCCTTGTTTTCCCTGAAATTTTGTCTAAGTCATGAGTTGCTGAATGCTAGTATGATTTACCCTCATTCAAGGGCTAGGCTGAGGGTAGACCTTAGAATTCATACCTTGATTCAGCTTTGCTGAATTTATACAGTGCAATAAGCATTAGATGACATTTGGGAGTATTTTTTGTGGATTGGATTGAACTAAGCATTGATGCCACTAGCGAAGCTGTGGATTGGGTCTATACATTATTAGCAAATCACATTGCTCCTGAAGATATCCATATTAGTCCGCCCAATCCACCTTGGAGTCATGGTTTTCTCTTATATATAGCTAACAATGGGCAAGTGCATCACCGAATTAGCTTAATTGATGATCTGCTCAGACCTTTGCAACGGACAGCCATGATCAGTGATTTGCAAGTGGCAGAAGTGGCGGCAAAGCCTCAAAATTTAGACTCTGCATGGCGGCGCAGCATTGGCGATCGCTTTGTGATTCAAAATGTGATTCAAAATATATCAACGCCTACCGCAGAGTATCTTCCTACCCACAATGACGACAAATTGATTATCTATCTGCCCAATAGTCTGGCCTTTGGAACAGGATGGCATCCTGCCACAATTTTAAGCTTACGTCTCCTTGAGAAATATACCTTACCCTCCCACACAGCACTTGATTTGGGTTCTGGTTCTGGCATTTTGAGTGTAGCAATGGCAAAGCTAGGAGCTAAGGTGATCGCGATTGATAATGATCCCCTAGCGGTGGCCGCAACTCAGGCAGCAATTTCCCAGAATCAACTAGATACACAGATTACCGCCAGTTGCTCTAGCCTCGGCAGTGGTGCGGCGTTAGGGCATTGGTTGGGAGGCGATCGCCCTAGTCATGTTAGTGAGATGACACTCGCTTCTAAATTCGATGTGATAGCAGCCAATATTTTTGCAAGGGTGCATATTTCCCTAGCCCCAGAATATGCTCAAGCTCTAAACGAACGCGGCAAGTTGATTACCGCAGGATACACCAGCGATCGCGCTGAAGATATCACCAATGCTATGCAAGCTGTAGGACTAGGGGTTTGCGATCGCTTGCAAATTGAGGATTGGGTCGCGATCGCTTTCCAGAAAGATATATAATCACCTCAGGTCTTGGCATTGGGAGTATTAAGGAGTAGAAATTTTTGGGTATTGACTTACGCAGCTATGTTTACTTAGACAACTTACAGCGACAACATGCTGCTTACTTAGGAACTGTCGCTCAGGGCTTTTTACCATTACCAGGAGATACATCTCTCTGGATCGAAATTTCCCCTGGCATCGAAATCAATCGCATTACTGATGTAGCCCTCAAAGCCACCTCCGTCAGACCTGGCGTTCAGATCGTTGAACGTCTTTACGGACTCCTAGAAATCCATTCCAGTAGCCAAGGCGAAACTCAGGCCGCAGGACGTGCCATCCTCGAAATGCTGGGAGTTACTGAAGAAGAGCGCATTAAGCCGCGATTACTGTCTAGCCAAATCATCCGCAATATTGACGCACATCAAACTCAATTGATTAACCGCTTTCGGCGCGGACAGATGCTCCTGTCTGGGCAAACCCTCTACATTATGGAAGTTGAACCTGCCGCCTATGCTGCCCTTGCCGCTAACGAAGCTGAGAAGGCCGCTTCCATTAATATTTTAGAAATTGTGGCAGTGGGTAGTTTTGGCAGGTTATACCTTGGGGGTGAAGAACGAGACATTATGGCGGCGGCAGCAGCAGTCCTTGATACCATCAACAACGTCAAAGGACGCGATATCTACTCCCAAAGTCGCAACGAATAGCCTCAAATATCATCTTCCCACTCACAACACTTACACCGCCACTGCTCAGGGGGGATTCGCATTCTTGAAAATGGAGTACGACATTCGGGACACTTGCCCGTAAAAATTGGATGCCAGCCAAATTCCACAGCCATTTCTGGATCATAGCGATGGATGTCTTCAGGTTCCCATAGCTCTGCTGACACAAAATCTAAGCACTTTCCCCACTGCGGCCCATCGGGATGCACAGCACAGACCAGCAAAGGGCTATGGGCATAAAAATCGCAGCGATCGCAAAGAGATATTTTTGCCATAGATTCAAGTTTTGCAAGAAAGGTTATTAGGTTAAACCACCACGAAATAATCTGGGATATGTAGCATTATACAAATGCGATCGCGACTCCTTGAAAGTATTAGCTAACTCATCTTGCCCATTTGCCATCCTAGACATAGCCCGATCGCTCAAAGCAGGACTAATTACAAACAGAGTCGTGCGACTAAATTGAGCCTCTTTAGTAGCCTCAGCCATCTGCGCCAAAGGCACAACGATAATTTGTTCATCTTCCCAACCCAAACGATAACAGATGGCCACAGGCGTATCTGGGGGATAATGACACCCCAGTTTGATCTGCGCTTGCTCCACATGATTGGCACTGAGATATAAACACAAAGAAGACCGATGGGCAGCCAGACTAGACAATTCTTCCGCCGCAGGAACCTGTGTTCTTCCACTTATGCGGGTCAAAATAATCGTCTGTACCAACTCAGGAACCGTCAATTCCGCTTGCAACCTTGCCGCCGCCAACTGAAAGGCACTCACCCCAGGAATAATCTCAAAGGAGATCTCCGCCCTAGCGAGAGCCTCCATCTGCTCATGAATTGCCCCATACAAGCTCGGATCACCATCATGGAGACGCACCACTAACTTTTGCGATCGCACCCCCGCTACCATAACCGCCACAATCTCCTCAAGGGACTTGCTCGCTGTCGGTACAATTTCCGCATCAGCACGACAGCACTGGAGCATCGTTTCAGGAATTAATGAATTAGCATAAACCACCAGATCGGCCGTTTCTAACAACTGCCTTCCTTTAACCGTAATCAAATCAGGATCACCAGGACCTGCTCCCACAATATAAATCGGCCTGTCCTGCTGCTGCTTATTCATGACTGCAAAAAATTTGCCCACTACTTACTAGCAGAAAGATTTGTTTTAGCAAAATCTTCCTGAGCATATACCCGAAATCGATCTAGATCCGCCTGCAAAGTCGATTCCACTAACTGCCCTAAAAATAAATTGTCCATCAGATGCCCGATCGCAGGAATCGCATAGGCAATACTTAATTTCACAACCGTGAAGCTATTGGGGCGACCATAAAAACGCACGGCTCCACGGTTAGGTAAACCACCAATCGATTCCCACTGGATAATTTGATTAGGAATTTGCTTAACAATCCTTGACTTCCAAGTAAAGGTCAAGCCATTAGTACCTAACTTCCAAGCCGATATTTCTGGATTATCTGTAATATCTACAGAATCAATCCACTTCATCCAACGGGGCATTGCTTGCAGATCTGACCACAACGACCAAGCATATTCCACAGGAATAGCAACCTCAGTTTGGACAGTATGTTCTAGCCAGTCACTCATTGGATTATTCCAGATAGTTAATTTTTGTAATCACTACATCCATAATATAACAAGATTTTGGAGTTCCTAATTTGGGATATAGTTCGTGATGATTAAGATAACTAGACTAAATGTCAACAAACGTAATAAAGTATTATGTTGATACAGCTAGTTTGACCACTGGAAGAGTTCACTGTGGGTTTATTACGCCATTTTACTAAAGACATCGGCATCGATCTCGGTACTGCCAATACACTTATCTATGTGTCTGGTGAGGGCATTGTGCTGCAAGAGCCATCAGTTGTCGCGATCGATCAACGCGATAAAACAGCCTATGCAGTCGGTGACGAAGCTAATAAAATGATCGGTCGTACCCCAGGAGATATTGTGGCAGTACGTCCACTCAAGGATGGGGTCATCGCCGATTTTGACTCAGCCGAGCTAATGCTGCGCTCCTTTATTCAAAAGGTAAAGAAGGGAGTTTTTAATCCAAGAATTGCGATCGGTATTCCTAGTGGCGTTACAGGTGTGGAATGGAGAGCCGTCATGGATGCCGCCCGTCGTGCAGGAGCCAGTGAGGTTTATCCCATTGATGAACCAATTGCGGCGGCGATCGGCGCAGGTCTACCCGTCACCGAAGCCACAGGCAACATGATCATTGACATAGGTGGTGGTACTACGGAAGTCGCCGTCATGAGCTTACAGGGGATTGTTCTTAGTGAGTCTGTAAGGGTGGCAGGCGATGAGCTAAGTGAAGCCATCATGAAGTACATGAAGACAGTTCATAACCTTGTGGTTGGGGAACGCACCTCTGAAGAAATTAAAATTAAAATTGGTTCCGCCTATCCCACTAAAGAAGAGACTTCTATGGAAGTACGAGGTTTGCACCTCCTATCTGGTTTGCCTCGCACTGTAACAGTTAAATCTTCTGAGGTGCGTGAGAGCATGAGTGAGCCTCTTTCTGTGATTATCGAAGCTGTCAAACGTACGCTAGAACGTACTCCCCCTGAGTTGGCTGCGGATATTATCGATCGCGGCATTATGTTAGCAGGTGGAGGAGCCATGCTCAATGGTATCGATACCCTCATCAGCCATGAGACTGGCATCGTGACACATATTGCCCCTGCGCCGCTTAACTGCGTTGTGATTGGAGCAGGTCGTGTGCTTGAAGACTATAAGAATTTAGGACGTGTCCTTACTAGCCGTTTGAAGAATTTATAGGTAAATTTTTCATGGAATCAATTCGTAGTTGGTGGGAGCGCTACAGCTTCCAAACTGCTGCTGTAACTCTTGGTTTAGGTTTAGCTTGGCTAATTCGTCAAACCCAAGGGGTGGCGGTTATGGAGGCTTATCAGCTATTGAGTCGCCCTTTTCAAGCTACCATTTCCAAGCAAGATTTGCTCAAGGATGCCGAAGTACGCGAGTTGCGCTATCGCCTCACGGAGTTAGATACCCAAAACCAACGGATGAAGCAGTTGCTAGGTGTGCAACCAAATGCTGGCAATAATACGATTTGGGCAACTGTAATCGGTCGTGGTGCTGATTCTTGGTGGAATCAGATGCTAGTGGGTAAGGGTAGTAACGATGGTATTAGGTCGGGAGCGATTGTGGTTGCTCCTGGGGGCTTAGTTGGTAGAGTTACCCATGTATCGCCTAATAGTAGCCAAGTTTTGCTAATTAGTGATCCTAATAGCCAAGTGGGGGTGGTGGTTAGCCGTAGTCGCTATAGTGGCATGTTAAAGGGACAAAGCCAAAATACCGCCACCTTAGAATTTTTTGAGCGTGATCCTGATGTGAAGGTCGGCGACATTGTGGTAACTTCACAATTTAGTACGATTTTTCCTGAGGGGATTCCTGTTGGTAGGATTAAGTCAATTAACCTTGATCAGCAACCTGCTCCTGAAGCGATCGTTGAGTTTTCAACCCCTCTTGGAGTGTTGGACTATGTTAAGGTTTATCCTTTTCAGGAAAGATTTTGAGTTTATGTTCGATCGCAAACTGCCCCTCTCCCAAAAAGTCATTAACTGGACAATAACATTTATTTCGATTTTTGCCTGTGTGATGGGAATGTATATGCGCTTACCTGGGATGACATTGATGGGGATGGCTCCTAACTGGTTATTGATCTGGTTGGTTACATGGAGTGTCAATCGCCCTGTAATTTTAACCGTAATTGCGGGAGTTGCTCTTGGGCTGGTGCAAGATAGTATGACGGTAACGGAGTTAGCAGGATTAGGATCTGTACCCACCCATACCTTGGGATTAGCGATCGCAGGCGGATTAACTTCCCTCTTACAAAAGCAACGCTATGTGCAGGAAGATTTTATTTCGATCGCTTTAATCGTCTTTGCGATGGCGGTAATTGTCGAAACAATGCACGCTTTACAATTAGTGATGCTAGGCTCAGAGATTGATCTCATTTGGACGATGCACCAGCGCATTGCCCTTGGATCGGCTATTTTAAGCAGTTTGTGGTCTCCTGTAATTTATTTTCCCCTGAGCCGTTGGTGGCGATCGCTCGAAAAGCAAGAGGAATAATCATAAAAAAAGCTGGCGAAGCCAGCTTTTTTTATTTAATTTTAGTAAGCATCCTGTAACTCATAAAAGTCTGGAGTAACATAATCCTTACGCATCGGATAGCCAACCCAGTCTTCAGGCATCAAAATTCGTTTTAAATTTGGATGTCCCTCATAGACAATGCCGTACATATCATAGGTTTCGCGCTCCTGCCAATCAGCAGTTTTCCAGATCCAATAGACCGATGGACAGCGTGGATCGGTGCGCGGTAAAAATACCTTAATTCTTACTTCCTCAAGGCGATCGCTCTTGGCAACACCCTCATCCGTAAGCTTTGCCAAATGATACATACTCACCAAATCACTTCCGGGACCTGCATCATAACCACATTGACACATCATGTAGTTAAAGCCATAGGCATACAACGCCGTTGAAAATGGCAATAGGAACTGGCGATCGATCTTGAGAATCGGTACGCCCTGCTTATCTAGACCCAGAAATTCATGGTCAAAGCCATTGCTAGTTAACCACTGTGAAACAGGAGCAATGGCTTCCGTTGTGGCTAATGTTGCCTCTTGATTATCTGCCAATGGTTTCTTCCTCCTTTTGAGCCATTTGCAAAGCGGGTAAAGGAATGCCAGATTCGACTAACTCCTTGGGTGGAGCCATGCGGCTAGGCATTTCTAAATACTTACCTGTAAGTACAGGCTCAACCACTTTCATTTCATGTTTAACGGCGTAATAGCGGTGAGTGCGATCAAGGTTTGCGCGATCCTTAAAGCCCTCTGTACCGATTTTTTTGCGTAATTTGATAATTGCGTCCATGATCGCTTCGGGTCGAGGGGGGCAACCGGGGATATATACATCCACAGGCACGAGCTTATCCACACCGCGTACTGTCGTATAGGAATCACTGCTAAACATGCCGCCAGTAATTGTGCAAGCTCCCATGGCGATTACATACTTGGGTTCTTGCATCTGCTCATAGAGACGTACCATTGCGGGAGCCATTTTCATCGTTACTGTACCTGCAACGATGAGTAGATCAGCTTGACGAGGACTAGAACGAGGTAAGAGACCAAAGCGATCGAAGTCAAATCTAGAGCCAATCATTGCGGCAAATTCGATAAAGCAACAACTAGTGCCATACAACATTGGCCAGAGACTCGACATTCTTGACCAGTTATAGAGGTCATTTAGGGTAGTAAGAATGACATTGTTCGATAAGTCTTGGGTGACTTGGGGCTTTTCAGCAGGATTAATAAGGCGTTGCGTTTGATCTTCGATGCTGAAGTCAAGGGCAACGTTTTCAGATTTCATGACCATTCTAAGGCTCCTTTTCTCCAAGCGTAGACTAAACCAAATACCAGAATGCTAATAAATATCAGAGCTTCGATAAAAGCTAATAGTCCTAGTTTACTAAATGCGATCGCCCAAGGATAAAGAAACACAGTTTCCACATCGAATATGACAAAGGCAAGAGCAAACATATAATAACGAATATTAAACTGAATCCAAGCGCCCCCAATCGGTTCGCAGCCAGACTCATAGGTAGTACGCCCTGCGGCTCCAGATTGTTTGGGACTCAAAAGCCCAGACAGAGCTAGTCCAGACAGAGGAACTAACGTACAGATGATCGTAAATACTAATAAGTATTCGTATCCACTTAAAACCAAAATTGATTACCTCTTCAAGCTAGATTGATAAAATCTAAGTGTTTCCTCTAGAAACAGGATTCAAGCTCCCTAATCTCCAAGATTTCTTGATGATTCGATCCAGAATCGAGTCAAATTAAATAAGATGCTAACTAAGTGCTAACTATATTATATGGGTGCAGTGGTAGATGAAAAATTGTTACAGACTAGAAATTTTTCTATGGCTTGACTTATATAATTAGAGCTTATGTAAAATCCTTGCCGCCATTACTCCTTGCTAAAACAGGTCTCAATGGTCTCATTTTAGAGAGGATCAGAGGTTGCAAGATTTTACTAATTGCCATCATTTTGCTTAATTTTGGAAGCATTATTCCCCCATATAATCTTTTAATCATCGTTATAACTAATTGTGATGCTGTTTAGCATAGCTTTAGTGAAATAGCGATATCTTTTTAATTTTATTAATTTTATTGATTTATTTTATTGACCTATTTTTTATTGGCAATTACAAATTTGGATGGTGAACTAGATACAAGGATGGACAGTGCGAAGTGCATCCCATCTTTGTCCAAACTTCTGTCATCTTGATGACTGCCCAAATTTCCATCACAGATTTATTGCTTGCTAATTATTTACTATTACTTACTAAAAAAATTTAGGAGAATCCATGAGTCAAGGTTTAGCCACCCTCTTGCGCGTAGGAACCCAAAAATCTCACTCCGCCGCCGAAAGTACTGATTTTATCAAATGCTTTTTAAAGGGCGTAGTGGACAAGTCTTCCTATAGCAGACTCGTCGCCAACCTTTACTATGTGTATAAGGCGATCGAGGAAGAATTTGAAGTCCACAAGAATGATCCCGTATTAAGCAAGCTCTACTACCGCGAGTTATGGCGGGAAAAGAGCCTAGAGCTAGATATGCTGTTTTACTTTGGTGCAAATTGGCGCGAAGAAGTGAAGCCCTCGGCGGCTGGTCAAAAATATATTGAGCGCATCCGTGAACTTTCTGCTAAAGATCCAGTTTTGCTAGTTGCCCATGCCTATACTCGCTATATGGGGGATCTTTCGGGTGGTCAAATCCTCAAGAAGATCGCCAAGGAAGCAATGGGTTTACAAGATGGTAGTGGTACGGCATTTTATGAATTTGATGATATTCGTAATGCTGGCGAATTTAAAAAGCGCTACCGTGAAGCCCTTGATACTTTGCCTGTAGATGCTGCGACCGCAGAGCGTATCGTTGAAGAAGCCAATTTATCCTTTGAGCAAAATATGGCGATGTTCCGCGAGCTAGAAGGTAATTGGCTGTTGGCATTGACCCGTTTTGGTTGGAATTCTCTGGTATCTAAGTTGAAGGGTGAGCCAAAGGAAAATAGCTCTGTGCGCCGTGAAACTAAGGCTGCTAGTTAAACGTGAGCTTGATCATGCCATTTGTGCTTTACGAAGCAGGGTGTAAATTGCGAAAATAGACGAAACTAAAGGAGGCGATCGCCTCCTTTAGTTTTAATTGAGTCAAGTAAACCGATAGCGCAAAAATAACTCTGAGGCATGGGTATAGACCGATCGCAATTCTAGTTTGGGGATATTGCCACAGCCTAAACCATAGGAATCACCCGCAACAATTGAGAGATTATCCGTACCGCCAATAATATAGGGGGCAACACTTAGAAAGATTTCATCAGCGAATCCTTGAGATATCAGCGCATAGTTAAGAGTTGCTCCTCCTTCAACTAGCAACACCCTAATGCCAAAGTCTGTAAATAAAGTATTTAATAATTTCGCTAGGTCAATTTGTCCTTGGTGCATAGGTAATTGTAAAACTTGGGCTGTGAGCCAAGGTGCGATCGCCACTCCTTCCCCCGTAACGACTAGGCGCACATCTCGATCCGCGTTCCAAAAACGATGCTCCTGTGGCAGATCTCCTGAGCCACTGACCACAATGCCTAAGGGTTGAGGAGTTGCAAAATTTACTAAGCGTTCCGTAACTAACTCATCGGGAATAGTGGGAATAAATGGATCTTGGCGTAATGTGTTAGCGCCTGCCATGACGGCATCAACTTGCGATCGCAATCGTTTTAGTAAATAGCGATCGGGACGCGATCCTAACTGATCTAAACGACCTTCACAGGTAGTCGCTTTACCATCAACACTAGCCACCATATTAAACACAATGTAAGGGCGATCGTACTGACCAGCAAATTTGACACCATCTAACGGGAAATTTAACTCAGCAAAGTCATAAATGCGATCGCGACAAGAACGTAAACTGTCATACATCTCTGCTATTTTTCCCTCTAATAGTGTAGCTATTAATAATTAATTAGCTAATTAGTAACACCAAATATCAGCATGAATGCCGTATCAAAGTGCAAAATTTATCGCTATAAGTTACTTAGTGTAAAATATACTTGAGCAGCATCAGCTATGCTACATATTTCCGAGAGAGACGCACCAAGATTAATTCAAGACAATAATCTTAAAAACAGCACAAATAATCCTAATAATAGCTGTCTAAATTGCTTAAAATTTACCATTGACGCTCAAACTATCGGCTTAATTGAAAGCAATTTCATCCAAGAGGTAATGACAGTCACCGCTAGTCATATTTTGCCTGTACCTAATAAGCCATCTTGCATTTTAGGACTTTTAAGCCGTCGTCGTTTGGTTTACTGGGGAATCGATCTCGCTATGCTCATGGGACTACAACCACTGGATCAAAGTGCTGAGCTTTATGAAGTCATCTTTGCTTCATTTCAAGACCTAGCCCTCGCCATCATAGTCTCCCATGTCAGTGGATTAATCCAAATACCTAAAGAACAAATTAACTACGACATCAGCCAAATGCCATCCACATTACGCCCCTATCTGAAGGGTTCAGTGTTGGACAATAACTTGGATAATAGAATCATGTACTTCTTGAATGCCGAAAATATCCTACACTCCACGATCCTGCACTCGTAGTATATTTTCTATTTTGGTTTAAGTTTAATTGAAGTTTACTTAAAGTTTATTTAAGAGACTGTTTGAGAAGTGTGGGCATTCGCTAAAAATACTGATTGATCCCCCCTAACCCCCCTTACCAAAGGGGGGAAAAGATTAAAAAAGTCCCCCTTTTTAAGGGGGATTTAGGGGGATCAAAACTTCTCAAACACGTTCTAGCAAACAATAGCTACCTCATAATTATCAGCAATCAGAACGCACGCTGTAAACGTGCTTAATGCAATGGAATCTTGTCGCAATGTAATGTTGGAATTTGTATATGAAGAAGCTAATGCCCAAATTCAGGCTTTGGGTAGTAGTATTCGCCATAAATACAACATTGATGAAGTAACAGCCTTTGCCTTAAATCGATTGCCACCCATGTTTGTTTCTACAAATGTTGAACTATTGGCAATGCGTAAAAAATGCATGACCATGAGCCAAGAAATTCATAAAGTTGTGAGAAAAGCCTTAATCGGAGTAAGGCGAGATCCTTTAAGACAAGCTGACCTTTTAGAAGAAATTGAATTAGCTAATGCTCCCTATGTGTTAACTCAGGTTCAGGAATTATTAGGACAAAAAATTTTACCTTGGTGCGATGTTCCACTAATTTTAGAACAGTTACTAGAAAAGGAATTAGCTAAATATAATTCGGGGAATTTATCATCGCAACGGAATAAGTACGGTAGTTTTAATAGAAGTTATGTTAATACTCAAGCCTACTTAAATAAAAATAAAAGCCCTCAAAGCCCCAATTTACTAACTAGTGCTTTTGCGAGTCAAATCAAAAAACAAGAATATGATTTGTATTTACTAGAGAGTAAGCATATTGTGCATTCTCTAGAGCGATTAGTGATTCGGATGGCTCAAAATCGGGCTGCTAATTTCCCTAAATCTGAATTACGGTTTATTCGTTTAGAAGATGTATTGGCAAGAACTCTCAATCGTTTACCGCCGCTATATGCTACTACTAGCAGAGGTCTAGGGCATTTGCGACAGTATGCTCAGATGAATATTGGGTCGGAGGTGGCTATCATTGTCCATGAGTCCTTGATCGAAGTGCGTAAACACAATTTAGAACAATGGCATCCGCTTCTATTTGAGAAAATTCGGTATGAGAGGGAACAATCTCTCAAGAAGGTGAGTAATCTACTATTTGAGCCTGATGTGCGCTGGCAAAATTTGCTGGAAGTGGTGTCAAAGTCTTTAAATTTGGCTAGAACTGGTCAAAGGTGCTGGCAGCGATCGCCATCTACTGTAGATACGTTCTAATACCAAGTTAAAAAATGGCGTAGCCATTTCTTATTAAAAAAAACTTACTGGGTTTGGTTTTTAATTTAAAAAACGTGTGATTACACTTTTTTAAATTGGTATAACCATAAGTTCAGGCAGTGGTAAAAATTACAACCCAACTTTTACCACTATTAGCTTTGTCAAGATCGATACGATCTATCAGCTTGTTTGTGAGCGATCGCTACTCCCAAAAATTAATATTAAGCATCGTGTCAATATCGCGCCCAAATTGCCATGTATCAGGGATTTGATACTGTGAGTAATCATCCTGAACGGTATCAAGTGCTAGTTCCCACGCATCAAAAAATGACTCATCCCATACGGATTTTAGGCTAGGTGTTTTTCTCAAGGATTGCTTTAGTCTCCTGCGTTGCTCTCTTATGGTGCGTTCCCAGCCGTTAAATTCTTGAGGCATATCGACATAGAGCCGCTTGAGACAATGAGCTAACAAGGTTTCTAAACGGCTTGCTAACTCTTTTTTTTCAGAACGACCCAAAGCTTCAATTTCCTCAATTAAGTTTTCAAAGTCCACATGCTCAAAATCCCTAGCCTTTAACTTGGCTATGGTGTCTTGAGTCCATAGCAAGAAATCGGACTCATATAAGGATTTACGAGCGATTGCTTGAGTCATTTATTTTGCTCCTTGCTGTTGATGTCACGGGAGGATTTGGTTACAAAAAAGTAACCCGCCAGTTTCAGCATTGCTAAGAGGCTTGGCGGGTTTTTATCTTGTATTATAGCAGTAATATCTAGGAATTGCTTGCCGATTTTCCATATTTAATAGCAAACATGAAAATGACAAGGATAGGCTCTAGCAGATCCACTTCTGATGATGTTTGACCTTAGAAGGATTCCACTGTATTCGTAATCATCGCTATGCATCATAGACGATATCAAGTACTTCTAATTCTTGTTTTGTGCCAACAAAGGGGCTGTCCTCAGTTAAGAACAACATACAATGACATTCTTTACGTTCCCGCATTGGTACACAGGGGCAGTTCCAATAGGTATCCTTAACTTCTGCTTCTTTATCTTCGTAGTAGCGACAGGGACAAAGGGGAGAACCTAATTCTTCCTTGTGTTTTGCCAAGCCTTCAATTACAGCATTAGTAACACTGGGGTCGGCACAGAAATATGTGTTGGTATTCTTGGCGTATTTTTCTGCAAACTTTCGCATTGCTTCAAAACTTTTGGAAGAGGCTTTGTTCTTGCCGCGATCGGATTCTGGAGTTAGGGACATGGTCTAAAACTTTATTTTTTATTTCTAAAACGGTTACAAGCTAATATAGCAATCTTAAGTATGGTTATATGGTGTTGTTTCCCTCAAGCAAAGGAACATTTATATAATTAATTGAGGATTACTATTATTAATACCTATAGCATGAAACCGTTACGCTACTGTATTTTCAAGTTATTTAGAGCATAGTAATCACTCTTTCAAATACATCATAATTACTATATAATCGCGTAATATAAGTTAATGGGTAAGAAACTTCGTGTTCATAAGAAATAAATTCTTTGTTCACATTCGATTAGCGATCGCTATGGGAGTTACCGTAGCTTATCTAAGTTCGCTCGTCTCTATACCTGTGGCTGTTGCTTCTACTGCTAGTGACTCTCAAGACAATCCCAGCAGTCAAAAAAAATTGGGAACGACCAGACGCTTGCCTTCTCTACAAACAAGGGCGCGTCCTCCCCTCCAGCCAGAAACTTTTCATTTGGGGATGCTAGAGACGCAGTTTTTTGAATATGCCAAGGAAAATAATTGGGCGGCGATCGCCACAGTGCATCGCGATGAAGTAACCATGCATCGTTTGCAACCAGGTGGTGAGGGGCTGTATGCTTTGCCCGATCGCCAATTGGTCTATGCAAGGGGCTTTACGGCAGATATTTACTTTGAGCGCGATCGCCTAGTGGGAATTAGAATGACTCCCGATAGTCGTGATCAACTAATTACAGCAAGGGAATTATTAACTCTCGTAAGGGCTTGGTTCCCTGATGATATGGTCAGCGTTATTTATCAAGTTGCGCCTTCAGATCCGCGCCAGAGTATCATTGAAACGCTAATTGGCACAATTCCTCCATCTTTTGAGCAGGATTTAGGCAAAACTAGATTACCCTTTTGCCGTGTCATCATTTTCCCTGCCCCAGTTTCTATAAATACTCTATCAACTTGTAATATCAACATATAGCTCAATCTTCTTCATATTCTTCTATGCAAAAACGAGTTCTATCTGGTGTACAACCCACTGGGAACCTCCATATTGGCAACTATTTGGGTGCAATTCGTAATTGGGTAGAGACTCAGGCAGATTACGAAAATTACTTTTGTGTAGTTGATCTCCATGCGATTACCGTTCCCCATGATCCTGCAACCCTAGCGGAAAATACCCGCAAAATTGCGGCACTGTATATTGCCTGTGGTATCGATCCTAATATCTCCACAATTTTTGTGCAGTCCCATGTATCTGCCCATGCGGAGCTGACATGGTTGCTCAATTGCATTACCCCCCTTAATTGGTTGGAACGCATGATCCAATTTAAGGAAAAAGCAATTAAGCAGGGCGAAAATGTGGGTGTGGGTCTCTTGGACTATCCCGTATTGATGGCGGCTGACATTTTGCTGTATCAGGCGGATTTAGTGCCAGTTGGTGAGGATCAAAAGCAGCATTTAGAGCTAACGCGAGATATTGCGGGACGTTTTAATGATCAGTTTCAATCTGTATTTAAAATTCCTGAACCTTTGATCCGTAAGGAGGGGGCAAGGGTGATGAGTCTCACCGATGGTACGAAAAAAATGTCTAAGTCCGATCCTTCGGATATGAGTCGCATTCATTTGCTGGATCGAGCAGATGAGATTGCTAAGAAAATTAAGAAATGCAAAACCGATGCTATTCGGGAGTTGGCTTTTGATCAGAGCGATCGCCCTGAGGCGAATAACCTATTGGGGCTGTACGCAATCTTTACCAATCAAACTAAGGAACAGGTACAGGCGGAAGCGGCAACATGGCGGGGCTGGGGCGATTTTAAGAATGTCTTGACGGAGGCGGCGATCGCTCACCTTGCTCCCATACAGGCGAAGTATGAGGAGGTCGTTCAAGAGTCAGGCTATCTCGATCGCATATTACAGGAAGGCAAAGACAAGGCCGCCCATACCGCCTTTAAAACTCTGAATGCGGCTAAGGATGCTATGGGCTATCTGCGCCTTTCTTAAACTATTGCTCCTATTGCCACATCCATAGGGGCATCCCACTAGTTTCTAGATCAAACTGACAACGGGCGATCGCATTTTCCGAGCCACCAGGCAAGAAACGACTAGCAAAGGACTTAGGGGGCTTGATCGTAAATACTTTCGTGGTTTTAGGGTCAAGTCCAACCAGTTCTGCTGCCCATTGCCGCGCATCTTCCTCTGTGCCAAGGCGATCGACTAGCCCCAATGCCAGAGCTTGCTCCCCTGTAAATACGCGCCCATCGGCAAAGGATCGCACCGTTGCAGGACTCAGTTTGCGCCCCTCAGCTACGGTTGCCACGAATTGATCATAGCTAGTATCAATCAAGGATTGCAAAATCGCTCTTTCTTCGGGGGTGATTTCGCGATCGAAGGACAAAATATCTTTGTAGGCTCCAGACTTGATCACCTTAAAAGATATCCCCACCTTGTCCAACAATTTCTCAATATTGTTGCCGCGTAAAATCACGCCAATACTGCCAGTAATCGTGCCAGGATTGCTAACAATATAATCTGCTCCAACCCCAATATATACACCACCACTGGCGGAGATATTGCCAAAACTAGCGACCACCTTCACCTTTTGTCGCAAACGTTTTAGGGCATCATAAATTTCTTGCGAATCCCCAACCGTTCCCCCAGGGCTATCAATGCGAAGTAACAGGGCTGGGAATTTCTGCTCCTCCACAAATTCTAATGCTTCAAGAACGCGAGTTCTGGTGCTAGAACCGATCGCGCCAGTGATTTCGATGCGGGCAATTTTTTTGCGAAATTTACGTTTTAGGAAGCCTAGCATTAGGTTATTGAGTAATTGAGTATTGAATAGGAAATTGATTGCTAATGAACTTTAATATAACAATTCCGAGTAAGTAGGTGAGCATATTAAAGCCTAAAACCATTAGCGGGCGGAACAATCTTATGCCTAGCTACTTAGAAACTTTTAGGTATCACTGGGTTGAATCGTGATACTACCACGCATACCTGCCTCAGTATGTCCTGCGATCGCGCAGTGCAGTTCGTAAGTTCCAGACTTGATCGGAATAAATGTCCATTCCGCCTTGCTATTGGGGCGCAATTCTAGCTCACGGATATTACCCTTAATCTCCACATCGCCAGCCACCACATGCTGTGTCCAGACTGCATCGGCAAAGTCTTTGCTAGTGAAGTAATGCTTTAAACCACTAGGGTTATTTAAGATCAGTTTGTAACGTTTACCCGATTCAAAGGTGAAGCGATCGGGAATAAATTTTAATTGATTAGCGCCATTACTCAGACTAACTTGAACAGCGATCGCTGGTTGCTTAGTCAGATCAACCGAGGCGATCGCACTTTGAGTATTCAGAACCAAGCAGAAGATTCCACAAATTAGGGCTAACAAGGATTTTTGTATAATTTGCATAGAATCTTTACGCAACAACATCTAAAAGTTACTCTACATGATTTTTAAACTATAGCTGCTGCCATGCTTGTGAGGACACAAGTGCCAGACTAATTATTTAAAGGGCTTTAAATGCCTTAGGATTGCTATATACAAATCTAGTTATGCATCGGCGAAATACAAGCAATGAGTTATTTGCTAAGGCGATTGAGCGCTTGGTTAGCGATCGGTTTCTTCATAATCACCACCTTAATCAGTTGCAACAATAACCAAACTACCAATTCTAGAGAAAAACTAGGCATTACTCCCAAAACTAGCGATCGCATAGTGATCGGGACAACTAGCAAGATTCGTACCCTTGATCCCGCCGATGCCAATGAATTTTTTACTAGCAATATTTTTTATAACAGCCTTGAGCGACTCTACACCTACAAAGAAGGTTCTAATGAGATCGTCCCCCAACTAGCCAGCGATATGCCCAAAGTTAGTGAAGATGGTCTAACTTACACCGTACCTGTCAGAACTGACATCAAATACCACGATCGCACCAACTTTAATGCCCACACCATGAAGTTTAGCTTAGATCGATTTATCAAAGCTAAAGGAGTCCCCTCATCGATCTTGAGCGATGTCATCGCCGAAATTCTTGCCCCTAGTGCCACTGAACTGGTATTTAAACTAAAACAACCCATTCAATTCTTTCCCAAATTTTTGGCATTTACAGGTGCATCCGCGATCTCTCCCAATGTTTACAAAAATTTCAAAGATCCCAAAACAGGAAAATTTCTATTTCTACCCGATAAGCTCATTGGTACTGGCCCCTATCAAGTTACCCAATTTGTCGAAGGTAGTTATTTACGTCTTGATGCATTCCCAGACTATTGGGGTAAAAATCCAGCCAATAAGGGCATCGATATTCAATTCTTCTCCTCCAACTCCAATCTTTTAAATGCCTTCAAAACAGGAGCCGTAGATGTTGCGTTTCAGACCCTTACCCCGACACAGATCCGCAACTTAGAGAATAATGCTCAACAAAATGGTTGGACGATCGCTTCGGGAAATGGAGCCACCATTTTATATATGGTTCTCAATACCCATCAGGCTCCCTTAAATGATGTCCGTGTCAGGCAGGCCTTGGCAGCTTCGATTGATCGCTCACTTCTCGGATCAAGGGTCTTTTTTAATCAACGGGAGCCTCTCTATAGCCTAGTTCCTAATATTTTCTCTGATTCGCAACCAGTCTTTCAACAACGCTATGGTCAGATCAATCCTCAGTTAGCGCGTAAACTTCTTGAAGAAGCAGGATATTCAGACCAAAACCCTGTGCAAATATCGATTTGGTACTCCCCCAAATATGGTGGTAATGGCGACCTAGTGGCTAGTACCTTGAGAGCTTCCATTCAAAAAAATGTGGGCAAAATTTTGCAAATTAAAACGGAACGGGTGGAAAATGCGGTGGGCTATGCCTTCATCGATAAAGGTGTATATCCCACCTATCTACTCGATTGGGTTCCCGATATTCTCGATACTGACAATTATATTAAGCCTTTTCTGGAGTGTGAAGAAGCTAAGGATAATGTATGTATTCAGGGCAGCAGCAGTTTTCAAGGTTCCTTCTATAACAATCCTGAGCTAAATAAATTGATTGCAGAGCAAAGACAGGTTTTAGATAGCACTGCGCGATCGCAAATCCTCAAGAAGATTCAAGAAATCCTTGCCCAAGATGTTCCCTTCATTCCGCTATGGCAAAACAAAGAATTTGCCTTTGCTCAAAAGGGCATCACGGGAGTCACCATTGAACCAAATCAGCAGTTACCCTACTGGAATATCTCCAAACCAAGCTAATACCAATTTAAAAAAGGGTGACGGCACTTTTTTAAATTGGTATTAAGAAATGGCGTAGCCATTTCTTAATTTGGCATAACGTGCGAAGCGCGGTGCAAATGACGGTATCGAACTAACGTTAAATTAGCTCGGATACATAGCATTAGATTGTTAGAGGATCAATATCGATCGCCACCCGCACCGATGTAGCCCCCACTAACAGCCGCAACTCCTCCAAATTCGGCACAGAGGTTAAGCGATCAGGCATAAACTTTAAGAGGATTTGCCAGCGATACCGATTAGCAACCTTGGCGATCGCCGCAGGGACAGCCCCCAGCACATCCCAATCAGGATCTAATTGCCGCAAATAATCGGCTAACTCATGGGCTGACTTTTCCACCGCCTGACTGCTCTCGCTGCTGAGATGAATTAGCGCCATTTGTCCCAGAGGCGGATAGCGTAAGGCTTCCCGCATTTCTAGCTCCGATCGCATAAAGTCATCTAGATGATACTGCTGCACTGCTTGAATGGCAGGATGTTCGGGTGTATAGGTTTGGATAATTACCTGCCCCTGTTCTGCACCTCTGCCCGCCCGTCCTGCTACCTGCACAAGGGTTTGCGCTGCCCTCTCCCCTGCCCGATAGTCTGAGAAGTTGAGCAAGCCATCGGCGGACACCACACCGACTAACGTAACTTGAGGAATATCCAGCCCCTTGGTGAGCATCTGCGTTCCCACAAGGAGATCAGCTTCTCCTGAGCGAAACTGTTCGATTAGTAAACGGTGTTGATCCTTGTTGCGGGTGGTATCACTATCAAAACGAATTAAGCGAATCTGGGGAAATCGCTTCATTAACTCCTGCTCCACCTTTTGCGTGCCACTACCAAAATATTTGAAGTAAGGGGAACCGCATTTGGGACAGGATTTAGGTTGGATTTGGTGATAGTTGCAATAGTGGCATTGGAGATGGGTGGTATTTGGAGTAGAGATGGGGGCATGGTAAGAGAGGGAAACATCGCAATGGGGACATTCCGCAACATAGCCACAGGAACGGCAGGAAACAAAGGTGCTATGGCCGCGCCGATGGATGAATAAAATGCCCTGCTGTTGGCTATCGAGCATCTGAACGATCGCGTTTTGGAGCTGGCGACTGAGGACAGAATAGTTGCCTGCCTTTAGCTCATCCCGCATATCTACTAAATTAATCGGAGGCATGGCTTTATCACCAATCCGATGTGGTAGGTCTAGGTAAATCAGTTGGTTTTGCCTGTGGGCATAGATTAGTTCGGCGGAAGGTGTGGCAGTACCTAAGACCAGAGGCACTTGTTCCATTTGCGATCTCCATTGGGCAACGGTGCGGGCATGGTAACAGGGTTGAGGTTGTGACTGTTTAAAACTGCTGTCATGTTCTTCATCCATTACAATCAATCCCAAATTAGGGAGAGGTGCAAATACTGCCGATCGCGTCCCGATTACCACCTGTGGCTCCTTAGCGAGCATCAAACGCCATGTATCGAAGCGCTCTCCATCAGACAGTTGGCTATGGTACACATTAACTTGTGCATCGCCAAATCTTGCCCGAAAGCGATCGGTAAGCTGGGGTGTTAGCCCAATTTCAGGCACAAGCACTAGGGCAGATTTGCCCAAGGCAAGAACTGCGGCGATCGCCTGTAAATAAACCTCCGTTTTGCCAGAACCAGTCACTCCATGTAAAAGAAATTGCGTGGCAGTGCCAGAGTGAATCGCCTGTTGAATAGATTGCAGTGCGGCAGCCTGTGCATCGGTCAATTTCTTAGCGCGATCGCGCAACACCGTATGCCCCTTCCCTCCAAGTCGCAGCGACTCTCGCCGTAAGATCTCCACATAGCCCTTTTGCGCCAAATTTTGAATCACACTACTCGATGTCTGCGCTAACTTGGTGAGCGTGGGCTTGAGGCACTCCCCACCCTGATGTTGCAAAATCGTGAGAACTTCTACTTGCCGAGGAGTTGCCTGAGCATCGGCGGGCTTAATTAAAATTACTACTTCTTCATAACGGGGTTGTGGACGTTGTGGTAATTCCAAAACCGTTTCAATCCATGCCAAATTTTGCAGTTCCCTTAAACCAGCGCTGGTAGATCGACCTACTTTTTGATAGAGATAGCGGCGACTAATGCCCTTGGGATTTGTCAAATGTTCCTGCAAAAAATCCCAGACCATCTGTGCTGCCTTGGAAAGCTTGGGTGGGTCAGGCAATGCTAGTTCATAATTCGACAATTTCACCTTGACCCGATAGTGAGATTGATCCAAGAGCTTGGGAGGTAGTGCTGTCTTGACGGTTTGAAGTAGCGGTGTGCGGTAGTAGGCGGCGATGCGGGTGAGCAAATCCCAATATATCGGCGGAAAGATGCCTGAACTGATCACAGAACTGATCGGTTTAATCTGAATTGTGTCTAGATTTAGATGAGCTTCTAAGCGATCGCTAATTTTTAGAGCGATCGCTCCCACATACCGACTACCCACAGGTACACTCAAAATATCGCCAACCTGAATATGCACACCCTCAGGCACAAGATAGGTCAGTAGATCATCGATGCCAATGCAATCGACAATTACACTGACAAAGCGATCGCCAATAGACTCAGTATTCACAAATTGCAACTTATTTTAGGGTTTATTTGACACTTTCAGCGCTGAAGCGAATGAGATTCCTAATTTAGCGAGACAACCTACCAACTAAACCTAAATCAGTATTTTAGAGTATGCCGATCTCTAATTAAGTTACTTTTTTGATATTGCTGATTTGTTGAGGGGAGAGCGCTCGGCTTAAGCCTCTTATTTCCTATGTGATAATTGAGGTGTAAAAAATTAGTTGAATAAATACAACATTTATGAGTAGTCCCACAACTATTGATGATATCTATAAACTGTTTCAAGCATCTCAAGAGGAATATGATCGTCGTATGGCTGAGTCTAGAGCCGAAGCCGATCGCCGTGCTGCTGAAGCCGATCGCCGTGCTGCTGAACTTGAGCGCATTATGGCAAAATCTAAAGCCGAAGCCGATCGCAGTATGGCGGAACTTCAAAAGACAGTTGATCGTACCACTAAAGCCGTTGAAGCACTGACGACAAGATGGGGACGTTTTGTTGAGGAATTAGTGGAACCAGCAGTATTACGCCTATTTCAAGAAAAGGGAATTGATGTCAAAGAAGTACATCCTCGCGTTAGAACTAAACGTCAAGGTTTGGCGATGGAGATTGATATTTTGGCTGTGGATGACACAGAACTAGTGTTAGTGGAATGTAAGTCTCGTCTATCAAAGGATGATGTGGATGAATTTGTTGAAAAATTAGAACGGTTTAAAAATGCTTTTCCCCATTATGGAAGTTACAAAGCCTATGGGGCGGTGGCAGGCATAGAAATTAATGAAGGAATAGATCGTTATGCTTATCGACAAGGTTTATTTGTGATTAAGCCTTCGGGGGATGGAGTGGCGATCGCTAATGATGAAAATTTTCAACCTGCTTCGTGGTAACTCGGTGACAAAACGCAAATAGTCAAGGCTATAGCTGTATGCAAATATACAAATCTACCGACTATGGCTGGAAGCAGAATTAAAAAACTATGTTAAGGTTTGCGTAGGTCTGTCGAAAGTATTAAAATAAGTAACAGCTATCAAAAATTTATTAATTAGCAATCTTAGGTTCTGCAATACATGAGTAAAGTTTACGACTGGTTCAATGACCGCCTTGAAGTCGGGGCGCTCGCTGAAGACGTTACCAGTAAATACGTCCCTCCCCACGTTAATATTTTCTACTGTCTTGGTGGCATTACCCTCACCTGTTTCTTGATTCAATTCGCGACAGGCTTTGCCATGACCTTCTACTACAAGCCATCGGTTGCCGAAGCCTTCGACTCCGTGCGTTACATCATGACCGATGTAAACTTTGGTTGGTTGATTCGCTCAATCCACCGTTGGTCTGCCAGTATGATGGTTTTGATGATGATCCTCCATGTTTTCCGTGTTTACCTAACTGGTGGTTTCAAAAAGCCCCGTGAATTAACTTGGATTACAGGTGTAATTTTGGCAGTGATCACCGTTACCTTTGGCGTAACTGGCTACTCCCTACCTTGGGATCAGGTTGGCTACTGGGCAGTAAAGATTGTATCTGGTGTACCTGATGCAATTCCTGTGGTCGGCGGTACTCTGGTAGAACTTCTGCGTGGTGGTCAAAGTGTCGGTCAAGCTACCCTTACCCGTTTTTACAGCCTCCATACCTTTGTATTACCTTGGTTGATTGCTGTATTCATGTTGGCTCACTTCTTGATGATCCGCAAGCAAGGTATCTCTGGTCCTTTGTAGTCCTTGGAAGTCAAATGTAAGGTTTTTTATCAGACCGTCGACTTAAAATTTTTGTATTAGATAATCTTAAAACGCACAATTGCAAAAGTAGAGCAATAACTATGGCAAAGACTGAGAAACTCCCCGATCTAAACGATCCCATTTTGCGCGAGAAGCTTGCCAAGAATATGGGTCACAACTACTACGGTGAACCTGCATGGCCTAACGACCTGCTCTATATGTTCCCTGTTGTTATTACTGGCACGATCGCTTTAATTACAGGTTTGGCAGTACTTGACCCAACTATGGTGGGTGAGCCTGCTAATCCTTTCGCCACTCCTCTCGAAATTTTACCTGAGTGGTTCCTGTATCCTGCCTTTCAAATTTTGCGAATCGTCCCCAACAAGCTTTTGGGCGTATTGTTGCAAAGCCTGATTCCTGTTGGCTTGATCTTGATTCCTTTCATTGAGAACGTAAACAAGTTCCAAAATCCTTTCCGTCGCCCTGTCGCGATGGCTGTTTTCCTATTTGGTACTGCCTTTACCCTTTACTTGGGAATCGGTTCCACCATGCCAATCGATAAGTCCTTGACCCTTGGCTTGTTTTAAGTATCGTCTGGAAACTGAACATAAAAAAATAAAAAATGCAGCGACTAGCGCTGCATTTTTTTATGCTTTTTGGTGCGTTTAAGAAATCAAAAACTGTCCGCGCATCATGGTAGTTGCTTGTCCTTTGATCAAGACGCGATCGCCAAGGTCGCTTACCCATAGAGTGCCACCCCGTTGTGATAGCTGCTTGGCACAAAGATCAGGCTTATTTAACTGTTTTGCCCAATAGGGGGTCAGACTGCAATGGGCAGAGCCTGTAACAGGATCTTCTGCAATACCTGCCTTGGGAGCAAAAAATCGTGAGACAAAATCACAATGATCGTCTGGGCTGGCGATCGCCGTAATGATGAAGCCAAACCCATCAAGCTCGGCAATACGCTCAAGGGGTGGCACAAAGTTTTGCACGGTGTCGGCTGAGTCAAGGCGCACCGCTAAATATTCTTCACTCTGTCCTAATAGCTCATAGGGTTGCTCGCTAAATATATCAGCGATAATTTGTTGCGATCGCGATGAGCATGAACCATAGAAGGCCGCAGGGAAATCCATCACAATCAACTGATCGGCAAAACTGATCTGCAAATCACCACTAAGTGTCGAAAAGATGAGCGGCTCTTGGGGATCAATGAGCTTTTGTTCCTTAAGGTCATGGGCGATCGCTAAGGTAGCATGACCACAGAGAGGTACTTCTTGGGCTGGGGTAAACCAACGTAGATGGTAATGATTAGGTGCTATCGGTTTTACAAAAGCCGTCTCTGACAGATTCATCTCTGCCGCAATTTGCTGCATCACCTGCGCTGTCGGGAACTGCTCAACTAGGGTAGTAGCAGCAGGATTACCCAAAAATGGACGATCTGTAAAAGCATCAATAATCGCAATGGGAATGGACATAAATTATAAATTTAGTTTTAGGGAATGGCCGCTTCGCCATTAATAACTTGGCTCTTGGCAATGCTAAAAAAGAAATCCTTAAGACTATTAAATTGTGGCTCGATCGCGCCAAAAGTAAGGATGACCCATTTATTATTGACCACTTTAAAGCGACTATTGCCCATAAATTGAGTCTTGCCACCATTGCCATTATCAATATTGGCTGTCCAAACGATCACAATAGTCCCTGTGTCCTCAGTAACTGGCGATCGCATCTCAAACCCAGGCTTATCTCCATACATCCCCTTAATGATTGTGGCAAAAATTCCACTCAACCGTTCTTCAGGAACTGGGCTAGGTGGCACAAAAATATTAGTAGAAAGAGTGGCACGCCCTAGGGACTCATTCCAAGTAATCAAGATTTCA
Source organism: Pseudanabaenaceae cyanobacterium bins.39 (assembly GCA_033765135.1). Lineage (GTDB taxonomy): Bacteria > Cyanobacteriota > Cyanobacteriia > Pseudanabaenales > Pseudanabaenaceae > Pseudanabaena. Next base: position 41,038 of record JANRII010000010.1, read on the forward strand.
TTCGGTTGGCTCCTGTCCTCAATTTGCCAACCCTTCGGAATATTCATCTCCAGTACCCCCGATGCATGTTTATAGGGTTCTAGAGCTTCGATTTGTAATTTGGGTAGCTCTGTGATTGCTGCACTAGTTGTGGGACTGGGGCTGGCAATGTTAGTCGGTGCAGGGCTAGGTGTAACTTTAGTAGTATCGGCAACAGGAGTAGATACATTACCTGATTGATCATTGCTATTGCCGCAGCTAAACATTAAAGATTGAATTCCCAAAATTGCGATCGCGATCGCCAATTTTCTTAAGCCTTTACGCCAGTGGCATCGAAACGATAGGGGCAATATGCGTGGCAATTGACCAACTGGGCTAATATTTACACTTAATACAGTTTTTCGTGATTTATTCATGCTGTATCTTTAACTAAATGCTGATATACCTCTGCCAAATCAATTTGACAATCAGTTCAGAAAGCGATCGCTTTCACTAGACTAGCCACTTGTATTAGAGCGTGTTTGAGCGGTTTTGATCCCCGTAAATCCCCCTTAAAAAGGGGTACTTTTTTATCTTTCCTCCCTTTCGTAAGGGGGGTAGGGGGGATCAATAGGTTGCAAAGCCATGACTGAGTTTGACTTTCAAGACACAGAATCGTTAGCGCACCTTTGAGAATAGGGATTCTGAGAATTGGTATTATTTCTTGATCCTTTCTTGATCAAGAAACTTACTATAGCAGTCCTCGATCATTTTTAAAAATTTATTGACTGCAAATGATTAGGCAATTCTTGGAAAACCACAAGCAATCATTAATAAATCACTTCAAAAATCTCCACCAGATTTTTTTTGCCCTTAACAGGCAAAGTGCCAAACTCCCTAAACGTAAACTTCGCGATCGCCGCTTCATAAACACTACGAGTGACTAAAATCTGTCCCCCCTGCGCCATACCCTGCAACCGTGATGCAATATTCATTTCATCTCCGATCGCTGTGTAGTCCATATGCTGTGGTGAGCCAATATTACCAACAATCACATCACCTGAGCTAATGCCAATACCTGTAATAAAGTTATCGCGAATCCATGCGTTAGGGAAACTGCGTAATCTTTGTTGCATCAGTACCGCCGCCGAAATCGCGCAATATTCTCGATCAGCGATCGCCGCAGGCGCACCAAACATTGCCACAATCATATCCCCCACAAACTTATTCACCGTTCCCTGCTGACTAAAAATCACATCCACCATTTCTGTGAAATACTCATTCAGGTATGCCACTAGCCTCTCTGGTTCTAGTTCTTCACATTTAGTTGTAAAATTACGAATATCCGAAAACAGCATCGCAATTTTGCGTTTATTGGTGGTGAGAGTCACCTCATCTTCAGCATTAATGACAGCTTGAGCCACTTGCGGCGACAGATAGCGTTCTAGATTATTTTTAATTCTCTCTTCCTGCAACTTATTTGTATGCAAAATTGCATTCTCAATCGCTCCCGAAGCTTGAGTAACAAGAGCAGTAAATAGTTTTAAATCTTGAGAAGTGTAATTGACTTGGGTGGAGTTACTGATATTGACAACACCCAATACATTTTCTTTGGCACAGATGGGAGCGCAGATCAGCCCATAGCATGGGTTCCCTTGATCGATATAGCGGGGATCTTCCATCGCATTATTGAGCAGCTCTGGTTTCGCGTTTTTAAATACATGTCCTGCGACACCTTCATGGGGAGCAAGTTCTAATTTTTGATCAAGGGCTGTGCCTTTGGCGGCCTTAATTTTGAGGGTATTGGTCTCGGGATCGTATAGCATTACCGAGGCGCTAGTGCATTTGATCAAACGGCTGGCTTCTTCGATGACAAGGTTGGCAATTTCCTTTACGTCAAGACAAACTGACATTTTGCTGGCGATCGTGTAAAGAAGGCTAATTTCACGATATTTGTCCAAGGCATCGGCGGCTAAGGATTTGCACTCATACTCACGCCTGACAATAAAATTAATTAAATTAGCAACCTGTTCTAACTTCTCAATCTCTCCATCACCAATGATCCATCCCAAAATTTCATCATCGATCGCAATGGACATTTTGGGCATCGTCTCATCTATCTCCATAGCGGCTAAGTCCAAATAGCTGGAGAGGGACTGTCCCCGATGATCTGTAATCGCTATAGGAAGACTAAGCGTATGGATTATGCCCTGCCATAGGGGTTTTACCTCTGTTTTGAGTAATACTTTTTTTAGATTTACAGAGGGCATAGATTTTTAACTATGAAATGTAACTATAGAGTAAATAATATTCAAATATTATGAACTAAATAATGATTATCTTAGCGATTCTGCTAAATATGCACAATCGCCATAATGCTGATTGCCGTAAGGTTAGCCAAAATGGATCAGTTACAATTTAAATCGTCAAAGTTAAAGCGTTAAAGCGCAGATTTATTACATCAAAATGACTAGGATCAGAGACCGCACCGAACAAACTAATCATTACCATACTCTCGGAATTAGCTATAATGCGGCTCCTGATGAGGTCAAAAGTGCCTATCGCGGTCTGGTGAAAGAATACCATCCCGATTGTAATCATCATCTCGATAATCATGATGCGATCGCCTCGATTAATCTTGCCTATGAGGTGCTGAGTAATCCTCAATCTCGTGCGTATTACGATCGCAGTCTGGGAATTAAGCATCATTCTCGTCCCACGCAGGGAAAATCAGGACGAACAAGTAAGCATAAGCAAGAAAATCATCTCAATGAAGATCAGAAGCTTGATCGCTGGATTAAGCAAGTTTATGAACCAATTAGTGAAATGTTGTCGGTAATTCTTGACAGTTTAGATGATCAGATTGACGATTTAGCGGCTGATCCTTACGATGATGAACTAATGGAAAATTTTCAAGCCTATCTAGATGAATGTCGAGGCTCCTTTACCAAGGCGCAGATTTTCTTCAGAACTATGCCTAATCCTGCGGCGGCGGCAGGTGTCGCTAGTTATCTGTACCATTGTCTCAATGCGATCGCCGATGGCATCGAAGAATTAAACTATTTCACGATGAACTTTGACGATCATCACTTGCACACTGGTCAGGAGCTATGGCGCAGGGCGGAAGAAATGCGCTATTACGCACATTCTGGCATGGCAAGTTTACAAAGCATTTGAGCAGGCATTTCCAAAGAGCATTTCCAAAGGCATTTATTTCAGAGGAGTATGAACCAGATTTATCGTTACGTCCCCATGATATTAATGGTTTGCAGCAGTCAGTTTTTGATGGCAGATTGCTCTATGGCGATCGCTAACAATGGCAATGTCATTAATCTCAATGGTCAGCCTTGGTCAGGTCGTTGGTTGCGGCAGTCGGTACAGGGACAGCCAAAATTTTATGTGCAGGAAGATTGGCTTACCCAAGGGCTAGGGGTGCAGATGCTTGATTCGGATAACGCCGATCGCCAGAGGGTGCGTTGGTTTTCGGCTCCTGTATTTTCTCAGGTTGCCTTTGATCGGACGGGACGCTACCGATACCTTGAATTATCTCCTTTTGCGGAATTGTGGCGGACGGAAGTTGTCGGCAATACGCTCAATCTCTATACGCCCGACACGAAAATTCAGGCATTGCGCCGTAGCAAACAGCCTTGGGGCGATCGCCTTGTTATTGATCTAGATCGGCGTACCCCTTGGCGTGTGAGTCAACAGGCAAATCTGATCAGTCTGATCGTATCGGCGGAGGTTGCGGCTGATTTACCCCTTGGTACGGATGCGATCGCGGGTAATTTGATTAAATCAGTGACGATCCAGCCTCAGGGCAAAATGACGCAGATCCAAATTCAAACCACTGAATCGATCAATCCTGCAATCGAATTACTCAGCAGTCCTAATCCCAAAATTGTGCTGGATCTGCGCCGAGACTATACCCCTCCTGATTTAACGATTCAATGGGCAAAGGGCTTGAAACGGATCGAAAGAACTGTCGAAATTCCTAACCAGACCACAGTTCCCAATACTCCAACAACGGTTAAATTTGCGGTTACGGCTTTAGAAGTTGATCTTAAGCAACCACAGCTCACAATGCGACCAATTTGGAGCAACCCTTCTGGTGCTGGTGTTTTGGGGCTATTACCTTTACCACAAATGGCAGAACAGGCTGAAGCTGTGGCGGCAATTAATGCGGGATTTTTTAATCGCATCCGTCAATTGCCTGTCGGTGCTATCCGCCAAGGTAATCGTTGGATTGCGGGGACTGCCCTAGTGCGTGGCGCGATCGCTTGGAATGAAAGTGGTGAAGTTCTCATTGATCGCTTGAATTTTAATGAGGCGATTACGGTCAGCAACCAAACTACGATTAATCTCACTAACCTCAATAGCGGCTATGTGCAGAGGGGAATCGCTCGCTATACGCCCTCTTGGGGTAGTACTTATAGCCCTCTCACTGAAAATGAAATTCTGATTGTGGTTCGTGGTGAACAGGTGGTTGCCCAATATCAAGGGGGAGCCGTTGGAGTCGGGCAGGTAACTATTCCTAGTGATGGCTATCTACTGGTGGCGAGGCAAACCCCCAATGCGATCGCGCAGTTGCCAGTAGGAGCGATCGTGCGTGGTCGCCAATCCTTTGTCCCCAAAACCTTTGCTAATTTTCCTAACTTAATTGGTGCAGGCCCTCTGCTGCTCAAAAATAGTAAAACCGTGTTAGATGGCAAAATCGAAAATTTTCAGGCAGGTTTTGATACCCAGCCTGCTCCGCGCAGTGCGATCGCTACTACCAAGACACAAGGCAAATTACTATTAACCACTATTCAAGCCATCCCTAACGGTACTGCGCCAAACCTAGCCCAAACTGCCGAGGTTCTCAAAAAATTAGGGGCTGTGGATGCCCTCAATCTGGATGGAGGTAGTTCTTCGAGTATCTATTTGGGTGGTAATTTGCTCAATCGTGCAATTACCCAAATTGCCCCTGTGCATAATGCGATCGCTATTTTTATAACGCCGCCCACACCGCAGCCTCAGTTCTAGATCTATAGCCAAACTCAATAATCGGGATGATAGGATTTGAACCTACGACCCTCGCGTCCCGAACGCGATGCGCTACCAAACTGCGCTACATCCCGCCATAATGAAAGACAATATTTACAATATCTGCGATATCTAGATATATTCTACGCAAAAAATTCTACACAATGCTTTACATTTCACCGAGGATTGACGAGTAAATGTAAAGTATTTATTGGTGGTATTGATACAAACTAATTTAGTTACATAATTTAGTTACAAACCTATACAAACACAATTTAATAGTCAAACTAAAATACTCAACTTTAAAAAACTCAGGTCATCTCAAGGCTCATCTTGTCTTTTTGTGAACCCCAAGACCTAAAACTATAAATTACAAACCTAATTTTCAAATCCTATCTATTGAGTTATTAACATCTAAAGCTATGACCATCGCTCCTATTGCCCCTAATAAACTCCTAACTAAGGTTCCATCTGATTCTAAAACTCGCGTCAAACAGTTTATGCAAAGCTTGCAAGATAGTATTTGCCAAGGATTAGAAGAGCTAGATGGAAAGGCTAAATTTAAGCAGGATCAGTGGGAGAGAACAGAAGGGGGCGGTGGGCGATCGCGCGTGATTACCGATGGTGATTACTTTGATAAGGGAGGAGTTAACTTTTCCGAAGTCTATGGCTCTCAGCTACCACCAGCCATTTTGCGCCATCATCCCGAAGTTGCTGGAGAAACCTTCTATGCAACAGGTACTTCGATGGTACTGCATCCCAAAAATCCCTATGCTCCAACGGTTCACCTCAACTATCGCTATTTTGAGGCAGGCCCCATTTGGTGGTTTGGTGGTGGACTAGATCTCACGCCTTACTATGGCTTTGGTGAAGATGCCAAACATTTGCACAGTACTTTAAAGGAAGCTTGCGATCGCCATAATCCCCATTACTATCCAGTCTTCAAGCAATGGTGTGATGATTACTTCTATCTCAAGCATCGTGGCGAAACTCGCGGTGTGGGTGGTATCTTCTTTGACTATCAAAATGGCGAAGATGGACTTTACAAAAATAGTAGCGATTCCACAAGCGCTCAGGTGATGAGTGATGAAATTGGTGATGTACCTCGCACTTGGGAAGAAATTTTTGCCTTTGTGCAAGATTGTGGTAACGCCTTCTTACCTGCCTATACTCCCATCGCCAACCGCCGCCGCAATATGGAATATGGCGATCGCCAAAAACAATGGCAACTCTATCGCCGTGGACGCTATGTCGAATTTAACCTCGTCTATGATCGCGGTACAATTTTTGGTCTGCAAACCAACGGCCGCACTGAATCAATCCTGATGTCTCTTCCTCCCCTAGTGCGCTGGGATTATGATTACCATCCAGAACCAAATACCCCCGAAGCAGAATTGCACGAAACCTTCTTAAAGCCTCAAGACTGGATCAACTGGCAAGTATAAGCATCCCAATCAAGCCAAATTAATTCTATAGCCGAGTGGAGGCATTGTGCGACACTCGGTTTCTTTTTGGCATATTATCCAAGCCACAGATTTTGCCCATAACGTACCCACTGCTCGATTAAGGCAATAGTTCCAACTAACAAAAACCACTTTAATATATAGTCGATGTCCTTAGCTTTAAAATTGCGTAATATATAGGCTAAAACCACAAAAAAGAACGGCAAACTAAAAGTAAATCGTGCCAGACTGTATAGTTTATCAACTGTCAATAAATTAATGAGAATATGACTCAAAACAAAGTATAAACAAAACCAGAATGTATAATTAGTTAATAATTTTTGCGCCTTAGAAGAATTAGCTAAATTTATGGAAAATAAGTTCAATTTATTTCTTTTATTTATAAAGTATATCAAATAGGTTGATATATAAACTAGTATTAGAATAGATGGATATAGACTTATTAAACACCAAAATAAAGGTAAGGGAGGCACAAATATTTTAATTTGATGAAAATTGATATTTTCGGAATTTATAAAACTATATAAACAAATAATTACTCCTAAAATTAATATTAGGGGAAAATACAAAGACATCTGCTCAAATAAAGGATATTCGAGAGATAAAAATATTTTTGGATAAAATCCAATTGCCTTTCCCCAAAGCTTTTGATCGTTAAATGGCGCAAAAAAGTCTCCTCTAGATTGTAAGCAAAGATATCCATAAAAGCTATAGCCGATGATGGTAGCAATAGTAATAGTTAGAGATAAGAATGATAAATTTTGATACCTGTATTGATTGTTTTGCAATAATTCTTGCCAGCTTAATTTTGTTTTAGCTTTTTCAATTAAAATAATTGTTATTAGAGAAGTACAGGCTGCGAAAATTAATTGTAGAGAAACTGGACGAGTCAAAGACATCACGACAACTGTTAAGAAAGCAAAGCTATAAATTACATATTGATTTGTTTTAGGATTATCAAGTATTGAGTTAATTATTAACAATAGAACTACACTAAGGAGAGCGAATATACCTTCTGTGTAACCGATCACCCTAAAAATAGCCATTGGGCTTGCGGTATATAATAGAGTTAGAAAATAAGCAAGTTTGGAGTTTTGGGATATGCTAAGAAATAATTTAAAAATTAAAGGTATTCCTGCTATAAAACATATACAGGAAATAACTTTTAATCCTATTACTGCTTGTTCAAATATTTGAGGATTAAATAAATATCTAACTAGCCACGATAGCATGGGATAGAAAGCATGACATTGATCCTTAATCACCATGTTGGCATAGGCTGCAACATCGTAGTAATATCCTGCTTTATCAAGGATATCTGGGCTGTTTTCAACGGTTTGTAAAGATATAGCTGAAAAAAATTTGGTAAATACTTTTGGCTCAATTAAGGTAGCTATCAAAAAACAGCAAACAAATAGACCGCAGTTTTGAGAGGTTATCAAAATATAGCTTAATAACCGCTTGTTGAATTTGATAGCTTGCATAGCCTACAGCTTACTTGGCTTATGTAATGCTCAATAGGATTGCTATACATTAAACACGAGTCTTTCTGATTCGACGGTAATGTGGATCACCTGCCCTTCATTGATCGTGCCTTCGATAATTTTATTGGCGATCGGGTTTTCAATTTCTCTTTGCATGGCTCGCTTAAGAGGTCTGGCTCCGTAGGAAGGATCGTAACCTGCGGCGGCAATATAGTCTTTAGCTTCTTCACTGAGTTGGAGAGAAATTTTGCGATCGCTTAGTCTATTCTCAATGCGTTTAATCTGTAGCTCGGCGATCGCTCTAATTTCATTGCGGCGCAGGGCATGGAAGATGACAGTTTCATCAATGCGGTTGAGAAATTCGGGACGGAAATGATTGCGGAGAATATCGAGGACGCGATCGCGCATTTCTTCATAACGCGCATCACCATCTAGGTTCGCTGGTAAGTCTTTCGATACTTCCAAAATGCGATCGCTACCAATATTACTAGTCATGATGATCACCGTATTTTTGCAATCAACAACCCGTCCTTGACTATCGGTAATGCGTCCATCATCTAGAACTTGGAGCAGAATATTAAAAACATCAGGGTGCGCTTTTTCAACTTCATCGAAAAGTACAACTGAGTAAGGATGGCGGCGCACTGCTTCCGAAAACTGCCCTCCTTCCTCATAGCCCACATATCCCGGAGGCGCACCAACTAGGCGAGATACAGAATGCTTTTCCATATATTCCGACATGTCAATCCGCACCATAGAAGTATCGGAATCAAACAGAAATTCGGCAAGGGCGCGAGCTAGTTCGGTTTTGCCCACACCAGTTGGCCCTAAAAACAGAAACGAACCAAGGGGACGATTAGGATCATTCATGCCTGCACGGGCGCGGCGAATCGCTGAGGCGACTGAACTCACTGCTTCTTCCTGTCCGATCACGCGATCGTGAAGATGGCTTTCTAGGGTGAGCAATTTTTGGCGTTCTGATAGTAAAAGTTTTTTGAGGGGAATCCCTGTCCACCTTGCCACAATTTCCGCAATGTCATCTTCTGTGACCTGCTCACGAAATAGGATTGAGCCATCAGCTCTGGCGCGATTTAGTTCTAGTTCTGCCTCATCGAGATTCTTTTCCAGTTCCGTCAACTTGCCATATTTTAACTCTGCTGCTTTATTAAGGTTAAATTCCCGTTCTGCTTGTTCAATTTGTAATTTAGTTTGATCAATTTGCTCTTTCAAATTACGCAAATTATCGATGGTGTCCTTTTCCTGTTGCCAACGATCATCAAGATTGGTTTGCCGATCGCGCAGTTCTTCCATCTCTTTATCAAGGCGATCGAGTCTTTCCTGTACTGCTTTACTGTTTTTAGTCTTGTAAATTACCTTACCTTCTGCTTCTACCCGTTCTACTGGTGTTAAGTCCCCTTCCTTTTGCAAAGAGAGCTTTTCCATTTCCAATTGCATGAGTCGGCGATCGATTTCATCAAGTTCGAGGGGTTTCGATGTAATTTCCATTTTCAGCTTGGCGGCCGCCTCATCCACTAGATCGATCGCTTTGTCTGGCAAAAAACGCTCCGTAATATAGCGATTAGAAAGAGTTGCTGCCGCTACTAGCGCCGAATCGGAAATATTCACCCCATGATGCACTTCATAACGCTCCTTCAGTCCCCGCAAAATGGAAATCGTATCTTCAACGGTGGGCTGATCGACTAGAACTTGCTGGAACCTGCGTTCTAGAGCCGCATCTTTTTCTATATATTGGCGATATTCATCTAACGTAGTTGCCCCAATACAGCGCAATTCACCACGCGCTAACATCGGTTTGAGAATATTCCCTGCGTCCATTGCTCCCTGCTGTGTGGCTCCTGCTCCCACCACTGTATGCAGTTCGTCAATAAATAGCACAATCTTACCGTCTGAGTTGAGAACTTCCTTAAGAACTGCCTTGAGTCGATCTTCAAATTCGCCGCGATACTTGGCTCCTGCAATGAGGGAACCCATATCTAAACTAATAATCGTGCGATCCTTAAGGGACTCAGGTACGTCACCACGAATGATCCGTTGTGCTAATCCTTCAGCGATCGCCGTTTTGCCCACCCCCGGTTCACCGATTAGCACAGGATTATTTTTAGTACGTCTTGACAATACCTGCACTACGCGCCGAATCTCGTCATCGCGACCAATCACAGGATCGAGTTTGCCTTCCTTGGCTTGCTCCGTTAGATCTCGTCCATATTTTTCGAGGGCGGCATATTTTGCTTCAGGATTTTGATCCGTGACAGTTTGACTGCCCCTAACTGCTCTAATTGCTTCATCTAGCCTTTTGCGATCGATACTTAAGTCACGAAATAATCTTTTGCCAAGACGATCATCATCGGCTAAACCGATCAGCATATGCTCGATCGCCATGAAATCATCACCAAAACTCTTGCGGCTCTCCTCCGCCCGATCTAGCCATACCTCCAAACTCCGCCCCAGATATAACTGTTCGGGACTCGCCACACGGGGCTGCCGCCGCAAAAATTCTTCCACTTGCCGCTTTGCCCTTGCGATCGGCACAGCCATCGATGCCAAAATTGTCGCCGTCAAACCTGCTTCCTGCTCCAAAAGCGCCATGACCAGATGCTCAACTTCGAGTTGCTGATGTTGCGATCGCCTTGCGACCTCCTGCGACTTCACGATCGCTTCCCATGCCTTTTCGGTAAATTTTTTCGGATCAGTTGGTTGCATTAGCGTTACAGCAAAATCAATGGTGATGACTTAAGTTTGGTTAAGATAAGTTTACATGATCGGCATAGCCTGTTTTGACTTACTGACGGTTTCCCCAATCCTCATGGAAGATGATTTTGGACAAATTTGAACAAATGTTTAAGTAAATTTAAGTAAATGTACTTAGTTGCGCTAATCTTAAGTGTAGTTTTGCAAAGAGCCTAACTCAACACTTCAAAATGGCTACGCCATTTTTAGTTTTGGCATTACATCAATAACCCTATCTATTCCCTGATCGATGACCATAGCTAGTTTGCTTGCAAATTCCCAACAATCGAAAAATACTACGCGATCGCTACGGGTGATCGCCTTTGGTGATAGCCTCATTTATGGCTATGGCGATCCCCTCAATGGTGGCTGGGTGGAGCAGTTTAGACGACACTGGATGTCACTAGATCAAGGTCATGTTCTCTATAACTTGGGTGTAAGGGGTGACACAACTGCTCAAGTTAACCAAAGACTAGAGCAAGAATTTTTACTGCGTGGTGAACTGCGTAATCGAGTTCCCGATTTGATGATTTTATCAGTGGGGGTTAACGATTCGCCAAGGGTGGGGAAACGCAGTATGACTAACTTCGATCGCTTTTCCTTAGAAATCGTCAATCTCTTAGACAAAGCCCAAAGTCTCTGCCCCGTTATATTTGTGGGCATGGTTCCTGTGGATGAATCGAAAATGCCATTTCTAGATTGTATGCACTTCAATCATGAAGATCAATTTCGTTACAAAGAAGTCACAAAATCCGCCTGTCAAGTGCGCGATATTCCTTACTTCGATCTCTTTGACCTGTGGCGATCGCGTGGACAATCATGGCTTCTAGAGCATCTTTCCGCCGATGGTCTGCACCCAAATTCTCAAGGCTATCATTCCATTTTTAGAGATTTGCAGCAATGGCAACCATTCATCCAGATCGAAAACCTGTTAACTGATCAAAATACGACTATGCCAAAAACTAAACCCAGCAACTACCCCAATCATGCGAAACCAGCTATAGTATTTGGCTGATCCCGTTGATTCTATTTCTATTGCTCCTATGAATGATGCCTTGATGCGACAACTGATTTGGTTAGATTATCGCCTTGCCTTAATATTTACCGCCCTAATTCCCCTGGCTTTACTAATCTGGGCATTACGGAGTAATGACACTCCCCACAAGCGATCGCTACTGCTCTATTGGCGGGTTGCCAGCATGGTTTTAATTACGATCGCCTTGGCAGTGGGTAGTTTGGGCGCATCCTTTATCGCGGGTATCGTTGCCAATATCATGATTGTACTGGCGCTCTGGTTTTGGCGAGATTTGAATGAAGACATTATTGCCTCACGTCATGCCATGAAACTGATTTACTTAGGATGGCGTTGGGCTGTGAGTATCTACTGCCTGATTAGTGCGGCATTTCGCCTCGTCTATGCTAATTGCGCCTTTGTTCCCTTTGAAAAGTTAGGAGACACCTGTCGCTTTTGGTTTGAGCCTCCCCTAAGTTTAGTGAAATTATTAGGCAGTACCATCACCATCGAAAGCTTCGCCTTTGTGGGGGTTGTGGGCGGCATCATTTATATGCTGTACCTATTTGTATTTCTCGCCTTTAGCTTACCGAAAACTGGTCGCGTCGCCTTTCGAGATTAACCCCATAGTTATCTAGATTTAATGATCTAGAATGATCTGCTTGGCGATCGCCACTAATTGAGGATGCCTAACCACAAGGCTAGGAAAGCTCTGCTGCTGGTAATTTTTGTCTAAGGCAAGTGGAAAAATATGATCAATGATGTGCCAATCTGCATCTAAATAAATCCAAGTTACTCCCGTTGCTTGCAGGATTACCCAAACAGCCGCAATATCCCAAATTTTGGGAGTTGCCTCGATCGCCCCAATGGTTGAACCTAAACCAACGGTCAAAAGGTTGTAACTAGCGGCTCCTAACATCCTTAACTTAAAGGGAAATTTAGATTTACCAATTTTTTCGAGACTGCGAGAACAGGCGCTAAAGAAATAATTGGCGAGATGATCAAGTTGCACATCAGACGATTCGAGATGCTTGGGTAAATGCAGCGATCGCCCATTCATAAAAGCTGCCACATCATCACCATCAAACCAACCATAGATATGTTGTCGGAGAGGAGGCATGGCAATATAGCCAAAGACAGGTGTACCAAAATGTAGTAATCCAATGGAAATGCCCCAGATGGGAATACCCCTAGCAAAGTTGGTTGTGCCGTCTAGGGGATCAACCACCCATGACCATTCGCGATGAGTCAGAATTTGTGAAGATTCTTCCGTTAGGACATCATAGTTAGGAAATTCTTGCCCTAGGGCAGTCCTAATATATTCATCTGCCCATTGATCGCTCTTTGTGACCAAGCTACCATCATCTTTCTCTATGGCGACCCTTGCGGTATCAAAATCCATTAGCAGGCGATCGCCCACCTGTTGTGTTAAATTTTGCAGAAAGGGAACTAGGCTCTGCCATTTACTGGTCACAAAACTGGTCGCAAAACTTGTCACAAACGCCTCAACAATAATCTCAGCAAAGTTTTTCCTTATCTTATCCCAATTCTCAAAGTGACTATGCCATTTTTAGAATTGGTAAAGGTTGTGAATTCGCAAAAGGGTAACTACACTTTTGCGAATTGGTATAAGATCAACTCTGTGAGGACTTAGGAGTTACATGGCTGGATATACGCTAATCTTAGCGATCTTAATTTTAGGTGGCATTATTGCAACCCTTGGCGATCGCATTGGGACTAAGGTGGGCAAAGCCCGACTGAGCGTGTTTAATTTGAGACCAAGAGACACCGCTACCCTAGTCACGATTGCCACTGGAGCCATGATTTCGGCATCCACCTTAGGCATCCTCCTCCTCCTCAGCGAACAGTTGCGTGACGGTTTATTCCGTTTAGGAAGCATCCGCGCAGAGCTAGTAAGTAGCCAAGAGCAGAAGCGGATCATTGAGACAGAGCTAGGCACAGCCAAACAAAAGCAAGAAGAAGCACAGCGTAGGTTGACGGAAATCAATCAATCCCTTGTTAAGGCTTTACGCAAAGAGGAAGAAACTCAAGTTCTTTTACAGCAGGTAGAGAGTAAGTTTCAGCAAGCTGAAGCGCAGTTAAATAAGGCATCACAGCAGGAAGCCGATCTGCTCGATCGCATTCAAAGTCTAAGTGCAGAGCAAGAAGGTCTTCAGGTGGAAAGTGAGCAACTCCGCCAAGAAAAGGATCGCATTGCCTCTGAGTTGGCAGAAATATCGCGCGATCGCAACACGCTTCAGCAGAGAGTAACGGAATCGGAGCAACGCCTAGCGGCGATCGAAAAACAAAGAGCCGATCTCAGTACTGAAGTTGCTTCCCTAGAGTCTGCCCGTGAACAGTTACTCATTAGTCTAGAAGCCCTTCGCAAAGGCAATGTTGCCATTTTTTCTGAGCAAATACTCTCCATCGGTGTGGTGCGCCCCAACCTAAGCCCCTCCGAATTACGGCGCGCCAGCAATCAACTTCTACAACAGGCGGAATTGAATGCACGGCAGCTTTTAGATTTTTTACCTGATCAAGCTCCTAAAGAACCAGTAATTCAAATTACAGAAGCTCAATTTGAAGGATTACTTAATCGTTTACGGGACGGCCGCAGTTATGTGGTGCGGATTCTGTCGGCAGGTAACTTTTTAAAACGCGAAACGAAAATTGCGATCGCGGCCGATGTTACTCTCAATCGCCAAATCTTTGCACCAGGGGATGAGATTGCCAGCCTCAGATTTACTCCAGACCTTTCACCACAGGCCCTTGCCTCACGGCTAGAGCAACTATTTTTGTTGATTAGTTTTCGGGCAAGACGGGAGGGCGTGCTTGCCGATCCGCTCACGGGTAGGGTGGGTAACTTCTCACCCGAAGCCATTTCCGAGTTATTTAATGTTGCCAGTTCTCTCAAAGAACCCTATGAGATCAGAGCGATCGCCAAGGAAGCTATTTTTCCCGCCAGTTCCCTCAGCATTGAATTAGTCATTCGCCAAAATGGTGTTGAGATCAAAAGATTTGGCTAACTCAAGAAAGGTAAATTGCTAGATATACTATAAATAATCTGTTTTTACATAAGTATGCACTCCTATGACCCTTAAGTACGGCGAGCAAGCCATTTCTGAAGTCACCTTGACCACATTCCCCAATCCCAGAGTTGGTCGTGATTATAATATTCAGATCACCTTGCCTGAATATACGAGTAAATGTCCCTTTTCTGGCTATCCAGACTTTGCCACCATTTATATTACCTATACCCCCAATCAATTATTGGTCGAACTAAAGGCGATCAAACTATATATCAATAGCTATCGCGATCGCTTTATCTCCCATGAAGAAGCCGTAAATCAAATTATGGATGACTTTGTGAAGGTCAGCGATCCTCTTCGCATTAATGTCAAGGGTGATTTTACGCCACGAGGCAATGTGCATACAGTGGTAGAGGTTAATTACGTCAAACCTCAAGAAACAATTTAGCGTCCCTATCGTCACCATATCAGGCAGAAAATCCATGAAAATCCGTAGAAAATATCAGAACTCAGCCAGTGCCGAAATTAATCTGACTGCATTGCTAGATGTCGTATTTTCTATTTTGGCATTCTTCATTTTGGTGTCGGCTGCCTTGACGATACCGAGTAGTGTTGGGGTGGATTTACCCATTCGCGATCGCGACCCCAAAGGTAACGCCTCAGATGGTCTCAAATCCTCAGATATCTTCATCATCACCTTAAATGCTAAGGGGCAAATGCTTTCTAACGGAAACATAGTTCCCGATCAGCAGCTAGAGCAAGCAATTGGTCAGTTTTTGGCAAATTCATCCCAAGGTGTTGTCGTACTTACGGCCGATAATACCGATGTGTCCTATCAAGTCGTCATTGAACGCCTCGCCCAACTCCGAAAAATTGCGGGTGATCGGGTGGCGATCGCCACCTCCCGTTCCTAAACGCCCAAAATATCGCGTCGAATCCCATACAATCCAAATTCATGCGCCAACTTGCGAATAGAACAGGTAAATTTATCATCCAAAATCCCTTTTGGATTCTTGTGATTGGCTCCTTAGGAATTCATACTGCCTTCGCCTTGATCACACCTAGCCCGATCAAAAAGGTTGATAAAGAGGTTGAAGTCTTAAAAAATTCCCCCATTCCCCTCATCAAGCTGCCACCTAACCTCAATCAAGTTGTCCCCAAACCCAATAAATCCGTCTTAGAAAATCTCTTTGTTAAACCTAGTAACCCCAAAGCAAACCCCAAGCAAACCTTACCTTCTGTAGAACTAGATCAACTAGAAAACTTACCTCCCGTTGCCAGCGATTTCTCCTTTAGCGTTCCACCTCTACTCACTGCTCCCCTCAACCCAGTTGAGCCACCTCGATTTGTGCAAAACCCAAACTTCATTAATAGCCCACTATTGTCGCGTCTAAATCCATTGGGGCAAATCGATAACTCCTTAAAAAATCCCAAAACAACTAATAGTAACCTCCGTGATAACTTTCAAAATAACTTAAGAAATAATCCAACCACCCCACCCTCCAATAATAACCCTCCTAAAAATCCCCAACCTACTCCTACCGAAACTCCACGCAGCCCCGTTACTGTTCAACCCAATTCTTCAACCTCTCCTTCAAAAACTTCCACCCCTTCCACTAAACCCAGCAATTCTAATCCTGAACCAACGCCCACAACCTCTGCACCCAGCCCTGTTTCTGAAAACAATTCTAAGGAACCATCTAAACAGGTCAATAATAGCGCCAGCATTCTTGCCTTTGTGGCAACTGATCGGCGCATCAAAAACTTAATTGATAAGAACTTACTAATTACTACCCAAATAGCTCCGCCAGAGGCACTGATCCCTAATCCTGAGCAAACAAGAGAAAAGGGTGTGGTATGGATTCCCCCTAAGGTAAAGGATGTGGGAGGTCGGCGCGGCGTAATTCTCTACTATTGGATCGTTGCGCCGAGTGGCGAAGTGCAGTTAGCGGGTTATACCAGTGGCGATCGCGAATTAGTAGATGCGGATCAAGAACTTGTCAACGTAGTGCTGGAAACAGTCAAAGATTATCGCTTTCAACCCATAGCCGATCCACAAACAGGAATCTATCGCTTAGTGACGGCTAGATATGCTTTTCCCTACGCCTATTAAGGTCTATTGAGGTCAGAGTTTGCATAGTACATTGTGTATTTACTGCCCAGAAGCATATATCGCTGCTGCTATGCTTGGTAGGATACAAAACCAGAATACGAGTTGCAGCGCGGAGCGCCGCAACTCGCTTCTTGGGTTTTGATTTGTCCTAATTCTTAGGAATATAGCCATATTGTCATGAGTTGGTATAAAAACTTTGGGCAGAACTGATGGGCAGAATTCAAAAATTTAAGAATTAAATTTAAATTTTAAATTCTAAATATATTGATGATTTATTAAAAATCTCTAAGATTTGCCAACAAAGCGATTTTGAATTAAGAAACATCTTCAATATCTTCGTTATTGCTGAACTAGAAAATTGAGATCAGATTTAGTTCTTAATGCGTAAGGTTGACGCTAAGTTTTTTTCAATCCCTAAAAATGGCATCCTTAGGGTTGAGATATCAACATATGTTATGGCTATTTACGCCCAATAAATTACTTTTATGAGTACATAGTTGATAATATAATTGACTAAATTTGATTTACTTTGGCTAATATGTTGAAAAATGTATAACATATAGATTAGTGATTATAATGACAATACCTAAGTAAACATCAATATCTTTCTGATTATTCTTAGAGAGAAACCCTCAAATTTATATTGTTAAAAAATTGACAGATCTATGACAGATAACCTAACTACTCCTTTAACAGGAAAAGCTTTGCTCCAACGGGCAAAAGAGCTAAACAATTTGCCAAAGCGTGAACAGGCTAAAAAATGCGGCTATTTCACTCGTGGAAAAGATGGCGTTGACCGTGTGAATTTGACTGAGTTTTATGAGGCAGTTCTTGCTGCTAGAGGTTTTGCTATTAATCCAGACCAAAATAAAGATGGTCGTGGTCGTGAACCAACCTTTCGAGTTAGCGTACATAAAAATGGTCAAATTGTAATCGGTTCCACCTATACTCGTTCAATGGGTTTAAATGAAGGCGATGAGTTTGAAATTAAGCTAGGTTACAAGCATATCCACTTGATTCAGTTGGCTAATGATGATGCAGATGTTGATGCTGATGACTAATAATTGAATAATAATTATGTTGATCTTTAGGGATTGATGAGATGAAAAACATTGATCTCTGCTACTTTAATCTGGTTTAGTATGGGTAAATTTCTGATAGTACATAGAATTTAGCCGATTGTTTTGGTGGTGTTGGCTTATTCATATTAAAGAGATTGCTAATGCTAACTTCATTTCTGAAGATTTGTTGGGATGGTTATCGGGAGTACATTCATAGAAAATGCACTCCCATAATTAATGCCCTAATACCAAATTAGGAAATGGTGTAGCCATTTCTTAATTAAAAAAAACCTTACTGGGTTTGGTTTTTAATTCAAAAAAGTGTTACCACACTTTTTAAATTGGTATAACTAATCTAGGAGATTAAAAAATACTTCTTTCCTATTCCGTTTATCTGTGTCAGTCCTAACCTATAGAAAAATTTAAAAAACAGCTATGCAACTAGTAGATACCCATGTGCATATAAATTTTAAGGACTTTCAGGAGGACTTAGAAGCAGTGCGCGATCGCTGGTTGAGCAATGGTGTGACTAGATTAGTTCATTCCTGTGTGAGTCCAGATGAATTTACGCAGATTCAGGCGATCGCTGATCAATTTCCTGAAGTTAGATTTGCCGTGGGTTTGCACCCTCTAGATCGGGATCTCAATAGTGAAGGTTGGTTGCCACAGGTGGGCGATCGCATTCGGGAGTTGGCATTGAGTGATCAAAGGGTGGTGGCGATCGGTGAAACGGGTTTAGATTTTTTTAAATCTGATCAGCAGGATGCTCAGGTGTCAGCATTTAAATCACAATTGCGGACAGCGCGATCGCTTAATTTACCAGTAATTATTCACTCCCGTGATGCTGCTGCTAGTACCCGTGAGGTTTTGCAAGAAATCAATGCTGAAGATCCCAGCCAGCCCATACGCGGAGTCATGCACTGTTGGGCTGGTAATCCTGAAGAAACTCAATGGTTTGTAGATTTGGGCATGTATGTGAGCTTTAGTGGGGTGGTCACGTTCAAAAATGCCCATGCATTACATGAATCTGCGAAAATTGTACCGAGCGATCGCATCCTCGTAGAAACAGATTGCCCCTTTTTGGCTCCCGTACCTAAGCGTGGTAAACGTAACGAACCTGCCTATGTATTGCATGTGGCGGAGGTGGTGGCGAAATTGCGCGGGGTCGAGTTAGCAGATTTGGCAACCCAAACCACTAACAATGCTTTTCAATTATTTGACTTAACCTAAATTTGGTCTAAATTTATTCCATTGCAGGCTTTTAGATTGGGGTGAGGACAAACCATAGGGTCAAGCTGTAGGATATATTCATGAAAACTCAGCAAATCTATTTAGATCACGGGGCGACAACCCCCACTCGTCCCGAAGTCATTGACTTGATGTCGGATATCTTGCGATCTCAATGGGGTAATCCCTCCAGCATTCATCATTGGGGCGAACGTTCAACAATGGTGATTGAGCGAGCGCGGATGCAGGTAGCTAGTCTCATCAACGCTGATCCTGAAGGAATCGTCTTTACCTCTGGTGGGTCTGAATCCAACAATATGGTAATTTTGGGCATTGCCCGTCAATATCCGACTCCGCAGCATATGATTATTTCCACAGTGGAGCATTCGGCTATAGGAGTACCTGCGCGATTTTTAGAAGAGCGTGGTTGGGAAATCACACGTCTACCTGTTAACCAATTGGGAATGGTTGACCCTCAAGATTTAGCGCGATCGCTTCGCCCTAATACAGTACTGGTATCGATTATTACGGCTCAAAATGAAGTGGGAACAATTCAGCCCATTGAAAAGCTTGGGCAAATTTGCCGTAGTGCGAATGTCCCTTTTCATACTGATGCAGTGCAGGCAATAGGCAAAATCAATATTGATGTGCAGAACCTTCCCATTGATTTGTTATCAATATCTGCCCATAAGTTTTACGGTACTCAAGGCGTAGGCGCACTATACATCAATCCACTCAGCCAAAAACCATTACCGCTTATCTTTGGAGGAGGACAAGAAAGAGGATATCGTTCAGGTACTCAGGCTGTAGCGGCGATCGGTGGCTTAGGGTTGGCGGCTGAATTGGCGGCACAGGAGTTAGGGGAGGAGTCAATGCGTTTGCAAGGATTACGCGATCGGCTCTATGCTGCCTTAGCGGATCTGCCTGAGTTAGTTCCTGTTGGTGCAAGGGGTTGCGATCGCTTACCACATCATCTCTGCTTTTATCATCAGTTTATAGATGGTCGCCGCCTAGTCCGACAGTTAGATCAAATCGGTATTGCCATTAGTTCTGGTTCGGCTTGCAGTAGCGGCGCGATCGAACCAAGTCAAACCATGTTAGCAATGGGATATTCAGAACAAGCTGCCAAAAATAGTATTCGCATCACCCTTGGTAAATCTAATCATGAGGCAGAGATTGATGTGACTGCACAAATGCTCCATCAAGTAATTGCACATTTCAATCGAGAATTTAAATAGATAGCATTTTGATGCCGAGAGCGATTAGTACAAGCCCACCCATAAACTCTATTTTTTCACCAAACTTCGCAGAAAGTTGTTTTGCTAGAAATAGACCGAAATAAGTTGATAAAAATGCACCAAGACCGATCGCCACAGAATATAGAGCAATGGGTTTATCAACTAAACCAAGGGATATGCCAACTCCTAAAGAATCAATACTAGTGATGCTAGAAACAAACAAAATTTTGAGCCAACTATGAACTTTGACTTCTTCTTCTTCTTTCTTGGTGGATTTCATATCCTGATAAGCGTGATAGCACATATGGCTACCCACCACAAATAACAAAGCAAATGCCACCCAGTGATCGTATTCCATTATTAAGTTCTGAGCGATATTTCCCAACAGGAAGCCCAGCGCCACTGCTATTCCTTCTGAAAAGCCCGAACTCAATGCGAAGAATAAAGCACGGCGAAAGGAAAAATGGCGAAAGCCCATAGCCACAGCCGCAGAAAATGAATCAATACTCAATACGAAAGTAAATAAAAATAGTTCAACAATCATTAACCTAGTTGGAAATTACATTGGAGGGCTGATCGTTAACTTTAGCAGACTAGCTATACCAATTGATAGAGCGTCAGTTTGTCGAAAGTGGAAAGTTGTAAAAATGATATTGACTCTTTTTACGACTTTCCACAATTTTTCTACAGTTTGCAAGTCTCTTCGTACATGGGAAGATCGTTTCTAAATTTGAGATTACATTTGCTCTACCATCACTTCTTGTAATGAAGTATCCGAGGACATGTTAGGCAAGTTTGGTTGAGAAGAGGCAATACCTTTTTTGCGTTCTAACGCCGCCTTGGTTAATCCCTGAAATAGAGGATGGGGATTGCTTGGACGGGATTGAAATTCAGGGTGAAACTGAGTGGCGACAAAGTATGGATGATTGGATAGCTCGATCGCTTCTACTAGACGACCATCGGGCGAAGTGCCACTAATAATATAGCCAGATTCTAAAAATAGAGATCGATAGGCATTATTAAACTCATAGCGATGACGGTGGCGTTCATAGATGATCGATTCCTGATAGAGGCTATGAACTAAGGTGTCAGGGACAAGGCGACAAGCATATAGTCCTAGACGCATTGTGCCGCCAAGGTTGACCACATCCTGTTGTTCGGGCAGGAGATGGATGACAGGATTGGAGGAATCAGGATCAAATTCAGCGCTATTGGCATCCTTGAGATTGCCGAGATTTCTTGCCCAATCAATTACGGCACATTGCATCCCCAAGCAGAGCCCCAAAAATGGCACTTGATGATCGCGAGCATACTGGACTGCTGCCACCTTGCCATCTACGCCCCGATGCCCAAATCCACCTGGAACAACAATGGCATGGACATCGTTGAGAAACTTCTCTGCGCCATAGACTTCAATATCTTCAGAATTTACCCAATGCAAATTGATATTACAGTTTACAGCGATCGCGCCATGCTTGAGGGCTTCAATTACCGACAGATAGGCATCGGTGAGGCGGACATACTTACCCACGATCGCAATCTCTAGGGTATGTTCAGAACGATAAAGACGCTCTACAAGAGTCTGCCAACTTCGCAACTCAGGCTGACGTTGGGGCATTCCTAACAAGCGTAATACCTGCTCTGCTAGTCCTTCCCTTTCCATCGCAAGCGGCACTTCGTAAATACTTTTGACATCCTGACCTGTCATCACACATTCAGGCTGGATATTACAAAATTCCGAAATCTTATCTTTGATATTTTGGGGCAGAGGGCGATCGCTCCGACATACCAAAATATCTGGCTGAATCCCAACCGATTGCAATTCCTTTACAGAATGCTGGGTGGGCTTAGTCTTCATTTCCCCCGCCGACGCAATCCAAGGCATCAAAGTGACATGCATATACACCACATTTTGCCTGCCCACATCTTTGCGAAACTGCCGAATTGCCTCAATAAAGGGAAGAGATTCAATGTCGCCCACAGTACCACCAATCTCGACAATCACTAAATCAGGATTGCCATTCTTCGCAACCCGATGGATGCGTTCTTTAATTTCATTGGTGATGTGGGGGATCACCTGCACTGTACCACCATGATAGTCGCCACGCCTTTCTTTATTGATTACGGCCTGATAGATTGCGCCTGTGGTGACATTGCTCAACTTGGACATGGAAGTGTCAGTAAAGCGCTCATAATGCCCTAGATCTAAATCTGTCTCTGCGCCATCTTCTGTAACAAAAACTTCTCCATGTTGAAACGGACTCATTGTACCTGGATCAACGTTGATATAGGGATCTAGCTTGAGGATGGCGATCGAATAGTCTCTTGATTTTAGTAACCGACCTAAACTTGCGGCAACGATTCCCTTTCCAATACTGGAAACAACTCCGCCAGTCACAAAGATATATTTAGCCATTACACCTAGCCATCATTCTTAACAACGTGATTATATAGCAATCCCTAGGGCAAACCCACAGCATACCCATATAGGGATTAAGCTACCCTTAGCTTTCCCATAGTGAGCTAATCACACTCTTGACAACCCAGACATCGATCGCTTCAGTTTTGACCGACTCCGCCATCTGATAGGCGCGATCTAAATCGGGAGCGATCGCAAATACCGTTGATCCTGAGCCAGACATCATTGCCCCTAAACATTCTTGATCTAATAATTTCTGCTTCAGTTCAGCGATCGCAGGATAGGCGGGTAGCACGACCCTCTCTAGATCGTTATAAAGCAATCGCCCAATTTTTCGCCCAGTCTCATCACCACCTGAAGCGATCGCCGCCACCATTTGGCTGGATAGTTGATGATTTTTTACTGGACTAGAGGCTAGTAAAGATTGCGATCGAAAAGTCTGATAAGCCCAGACCGTGGAAATAGAGATATCACGGGGCTTACAAATTACCAAAACTAAATCTTGCAGATCGGGTAAAGGTGACAAAATTTCACCCCTGCCCGTAGCAAGGGCAGTACCACCACTCACACAAAAAGGAATATCAGAACCCAACCGTGCTGCTAAGTCGCAAAGTTCTGCTTGGGTCAGACCTAGATCCCACAAACGATTGATCCCCACCAGAACAGAGGCGGCATTGGTCGAGCCACCCGCAAGACCAGCACCCATAGGAATCTGTTTATCGATAACGATCTCCACGCCGCCAATGTCTGGATAGAGACTTTGCATCAGTTCTGCGGCCTTGTATGCAAGATTGGTGCGATCGCAGGGAACTTCAGGATGGTTACAAAGTACTTGAATATCATCACTGCCGATTTTACGAATATCAACGCGATCGCAAAGGTCAATACTTTGCAGTAGCATCACCAGCTCATGATAGCCATCGGGACGATTACCCGTGATCTCCAAATACAAATTAATCTTGGCAGCCGCCTTAAAAGAGATACGCGAGTTCATTGGGAAAAAGTACGCTTGTATATATGCTGTAAGTTCTTTTGATCAAGATCTGTTCCCACTCGTCTTAGCGATCGCATTTGGTTTTCTACCATTAGCTTGGCATCGGCGCGAGAAATTGGCTCGAACTGAATACCGTCTGGACTGGTAGTAATCAAAAAAAATAATCTTTGGGCGTAGAGGGTTGTAAATAAACTACGAAACTCATCCACCCTACATAGGCGAGATAGCAAGCCAAAAGTAGGATGATTCAGATAGTGTTCGGACATTGTGCGGTCTGAAATTTTAATAGGATAGGAAATCAATGGAAATCAATTAATTTAGTCAATAAATTGGCGTTGCTTAAAGAATTTAATAAGCTTGCTGTATCACAAATGACATAAGTTTAACAAAAGATTTACATTTGAAGATTTAAGGAAATCTTAAAAAACTCTTAGGAATTAGACGATACAACCTATTCAACACTATTACACCAACTATTTTGCTATGTTTAGTATGATTAATTAGAAAATGTTATCAAACCTTGATGATTTTTTACACTCAAGGACTATTGCCTAAAAAATTATTCCAAAATGAAAAAAAATTTTTTTGTTGGCAGGTTGTCTGACTGGATCAAGCTTTGCACAGTCACGATTGTAGTAGCTTGTGTAGTTACTTGGAGCATGGCTATGGCTTCTCCTGCGATCGCGGCCGAACGTCGTCCCGTGATCCCCGCCCATGGTCAGCCTGTTCTCAGTGGCAGTATGCACGGGCAAGACTGGCTCCAAGCTGCTACGGAGTCAAAGCAGGCTTATTGTGAAGAAGCCTTTGCCGTGTTTCGTGGTTCGGCAGCGCAAAGCTACATCATTAGCCACAATATCCAAAGCCTGACCCCTGAAGGACTTTGCGATCGCATCGATCAGTACTACAGCCTTGAGGAATACCTCGATGATCGCCTAGGATCTGCCGCCGCGATCGCCCCAGTTTTATTTGCTGATACACCGATTGGCACTAAGTACTAGCTTGGCAGTCACCTTGACTAAAGCAAATATTGAGAACTTTCCTCAGTATATTTACTCATTAAATATGTTTATGGATATACCAAAACATACAACACATAAGTTAATATCAACTTCATTAGTATTTTTAGATCAGAGTTTTTGAGTTTCAAAAACTCTAAAAATAAATTCCTCAAATATTTTGTGGTGTGATCGCAACGTTTTCAAAGCGTTTTAAAGGAAAGTATGAGCAAACAAACTGAATCCCCTAACCAATTCTCAACTGAAGAGACTTCAAAATTGAACGTAGCCGCCAAAAAATTATATTCCGAACAGGTGCAGGCAGAATTTGCTGAACTACACTCTGATATTGAAATTCTGCTGCAACAACTGCAAAGCCTTAGCCGTCAATCCTTGACCACCGCAGGGAGTATTCAGTAGTGGTTGCTATTCAAAAATCCTCACACATTCTTAGCCCAGAGACTACTCTCCGCGACATTATCAAGACTATTCCCGCCGAATATTTTGAAAAGAATAATTTCAAAGCCTGGTCTGGCGTGATTCTTTCCCTTGTCGCTGCTGCCTTGGGTTATGCCAGCATCGCCTTTTCGCCTTGGTATTTACTACCATTTGCTTGGATTTTTACAGGTACGGCCCTTACTGGCTGGTTTGTCATCGGTCACGACTGCGGTCATCGATCCTTTTCTAATAAAATCTGGATCAATGATCTTGTAGGGCATATTGCCTTTTTGCCTCTGCTGTATCCCTTCCACTGTTGGCGCTTCAAGCACGATCACCATCATTTGCATACCAATAAAATGGGTGAAGATAATGCTTGGTATCCTTTTACAGTCGAAGAATATGAGCAAGGAAAAGGGATTGTCTCCTCAGCCTATTGGATGATTCGGACTCGCTTTTGGTGGCTTGGCTCGATTATTCATTGGGCAAATTTGCATTTTAATGCGGAGCTTTACCCAGAGCGACAAAGATCGCAAGTCAAATTTTCCTATCGCCTCGTACTCGTCTTTGCGGCCTTAGCAATTCCCACCTTGATCTATACGCTTGGGATATGGGGATTTTTTAGCTATTTTGTGATGCCTTGGCTTGTATATCATTTTTGGATGAGTACTTTTACGATTGTGCATCACACTATGCCTGATATTCAGTTCAAGGAAAAGGAAAAGTGGAGTGCAGGAGTCGATCAACTTACTGGCACAGTCCATTGTGACTATCCTGCTTGGGTTGAGTGGTTATGCCACGATATTAATGTGCATGTTCCCCATCATATCTCTACTGGTATTCCCTCCTATAACTTGCGCCTAGCGCACAAGTCCCTTGAGGACAATTGGGGTGATTATTTATATCAAACCAAGTTTTCTTGGGGGTTGATGAAGGAAATTGGCGATCGCTGTCACATATACGATTCTGAGAATTGCTATAAGACTTTTGACGAAGTAAAGCAAGCTGCTCAGTAGTTCTCAGTAGTATTGATTAGCTCTACCACTCAATATCAATATAAAAAGCTGCGCTTCGCGCAGCTTTTCGTGTTTAGGGATCAGATTATATTTTGGCAAAGATCGAACTCAGTCTATCTAGGGAAATTCCATACCAAGTGGCACTTTTTTGTAATTCTTGATCGAGCGACAAGGTAGGGGGAAAATCACAGTGATAGCCAATCTCGCGTAGGGCTGCGACGATCGCACTGGGACTGATCCACCACTGTTGCGCTAAGTCTAATAAGTTTAGGGATTGAATATTTTCGAGATCGAGTGCTTGTAATTGTGAATGTAGGCTCTCCACCGATGGCAGGGGGGGCATATGAGAGCCTAGATAAATATATTCGGGCTTCGCGATCGCAATTAGCCATTGTAAATGGGTAAAAGAAGGTGGCAATGTCCAGAGAACGATCGCGGCATAATTTTTATGCTTTTGGGGGCGATCGCAATCGACATCACCTTGAAACTTTTCGGCAAGGCGATCGTAACCATAGAGTAGTAATGGACGGGGCAGAGGTCTCGGCGCTTCGCTCAGTCTTTGCCATTGAGGCAATTTGGTAATCACAGGCGCAGCTTTGTACTGCAATTTAATTTGTTTCGCCAAACTTTGAGAACCCTCTATGTCAGAATTAGCTGCTCGTATGCCTACTATTTCCAACTCTACGGAAGTTGTATCTTGCCATTGATTTGCCCGTAATTTATAAGCAATATCTACACGATCAGGAATTGGACAATATTCGCCCCATCGCCATGCGATCCCCTTAATCTTGCCGTTACCTGTATCGAGTTCTAGGGCAAGATGTTTGACTTTATCTTTGCCGCGAGTTTGTTGAGATAGTACCCGCACATTTTCGCTATAAAAGACAGGGTCGGGATTGCCAATGCCGCAGGGTTGCAGGCGATCGCATTCTTGCAGCAGGGTCATTGAGACATCACTGAGGTCAATACGCACATCAATATTGATTAGGGGGCTAATGTGGCTAGGCAGAATATTCTCGCGATCGGCAAATTCCCGCAGACCTTGCCGCAGTTTCTCCAAATTTGCCGCAGGCATAGTAAAGCCTCCTGCCGCCTTATGCCCACCCCCCTTGAGGCGAATGCTTTTAACAGGCTCATATTCGATCGCCTCAAAAACATGAAATTCAGGAATACCCCTCACGGAGAAGCGGATAGTGTCAGCTTGTTCAGAATCATCATGGGCATCTTCATAACTACCAATAAAAACAGGTGCGCCATAACGTTCCACCAACCGCGAAGCCACAATCCCAATCACGCCATGATGCCAACCATTTCTCTTGCCCCCCTCTCCCCTCTTGGGAGAGGGGCTGGGGGTGAGGGCTGTTTTTTCCTTTGGAGAAGGTTCAATTTCTCCACTTCCGCCTAATTTTTGATCCATTTATTTAACTTTGAAATTGCTGCATGAGCCATGCGGTGACGGTGGATTGATTTTCTTGGCGACTGCGCTGGAGAGCCTGTTCTAATATTTCTAACTTTAGCCCAGATAGCACTAGGGATTGGCGAAGATGATGGCTGCTACCATCTGGGGCGATCGCAAAGGCGTAGATTTTCATGGTTTGGACATTAACGATCCAATATTCTTTGATGCCTAGTTCTTCGTATTGCAGGCGTTTTGTGCCGAGGTCATCGTTGAAGGTGGTGTCAGATATTTCGATGACGAGATCGGGTAAGGGATATTGATCGAGATCAATGATGCGTGTTCCCCAAGCGATCGCATCGGCATTGTCACCAATATAATAGGAGGCATCGGGCTGAAATTCAGTTTTTCCGCTTTGGCGATAAGAGCAGCCGTCATGTCCATTGATGGGGATGCATTTTATGGCGGCAAATAGCCCTACAGCCATAATGATTATCATGTGGACTTTGGCGTGATCTGAACCTGTGGACATATCCTCAAATCTCATTTGTTGTTTGTAATAGTAGCATTTGCGTTTGGCACTATCGGGTGCATCGGCGATCGCCACAAATTCTGTCCAAGATGCGTTAATCCATGTGTTTAGTTGGTTTGAGGCTGATTTGAGTAATGTGTTCATCATGACTTTACCTAACTTAAACTTTATAATACCAATTCACAAAAGTGTGACTACAATGTTTGTGAAAATGTTTGTGAATTGAAAACTAAACCCAGTAAGGGTTTTCAAACAAAGCAATGGCTACGACATCTCTCTATTTTCCTTAGGAGAGGGATAAAGAGTATCCTGCACCTCGCGATCGACAATTACCAATACCCGTTCCTGTTTGAGATCGAAACCTTCGGCTTGACGCTTAGTTATATAGGCGATCGCCTCTTGCTCAATATTTTGACAAAGTTCTTGCCGTTTACGATTGGTGGCTTCACAGGCTTGGGCAAGGGCGATCGCTTGCCCCATATCATCACAAGTTAGTAGATCAATAATGACTTGAGGATCACCAATCCGCCCGATCGCATTAATTCTTGGCCCCAAACCAAACCCGATCGCCTCAGGCTTTAACCCTGTTTTCTTATCCTTAGCAATCTGCGTTTCATTAATCAAGGCAATGATGCCAAGCACCTTAGACTGCGTAAGCAGTCGCAATCCTTTTTTGACAAGACGGCGATTGATGCCTGTCAAAGATGCGAGATCGGCAATTGTCCCCAGTGTAAATAGCTCTAGCAAAGGGTTTTCTAGCTCAGAACGCTTACCAAAGCGATTGCTTAACTCCAGAGCCAAAACATAGGCAACGCCAACCCCAGCGATCGTGGCATAGGGAGAACTCGGATCAACCTGATATTTGGGATTCAGGATTGCCGTTGCAGGTGGTATTTTACTGATATCGTCAGGAACTTCGTGATGATCGGTAACAATTACTCTAATACCAAGGGACTCCGCCAAGGTGATCGGCTCATAGGCCATGATCCCATTATCCACCGTAATAATTAATTTCACATCCCGTTCAGCACAATCACGCACAATTCGCGTATTAATCCCATACCCCTCCGTCATCCGACTAGGAATCTCATATTCCACCACTGCTCCCAACAGGCGCAGAGTCCTGAGCAGTAGAGCCGTACTGGTCATACCATCGACATCATAATCACCACAGATCGTAATGCGATCGCCATCCTTGATCGCCTGCTCAATTTGATCAATACTGGTTAGCAAATCAGGAAATACTAGTTTAGAATCAGGAAGGTTATCTAGCTCAGGCTCCAGAAAAACTCGCGCCGCTTCAGGAGTATCAATGCCACGATTGAGCAAAACCTGAGCAATAATCGGTGAAAGCCCTGTTGCTTCAGAAATATTCTTAGCTAAATCAGGTTGAGATAAAAAAATCTGCCAGCGCTGTTGAGGTAAACTCATGGGAACAATAATATAATTATTAAAATAGCATTAAAGTTTTTTTGAAATAGTTGCGAGTCCGAAAACTAATGAGGACTGATTCAACATCATCTGGATCAACATTACAACTTCTACTATTCATTGACGATCGCCCTAAATCTAAGGATCTCGTCAAGGAGTTAGAGGCATTTTTACGACAAGAAAAGAGTTTTCACTCCGAATTACAAATTATCAATGTTGCCAACCAGCCGCAATTAGCAGAGTTATTTAAAGTCGTTATATCGCCTGCCCTCTTAAAGTTATCACCTTTACCAAGGCAAACCATTGCAGGCAAAAATATCATCAAACAAATAGAAAGTTTTTGGCCAAATTGGAAACAACAGGTATTTGATCAAGTGCAAGATCATCCTCCCGAACTTGCTCAAAATATTGAATATATGAATGCAGTGGCACACCTAGCCGATGAAGTGTTTCGTCTGACCCAAGAAAAGGCGGAGATCGAAGAGCAAATTCGCTTCAAGGATCGGATTTTAGGAATGCTTGCCCATGACTTGCGAAATCCACTGACGGCAATTTTATTAGCGATCGACACTATTGAAAAAAGTGGCAACAAAATTGATGCCTCAATGATGTCACGCCTCCTCAAACATGCCAAAAACAAAGCAAGGGATGCCGATAGCATGATTACCGATCTTCTAGAAGCAGGTAGAGGTGCTAACGCCCAATTTCGCACCCATCGCCAAAAAATTCAGTTTGATCAGCTCTGCCATAGTGTCGTCAGTGACTTTTATTTTAATAAATGCCTAGAGGGAAAACATCAAAAATTGGTCAAAGACATACCCACCGATTTACCACCTGTTTTTATCGATCAAGAAAAAATCCGCCAAGTCCTCATCAATCTACTGGGCAATGCCACAAAATACACCCCTGAAGGTGGCAAGATTGAGTTAACCGTATTACATCGGACTTCGCAAAAAATTGAAGTGAGCATTACCGATAATGGACCTGGCATCCCTGCGGAAATGCGCGATCGCATCTTTGAGGAACGCTACCGCCTAGAGAGGGATGATGAAGCTGATGGTTACGGCATTGGTCTGTCAGTCTGTCGCCGCATCATCAACGCCCATTATGGTCATATTTGGGTAGATGACGCGATCGGCACAAAGGGTAGCTGTTTCCGATTTACCCTACCCGTTTACTAACATAAAGACGGTGAAAGACTATAATGATACAAAAAGTAACAATTTTTCATAATTCAGCAAATCAAATACCTTATCAAACCAAATTTTGAGCCATCACCCATGCATCTGGAGTTCTTTTCACTAGACACTATCCAAGAGTGGATACAACAATACGGATATTGGATCGTCTTTTTTGGCATAATGCTTGAAAATGCAGGTATTCCACTACCTGGCGAAACGATTACCATCGTTGGTGGTTTTCTATCGGGTAATGGCGAATTGCAGTACTCACTGGTACTCCTATGCGCTGTACTAGGAGCAACCTTGGGCGATAGTATTGGCTACTGGCTAGGTCGTTGGGGAGGGTTAGCCATATTTGAGAAAGTTGGGCAATTATTTCGGATGCCCAGCAACGAGATCGATCTAGCCAGAGAAAAATTTTTAGGCAATGCGGATCGGGCGGTTTTCTTTGGCCGTTTTGTGGCTATCTTGAGAGTATTTGCTGGTCCTATGGCAGGGTTATCAGGTATGCCCTATCCCCGTTTCTTATTATTTAACGCATCAGGTGCACTAGTTTGGGGACTAATCACCACAGGTATCGCCTATTTTGCAGGTACATTAATACCGATTGAGTACCTTGTGTCTGGAGCTTTGCGATTAAGCTTAATAGGCTTAATTGCAGTCATTATGTGGTTTGCACTGCCTCCATCATTGAAGTGGCTCAAGCAAAAGTATTTCCCCACCCCTCCCGTTCAGGATGAAGACCTAAAAGCATAAGCACACATTTGGGGGAATACCAATAAATCAACAAAAAAGGCACATTCAATGAATGTGCCTTTTTTGTTACGGAGAGAGAGGGATTCGAACCCTCGGTTGCTTTCACAACATTCGATTTCAAGTCGAACGCATTCGACCACTCTGCCATCTCTCCATTGAGCAAATGTAATTATACACAAAATAGCGATGCTAACGATAATCTTTTAATGATTAGTTGTACCCCTCAGGAGACACTAAACCGAGTTGCGGCGCTCCGCGCCACAACTCGGCTTCTAATGCAGCAGCCATAATGGCAGTCCTGATTAACTTCAGGGCAAGTTAAGCCTTGACAGCAGACATAGAGAGAGTGTAATAGCCTAACTGATTAGGAACTCTTTCCCACTTACCATCTAACTTACCTTTAGAAAGATTTTTGGTAACGCGATCCTTAGCTTGACGGAAGTTTTCAACAGATAGGTCGCCATACAGAGCTTTGACCACGCTATCAGCATTGACAAATTCTCCTTTGCGCTCTTGCAAAACTTTTTCGATCGCATCTGTCAAAGTATTTCCTTGGTAAAGAGGACGCATGATGAGAGAACTCATCCGACCTGATTTTTTAGGTTGAGGTTGGCTAGTCTTTTCAACACCTGCAGCCTTTTTGGAAGCTCTAGGAGTTTTGGGTTCAGCGACAACCTTAGTTGCCTTTGGTGCTTTAGTGGTTTTAACAGATTTGCTTGCCTTTGGTACTTTAACTGCTTTAGCGGCCTTGGTTGCCTTGGCTGGTTTTGGGATTTCTGGCTTGACCGTAGCTGCTCTTCCACGCTTAACGGTTGAGGTGGGAACCTCCTTCAATTCTGCTAGGGAGATTGTGTAGTAGCCAAGTTGTCCGGGAACTCTCTGCCAAATTCCTTCTCCCTTACCTTTTGATAAATTCTTCGTGACTCGTTCCTTAGCAATTCTAAAGACGGCTTCATCCAATTCACCATAGAGGATATTTACCACATCATCTGCATTGGCAGCCTGTCCCAATCTTTCTTTTAAAATCTTTTCAATGGCTTCTGTTAGGGTCAGACCTTCGTAGGATGGCTTCATTGCTAGGGAGCCGCGACGATGCCCTCTGCCTCTACCTTTTCCTTTAGAAGTTGGTGGGGGAGCGATTTCCGCAACTTTGGCAGCCTTGGGCTTGCGTCCTTTGGTGGGTTTGAGAGGGACTTCGATAACAACAGGGGCAGCAGCTTCAGGTGTGATTGGTGCAATGGTGGGAGCAACTTCTTTCTTTCTGCCTCTTGTTTTGGGAGTTGCGGCGGGTTGGGAGGGAAGACTAGATAATAATGCTTCAACATGGGCTAGTTGAGCGCGGGCTTGAGCAACTTTATCTTCGTATTCAGCGAGAAAACCTTGGAGATGACTTTGTAAAGCTAGTAAGGAGGCGCTAAAGCCATCTGGCGGTAAACTGACAGGTAGATCTATACTCATATGTTGAGGTTCCGAATATTAACAGTGGTGGATAAGTTTGATTGGTTTTTTTCCTCATACTATTTACTGATGATGGAATAAACTCATCATTTCGTTCTATCACGTTTTGAGAGAACTCGCAATAGTTTAGAGAGAATTCCCATTATTATATTTCCCTATTTCCTTTGTCTTTCTGTTCAGTGAGTGTTGCTAAGTAGCTCAACTTAAGTAAAACCCAAAGCCAGAGTTTATTTCGCCCACATAGCTGGTGGAACAAACTTCTCGGTTTTGTCTTGCCTTATGCCTAGCTACTTAGCACTTCATAGAAGTACTTGTGGTTATCTATTTTTTGAGATTAAGCAGAAATTTAGCTTCGGCGGCGCGATCGCTTTGGGGATATCTCTCTAGTAAGGTCTGTAAGTAACTAGGCTGCTCACTGAGAAAGAAACTGGAGAATAGTAAATCGTCGATGTAAGGACTTTGGGGAAACTTGACCTGTAATTCAGTGATGATGCCGTCTATGCGCCTTTGGTAATCATTACGCATAGTTTTCTCTCCTAGTTCATAGTCTCTATAGAAATAATTCTGTTTAGAGGGGATGTTTTTGCCACCAATGCCTGCGGGGGGGTGAATACGTTGAGTTTCGGCGTAGGTATGGTTTTCCCACTGATTTAGAAGTGTCATAGCAGTCATGTATAGAGCTTTTTCGCGAATTTGCTCAGGGAGTTGCTTGGTAGCTAGGAGTTGTTGATAGAGAGAAATGGCGATCGCATTTTGACTACCTCCTTGATATCTAGTTAATATCTCGGCATTACTTCGCATGGATGGATCGCAAACCCACCATCTCTGACAATCCCAGTCCATTGGTAGTAGATAGGCACGAATACCGCCCCAGATTGGTAAGTATCCGTTTTTCCATCCACCGATACCAGCCCAATCACTAGCAATTTGATATTGGGAGGTGGGAGTATTTTCGATTTGCCATTGGCGTAATTTCTGCCAACGTATTTTTTGTTCATCTAGGAGGTCTTGAGCTTCTTTTTTAAATAGGTCATCTCGGTTATCCCCTGGCCACCCTCGGCCTTGGGGGTGGTAATAGTCTTGGATAATGTGATCGGGAATGGTGTTGAGTTGGATTTGTGCAGCGACTTCTAGGGCTTTAGCATAGTTTTGGTTGCGAGCATATTGAATGGCGATCGCATATTGCAGGAAAGGTGCAAGGGGTTGATGGGATGGTTCTTGCAGTAGGGTTTGCATCTGCTCAATGGACAGACCAACATCAAGGAGCGTGCGAAAATGAGGAAAAGCTAGATAAATGGCATCGCGATCGCCCATAGGTTGCAGCATGATTTTCATCCAGATTCGCATTGCCCCAACAGGATCATTGTTTTGTTGCAGACTGCGGGCAAGGAAATAATGCGCGTCATCGGCTCCCGAATGCTCGCTGTAGCGATTGATCCAGCCCTGCCAAGCTTGTAAGGTCTCTTTGGCGGAGCGTTTAGCATTACGAGCGAGAATGGCATCACTGCGAGATGCGGCATCAAAGTAGGAACGTCCTGTTAAATCTCCATATTCTCGACAGGCTTGGGCAAAGGTCGATTGGGGATATTTTTCAACCATTCCCAGTAGTAAATAATAGGCGTAGTTTCCCTTCGCGGCAAAATTTTCGTAACTGACAATTTTTGAGAGAGGATGGAGTTGGGATAGATCTTGATTCAAAATAAATTGAAGCTTTGCTATGCCTTGAGGGTCGCCATGCCGATCTAGTTCGGCGATCGCCCAGATTCTGTCGCTGGCATTCTGAGTATTGGCCAATCCGCGAAAGAAGGCACGGGCAAAGGGAGTAATTTCGCCTGCCTTCATTGCCCCCAAACGTTCTACCAAAATTACTTCTTGGGCATCGCTGGATAATTTTTGATAGAGGTTGATTGCTGCCTGCACTTGAGCATCAGTTGGTTGTGATAGTTCAAAACTTGTCCATTCTGACAAACCAGCGAGGTCTTTTTTATCTTCAGTATAGTTTTGACCATAGACGGCTTCATATCCTAGCAGTCGGCTCAGAAATTCTAAATTAAACTGACTATAGTATTGTGGCGAGTCTTTAGGCTCGAGGTTTGCCTTAGCAAGGCTAATTAGTTCTTGGCGAATTTGCGGTTCATCTAAGCCAAAGTCCTTTTCCCATTCTTTACTACGCGCTTCTGATGAGTAAGGAACGATATCGTACAAAGATGGATAGGTCAATCGGCGCTTAATTTGCCCCCTGAGCCAGATAGTGGTGTAAGGTTTGCCAAGACTGAGAATACCTGTGATACCGTATTTTTGCCTAGTGGCATCTCGCGAACGAGCGTAATAACTCAGCAAAGGATAGGCCTTAACCCCGTAACGTTTCCAAGCAGGATTTGCAACAGGTTCACCTCCCCATTTGGCGGCAATAATATCTTGACGAATAGCTTGAGCAATTTCCTGCCATTGCGGATCGAAGCGCAGGCGATCGCGCAAAATATCATCAATTTCTAGTTGTCCAAGTTCCTCTGGACTATAGGAATCTGCCAGTTTTGAAATTTCCTCTGGACTAGGTATTTTCACTGTCTGTGATTGCCATGCTTCCTTGGCGGTGATGGTTGCCCCGATTGATAAAATGCTTACAAATATGGACAATATATATAGATGTCTTTTTGGCATTGCAATTACCTTGTGCAAATGAATCGATGGAATCCGCAACTAAGAATAGGACGTATGTAGTGGTTAGGTGGTATTGGGAGCATCTCACTTTGGCGCAGTCTAAATCTTACTAAGCCTATAACAAGGGGCTTAAGCCCCTTGTCTTTATCAAATGTTCCAAAGTGAGATACTCTCGGTGGTATTCACCTTAAATCTGACAAATTCGTTCAGCTTGTTTCCGCAAGAAGCTCTCGATCAACTGACAATGAACATGACCCATGAAATTATAATCAAGATTGTGTCTGTGGGTTTTCTTACTTCTTAATTCTTGATGAGCAGGCGATCGCGATGAAAAAGTCTATCTCTTGGTACGTTGGTGGGTTTATTTTGCTCATACTTATATTTTTAGGAGGAACGATTTGGCATAACCTCAACTGGTTGGCGCGTAATCCGATTAATCGAATTGATATTCCTACTCAAGCTGGGATACAAGCGAAGGCGGAAATTAGTGATTTTGAACAGGTTACAGGAACAGAGATACTCAGAGCTTCGCTCTATATTAGTAATGAAGATCAAGGTCTCAGTGGTTATAAAGGCTATCAACCTATTCAAAACTATATTTTTTTTAATACAGCTAATCAAGCTTTCTATTTACTCAAGCCGACTGATCAAAGTTTACTATTATCCACGCTTACTCTTAGGGAGTCTCCAGACACTGATGCTTCGGGAAATAATGCTGAGATGTCAAAGGTCGTGGCTCCTACGGGATTTGTCTATTTAGTTGCCGATCAAGATACGAATAATGATCAACGGATTGATTATGCAGATCTTAAAAAGATTGCCATATCCGATTTGTCGGGATTGCGATTTAAGATATTGCTCGATCGCGTTACTCAGCTTAAAGGAGCATCTTCTCTCCAAAATAATCGTGTATTCATATTTTACCTAGCGGATCAGCAGTTGAAAGCGGCAGAAGTGGATTGGCGATCGCAGTCCGTGATCAATACTTCAGTCCTGAAACAAAATTAAGGAGCCAACTGGGAGTCAAAATTTAAATTATTCAGGTAGGGGCAATCCCCCCGTGGTTGCCCTGCTTCGTTAGCTCATTAACTGTAATCGCAATGGGACAAGCCTGAGACGCTCTTAACCTCAAACTAATTGTTTTAGAATAAAAGATAACTGTTAAACAGAGATAGACATAAATCTTATGACGCAAACTTCACAACCACCGATCGCGATCGCCTCTATCGAAAACCATCCTGAGTCGCCTCAGGCAAATCTGTGGTCATCAGATTTTCGTCAAGAAGTAATGGCTTTGACCACCCGCCTATTTATTCAACTGCGTCGCCGCCCAACGACCCTGATCGCAGGTGTATTACAACCCCTCATGTGGCTACTTCTCTTTGGAGCTTTATTTAGTGGACTGCCCAAGGGTTTAGTGGGTGATGACCAGACCTATGTGCAGTTTTTAGCAGCAGGCATTATTGTATTCACGGCCTTTAGCAGCGCTCTGAATTCGGGACTACCGATGCTGTTCGATCGCGAATTTGGTTTTCTCAATCGTATTTTAGTAGCTCCCCTAGTATCACGATTTTCGATCATTGTGGCATCAGCGATTTTTATTGTCGCTTTGAGTATCATTCAAACTTTAGCGATTGTCTCGGTAAGTGGCTTGATGGGATCGGGATTACCGAGTGCCAGTGGTTTGGCGGTAATGACCTTGATTTTGATTTTGCTGATTGTTGATTTTACGATGTTGAGTCTGGGGCTTGCCTTCGCGATGCCAGGGCATCAGGAAATGTTAGCTTTTATCTTTTTGGTAAACTTACCCCTGATGTTTTCAAGTACTGCCCTCGCTCCCCTCGCTTTTATGCCCACTTGGTTGCAATGGATTGCTAGTCTGAATCCTCTTTCTTGGGCGATCGAACCGATTCGCTATGTCTATAGCCATCAGGTTTGGACTTGGGATAGTGTGATTTTTACAGCCCCTTGGGGAAGTATGACCATTGCTACCGCCGCGATCGCTTTGCTTAGTTTTGGGTTAGTAGTTGCCCTGACTATTCGGAATACTTTGCGCCGAGGCGTAGCATGAGTGAAGAGGGATTAGGGGGTATTCCTTTCAATGATAATTGGTCCTACCTAAAGGCAGAATTGGCATGGCTAGATCGATTATTAATGCGATCGCTGGCAAAGCAACGGCAGGATCAAAAAGAAATTGATAGGGTGGCAAAATCGAATGCGGATCGCTCTAGTAGCCATTGGTGGAAAGGATTTCTATCCCTTGATCCTTCCAAAGGAGGGAGCATGGCTCCCAAAAGCATCGCCGCCGCGCCACATCCCCTTGGTCGCTATGGCGCTCGCATTGAAGCAAGCCGTCATCAAAATATTCGCTTAGCAATTCCAGACCTTTGCGATCGCTTAAAGCTAGGAGCCTTTGAAAGAGATGTATTGATTTTATGTTTGGCTCCCGAAATCAGTCGGCGCTATGACAGACTCTATCTCTTTCTAAATAATGACGACACACAATGCAAGCAGCCAACCGTTGATTTGGCGATGCGTCTTTTTTGTCGTTCGGATGCCGAATGGCGCATCGCAAGGGAGAAGTTTGCAAGTCAGTCGCCCTTGATCAAGCGCAAGATTTTACAACTCTACACACCAACTAATAGCACTGCGAGATCGCTATTGTCTCAGGGTATGTTTTTAAGTGAAAAGTCAGTGAGTTTCATGTTGAGTGAAGATATGCCCATTGAAAAGCTAATCCCTAAATCAAGGGCAAAGAAAGCGGTAACTATCGTTAGTTCGGAATAGCCCAAAACCTACCCACGCAATATCAAAATATGGAGCCAAATATTATGAATCAAGGTCAACAGTTAGAAGATTACAGTCGCCATCATCCTCAAGAAGTTCTACTTGTGAAACTCAAAAGCTCTGCTCAAGATTCTCCTAATCGGACAGATGAAGTCATGATTTTTAAAGGGTTTTCTAGCTCATTAACGCGATCGACTGCCTTCGATCCTGATGTGCCAGTGATTGCCGATCGCGATGTGATTATCAGTATCGATCGCCTCGTTGCTCCTTACAAACCAAATCAACCGAACTATATCCAACAGGGGTTAACTTGGGAGCAGTTTCAACATTTATTGTGAAGTACAGACTTGGCTGATAAAACGATCATTGGGTGTTGATTGATTTATGGGAGTAGCGATCGTTGTTTATGGGGGATGGATAGGCGATCGCATAGAAAATATTGCTAGAATATCCAGTAATTTCAACATTGTGGCGTATTGCTTGGAGAATCTGTATATGCTGACTAAACAAAGACTTGAACTATTAGAAGCGATCGCTCAAACTCCAGACGAATATGTTCCAGAATTGTTAGATTTTGTACATTTTTTCTATCAACAGCGAGTTGCGAAATCTGCACCGACAAGAGTTTGGGATGCAGCAATTAATGAGATTAATAATACCAATCCAGAAAAGCAAAATCTCAGACGACAAAGAATCAATCAACTTTTCACAACATGGGCTATTTTAGATAGTGAAGATGAACAGAAAGACGCTTTGAAAATAATTGAATCTGTTGAAGGTGTTTCGATCTAATGAGTCAGATTATCTTTTTAGACTCTACGCCTGTTGGGTTGATTACGAACCCTAAAGCGACTCCTTTGGCGTTGCAGTGTCAGCAATGGTTAGATAGTGTCTTAGCCAGAAATATTAATGTGATTCTATCAGAAATTATTGATTATGAAGTTAGGAGAGAACTTTTACGGGCAAATAAGCGATCGAGTATTAGGAAACTAGATCTTTTAAAGTCTGAGCTTACATATTTACCAATTACGACAGAGGTAATATTAAAGGCGGCAGAGTTATGGGCTAGGGTAAGAGCTGTTTGCGGATGCTAGGGAATGGCAAAGTATATAGCGATCGCCTATTCATTTCGTGGGTAAAATCGCTTGATTGCTTACTGACAGGTTTATGAGTGGGGCGATCAATATTTGATTAATTTTTGATATTAGCTGTTGCAATTTATTGAGAGATTGTCAAGTAGCACAAAACACTAAATTTGATTGGGAGCATCCCACTTTGGCACAAACAAGGGGCTTAAGCCCCTTGTCTCATTCTGTCTGATGTCGTGGACTATTCAATCTGGGATGCTCCCATTTAATTCACTTGGCGAAATATAACGATGTTAAGCTAGAATTAATGTATATTTTTACAAATTTATCTAGTTATGTTTAGTCGTCTCTCACAATCACAATCAATCATTAATAGCCCTATTTCTGGACAAAATGTACAGTCATCAGGAAACTCAAGCCAAATCCAAATTGGTAATCAATCAAGTCAAAATACTTTACAAATAAGCTTGCGTGAAGTAATCGATTTATTGACGGAAGTTGAGAAGATGATACAAGCTTCTCATTTGCCAATTGAAGATAAAAATAAAGTAGGTGCATACATTAATGTAACAAAGTTAGAGGTTCAGGAATCTAATCCTGATAAAAGTCTTGCTGCCAATAATTTAAAAAAAGTTAGTGAAACTATAAAATCTGCTAACGATACTGTTCTAAACACAAAACAGTTATGGACTAATCTGCAACCATTATTGCTTCAAATTGGAGAGTGGTTGGACGTTCCAAAAAATTTCTTTGGTTTTTGATTCTTAATTTGTTAGATGGATAACTCTGAAAAGCATATCGGTCAAGATCAAAGAATTGAAAATTCATCTATTTCAGGTCAAAATGCACAAGCTGGAGGAGATGTATCTCAAGTACAAGTCCAAAAACTTGTACAGATTTTTGTTCAAAGTCAGAGGTTGAATGTAGACCAATTCAAACGAATAAGTGATTTCAATAAAAGAAAGAACTATATTATTGTCTTATTATTTCTTATTGGAGTTCTACTGGTTTGGATTGTACTAGGTTTATTTGCTAGATCTGCATTTCCTATAGATTATGTTTGGGCAATAATATTAAAGACTTTAGAACCTATTGTTATTGATTCAGAGGGGGGGTATCCCCACTTATTAGCATCAATAGTCGATAAAGGGAATAAAATATCTGATGATTTAGAAAAACTTAAAACCTTTCTTATCCTCCATGAAAAAGACTTTTCTTTAAGTCAAGCAGAAAGACTTAATCAAGAAGACTCTCGGCAATGGTTAGTTCAAAATATTATTGAACTCCTTTCGAAAGGAAATTCAGGAGAAGAACAACTTAGTATATCTAATAATATTCAAGAGATTGAATCTCAAAGAGAACTAATACGCGAATATTTAGATCCTTTAATAAAAGAATATTATCCAAATCTAGCTAAGACTAAAAGGTGGATTTCAAAAATAAAATTTAAACCAAACCAAGATCAGAGAATTATTAATTCTATTGTTAGTCAATTATTTTCAACATATGTCAAGAGTAAAAAATCGGCACATCCTCAACTAATAAAAGAATTATTGCAAACCTTCAATGATCAAATAATCACTCAAAAGAAAGGCTTATCTCCCACATATACAAAGATTTTAGTTCAACTATTTGGTATTTTAGAATGGGCTACTACTCCTGAAAATCAAGCTAATATTCAAACTAATGAATTTAATGGGGCTACAATTAGATCCTTAAAAAGCTCTCCTAAATATCACTTTGAAGCCAACTGTCCTCACTACCCTAAACGTGAACGTGAAGGTGATGAAAATAGATTTGATGAATATAGTGAATTTGACTTAGTTGAAAATACTGGAAAAACTGCTTGTGCCAAATGCGTCCAAATATCTGTTAGCAAGCAAAAGTAAAAAGAATATAAGGTTGAACAGGCGATCGCTGTTTGGTTTATTTTTTTGAGTGGCGATCGCTGGTTATGGGAATGGATAGGCGATTAGATAGAGATTCTAAACTTTTTTAATTATAATGATAGGGTGAGTTATTCCAGCTCACCCTGATTTTTACAAAATTTGTAAAAGGTAAATACAATGACAAACCCACGTCTTGAACTATTATCAGAACTTGAACAAACTCCTGAAGAGTACATCCC
Source organism: Pseudanabaenaceae cyanobacterium bins.39 (assembly GCA_033765135.1). GTDB lineage: Bacteria > Cyanobacteriota > Cyanobacteriia > Pseudanabaenales > Pseudanabaenaceae > Pseudanabaena. The sequence goes on from JANRII010000010.1 coordinate 82,673, forward strand.
AGAATTATTAAGACTGGTTCGCTTATTTCGTCAAAACCAGAAGGATATAGCTATGGGGTCTATTTCTTCTAGAATGATACTAAACCAAGTTTTGGAAGAGATGGAAGATGCCGAAGATATTGCGGATGCAAAAATTGCTTTACAGGAGGATGGATTTATTAGCTTGGTAGATGTCAAAAAAGAATTAGGAATTGTCTAGATGCCCTACGAAATTGGCTTTAAGCCATCTGCTTTGAAAGAGCTTCGTAAACTTGATGAAACTGCTCGAAAAGTAATCATTTCAGAGATTGAGTTACTAGCAGATAATCCACGTCCTGATGGATGTAAGAAGTTAAAAGGGGAAGTCAATCTCTATAGAATTCGCGTTTTTAGTAACTATCGCGTTGTTTACGAAATACAGGATCGAATACTTGTGGTTACTGTGGTTAAAGTTGCTCATCGGAGAGATGTATATAGATAGTGATCGATGATTGGTTGATTGTTTAAGATGCGATCGCTGATTATGAGGAGATAGGCGATCGCTGGTTGATTTTTTGAGGGGCGATGCAACTTTGGCTTTTGCAGATGCTGCTGCAACATTTCTCGGAATAGGTTAATCTCTTTGATAGGGGTTTTATGTTTAGATGTGGTTATCTTTTATAAAAGCCCTTCATGCCTACTTTTGCAACTTTTTGTCCTGTACTTAGGGACAGACTATGTAATGAGGCACTCCTTATTCCAGTTTTATAAACAATTCTTTGGCAAGGACGATCGCTTCTGGTTTGGAAGTAATTTTACCTTCGACTTGGGCGATACGGAGCATTTCGAGAAGCTCACCCAGTTTGGGACTAGGGGCTATGCCTAACTCTTGGCGCAGGTCATCGCCAGTGACAAGGGATATGGGATAAGCGATCGGGTCATGGGGGTTGAGCCACTGGGCAAGCCAAGGGGAAATTGCTTCTAGATTGTGACCACTGGCAAGGGCAAGGGTAGCGATCGCGGGGAAAATTTCCAAAGTAGATTGAAAAAGTTTGTATTGCGCTTGGGGAGATGCACCGTTGAGCAGGTGAATGAACTGCGGTAAATACCGTAGGATGCTCATCGCCCAGCGTTGTTCGGTGCGGCTGATGCCTAAGGGTGTGAGCATATTGGCATTATGGGTGAGGGCAACTAGTTTGACAATGATGGTGGCTTGGCGATCGCCTGCTAAGGTTTTACTAAAAAATAGATCGAGATTAGGAAATCTTGCCAATAGGGTGGCGATCGCCTGATCAATTTGGGTAAAGCGTGGCAAGTTTAGCTCCTGTGGCGGCAACCAATCTTCTAAAATGCCATCTTGAATCGCCGCTAAAAGTAACTGACTACCCAGCTGAGTAGATAGTAAATAGCTGATCTCTGTGCAAATGCGCTCTGCGGCTACCTGCTTGAGTTTGGGGGCAAGCTTGATCGCCACCTGTTTTGTCCAAGGCTCCATCTCAAAACCAAGCTGTGCAGCTTGGCGATAGCCGCGCAAAATGCGAAGGGGATCTTCTGCCAAATTTTCGGGAGCAATCATCCTAATCCGTTTTGCCAACAAATCATCGATACCGTGAAAGGGGTCGAACAACTGCTCAGATAGTTCTCCATTGCGAAAATGTTCTTCCGACATGGGTTGATGGCATTCCAACGCGATCGCATTCATACAAAAATCGCGCCGACCCAAATCATCTTCTAAGCGATCGCCCATTTGTTGAGCAAAGTCCGCCGTTCCATTCTCAAAAACAACCCTTGCAATCTGTCGCTCGGCATCTAGAACTACAAACCCTGCCTTATATTTGCGGGCGATGCTTTGAGCCGTTTCCACAGCCCTCTGGGGTAAGACAAAATCAAGATCAAGATACCTGCTCTGGCGTTGCAGAAGGCGATCGCGTACCCATCCGCCCACTAAATAGGTTGGGGTTGGTAGATCTTGGAAATCAAAGGGAAAATTGAAGGACTGTGGCAAAATTTCTACAGGAGGCAATTTAATGATGCAATTTTATCAGGTGATTGGGCAGCTTGTAGTTTTGGTATAGGTGATCCTGATAGCTGCATTATGAGCTAGGCTAGGCTATCATAAAATGCCAGATTTCTCTTCAGGGTTGTAATTATTGCAGTTTTGATTTGGCTATAGCCAAATCAAAGCTCAAAACCTTGATTGTGTTTGTCTTTTTGTCTTTCAAATGAATTCGCACTCATTTGAAAACTGCAATACTATGGTTGTAAAAGGTTGTTAATTATGTTGCAAGAGATTCAATTACCTGCGATCAGCGATACTAAGAAGTGGACTATTCAAGATAGTGAAACTCTATACCGTATCAATGGATGGGGTGAGCCTTACTTTAGTATTAATGAAGCTGGTCATGTGACCGTCTCTCCCAAGGGCGATCGCGGCGGGTGCATTGACCTCTATGAGCTAGTTAAGGATCTGCAACAAAGGGGTTTGCGATCGCCGATTCTAGTTAGATTTTCCGATATCTTAGCCGATCGCATTGAGCGCCTAAATGCCACCTTTGCTAAAGCTATCTCCCGTTACAACTATGGCGGCAGCTATCGCGGCGTATTTCCCGTCAAGGTCAACCAACAACGTCAACTAGTCGAAGAAATCGCCAAATATGGCAAACCCTTTCAGTTTGGACTAGAGGCTGGTTCCAAACCAGAATTGCTCATCGCCCTTGCCACTCTCCGCACCCCCGGAGCATTATTAATCTGCAATGGTTACAAAGACGCTGAATATATTGAGACCGCAATTTTAGCGAGAAAACTAGGACAGAATACAATCATCGTCATTGAACAACTAGAAGAAGTAGAAACGATTATTCGGGCTGCCACCAAGTTGGGAGTAAATCCTGTGGTTGGGGTACGCGCCAAATTGAATACGAAGGGGAGTGGACATTGGGAAGATTCCACAGGCGATCGCGCTAAGTTCGGTCTGAGTATGTGGGAAATTTTGGAAACCGTAGAACAGTTATCTGCCGCAGGTATGCTGGATGCTTTGCAGTTGTTACATTTTCATATCGGTTCACAAATCAGCAACATCAGCACGATCAAAGACGCTCTGCGAGAGGCGGGACAGATCTATGTGCAGCTAGTGAGTATGGGCGCACCGATGGGACATCTTGACGTAGGCGGAGGTCTAGGGGTTGATTACGATGGTTCTAAAACTAATTTCTATGCTTCCAAAAACTACAGTATGCAGAACTATGCCTACGATATTGTGGCAGCGATTAAGGAAGCCTGTATGGCGAAAAATGTACCTGTGCCAACCTTGACGAGTGAAAGTGGACGGGCGATCGCTTCTCACCAATCAGTATTAGTTTTTGATGTGATGGGCATTAGTGGTACACCTACCCAAGAGATTGAACCTCTGCAAGAGGATGATCATCAAATTGTGCGTAACTTCTTTGAAGCACTGGAAAATATCAATGAAAATAACTATCAAGAGATTTATCACGATGCCGTGCAGTTTAATCAAGAAGCCATCAGCCTGTTTTCCTTTGGTTATCTCTCTCTCAAACAAAGAGCCAGAGTAGAACGTCTATTTTGGGAATGTTGCGATCGCATTCGCACTGTCACCCGCAAATTGAAATATGTACCTGACGATCTTGAGGATCTAGAACGGGCAATGGCTCTAACTTACTATTGCAACTTCTCCGTATTTCAATCTGCTCCCGATAGCTGGGCGATCGATCAGCTATTTCCGATCATGCCAATCCATCGCCTCAACGAAGAACCCACCTGTCGCGGCACGATCGCTGATTTGACCTGTGATAGTGATGGCAAAATTGATCGCTTCATTGACCTGCGTGATGTCAAATCTACCCTCGAACTCCATCCCTTCATTCCCGAAGAACCATATTTTCTCGGCCTATTTCTTGGTGGAGCCTATCAAGAAATTTTGGGAGATATGCATAATCTATTTGGAGATACCGATGCGGTGCATATCCATGCTACTCCTTCAGGTTACAAGGTAGAGCATGTGATTAAGGGAGATTCGATGACAGAGGTGCTGGCCTATGTGCAGTACAACCGTGATGCGATGCTCGAAAATGTGCGTCAAGAAACGGAACGCGCTCTGCAAGATAAGCAAATCACTCTCAATGAAGCGAGACTATTTCTCCAAAAATATGAGCATTGCCTCAATGGATATACCTATCTCAGCTAGGCGATCGCCTTCTCTACCCTTGGATTAATCCAACTTAATTCCACGGGGTTAACTTTTGAATTTCCAGAAAGTATTGCAGCTTTCATTTTTTCGTAGATAAAAAGCAAAACTGCAATACTTTCATCGGTTAATTAATATTAAGGATATTGCAATAAACTTGACTCCTAAATCAAATAAATTATATTCATTCTATAGGACAAACAAAATTACTATTCTTAAATTTAGATTGATTCTTAGATAAGCTAATTATATATTTTTGCAATTTGTTAAAACTGATCCTATGTCTGGTTAGAGTTTTACAAGATAAACTTCTAGGATTTAAAGCTTGCAAAAAATTTGCAAACATTAAGAATCGATGTTCTCTGTTTTCACTGGTCTGAACAGGTCTTTCAACCATACAAACTATAATTTTATTGAGCTTGAATATTATGAATTCCGAGACCTCTAATACATCGACAGCTCCTAATTACTCTTTCAAGATGACATTTAATCCAGAAATCCTAAGGATTATTTCCTACATTTCTCTAATCCTGATCCTAGTAATAGGAAATGTTTTGACAGAAAAATTTGTTACTGTTGATCCTCATACCACAGCAATTTATAAATTGTTTGGTTTTAATCATGCTTGTAATGCATTAGATCACGAACCGAGTCGAACAGTCTCAGCAATGTTGCTTCCCCTTTGGGAAGTTCCCTTTATTTTCTATGTGATTTTCAATTTTTTGAGGATTCAGGATGCTTACCGTGAAAGGACAGTACCACAATATACTTACATTCTGGCGGCCGTCCTGTTACCCATCGAGATTTTGCTAACAGTCTGGTTTCGGATTGTTTTCGTATGGAATCCAGAAGTAAACTTCCTAAACCATTACATTCCCTATATCGGTTTTCAAGTATTACTATTCTTAGTTGCCTTTGAAAATATCCTCTACTTCTATGCTGTAAAAGCATTACCCTTCAAAAACAATGCAATCATTGCCGTAGGCTATCTAGCATTACTTTTGGTGGTTACGGTCTTGTATGTAGGAATTGGACTAGCTAGTGCTTTAGGTCATCCAGTTTTAGATTTGATCAACAATGCTGGTCAGAGAGAATTTTTCAAGTCATTGGCTAGTTTCTATAGCGTTCTCGTTGTACCCGTCCCCTTGATTGCTTCTATTATAGAAATGAAGCGATCGCCTCAGCATACCTTGTCTTTTGAATAATCTCTATTGTGTTTTTCATTTCGACATAGGCAACATAAAAACTCAAAAACCTAATTCTGGTTATTTTTTGACGAGGCAAAATTAGTTTTAACCATAATCTCAAGACAATGGCACTATTATTCGATCACGATTCCAGTAAATATAGTCCTAACAATGCATTAGCGCTCGCCTATTGTGCAAAGTGGGCTTATTTAGATGCTCCATCAGCAAAGGATAAAGTCAGCGAACAATTGCAAACCAGCAAGTTTCAATTTGTGAATATTCATTCAACTGGAACTGAGGCTTTTGTAGCTGGCGACAGTCATAAAATCATAGTTTCTTTTCGCGGTACTGAGCCTAGCAAGCTACAAGACATTCTGTCAGACATTCGCCTAGTGCAGGTTTATCACGCTCTAGGCCATGTTCATGGGGGCTTCATGCGATCGCTCGACTCAGCTTGGCGAGAAATCTTTACAATCATTCGCCAATTTCAGGACAACAACCAAACTATCTGGTTTACAGGTCATAGTCTAGGCGCTGCCCTAGCTACTCTTGGCGTTGCGAAAATGCTGGAGTTTGCCTACCCAGTATCTGGTCTATATAACTTTGGTCAGCCGCGCGTTGGTGATAAAAAGTTTGCTGAGGCAATGAATAAAGAAATGGCAAAGCGTTATTTTCGGTTTGTTAATAATAATGATGTTGTTCCCCGTGTGCCTCTACGGAGTATTGGCTACGCTGACTGTGGTTACTTTATGTACTTTGATAAAGCTCAAGTTCTTCATGATGATTTATCAATTTGGAAACGTCTATTAGATGGCGTTCATGGCAGGGTCGAAGCTTTAGGAGAAAAGGGAACCGATGGCATCAACGATCACAATATGGATGCCTATATAGCTGGAATTGCTAAAAACATGAATAAGCTTATCAATTAACTTGGGTTTGTCGATTTCAAAAAAATCACCCTAGCTCTCTTCTGTTAAAGAACCATTTTTTTGATGGTGTGGCTTTGCTGCATCATCAAAAAATGGTTTGTATTAACTCGTATTAAGATGCGAAGCCCTTATTATTGCTATATACATTAGAAAATAAATACCTCTATGACCAATTCTTCTGGCACTGTTGGAATAGAATTGGCACAAGCCGTTGCTAATAAGCTAGAGCAAGGGTTTGTGCTTGCGTTCAACCATCGAGATTACTGCGGCATGGGCTTGCAATATACTGATGGCGTATTTATATATGCAGAAGTACAGGATGGTTTTTTGCCAAAGATTGACAACTTGCGAGGTGATCTCCAAAATGGAGCAATGACGAATATACAATATCTTCTATTTTATACAAGAGCAGAGTTTATTGATTGGCTTGCCTCACAGTCGGATCATACTCTTTCAGGAAGTGAAATAGCTGATGAATTTATTAGAAATAATCAAAGATTGACAGTTAAACGATTACAGGAGTTTGTTGCGTAACTGGTTAGATAATCTAAGTAGTAGGTGACAAATTGAGTTATTCTATTGGAATATCCGATAGGGAGTCTATACAATGACCACTGTATTTAATCGCGGAATGTTTGGTCTTCAAGTTGTTCTACTTGCCTTCTTTGGTAGTGTCTCCTTTGCTCAATCTCAGGAGTGCAAAGGTACTGTCAGTGATGTGCCAAAAGGATTAGTGGAAGTCAAGGATGATGCTTTACTCACATCTGCCATTGGTTTGCCCACTAAGGGAGCTTTGTGTACGGGGAAAGTATTTAAGGTGACTCAACCCGTTACGGTTTATCGTGTCTATGATGCCAGTAAACCCTATACCTTGACTGGTCGCTGGTGGTCTTTTTCAGTACCCAAGGGGCCTCGCGAACAGTATGCTAGAGAGAATGCTATTTGTCCAGAATGGAGTCCTTTAAATATTGTCAGTTCTTGTACGATCAAGACTGGCACTAATATCGTGGTGGGACCCGGACAAAGCGCTCAATGCGCCGATCCTAAGCTATTGTTGCCAGCGTCACCCGTCAATCAAGTATATATACCGAATGATGGCCGCAACAATGTACTTTTTGTCGAAAATTGCACCACTGGCAAGGTTTGGCCTTAGTTAGCAAAATAGAGGTAAGGATGGACGGTGCTTTGCGCCACTTATCCTTACCCTAAAATTCTGACCGAATACTTTTTAGAAGCGCATCCTTGCGAGGGGAAATTCTACAACTAGAGAAATCTATAAATGATTGAGGACTGCTATATTGATAAAAATATAGAGCAAAGATAAACAGAGATAAGAGCATGGGAAATTTTGGCAACTGGATCGTAAAACTCGGTCAAAGCTTCCTTTTGATTGGTCAGATCTGTACCCATTTATTAATCTATCGTCGATTTCATTGGCGTAATACGATGGAGCAGATGTCGGTGGTGGGTACTGAATCTTTGCTAATTACCTTGATTACTGCTTCCTTTGTGGGAGCTGTTTTTACTATTCAGGTGGCTCGCGAATTTATTAACTTTGGCGCTCAACAAGCGATCGGTGGTATTTTGGCGATCGCCTTAGCAAGGGAGTTGATTCCTGTTTTAACTGCCGTCATCATTGCAGGAAGGATCGGTTCAGCATTTGCGGCAGAAATTGGCACAATGCAAGTTACAGAACAGATTGATGCTCTCTATATGCTCAGGACTAATCCCATCGATTATCTGGCTACCCCAAGGGCGATCGCCTGTATCTTTATGCTGCCAATTCTCACAATTCTTGGCTTTTTGACTGGCATGGCGGGAGGTCTATTACTGTCTCAAGCCATGTATAACATTTCGTATTCAGTGTTTCTGAATTCTGTGCAGAACTTACTCAAATCTTGGGACTTAATCGCAGCTCTGATTAAATCGAGTATCTTTGGCCTATTGATTGCGGCGATCGGGACAACTTGGGGGCTTACCACCACAGGAGGCGCAAAGGGTGTGGGAGAGTCCACCACCACTGCTGTCGTTACAGCCTTACTTGCTATTTTTATTAGCAATTTCTTTTTATCATGGGTCTTCTTTCAAGGAATTGGTTCCACAATTCTCTAGAGGTTATACCAAATTAAGAAATGGCGTAGCCATTTCTTAGTTAAAAAAACCTTACTGGGTTTGGTTTTCAATTTAAAAAAGGGTGGTAACACTTTTTTAAATTGGTATTACACTCATCAGGGTTTTGTGTTGTCATTGTGCCTACGGCACAATGACAACTGGGCTAAGTCTAGCCTGCGGCAGCAGCATTTCTGGCGGCAGCAGCTTCATCGGGATGAATCCCTAAGCGAGTCAGATTATAGCGACCGCGATTGTCAACTTCACGGATCTTGACTAAAATTTCATCGCCAACAGCAACTTCATCTTCCACCTTACCGACACGACCTTCGGCAAGTTGCGAAATATGCACCATGCCCTCTTTGCCTGGTAGAAACTCCACAAATGCACCAATGGGAATGATGCGAGTGACCTTACCAAGATAAACATCACCAGAACCCACTCGTCTGGTCATATTTTCAATGATCCGCTTGGCTTTGAGAGCGCTATCGCCATGAATGGACGAAATTAAGACAGTGCCATCATCTTCAATATCAATTTTGGCTCCAGTTTCCTCCGTAATGCCCTTGATATTTTTACCACCGGGGCCAATGATCATGCCGATTTGCTCTGGTTCAATGCGAATGGTGAGCAAGCGAGGGGCATGGGGAGATAGTTGAGGTCTAGGTTCAGGCAAGGTTTCGAGCATTTTGGTCATGATATGGGTACGACCTGCCTTGGCTTGGGTAATTGCTTCGCGCACTGTTTCCATGGATATACTGGTAATTTTCATATCCATTTGCAGAGCTGTAATGCCTGTATCCGTTCCTGCTACCTTGAAGTCCATGTCTCCTAAGAAGTCTTCGATGCCTTGAATATCTGTCAAGATACGGACTTCTTCGCCTTCCTTGATTAGACCCATTGCCACGCCGCTAACGGGCTTGGAGATGGGTACACCAGCATCCATGAGGGCAAGGGTGGAGCCGCACACGGAACCCATAGATGTGGAGCCGTTGGAAGATAGTACTTCGGAAACGACGCGGAGGATGTATGGGAATTTGTCTTTGGGGGGGAGGACTGGCTCAAGGGCGCGTTCGGCTAAGGCTCCATGACCAATTTCACGGCGACCAGGCGATCGCATAGGACGAGCTTCACCCACGGAATAGGGGGGGAAGTTGTAATGGTGCATGTAGCGCTTTTTGGCATCGGGATGGAGGTCATCTAGTTCCTGAGCATCGCCAGGTGTGCCGAGGGTGGCGATCGATAGTACCTGTGTGAGACCGCGATTAAATAAACCACTACCATGCACACGCGGTAAAACGCCTACTTCTGACCAAATCGGACGCACTTCATCAAGCTTACGTCCATCAATCCGCACGTTTTGCTCGATCACCTGCAAACGCATGAGTTTTTTGGTGATGTCCTTGTAAATCGCACTAACTACTTTTTTGTCAGCGACCAACTTGATCGGATCTTCTTCAGGTAGAGCATCAATGTTTGCCATCAGTTCTTCCTTGATGGCATCGAGGGCTGCATCGCGAATATTGCGATCCTTTTCGCAACTAGCTACGACCTGTGCCACTTTTTCTTTGACCTGATCGCTAATGAAGTTTTCAAGGGTGCAATCGGTTTCAGGAGGAGTGAGATCGGGGGGAGTAATGCCTAGTTCGGCAATCAGGTTTAGCTGGGCTTTGATCAGTTCTTGTACTGCTTCATAACCAAAATCGATCGCTTCGATCATGTCAGCTTCGGGCAGTTGGTTTGCGCCTGCTTCGACCATGATGATCCCTTCGGCAGTGCCAGCAACAACTAGATCGAGGTCGCCTGCTTCGATTTCGGCATAGGTGGGATTGATAATAAACTCATCCCCCACTAGACCCACTCTGACACCTGCCATCGGCCCCATGAAAGGTAGTCCTGCAATTTGAGCCGCGATCGATGCGCCTGTGACGCATAGCACATCGGGAGGTACTTTCTCATCGATCGCCATCGTAGTGGCGACAATCTGCACATCATCCCTGAGCCAGTTCGGAAATAGGGGGCGCATGGGGCGATCGATCAAGCGACAAGTTAAAATCGCCTTCTCTGGCGGTCTTCCTTCACGGCGCAAGAAACCCCCTGGGATGCGTCCTGCTGCGTATAGGCGCTCTTCATAATCAACTAGCAAAGGCACAAAATCAACGCCATCACGGGCTGGGCCTCTAGTTGCTGTCACTAATATGGCAGTATCTCCACACTGTAATAATACCGAGCCGCCTGCTTGAGGTGCAAAGGTGCCAATTCTTAATTTAATTTCCCTGCCATAAAAAGGGATCGTTTTGGTTACGGCATCCATCTATAATCTTCTTCCGTTTTGACTTTTTTCACTTTATATGTGGCAATGTTAGCATTGATATAGGATGCACTGGTTTTTATTTACTTTTCGCTACTTTTGCCAAATGGGGAAAAGGGGGATGTCTTAACCCGAAACCCCGTTATACCAAATTAAGAAATGGCGAAGCCATTTCTTAATTTGCTTCAATCCCTCTTATGAAAGGGGGGAAAAGATTAAAAAAGTCCCCCTTATTTAAGGGGGATTTAGGGGGATCAAAACTTCTTAAACACGCTCTTAGGCAACGATCGCGGCGATCGCTTTTTCCACAATCGCCAACGCCTTATCGATTTCAGTTGCAGAAACTGTCAGAGGTGGCACAAATCGCACCACTTTCACACCCGCAGGAACCAACAGCAACCCATTGTCAATACCTGCGGCAACTACGTCACGGGCTTGGATGCTGCTAGACTCTTGGAGTACCAGACCATCGATTAAACCCCATCCGCGCACAGAGGCAAGGTGCTGGGGATAGCGATCGCAAAGTGCTTGTAGTCCAGTTCTGAGCTGCTGACCACGCTCACGGGCATTGGCTATCAAATTTTGCTCGACCATCGTATGACAAACAGCCAAAGCAACGGCACAGGCAAAGGGATTGCCGCCAAAGGTACTGGCATGATCTCCCGGCTCAAACACATCACAATGGGCTTTGCAGAGCATCGCTCCAATGGGGATACCACCACCTAAACCCTTAGCAGAGGTAAATACATCGGGTTGAATGCCGAGGTTTTCATAGCCCCAGAGCATTCCACTCCGACCCATGCCCACCTGTACTTCATCAATAATTAATAAAATCTTTTTCTCGTCACAGATTTCGCGAATTCTGGAAAAATAAGCGCGATCGCCTGGGTTAACACCACCTTCTCCTTGCAAAGGCTCTAGCATAATTGCCGCCAGACGACCTTCATACTTACTCACAGCCGCTTCCAGAGCCGTCAGATCGTTGTAAGGGATATAGTCAAAACCAGATACGAGGGGAGCAAAATTTTTATGATACTTAGGCTGTCCCGTTGCCGTTACTGTGGCGAGGGTACGTCCGTGGAAACTAGCATTGGCGGTCAAAATCACAGGGTCGGTGATGCCAAGTTTTGTATGGGCATATTTCCGCGCCAATTTAATGGCTCCTTCATTGGCTTCAGCACCAGAATTACAGAAAAAAGCTTTATCAGCACAGGAATTTTGCACTAGCCATTTTGCTAGTTGACCTTGGGGAGCAAAATAAAACAAATTGGAGGCATGGTGCAGGGTTTGGATCTGCTCAGTAACGGCTTTGACCATAGCAGGGTGAGCATGACCGAGGGTACAGGTGGCAATGCCTGCGACAAAATCTAGATACTCTTTGCCATTACTATCCCACACAAGGCAACCTTCCCCCCGTTCGAGGGCGATCGGAAATCTTGCATAGGTACTCATGACATATTGATTAAACTCAGCGATCGCATCAGGGGTAACATGGTTATCGATCTGAGGAGGTGATTGGGCTTCTAGCGTAGTTGGCGACATGGATAAAAATGGGATAATGCTGTTAACTTCATTATGAATGATACAAAAAATTTCTTAGTGGTTTCTGTAAATGAAATAGCGATTTCCTGTGATGGTGCATTAAAAATCAAACCTAGTAGGTTTTTTCAATCTATATGGTGGAGCTATGTTATGAAATTTAGGCGTATTGGGTAAAAAGTATGGCTTACATAATTCAAAATCAAGGCATGGCAAATGAGCGCATTTGTGAATTACATCAAGGTATTAATACCATCGGCAGAGGTCTAGATAATAGCATCGTGGTGGAGGATGATGCTCGAAGCCTTTCGCGTCACCATGCGGAAATTCAAGTTTCGGAACGAGGCATTTTTGTCACGGATCTCAATAGCAGTAATGGCACTTTTGTGAATCAAACGAAGATCATCCAACAAAAACTTCATCATGAAGATTTAGTGCAGTTTGGAAGTGTGGTGTTTCGCTTGATCGATGCTGTGGAAAAGCCAGCCACCAATACAGCCCAAGTTTCTAATTCTGGTTTATCGATTTTAATGCGCGTGTCGCCTGAGAACCCTCGCGGCAATATGCAGGATTTGCTCAAACAGCAAAAAAGAACCGTTGCTGGCTCTGTATTGATGATTGAGGGGACAGATGCGGCACAAAGGGCAGCAGCTAAGTTACGAGTTCTCTTAGAGGTAAGTCAGCAGTTAGCTTCCCCTGATTCCTATGCGGCATTACCCGATCGCATTTTAGAACTATTACTAAAAATCATGTCAGTCGATCGCGCTGTGCTATTGCTAGTCGATCCTGCTACAGGCAACTTAGAACCTAAAGCCTATCGATTTAGCGATTCTTCAAGTAGCGAAAATCTAGACTTTTATAGTCGGAAGATTACTAACTTTGTCCTCAAGCAAGGGGATGCCATTGTCAGTGATGATGCCACTGGCGATCGCCGCTTTGATAGTTCTCAATCGATCATTCAGTATTCAATTCAATCGGCAATGTGTGCGCCGCTTAAGCCAAGAGATCAGGTGATTGGGGTGCTGTATGTGGATAATCTATCGCAAGGCTACGCCTACAATCAAGAAGATTTGGAATTTCTCAGCAGTTTGGCAAATCAGGCGGCGATCGCCATTGAAAATGCCAGCCTCTATCAAAACATGCAATCGGAAGTAGTTCGCCGTACTAAGCTAGAGCGATTTTTTCCTGCGGCCGTGAGCAAAAAGATTGAGGAGGGATGGGACTTAAATCGGATTGTGGAAACAGAAGTTACCGCCCTATTTTCTGATATCAGTGGCTTTACGGAAATGACTTCCCAAATGCAGCCGCGCCATGTGCTGGAGTTTCTTAATGAATACTTTAAAGTAATGGTTGAAGATATTGTGTTTCCCTTTGGCGGCACTTTAGAAAAATATATTGCTGATGCACTTCTAGCCGTATGGGGATCTCCCTATCGCCGTGATGATGATGCGATGATGGCGGTAAATGCAGCGATCGCGATGCAATGGGCAATGCAAAAACTGAATCAAGACTGGGCAACCCAAGGCCGTGATCTGCAATTCCATATTCATATCGGTTTAAATACAGGTATGGTGGCGGCGGGGAATATTGGTTCAGAGAACTTGATTCAATATACAAATATTGGCGATACGATGAATGTGGCGAGCCGCATCTGTTCGGCGGCAAAATCGGGAGAAATCTTAATTTCTGAGAGTACTTTAACTCAGGTTGAGAGCCTGCGTCTGCCCATGCAAAAGCTTGATCTCGTCCGTGTTAAGGGCAAAGAAGAACCATTACAGCTATATCGCATCCATTGGCAAAATGTTGATATCCATGACATTATGAGCCAAACCCAGACGGTGTTGCCAGTCGGTCAGTAATCGAACTAAGAGCATGAGAGAAGTTGGTATAGAGCTTGGCGCATAATGTCGATGGGAACAGGCTGCTCTAACCAAAATTCTAAGGCGATCGCCCCTTGATTAATCAACATTTCTAACCCATCGATCGCTTTCAGTCCCCTTGCCGATGCCATTTGCAAAAACTTGGTTGGTCGTGGAGTATAAATCAAATCATAAACGATCGCATCGGTGGGTAGCATTGCCATCTGTTCCGTAGTGAGAGGTGTATCGATATCTTGTCCCATGCCGATGGGAGTGGCATTAATTAAAATTCCTGCTACCTCTAAAAGATGGGGCAATGATGCCCAAGGATGCACGCGCAAATTGTAATCATGAAGCTGACTGGTCATCATGCCATGAAATTTTTTCATCTTTTTAGGATCGCGTCCCACTACATGGATGATCGGACAACCTAGTTCCAGACAGGCCGCCACCATTGCCTTAGCAGCACCACCATTGCCTAAAATGAGGGCTGGAGTATTTGACCAGTCTCGTTCCATATGTTGGAGAGGTGCGAGAAATCCTGCCACATCTGTATTTGTCCCCACGAAGCGATCGCCAACTCGCTTGACTGTATTCACTGCGCCTACGGATTTGGCGATCGGTAAAATCTCATCTAATAAAGGCATGACCTCCACTTTATGGGGAATCGTGAGGTTAAATCCTTGCACCGATTCAATTGCCTTTAGTCCCGCGATCGCCGTTGCTAGATCTTCGACTGGTACAGATAACGGTATGTAGGTATAGTCTAGAGCCATTGCCGCGATCGCCGCATTATGCATCACAGGAGAGAGGCTGTGGCTCACAGGGAAACCCATCACGCCTAAAATTTTGGTGGTTCCTAGGATGCTCCTGCTCATATTTGTCCTCTAAACTTATCTAAAAGACTATATCGTTTTTTCAATGTCGTATTATCAAATCACGTTATTAAATCACGCAAGTTTATCTGGTTACTCAGCCTATGCACAGTTCCAAATTTTAATATTATCTGTCCAACTACTACCAATAACTAACTGTTTACCATCCTTTGAAAAATGAACACACAGAATTGGATGTACTCCCACAGCAAGGATACTCAGTTCTTCACCAGTTCTCACATTCCAAACTCTCACAGTGCGATCGCTACTACCGCTTACCAGCATCTCCCCATGCGAACTAAAAGCTAATGAATTAACACCTCCATTATGCCTTTTAAATTTCTTGAGTAACGTGCCAGTTTCCGCACGCCATAGGCAAATTACGCCATCATGTCCACCACTAGCCAAAATATTTTCACAAGGACTAAAAGCAACGCAGTTTACATATCCATCATGTCCTACTAAAGTAAGCTTTGACTTAGTGTCTAAAGGATTCCAAATCCGAATCGTTTTGTCATAGCTACCACTTGCCAACAACTCTCCATTGTAATTAAAAGCAAGAGATGTGATGTAGGATGTATGCTCGGTGAAAACACGAAAGGGCTTGCCAGTCCACAAATCCCAAATCCGAATCGTTTTGTCATAGCTACCACTTGCTAATAAACGATTGTCTGGGCAAAAGGTTAGGGAACTGACATAGGCGGTATGCTCAGTGAGAGGAGTCGGTTCTTGTATCTTATCTAATCTCCAAACTAATACCTTGCAGTCACTACCACTACTAGCAAAATAGCAGTCATTATTGCTAATCGCTACTGAGAATACATCACCAATATGACCTTTTAAACTAAGACTTAATTTACCAGTATTCGGATGCCATAATCTTACGGAACCATCACTGCCGCCACTCATTAAAATACTGCGATCGCTATTAAATGCTAAAGAATAAACAACTCCAGGATGACTATTTAGCAGTCCACAAAGATACCATTCTTTAATTTTTTGTTTGAGTTGTTTATTAGTATTTATCTTCCAATCAATAAAACCACTTAATAGTTTTTCATTAGCGATAATTCGTCTTGTTCGAGTTTGCTCAAGGATATTAATATATGGCTGTATAAAACTAGCATCTAAATATATTGAACTAAAAATATGGTTTTCAAATATTTTAGGAGAATAGTTTGCATTCAAATTTAAATAATACCAGTCAGATATAAAAGTGGCTAAAATCTCCAAAATCGATATAATAGTTTGACGAATAATTCTAACTGATTTCTTGCTAGGCTTATCATCACTAGTTAGTGCTTCACAAGCTTCTTCCCAATACCAAGTTGGAAGCGTATATCGTAAGACATGTTGGCTATATGGCAACCAAAAGCATAGATGGAAATATGCTTTGTAATCACTAATACTATTAAATAAAATCAGAGTAGGGATATGATTGAATAAGGATTGTAGTTGATGAATATCTTCATTAGTTATCGGTTTGTAAAAGTAATCACCATGAAATTCTACAGGACATGTTTTACTATCAAATGGATAATTATTTGCAAAAAACATCTTTAAGTCTTCTACTAATTCTATTTCTAGATTTTCGCGTAGTTCAGCAATACAGCTAGTACTAATTTTAAATGGAGCAGTTAGTACTAATAAACGATGTTTTCTATAGTTGTTAATTATGCGATCGCTAATATTTCGACTAAAGTTTGATGGTATATCGCCGTGATCTAAGTGAGCTTGTAAATGTTCTATTTTTTTAAAGTAGTTAATACTTTGCCATTCTTCCAATAAATTTAAAATAGAATTATTAAAGTTAGAGTTACTAATATGCTCATTGCCTAGAAAATAGCTAATGTTATTAATAATTTCTTGAGGCAGCAAAAATATGTCTTGATTGATGCGAAAAGAATTTTGTGCCGATATGAGTTCTTCTAGTTTTTTCTCTAAGGTGATTGCAGATGTACTTAATATCTTAGATAAAACTTTCGTAAATTCTTCGGGAAGTGTCATTGTCAGTTTAGTAGATATGTAAATTAAGTATATACTAAACCCAAATAAATCATAAGAATGAACTTCTCTAAAAATAATCAGTTAGGGGTATGAATTGATATAGCTACTGCTATGCTTGTTATACCAAATTAAGAAACCTGACTGGGTTTGGTTTTTAATTTAGAGAGTGTTTGAGAAGTTTTGATCCCCCTAAATCCCCCTTAAAAAGGGTGACTTTTTTAATCTTTTCTCCTCTTTCGTAAGGGAGGTAGGGGGGATTAATTAGTATTTTTAGTGAATGCCCACACTTCTCAAACAGCCTCTAACCCACTACACAACTACAAAATTGACTAACTTTCCGGGAACGGCAATCACCTTCTTAATCTCCTTGCCTTCTAGATACTTCTGCGCGGCACTGGAACTGCGGGCGTATGCTTCCAAAGCTTGCTTATCGTTGCTGGCGATCGATGGCACTTGCAGACTGCCGCGCACCTTGCCATTGATTTGAATGACGAGGGTAATCTCATCAACGATGAGCGCATCGGGATCATGGGTGAGCCAAGATTGGGTATGAACAGATTCGGTGTGACCAATCAATTCCCAAAGCTCCTCAGCAATGTGTGGTGCGAAGGGAGCAAGCAAAGTCAAGAGAGTTTCCACACCTTCTAGGAAAGTTGCTGAAGATTTATCTTCGGCATCTTGCAACGCATTACTAAGCTTCATCAATTCCGAAATCGCTGTATTCAATTGATAGCCGCCATCGAAATCTTCAGAAACTTCTTTGATCGCAATATGAATAGCACGGCGGAGATTCTTGTCGATTTTATCAGAGATGCCATGCTGCTTAGTTTCCGCAAAGCTAGAGACCAAACGCCACACCCGATTCAAGAAGCGTTGCTGACCTTCGACATCGGCATCTTCCCATTCTAAATCTTTTTCAGGGGGAGCCTTAAAGAGGGCAAACATTCTCAAAGTGTCGGCTCCATACTTGGCGATCGCTTCGACAGGTGATACACCATTGCCCTTCGATTTGGACATCGTGGCATAGAGGGCTTGCAAAGGTTCACCAGTTTTGGGATCTTTAGGATCTTTAGGATCAACCAAAGCCGAAGGAACCCATTTATCTTTGCCACTTTTATTAGGATTCATGTAGGTCAATCCCTGCACCATACCCTGAGTGAGCAATCTGGTAAAGGGTTCATCAAAATCGAGTAAGCCGCGATCGCGCAAAACCTTAGTCACAAACCGTGAATAGAGCAAATGCAAAATCGCGTGTTCGACACCGCCCACATATTGGTCAACGGGTAGCCAATTATTGACCGCAGCGCGATCACAAATTTCCTGATCATTCCTTGCATCACTGAAACGGAGGAAATACCAAGAGGAATCAATGAAGGTATCCATCGTGTCAGTTTCACGCTTGGCATCCGCACCACATTTAGGGCAGGGGACATTGATCCAAGATTCCTTTTGAGCGAGTGGTGATGCACCTCTTCCAGTGAGTTCCACATCTTCAGGCAAGATCACAGGTAAATCAGCATGGGGAACAGGCACAATGCCACATTTCGGACAATGAATTACGGGAATCGGACAGCCCCAATATCTTTGCCGCGAAATTAGCCAATCTCTGAGGCGATAGGTGATTTTGGCGGTTCCCCATTGGTTCTTTTCCGCAAGTTCCACAATCTTCGTCTTTGCGGTTAAGGAATCTAATCCGTCAAACTCTCCTGAATTGACCATGATTCCTGCTTCGGTGTAAGCAGATTCCCTCACCCCCTGCCCCTCTCCCATAGGGAGAGGGGAGTTTGGAATAATTACGGTTTGAATGGGAAGGTTATACTGTTTCGCAAAGGCAAAATCGCGGACATCGTGAGCAGGAACTCCCATGACTGCGCCTGTTCCATATTCAAAGAGAACATAATCAGCAATCCAAATCGGAACTTCTTTACCTGTGAAGGGATTAATCACGCTTGCGCCGATCGCTACGCCACGTTTGGGACGATCATCGGAAGTGCGATCGATTTCATTGAGGTTTTTGACTTCTTCAACAAATTTATTTACGGTTTCCTTGTGGGAATCGGCGGTCAAGGTTTCAACTAAGGGATGCTCAGGGGCAAGTACAACATAGCTGACACCATAAACGGTATCGGGGCGGGTAGTGAAAACTGTGATTTTTTCAGCACTGCCAACGATGGGGAAACTTAGCTCTGCGCCTGTGGACTTGCCGATCCAGTTGGCTTGCATGATCTTCACGCTAGAAGGCCATTCGTTGAGCTTATCCAAATCTTGCAAAAGCTGCTCGGCATAGTCAGTGATTTTCAAGAACCACTGCCGCAATTTGCGCTTCTCCACGATCGCACCCGATCGCCAAGAACGCCCTTCACTATCCACCTGCTCATTGGCAATTACTGTCTGATCAATTGGATCCCAATTAACCTTTGCTTCCTTTTGATATGCCAAACCTGCTTCCAAAAATTGCAAAAAGATCCACTGCGTCCATTTGTAATAGTCGGGAGAACAGGTGGCTAACTCGCGATCCCAGTCGTAGGACAAGCCCACTTGCTGAAGTTGCGATCGCATATTGTCGATATTGGCGTAAGTCCATTTTGCAGGATGGGTATTGCGATCGATCGCCGCATTTTCCGCAGGCAACCCGAAGGCATCCCAGCCCATTGGGTGCAACACTTGATAGCCCTGCATTCTTTTGTATCGGGCAATTACATCGGTAATTGTGTAGTTACGGACATGACCCATATGCAGATCGCCCGATGGATAGGGAAACATTGACAGCGCATAGAATTTCTTTTTTTGGGCTTCATTACCAATTGCGTTGTTATTTACCTTGTCGAGTTGTTTCTCTGCCCAAACTTTTTGCCATTTGGGTTCGATCTGCTGGGGATTATATCTAGTGTCCATTACTTATCAATATGCGAAAATATGCGAGTTGTGAAAAATAGCAATCTAGGCGATCGCTAACCTTGAGTCTTAATAATACTAAACATTTGCCATGAAAGCTCTAGTCGTTAGATCATGCTGGGTGTAAAAGCGATCGCCTGTTTCTCCCATCACTCTCAACTCTTCCCAAATATCTTAGACTAATGAGAAAACGTCAATGGCGATCGCCTATCTCAAAAAATACTTAGATAGCGATTGCCCTTGATAAAATTCCAGATAACTTTTTTGTTATAGCCACGCATTCTAATACTGAATAAAAAGTGATACAAAAATATTTTACAAGAGGTATTGACAAATATAGACTGGGCAATATAACATTTCTGTTATCAAGTTGAAATGCAGTTTAGTCAATCTATACAGTAATCTTACAGCTTGTATGAGGTTGACTCACCATGACATTTGAAAATCTTAACTTTGAAGTTGATGCAACTGGCATAGTCGCTAAGTTGAGGGCTGCTAGTGGGCTTACGCAAAGAGAATTTGCGGAGCGCATTGGTATGAATCAATCTCAACTTGCGCGAATAGAATCAGGTAAACAATTTCCCAAAATTGAGACGTTGGCAAAAATTGCATCGGGTGCAGGTTATGCACTTCAGATTCATTTTCTGCCTAATACAAACGAACAAATTCCACCTATCTCTATCATTTTTGGAGATACTCCTATGGCTGATTCGTCTGATTATTCTGTCTATTTCGCCAGCATTCAACAAGGTCTACTGTCAGAACGGGAAAACTTCCTATGGGTTCTGCACGATATCAGAAGTAGTTTGCGATCGCGTAATATCCATCCTGAAGTAATACCTAACTACTTAGGTTTAGCAAAAGCTTGTCACGATCAATGTCTTGGCAAAAGCTGGACTTTGATTGATATTATCGAAGAATCCTCTAAGAACGGGATTGCTGTAGATAGTCCAAATGTATTTACATCACTTTTTGACATCTTAAAGGATGAGCGTAGAAAATACAAATCCTTTTTTACTGATACTCAAGGACTTGCTTCAGTTCTTCAGGAACAGCAGGATATTGGTAATGTTGAGTCTAAGACTGTACGAGTAATCAGCAATCATCTAGAAGTTTTTGAGAAAGAGACTGAAGATGAGTTGCTGGAATATGCTGAAAGTCATCCTAGCATTCGATTTGCAGCAATTAAGCTTGTAATTCCAGAGCATTCTATTCGAGAGCTAAATGACTATGACGACAAGCAACTCAAAATCTATCGTAAAGCTTTAGATGATGCGCGGCGCAAGCGCAAAAAGGTTTTAGATAAGTTGGAGCAGTTTGATCGACTTCTAGCTTATCGAAAGAGTGAAATCAGGATGAGCAATCATCTTGTAGCAAGCTATGCAGATCGCTTAATGCGTCAACAGCAGAGCGAGTTTATTGGTAAATCAATCATGGAACCTAAGATGAATACAGCGACTAATTTGGATGAAGTCAGACAACAGGCGATCGCACAGTTGGAGGCATTGCAGAAATATTTGAATGAGAAAGGCAGAATTAAAGAGGCTGAAGATATTTCTAAGGAAGTCACTAAGCTGAGGGACAACACTTACCAAATTGCTTTTGTGGCTACTTTTAGCGCTGGCAAGTCAACGCTGATTAATGCAATGTTGGGTAATGACATCTTACCTTCAATGGCAAAGCCAACAACAGGCAGACTGACTTTCATCAATGATCGTGAGGGAGATGTCGATGCACAGGTTGAAATCTCTAAGAAGGGCAATCAACGAGTCATCATTCTTTCCTATAGAGATCCTCAAGATTTACAAAAATATCTCAATAAGTATTTGAGAAATGGATGGATAGGAAAAGCTGAGGTATATTCTGAGGAGAAGTCACTACAATTTGACAGTCCTGTTAATTTTGTTAAGTCTGTCTTTGACCCTGTGAGTGAGACAAATGACATTCACTCTAACCAAGCAAGGCTGACTTTAAATAAGGGCTATTCCTCATTTAGTTTGACCGATCTTAGTCAGGTTGAATTGGGTAGTTTTATTAACAATGATGCTGTCAAAGAGTTAAAGATTTATGCTCCTGTTAAGCATTTAACTAAACAAGTACGTTTAGAAGGTATTCAATTTGTTGATACTCCCGGAACTAATTCGGCTCGTCATGCTGATCACAAACGCATCACCTTTGACTTTATCGACAAAGCAAATGCTGTAGTTTATGTAATTAACTTTACTACCGCTTTTACTGAAAGTGATGCTCTATTGCTAGAGGAAATTCGCCGACAGAGGCAGTATAACTCTCGTTTTTGTGACAAACTTTTCTTCGCAGTTAATAAAATCGATCAAGACAATGGTAATAGTCAAACTTTACAAGATTCGATCTCGTCAATTCATAACACATTAAATAATGACTATGGGTTTGATTTGCCCCGTGAAAGAGTCATTGGCGTTGCAGCACTGCCAGCTTTGTTGTACAGGATGGAAAAAGAAAATCTACTCAATGATGACAAACAAAATGAAGTTTTTGATGGCTATGTTGGAAGATTCCTAAGTTTAAGAAATAGAATGCGTAACGGAATTTCTACTGATTCAATTTCTGAGGCTATGGATAAAGTTTTACAGTGGTCGAATATTGAGGCACTGGAAACAGAACTTGTGAAATATTTAAGTCATAACAACAAAACTCAAGAACTTGTTCTAGATGCAATTAGAAAGGGGTTAACCTTTTTGCAAGCCTATGAACAGGATGTACAACAGAAACTTGCTATTTTTAAAACTGATTTAGAGAATTTGAAAAAACTAACTGAAAAGTTTGCTGCATCGCTTCAGGAGGCTGGAGATAAAAAAAAGTTGATTGCTGAGTCCTTGTTAAGCGATCAAGAGGCTCTAATAGATAAGATCAATTCCCGTTACAAGCGG
Organism: Pseudanabaenaceae cyanobacterium bins.39; assembly: GCA_033765135.1. Lineage (GTDB taxonomy): Bacteria > Cyanobacteriota > Cyanobacteriia > Pseudanabaenales > Pseudanabaenaceae > Pseudanabaena. Next base: position 105,455 of record JANRII010000010.1, read on the forward strand.
TTTAAAGAACAGGTCAAAACTATTATCTCTGATATGTTTGATGGTAAATATGATGGTAGTAGCTTTAAAAATACTATTGCTCAAACTATTGCTCGCAACTTTTCTGGAGCTAGTACAAGAGCATTGACTTCAGAGCAATGGGAATTATTGAAAAAAGCAGTTGATTCAGTGCGTTTTTTTGTAGATACCTCTAGTCAATCAAAGGTGGCATCAACATTAGAGAACTACTCAGTAGTAATTAATGACGTAGTTCGCAGTATGTATAATGTTTTTGAGTCAGAGCTAAAGAGCTTTTGTAACAAAGAACAGACTCGAATTTATAAACATAGCTACAGTCAAGCAGAGGCGATCCTTCGCAAGCTAAATCAAGATCTGAATGAAGATTTAGGTATCCCCAAGATCGAAAATCCTATAAATATTGATCAAGTTACTTTTTCTGACTTGACTTCTATTAGAGATATTGTTAACTCAAACGTATATGAAACTCGTGAAGAATCACATTATGTAGATAGAGGTACTATCAGTAAGCCAGATCTTATAATTAGCGTTGTTTTCAGTATAAATCCCCAACTTGTTAAAAGCCAAACTGTTAAAACCGTGGATCTAATCGTAATTAATGGCACTGCTAAAGCTTCTGAAATTGTTAAGTCTGGTATTGCGTCTCTATCTGAAAAAATCTATAGCGAGATTGATAGGCGTATCGATATTATTGAACAAAATCTAGCAAATTCTATTCAAGAGAGAAAATCTTTGGGTGATAATGTGCTGCCTGAAATTGAGAGGCTTGAAACAGATCTAGATTCAACAAGACAGGCGATCACCTCATTGAACGAAATTTACAAGTTCACTGAAAATCTTCAAACCAATTCAATTAACTAAGGAGAATTACTATGTCTGTATGGGTTCCAGTTGTAGGCGAAACAATTAATGCTGTTGGCAACGTTGTCAATTCAGGCTTTGGATTGTTAGGCGATTTGATACGCGGTCACATGGCTCGTCAAGAAAGGAAGATGGCTCTTGAAGAATTACAAATTAAAGCTGACGAAGCAAGGAAAACTCTAGAACTTGAAGTCAACCTTGACATCAAGACAAGAGAGGCAAACTTGAAAATCCTTCAAGGCATGATGAATATTGTCCAAGACGTTGTGCGAACTGATGTAGAGCTAAAGCTTCTGGCACAAGCTACTAATGCCAAATTGAGCTTACTGATCATGGACTGGCAAAAATCCACTGCCAAAGAATTTGTACACCTAAAAGACGAAGTTTTGACTAACTTGAGCAGACATCTGATGACATCACAATCATTACCTGAGTTAGAGCGTGGCAGATTTATATCTTTAGCTTACGAGAATTATGATAAAAGCACTGAAATCATCTTTGAAACTGATGCAACCGCCAGAAAACAAGCTGAGACTCTTGCATCTTCAGTAAAACCGATTGATACAAAATTACAGGAAACTCTATCAAGACTTGCAGGAATGGATACACTCAAATTGCTTGATGAATATCCTGAAGATGGCGACCAGTAAAATGTTTGCAACAGTCAACTAATCAAAGGCAAGGAAATTATCACATCCAGTGTAATTTTTCTTGCCTTTCTCTTTTTGTGGAATTTGTCCACTAGATTCAATCAGTATAACCAACATGAAAAAATTTGCTTTTGTTAACGATGCTGCCGAAAGAGAATACAAAGACTTCCCAAAAGAGATTCAACAACAATTTGGGACTAGCCTAAGAGCAGTCCAAGACGACAAAAAGCCATTCTTACCAATCCAAACTCTTGAAAGTATCGGCGCTGGTGTAATCGAACTTAAAATCAATGGTAGCCCAGCCTTTAGATGCGTATACATAGCAAAATTTCTAGATACCGTTGTCGTCTTGCACTCATTTGAAAAGACAACAAACGGCGTAGATCGACAAGCTATGAAAACTGTCGAAAAAAGATACAAGGAACTAAAAGCTGAAATCGAAAAAATGAAAAGGCAAAAATAACTAAGCGACTTTAGCTAAATCCCTTGTTTGGATTTTAATAGAAGCACTTTCTAAACTGCTAAAAATAAACTCAGTCCTAAATCCCAGCTTATCCAACATTGAAAAAAGCATATCCAAAGTAAACTTATCAATTTTTCCATTCACAATATCTGACACACGGGGCTGAGTAACAGCCAACATTTCAGCCGCTTCTTTCTGTGTCCAACCTCTATCTTCAATTATGTCTCGAATCATGATCGTCAAGTCAGCTTTCAAAACCAGCTTGCTTGCAACTTCAGGCTCCTCGATCGCATGAAAAGGACTCTCGTAAAATTTGATTGCCATAATATTTATATTCAACTTCATTGAAATTATATAAAATTTTATATAATTAGTCAAATACGCTAAAGAATTTGGATTGTTATATTGATAGAGGGAAAAATCGTTTGAGTCTATTGATACTTGTTACTGATCATGCTTCCTTATTTCTCAAAGGAAATACTCTAATTTGCGATCGCATATTTCAAACCGAACCAGCAAATAAGGATTTTGGACAAATTCCAAACTTGTCAATTGAAAACTGGGCAACTGAAATTAGAATAAACTAAGATGCTTTAACTAAATCTCTTGTTTGGAGAGTTTCAATTTTGTAATGACGTACGCATGACTTGCAAATCACGAAGTCTCATGTCGTCACAACTTCAGGATAATGCAGGCAGTGAATAGCATTACTTTTTGAGACTTTCCTTAGTATAGAAAATATCACTCGAATGCAGGTGGAATAAGATGACAGCCCAATTAGTTACACCCAGTTTTACAGACAATATCCACAAATTTACGGTGCAGCAATACCATCTCATGCACGAGGCGGGGGTGTTTGCGGAAGGCGATCGCTATGAATTAATTAATGGAGAAATCAGAGAAATGTCCCCGATTGGTATCAAGCACGCAGTTTGTGTAGCTCGGTTGACTAAAAATTTTGAAAGAAAATTAGGTGATCGGGCAATTATTTGGACGCAAAACCCCATTTGTTTAGGCGATCGCTCTGAGCCTCAGCCAGATCTTGCGATTCTCAAATGGCGCGATGATTTTTATGCTAGTGGCTTGCCAACACCAGAGGATATCCTATTAATTATCGAAGTTGCCGATAGCACGATCGCCTATGACCGCGATGTCAAAATGCCTCTATATGCCATCAATGGGATTCCTGAAATGTGGCTCTTTGATCTCAACCAACAAACTATCGAAGGCTATTCCCAACCTTCAACTTCAGTCTATAAGCGATCGCAACGATATGAACAAGGTGATACCATCTCTCTGCTTGCATTTCCTGATGTAATTTTTAATTGGGAAGACCTAATGTAAAAATTTGGGCGTTTAGTTGGTTTAGCGGCAAAGAAAAACGAAATAGTTGTGATCCGTATCGATACAGAAAAATTATGCCAAAATGATATCGTGTGGGCAAAAATGGAGTGAATTTTGTGGTACAACCTCAATTACCGCCGCAACAGCCAAATAGCAACATGACTTTAGCTAGGCAGTTAGGACGAGTTGGCGTAGGTATATTGCTTACTTTGACTGCCACTGGTTTGGGTGGTGTATGGTATGGTCGATATTTTCTCAACGAGCGACTATCTCCATTACTACAATCAGAGCTTTCCAAAGCCTTGAAGCGTCCTCTGCAACTGGGGCAGGTGGAGCGCGTTGGGTTGTCTAGTATTCGGTTTGGTAAGTCGATTGTGCCGCCAACGGAGCAGGAAGCTAATTTTTTGGCGGTGGATGCCCTCGAAGTAAATGTGGATCTGTGGGGCTATATAACACGCCGTCAGTTGGGGCTAGATGCGATCGCTGAACGCCCGCAGGTATTTCTCAAACAAGATGTAACAGGGTTACTCCAATTACCCAAAATTACCCCCGAACCACAGAAAGAAAAAGGGTTTGTGGACTTACGAACCGTGCGATTTGATAATGCTCAGGTGACGATCCAAACGATCGCCAAGGGAGAGTTAGTTACCTTTGGTCAGTTGCAAATCGATAGTAATTGGCAGATTATTGATCCTAATAAGCAGAATTTAAAAATGCAGGGGACGGGACGAGTCTTTCTGCCCAACCTCGCCGCGATCGCCGAGCCACCTAATCCCGAACAACTGCAACAGGCGATCGCCATTGCCCAAAATGCTCCAAATGGTGATATGGGTAAGGTTTCCTTTGATGTGGATTGGGACTTGACTAAGGGAACAGGAAATGTCGATTTGCAAGCCTTTAACTTAGAAGTTCCAGCAGTACAAGGTTTTGCCGTCAATGCTCCCGTACAGGTGGTTAAGGGAACTGTCAATGCTCAGGCACAGGTGGCGATTGGCGATCAGGGAACTCCACAAGTTAAGGCCAATGCGGAATTATTTGAAGGAGAGATTAAGGCTCCGCAGTTCACCAAGTCCGTGCAGAACATTACGGGTAAATTTAGCTTTGATGGACAGCAATTCAATATTACGGATTTAGCGGCGGAATACGACTTTCTCAAAATTGCCATCAGTGGTTCCTACAATGAGAAGGATGGCTTTGATCTCAACCTAGCTAATACAGTGGTTGACTTGAGTAAGGGCATTAATAGCTTTAATTTATCTGTGCCTGTGGCGATCGCAGGTCAAGTTAATCTCAGTGGCAAAGTCTCTGGCAAATTAGCAAAACCTTCTCTGCTGCTAAATCTATCGACTAATAAACCCATCACCATCGATCGCGTGAATATGGATCGCTTCAATGCCGCCATAGAACTGAGTGATGCCAAAACCATTAGAATTAAAAAACTGCAAGCAGCTTCCGCCGTTGCCACGATTTCAGGCTCAGGGCAGATTCTATTACCACAAAAGGATAAGCCCGCCGAAATTCTCTTTACTTCTAATATAGTCGGCGTGGCTGAAGAATTTACCTCCCTCTACAAAACCCAATTGCCGATTAATATAGGGCAGGTGGTTAGTTCCCTACAGGTGACAGGCAAACTGGATAATCCGCAGATTTTAGCGCAAATCGATGCTCCCAATGCCACCTATCCTGCGCGTGGGGAAGTCTTGCTCACTGATGGATTAGCCACAATTCGCAATGCTAAGGTCAAGTTTCCCCTTGGAGAGGTGGGTTTGGTGGGAACCTATAACCTTGCCAGTGGCGTATGGAAGTCCCAAATCAATAGTAATGGCATTCCCTTATCAGCATTTCTCAACAAACAGAAGGGTGTCTTAAATGGATTGATTAATTTGCGGAGCGATCGCGGTGGTTTTAATCTGGCGGATATCACAGCCGAAGCCGAAATCAACTTACCACAGGGCTTAACGGAACTTCCCGATGCGATCGCCGCTAACCTCACTTGGGATGGCAAAAATCTGCTTGTGCCTGCCCTGCAAGTGGGCAACTATCTCAATGCCAATGGCAAAATTCAACTTGCTTACAATGACAAAGATCAATTCCCCACAGGTATCGCAGGCATCGATCTTGATCTCATTTCCCGCAATGTAAACATCAATCGCCTTGCTTCTCTTTCTAGTGTCATTCCTCCTCAGGCAACTGGTTTCCTTAACTTTAAAGGCAAGCTGTCGGGCGCGATCGAAAACTTGCGGATTGCTGGAGCGATTCAACTAGATCGCGTTAGCCTTGCTTCCCTTGCATCTCTACTGCCCAAGGGAATTGCCACTCCCTCACGGGGAACCTTAAATTTCAATGGCACAATTAATGGGGCGGTCACTGCCCCTGAACTATCAGGCAGTGTCAGGGTTGCCGATGTCAGAATTAATCAATTGCAGCTAGATAATGCCGTTTTTAACGGTTCCCTCAATGGTGGTTTTGGTCAAAATTTATTCGCTAAGGGTAAGCTGGCGTTAATGGGTCTGCGACTAGATCGCTCGACTCTTGCGAATAGTGCAACAGCAGAATATTTCAACGTGCCTCGTCTCAGTGGAGATTTAGACTTTAATCGCCAACAGGGCTTAAATGTAGATTTGCGGGGGGATCTGCGCGAAGATGGGCAACTAGGCGATCGCCTTGCATTACAACTTGATCCCGCCTTCCGTCCCCTTTCTCTAGACCTGCGTTTAAATAACATAACCGCGATCGCCAATCGCCTAGATCGTAACCCCAATCGCATCAGCCTTAAAATTGATAATTTACCCCTCGCGATTTTGGCTTCCTTAGCAGGACAAAATGATGTGAGTGGCAATGTATCGAGTAACCTAGTCGTTGATATTGACCGCAACTCCTCAGTAATTGGCGAAGTCAAGGTAGATCGACCTCGCTTTGGTCGTTTGGTCGGCGATCGCGTGATTGCTAACCTCTCCTATATCAACGGCATCGTCGACATCAAAAATGGCAAACTCAGCACCAAAAATTTAGAATCTAGCAACGAATACGGATTTAACCTCACCTACAACCCTAACAGCGAAGATCAACTAGTGGGCGATCTGCAAATTTCCAAGGGCAAAATCCAAGATCTATTTGCCACCCTGCAATGGGCAAATATTGTTGACATTACCCAAGGCATTGATTTTGCTGCCAACAAAGCCGTTGCCCTCCAACCCGTAGCAGCCATTCAGATGGCAGGCGTACCCCTTTACCAACAACTCCAATACATTGCCCAATTAACGGTCAAACAAGAACAGCAAGAGGTGGCAGACTCATCGCGCAACCTTGATTTGCCACCCCTCAGTACCTTTAACGGTGAGCTAAGTGGCAAAATTGGCTTTGCCCTCAATCAGCGCCAAGGACTCAGACTAAATTTTGATGTCAATGGCAAAGACCTTGACTACAACAAATACGCGATTGAAACTGTCCAAATTACAGGCAGCTATGTCAACGGTATCTTTGCGATCGCCAAGGCCAATCTGCAAGCAGGGCAGAGCTATGGACGGATTACCGATGCCCGCATCAGAATTACCGATGACCCTAACCCTCTACTCCGATTCCGTGAACAAAGTGGACGGATCGAACTCAAAGACTTCGCCATTGAGAATATTAAATTTCTCCCTGCCCTCCGCAATATTGCCATACCCGTTAAGGGCAAGGTCAATGGTAATGTGGCTGTCTCAGGCAGTAATCTTTTTGACTTAAAAATTGATGGTAATTTGAGTCTCACCGATGGTGAATATAACCAACAGCCCATCAGCTTCGCCGCCATCAAATTCAATTACAATGCCCTCAATGTCAACTTCGATGCCAGCATGAAGATCGCGGAAAAAGATTCGATCTTTGCCTCTGGTAATGTGGGTGTATTTGGCAATTTTCGCGTCAAGCTAGATATTCAAGATGAAGGCATTGCCCTAATTAATGTTCTCAATCAGAATATTAGCTGGGTTGATGGCAAAGGCAAAATCAATCTATTAGCCGATGGAACCTTCCGAGATCCTAAGATATCTGGCAAAATGACGATCAATGATGGCCATGTCCAAGTTTCAGGACTGCCTGGAGACTTTACCAATGTGCAAGGTGACATTGAATTTACGCGCGATCGCTTAACCAGCAATATCACCAGTGACTTTAGTGCGGGTAAGCTGGTGCTAAACGGTATTCTGCCCATCAGCGATCCTAAGCTCTTAGCAGAGGGTAGTCCAGAATATGAGCAGGCCTTAGCCGTCAATGCAGACAAGCTCAAACTCAATGTCCGCGACATTAGTTCCGATAACTTCAATAGCCGCATCATCGTCAGAGGCTCTTTGCTATCGCCAGTCCTCACGGGTGAAGTTTCCCTTGATGAAGGTCGCTTTGTAATTGGCAACGATGCTGATCCTAATACCAGTAGCGGTAATAGCGACAATGAGCAACTAGCCGACATTACCTTCGATCGCCTAGCCGTCAAACTGCGAAATGTTCAAGTGACCCGATTCCCCATCTTTAACTTCCTTGGCGAAGGTACATTAATCGTGAATGGCACACTCCAAAGACCAGAGCCAGAGGGGAGAATCATGATTTCACGCGGACAGTTTAATGCGATCTCCGCTAGATTCCGCCTCGATCGCGCCTACGAAAATTTTGCTGAATTCCGTCCTTCCCAAGGACTCAATCCTAATCTCAATGTCAGGGTATCAGGTTCCGTTGCTGAAATAACGCGCGTACCGATTAACTCTAACCGTCCCAATGATCTCTTTAGCCCCAATGAAATTCCTGCTAGTAATTTAGGAGCGCAACGTACCCTTAGAGTACAGGCGGCCGTCACAGGTACAGCCCTCGCTCCTGATATTCGCCTATCTAGTAGTCCCCCCCGCAACCAAGCCGAAATTGTTGCTTTGATCGGCGGTGGTATCCTGCAACAGCAAGGTGGCTCCGATCCTGCATCTGCCCTTGCTAACCTAGCAGGTGGCACGGTCTTAAACCTATTGCAAGATGCGATCGGTGATGCTCTAAATCTAGCCGAATTTAACCTCAGCCCCGTTACCACCTCAACCTCTGAAGGCAGTAGTACTGGAGCTTTAGGGCTATCGGCGGAGGCGGCGATCGATCTCAGCAACAGCTTTTCCGTTGCGGTGCAGCGTGTCATCAATGATGCCACCCAGCCCACCAATTTTGCGATTCGCTACCGTGTCGATCCCAATGTCTTATTGCGTGGTAACTACAGCTCCACAGGTCGTACAGGGGTTTCCATAGAATATGAAACTCGCTTTTAGCTTCCTGTGACCTTAAACAAGCTATGACTAGGGGGTAAGGGTTGCTTTGAAATCTTCTACGGTGGCAAAGATCTTAAAAATCTTGGTCATACTTGTTAATTCAAACAGCATTTGCACCTGTTCATTAGCTCCACAGATCACCATGTCCCCGTTACTATTGCGGATAGACTTGAGAGCAGATACCAAAGCTCCTAGTCCTGAACTATCCATAAAACTAATTTGATGCAGATCCACAATTAGATATTCTGGATGGCTAGATGACATGGCGATATCATTGACCTGTCGGCGAAACTCGGCCGCAGTCGTTACATCTAGTCTGCCCTTAGGATCGATAACTTTAACTTTGTCTCTCATTTGACTTTTAACTCAGAGTGTATCACTCCATAGATTATGGTGTGTATTGTAGTCCGTTGGTTAGTGTTAGCGTCTTTATAGCTATAGACACCTGTAAAGGATGACAGCAGCTATAATTTGCGCGACTCTTGATGGTATGTTAGCCCAATCAATCTGTAAACCGTACCGTTGATCTTATCGTGAATTATAGAAAAATTGCGGGAGCAAGCGCTGTAAGATTGCTATTGACAACATTGCAAATTTTTCAAAATTTAATCCTATGGCTGAATTGCCTAGTTTACAAACAATCCAAGAATTATTGAAGCCGATCATCGACCCCGATCGCCAAAAAAGTATTGTCGAACTGGGCATGGTGCGTGATATTACCGTGAAATCTAATGGCGTGGTTAGTTTTACGTTGCTGCTAAATGATCCCAATAGCCCCAAGCGTGATGCGCTCATTCAAGAATGTAAGACAGCAATTAAAGAAATAAAGACAGTAGCCGATGTGTGGGTGAAAGTAGTGGCCAATAGTCCTGCGATCGCTACCCCCGTTACTCCCTCTAGCAGTCTTCAACCCATCTCAGGCGTAAAATACGTTCTAGCAATTTCTAGTGGCAAAGGTGGCGTGGGCAAGACATCTGTGGCGGTCAATGTGGCGGCAGCCCTCGCCGATATGGGGGCTAAGGTTGGGCTACTAGATGCCGATATCTATGGGCCTAATGTGCCTGTGATGCTGGGTATGGAGTCAGCGCAAGTAAAAGTGGTTAAGGCTGAAAATGGTGCGGATGTAGTAGAGCCAGCCTTTAACTATGGAGTCAAAATGATCTCGATGGCCTTTTTGATTGCCAAGGATCAACCTGTGGTCTGGAGAGGCCCCATGCTTAATGGCGTAATTCGCCAATTCCTTTACCAAGCCAATTGGGGCGAACTCGATTATTTAATCGTTGATATGCCTCCTGGCACAGGAGATGCTCAACTCACCCTCTCTCAGTCTGTCCCCTTGGCAGGAGCCGTCATTGTCACCACTCCCCAAACGGTATCACTCCTAGATTCTCGTAAGGGTCTCAAGATGTTTGAAAATATGGGTATCCCCGTTTTAGGCATTGTCGAAAATATGAGTTATTTCATTCCCCCCGATATGCCTGATAAGCAATACGATATTTTTGGATCAGGGGGTGGTAAGAAAACTTCCGATGAGCTTGGGGTGGATTTATTGGGATGTGTTCCTTTAGAAATTAGTTTGCGTGAAGGTGGCGATCGCGGAGTGCCAATCGTTTTGGGGCATCCTGACTCGGCATCAGCAAAGGCGTTACGCGATATTGCCAAGGCGATCGCCGCTAAAGTGCAATCACAAAACCCATAAAATCATACTAAATTAAGAAATGGCGTAGCCATTTCTTAATTAAAAAAACCTTGCTGGGTTTGGTTTTTAAATTGGTATTAGATTTGGTATTGTGGCGAGCTTTCTAATAAAATTATTAAAAATTAATAACAAATTAAGATCTGACAGAAAATCAATGCTCTGATTGCTATATAAACTTCAGGTATTAAGCTACCAAGGTTTGCAATGTTTAGAGTAAAAGCGCATCTGCCCAAATTGTTGGGATTTTTACTAGTTGTAGGCTTGACGATCGTAACGGTCGGTTTTGCGAATAGCCAACAGTTTTCCCTAGCACAATCCCCAGCAAAAATCTCTCCTCAAAATAATGCTAAGTACCAATTAGCAGCTAGGGTGATTCAGGATCTAGGTATTCCCGCTAGATACAATATGCATTTCGATCATTTAATGGGTACGCTAACTGGTAAAGGAGATGATTCTCAACTTTATGCCAGATTTAGAAAAATGTTTGTCCGCGAAATCGGCTGGCAACACTTTAAGGATGGCTATGTTGCAAGATTTGCGGCTGATTTTTCAGAAGATGAGCTTCAGGAATTATTGAATTTGTCTAAGCAACCATTAATGAAAAAGCTGGTGCAGGCAGAAATGAAAGCCTATATGGACACATCTAAGCAAAGATTCAAGATGGGTTTTGAGCTTTGGGATAATTACAGTAACGGCAATATTAATTTTCCTGATAAATAGTTGGGGTAATGTGCAACATTTTACCAATTTAAAAAAGTGTTACCACATTTTTTTAAATTAAAAACTAACCCCAGTAAGGTCTTTTCAATTAAGAAATGGCTACGCCATTTCTTAATTTGGAAATTTCTAACAATTAATAACTTACTGCTACAGGACTCAATGAGTCATTGACAACTAGGCTGCCTTAAGCTGTTTGAGAGGTTGCCATGATACTTGCCGATCGCTACCCACCTCAATCACGATTTTTACACGCGGATCGCGATCGGGAATCTGGCTCAAAGTTGCCAATTCTTCCTTAGACAAATACTTACCTTCAATTAACCAAACCACTAATCCCTTAGCTTTGGCTGGAAGAGCATTTAGCCGCATCTGAATAGCAGGGGGGACAAAATAGGTGCGGATATCACTTTTACCAACATGGGCAGGACGAACACCATGCACTGCCGTGAGATAACTATTGACATCACCCAAACCTCTCGCTGTGATGAATAAAACATCATAGCCAGCATTTTTGAGGCGTAATTGGTAACGTCCCTCATAGCCACCTTCAGGTGGTACTAACATCGCCAAAGCACCAGATTTTTCGAGATCTTTAACGATTTTATCGGTAGCAATCAAAGGCATAGAAATATCCTGAATACATGACAGTTGTTAGCATTTTACATGATCAAGATATTGATTAAGATCTTTTAAGCATCTTGCATCATAGGAATATCTAACTAAACCCATATCCTCATCTCAATCCATTACCTGTACATCAATATCGATCGTGCCTGGAGGGGTAATGCGCGTAAATTTGTTGGATTGCTCCTGCAATGGCTCACCACAACTAGGACAGTTAAATTGGCTACCTCTAGAAGCGGTAAAGGTGCTATTGCAAACTGGGCAATCGGCAGTGATGATGCTGCGCTTGATCCACCATTGCAAGCCCACAAAGGCGATGATCGGCGCAATCATAACTAGACCAATTAAGACAAAAAATGAGTTCACCAACCAACCTAAACCGATCGCGCTTAACGTCCAGCCAATTAGCAAAGCCGTTAGCCAAAATCTTACACCCGACCAGCGATCGCTAGAAGTTACCTCATTAAATGTGCCGAATTGATAATATTTCATATGTTTAACCCATATCATCACTTGATCCTAACACCTGCCATCAAACACTTCATCGGCAGATCGGGGTATGGTTAACACCCCAAATCATGGCGGCACTCCCCGATTGGCGTAATATTTAATCGGACTTGGGGTGGTGCTGACACTGGCTATATTTGCACTCAGCGATCGCTATATAATTTTGGTCATTCATCCTCTGGAGATTTTTAAGGTGAGTCCTGCGAGAACAATTTGCTTAGGATTTATTGCAGTAATCCTCTTGGGTACATTTTTATTAATGTTGCCCATATCTACAACTAGTGGTGTATGGAGCAGTCCCATCACAGCATTATTTAGTTCCACATCAGCAGTGTGTGTGACAGGTTTATCTGTTGTTGATGTGGGCAGATTTTATTCTTTCTGGGGACAATTATTTTTGATGTTCCTAGTGCAGATTGGTGGACTTGGTTACATGACCGCCACCTCTATACTGCTCTTACTCATTGGGCGCAAATTTAGTCTTCGGGACAAAATCACTTTACACCAGTCTCTTGATACGAGGGGTATTCGTGGAGGTTTGCAACTAGTCAAATCAATTATTGCTGTCACCCTGCTTCTCGAACTAACAGGAACCTTTACCCTGATTCCTATCTTTAGTCAGACGATGCCCCTACGCGATAGCATTTGGATGGCTATATTTCACAGTGTGAATGCATTTAATAACGCAGGTTTTAGTCTGTTTTCTGATAGTTTGATGGGTTATGTCAAGACTCCTATGGTCAGCATCATTATTGGATTGCTAATCATTTTTGGAGGTATAGGCTATCAAGTTATTTTGGAAGGATATCTATGGCTTCGCGCAAAGGCAAGTCATAAAAGGGAATATATTAGTCCCAGTTTGACATTTTGTGTGGCTATTAGCACCACAATTATCCTCATTGTCTTCGGTACTCTCTTTTTGTGGTTTACCGAATTTAGAAACCCTGCCACCCTTGCACCTCTTTCTCTATGGGATCAGTTTGTTGCTGCTTGGTTTCAGTCAGTTACTTCTCGCACGGCTGGATTTAACTCCATTGACAATGGCAAAATGACTATTACTGGACTTTTTATTACGATCGCTTTGATGTTTATTGGCGCTAGTCCCGGCAGTACTGGTGGCGGCATCAAAACGACTACAGCTAGAATTTTAGCTAGTTGCACTGGTTCAGCATTGCAAGGACGAGACCAAGTGGTTATCTATGAATTACAGGTTCCTAATGGCTTGATTTTGAAGGCTGTGGGCGTAGTTGTTGGTTCTCTATTTACAGTGATCTGCGCCACAGGACTGCTATCAATTACAGAACAAAATATGGATTTTATGAAAATTCTCTTTGAAGCGACTTCTGCCTTTGCTACTGTTGGTCTATCAACTGGTATTACAAGTTCTCTATCTGTGGCAGGTCAATTGATTATTATTACTACCATGTATATTGGTCGAGTGGGAGTTTTGTTATTGATGGCTGCATTTTTTGCCGATACCAAACCTAGTTTGATCAAGTATCCACAAGAGTCAATGCTAGTTGGTTGATGAGAATAATCAATCAATAATCAATCAATAACTAAGCCAAAAAATTTATTCAATCACCAATCACCAATCACCAAAACTATTAACAACTTTAGGAAAACATTGTGGATATATCTTCTCTTAGCTTCTTTCGGAATCGTCGTCCAGACAAACAGTTTGCTGTGATTGGCTTAGGACGTTTTGGCAGGGCTGTATGTCATACTCTCGATCAGTTGGGCTATGAGGTATTGGCGGCTGATAAAGAAGAGGATCGGGTGAGTCAGGCAAGGGCAGAAAACTTAGCGGCTCATTGCATTCAATTAGATTCAACTAATCCTTTAGCTTTGCAAGAATCGGGAATTTTGGAAATTGATACTGTAATTGTGGCGATCGGTAATTTTTTGGAAGAGAGTATTGTTACTACGCTGAATGTGAAAGAGTCGGGGGTGCGTCATGTGGTGGCAAAGGCTTCTTCCGAAATTCATGGTACGTTATTAACTAAGGTGGGGGCGGATTTGGTGGTCTATCCTGAGGCAGAAATGGGGAGAGCCTTAGCCCGATCGCTTACTCAGAGAGGTATTCTAGAACGCTTTGAGCTAGATCCAGACAATAGTATTGTGGAAGTAATGGTTCCTGAAGAGTTCCATGATCATACAATTATGGATTTGCAGTTAAGAGCGAAGTATGGAGTGAATGTAATTGCTGTCAGTCGCGATCAAAAGTTTGAGATTAACCCTGATCCGCATCAAAAGCTGCTTAAAGGTTCTGCCATTATTGTGATTGGTAGTAATAAGAATATTAGCCGATTGCCGATCGCCTGTGATTTGTTTAATCCTGACGGTAGTTCTGTAACCACACAATTAACTTTGCATCGTTCCTCAGAAGTGAAATTGAAATAACTGAAATAGATGAATGCTCCTGATGTGCCTAGTCCTAATCTGAACTTTTGGAGAGAATATAATATTCGCTTAGAACCTTGGGGTATTACCTATGACGCTCCTGTTTCTATTAGCTCTGAAGAAGTCATTACCACAGATCAGGTTAATCCTGAAGTGGAATATAGTCTGAGTGAGTGGAAACCCATCCGACCTGCGATCGCACCCGAACTTCCCAATCAAATCTTATTTATTGATGGTCGGTTACGCATTGACGCTAAGTTTTTGGGAAGGCGGCAGGATGATATTTTGTATGGAGCCTTTGCCACGATCGCTGTTGGAGCCGTATTAGTTGATCGCCGTTCTAGAGAATCTCGGTGTATCGCAACAGAAGTGCGGCGCATCGTTGCTATTGGCGGTAATATTGCTGCGCCTGCCACCCCTATTCCTTGTCCACAAACAGGACGAGGCGACCTCTGCTATGACTATTGCATAACCGATAGTTCTAATGAACCAGATACACCTGCTAAAGCCGTTCAGCAAGCAATGCTTGATGAGGAGTTGCGGATGGCTAATCAGCTATCGCTAGATCCGCAAATTATGGAAAATGATGCCTTAATTGTCCGTGATGGACCTTTGCTTTATCGAGTCTATCAAACTCCCTATGTCACTATTGGCTATGTGAAAACGATGGGTAAAGGCTATTTGCAGGGAGATAGCTTGAAAGTATTGCGATCGCTAAAAGTGGGAGAACGTACCCCCATCTTCCGTATAGCCAACAAAAACGGCTCTAACTTGAGTTGGTATTTGCGATCGGGCAGTAGTGATCTGAACTATGGGTACTTGGGGTATCACGATTTACATGGCATCGTTCGCATTGATCTTGACAGCAGTTTAACTATTGATCGCGCCCGCACCATCGCCGATCAAAGTGCTTACCTGATTCCGCAGTATGCATCTCATCCGATTCGCGATCCTCGCGCACCTCAGAACCTAACTCCTGTGGGAGCTTTAGAAAAAGAATTAGGTCGGCGTATGGGTAGCCGTGAGTTAATCTCGCGCCGCCTCCGTAATTTTCTGGCTCTAAATTTGGCTGGATCGTCAAGCTAGATCGTCAATTTAGAGGCTGCCTTCATTTATAATCAATTTATTATTGATTGTTACTTATTAATTATTTATATAGCATAGACTTTTTGCTATAGACCTAATTAGAAATCAGATTGCTAACTAATTTGCATCAAAGCATCGTGGTTAGCCAAAATCTAGGTACAATTGCCATAGAAACAACACACAAATAAGTATGGATACAGCAAGTCTAAATACTCTGCTCAATAGTGGCGCGATTTTGCCCGAACTAATTGTCATTGGTACATTGGTACTTGTCTTGCTTGTTGATTTAGTTGCATCGGGCAAGAAATCAGCGAGTGCTTTGCCAAGTCTTGCGATCGCAGGCTTAATTGCCGCTACGGGCGCATTGGTTTGGCAGTGGACAGGCTTAGAAAATTCTGTAGCCTTTTTGGGTAGTTTTAATAGCGACAAACTCAGTATTATTTTTCGAGCCATCATCGCCCTTTCGTCATTATTAACAATTCTCGTCTCTGTACGTTATTTAGAACAGTCTGGCGTAGTGGTGGGTGAATACCTAGTAATTTTACTGAGTGCCACCTTGGGCGGGATGTTCTTGACAGGCGCTGATGAAATGGTCATGGTCTTTGTATCTTTAGAGACCCTGAGTATTTCTTCTTATTTGCTTTCGGGATATACCAAGCGCGACCCCCGTTCCAATGAAGCAGCACTTAAGTATTTATTGGTAGGAGCCGCTAGTTCAGCTATTTTCCTTTATGGGATGTCCCTACTGTATGGACTATCGGGCGGTGAAACTTCGCTCACAGCGATCGCTTCTAAAATGAGCGTCAGCAATACGGCACTGATTATTGCGATGGTATTTGTCATTGCTGGGGTATCTTTCAAGATTTCCGCAGTACCTTTTCACCAATGGACTCCTGACGTTTATGAAGGATCGCCAACTCCTGTGGTTGCCTTTTTATCAATCGGGTCAAAGGTGGCTGGTTTTGGACTGGCTCTGCGCTTTTTAATTACCGTCTTCCCCCTAGCTTCTCAGCAATGGCACTATGTATTCGTGGTTTTGACCATTTTGAGTATTGTTTTGGGGAATGTGGTCGCGATCGCCCAGACCAGTATGAAGCGCATGTTGGCATACTCATCGATCGGTCAAGCAGGCTTTGTCATGCTTGGTATGACGATTGACTCTGAAGCAGGCTACTCAAGCATGTTGTTTTACCTGATCCTGTACCTGTTTATGAATATGGGTGCATTTGCCTGTGTAATCCTATTTGCTTCGCGTACAGGCACTGATCAGATCAGCGAATACAGTGGCCTATACCAAAAAGATCCTCTACTCACCTTAGCCCTGAGCATTTGTCTGCTGTCCTTAGGTGGTATTCCTCCCCTTGCAGGTTTCTTTGGTAAGCTCTACATCTTTTGGGCAGGATGGCAAGCCCATGCTTACGGCTTAGTATTATTGGCTCTGGTGATGAGTGTTGTTTCTTTGTATTACTACATCCGTGTGGTCAAGATGATGGTTGTGAAGGAGCCTCAAGAAATGTCTGAGTCAATTCGCAACTATCCTGCAATTACTTGGACACAAACTGGCATGAAGTCTCTGCAAGCGGCGATCGTTTTTACATTGGTATTTACCGTAATTGCTGGTATTGCCTCCAATCCCCTATTCTCTTTATCTAATCAAGCAGTTCAAGAAACTTCTTTCTTGCAAGCCAAGGCAACAGATACAAAATCTGTAGCAGTCTTGACAACGGCACAGTAACAAACTTAAAAATAAAATAAAAAAGGGGTGCTTTGCGCCCCTTTTTTATGTGACGGATTATGTAATTTAAGATTGGCAAATATCAAGACTGAGAGTTCTATATCCCTCAGTTCTTGCTAAACCTCATACTGGCACTAATACTAAATCAAGAAATGACTACACCATTTTTGATTAAAAAACCTTACTGGGTTTGGTTTTTAAATTGGTACAAGTTTTAAAAAATCTTGCTCTCTATTTAATTGTGCGAATAAGATTGTAGTCTGCCTTTACTTAACTCTGATGTTACGTGGAAGGAATTCCTGCTATGTTGGATGATTGGGGCTGGCACGGGGGCACAGCCCCTACGCCAAATTTAAATTATTCAGGTAGGGGCAATCCCTCCGTGGTTGCCCTGCTTTGCTAGCAGCAGGAGATTCATACTCTGAGTTCCACGTAACATCAGTACTAATTCATTAGGGCAGCTACCGTTTTTAACCTAGTTTAGATTTTGACCTTCACTTGTTTCAATAACAGCCTGAGCCTAACTGTTAACTCATCACTAATTGCCCGATCGCCATAGCGCCAATCCTGATATATCTGCGTAATCGTGGCGATCGCCATAGCCTGTTTTTCGGAAACGCGATCGCGAATACTCTGTAAATATTCTTGAGGAGTTTGATAAGGCGATTTGGGCTTACCTTGCTCGGCAAGAGACTGCAACATTTGCTGGTAAACCCTTTGAGGCATAGGCATTTGCTGCATTTTTTGCCATTGCCACAACCAAGTCACAAACTGCCAAACCGCCCAAATCCCTAGCCCCACACCAAAGGCGATCGCCAATCCCAAGGCAAATCCCACCCAGCCCATTTCCATCAATTTACCAATCAAATCACCCAAAAATTTGACCGTTCCTTCAAACAGATTAGTAAAAAATTGATTAACGGAACTAGGCAAAAAACTAGCCACCCAATTCCAGAAGGTTTGCAGAACCCCAAAGGTACGATCATTTTCTAGGGAAGGCGGCACAAGGGGACGACCTGGCACTGGATCAAAACTAAGCCAGCCGTAAGTTGGGAAAAACACCTCCACCAAAGACTGTGTATCCACATTAAATACTTCATACAGTCCTGTAAAAGGATTAAATTTTCCTGGCGCAAAACCTACTGTATAGCGAGCAGGAATTCCAAGCGATCGCAACATCACCGTCAAAGCAGATACAAAATGACTCTGCTCACCGCCACCCTGAGCCACAAACTGTGAGACAAGATCACCCTTAGCCTCATCAAAATCGAGGGTTTTAACTTGATAATTTTGCTTTAATCCTTGAGCGATCTGAACGACCGCATCATAACTATTATCAATGGTGATCTTTTTACCCGCAGCATCTTGTGCTTGTTCCAAAAAACTCAAAGCCACATTTCGCACCTCTGGCGAAACAGTTGTTGGCAGTTGTAAATAATAATTGCTAATTGCTTTAGGATAATTTCTGTTAACTTGCCTCAATAACTGAGGATTACGGCGCACCACATTAGAAATGACTGTGTAGGTCAGGTTCTCAGGCATGGGTGCAGGAGAGCGAATCATTCCTTCAGGATCAATGTCTAACTCCTCACTAGGGAAGAAAATCCGCGCAGGCGCAGCAGCAGCGGGGATTAAGTTGGGAAAATTGGGAGAAGTGATTGTATAGGTTTGAATCACCTCTTGGCTGGTAATTTCCCGATTACGTTGAAAACTGCCGAGGGCATAGGGAGGGAAAGGCAGGAAAAATTCATAATTAAAGGGACTACGGCGAATTGTCCGAATTTGCTCAGGAGTATTGCGGGAGATGCGCCATCCTTTACCCGTAAATTCGTCATAGCTCATGACTCTCCAAAATAGCTCTGCTTGAGAACGGACGCGCATCATTAGTTCGGGGGGACGCTCCGCACTCAGTTGTTTACCTGCCGATGCGGTATCAATCTCAGGGGCAAACAGGGGCGGCAACGTATCTAGAGCCTGATCATTATTATTACCATTACCAGCAGTACCATTAGCGCCAATATTATTGCCATTCTGTTGCTGATTTTCCGTTTGTTGTCGTGAGAGGATGCCTCCCCTTGGCACTTGGCGATCGACGGAAATATTGACACTCACAGGAAAGTTGCGAAGTTGGAAGCCTGGCAACCTTGGCAAAAAGGCAAAAATGGCTAATCCTAGTACCAAAATAATTGCTAACAGTCCCGATAGAGGTAAAACTGAGAGTCCCATCTTTTGGGGCTTTAAGCTAATAGTTGGCACTCCCAAACGCGATCGGTGATCGAGTAATAAAATTGGTAAACCAACGACCAAAAAGGCCATCAGCCATAGGGCAAAGATCATAGTTTGGCTGAGGGTTGCTGCCAAAGCCATGAGGATAAGACCGATTACAATCGAGTAGCCAAGATCCTTACGGCGAGGTAGGTCAAAACTATGCAAAACCTGTAACTGAATCAATAACTTGGCGAGTAAAAGTCTTGTTTCATCAGCATTCCGCACCAGATCACCCAAAAAGATCACCAGCATTGCAATCATGGCGATCGCGATCATAAATTTAACCGCCACATTGCGCTTACGTCTGGCAAAATGCGCCCAGACCGCCGCGATCGCACTTAGCGGCACAGCCCAAGTACTGTTATTCGTACTTGCCACCGTATCCATAGCGCCGATACTGATAAATACAAATATCTGCACCAACACTCGTAAGGGAATAGAGTCTTCCACATTAGTGATAGGAGCCGCAGAAGCTTGTTGCAATCTTTCCCAAAAAGAGAGATGCGTGGTGGAAGTTGGGGCTTTGACCATAGGATCTGATGGGAATAACTAAAGAATTAATATAGCGGATCTGCCAAGGAGCAAAGCCTAGGGAGTTGGTGATAGTTCGAGATTAATAAATGGAACTGCCCCATTTCCTCCCAATACTTGAGGAAACTTACCATCCCATTTTTCGATCGCTTGTTTTTGCAATAGCTCAGGAGTCAAACTTTCTCGCAGTAACTTCTGGGCTTCTGCCTGACCCTTAGCTCGATTGATAATCGCCTCAGCCTCCTGCTCTGCTTCTCTAGCAATATAGACAGCCCGTTGCGCCCGTTGCTCGGCAATCTGTTTCTCCTCCACAGCCCGTGAGAACTCCGCCGAGAAATTTAAATCCACCACACTGGTATCCAAAACAATGATGCCATATTTGTTTAAGCGTTGGCTCAGAGCCTCATCAAAATCTTGCTTGAGATCTTCCCGTTTGGTAATGGCTTCCTCCACCGTGCGCCTAGCGGCTGCCACCTTAAAGGATTCTTGAGTTTGCGGCGCAATAATTTTAGAAACAATATTCTGTAACGTGCCTTGACTACGGCGAATTGTCACCACCTCGATAGGATCAAGCCGAAAGTTGATGGCAAAACTCGCCGTCAGTTGTTGCAAATCCTTGGTGGAGCTTTGGGCTGGCACTTCAAATTTCTGCACCGTGAGATCGTATACATCAACTTGAGATACTAAGGGAGGCTTAAAGTGTACTCCTTCGAGTAATACGCCATCCTTCGCCTTACCTAAAATGCTCAGTACCCCTGCCTCACCTGGATTAATGATTACAAACGAATTAAAGCCAACAAGTGCCACAAGTCCTATAATGAAGACTAGAATTAAGGACTGCCAGCTTGTTTCTTGATCTTGCATGTTCTTGCGTTACTATTTGCTATTTTCTACTTCCCTACGATCATACAGTGCTTAGGGATGCCATAAATCTATGAGAGCAGATCTAGAGCGATTGGTAATTGACGATAAGCAGTTGTTAGACTTAACTGGCTTCGATCGCCAAAAGCTGTTACTTGTAGATCGCCTACCTTCTCGCTATATCAAGCTACAACGCTTGCTCACCTTTAGCATTACCATCATTACTTTTATTACCTTTGCCAGTGTTTTTGTTCCTGCCTTAAGATTTTCGGGAACCATTTTTTTAATTAGTCTGACCTTGGGAGCCTTAAGCCTTTCGATCGAATTTGCAGAAGTATCGGTAATTTGCTTTGTGGTGGCGATCGCTTCTACTTTTTATTCTTTATATATGCTGACAGGCACAACTCTAGGAGTAATCTTGCTATGTCTGGGGTTAGCGATCGGCATAGGAGGATGCACGTTTTGGCTAGTCGGATTTTTATTACATCACAGGCATAAATCTAAGGTACAACTCCCTCAAAATCAGATTCCAAAGCTAGTGTTACGACTATTTAAAGAAGTGGATAAATACAATAAAACTATTCATGAAATTGATGTTTTTGATCAATTGCAAGATGCAGGCAATGCCATCAAGCTAGAGTCACGGGAGGCAGCGATCGCCGTTCTAAGAATGACCCGCAATGATATAGTTCGTGCCTTCAAAACTGAGCGCATCCTCCGCGACAATCCCGACTTTCATCCCGATCACTTTGAGATTGATCTCAATGCCTTTGCTACTATGCAAGTTAATGAGCGAGCTAAGGAATATGCCAAAATTTTTGATACATCCTTACAAATTGCGATCGACGTACAGGCGGCAATGGCTGATCTCCAGACTCCATAATCATACCAATTTAAAGACACACTTTTTTAATTAAAAACCAAACCCAGTAAGGTTTCCAGTAGTTTTTTTTAATTAAGAAATGGTGTAGCTATTTCTTAATTTGACACCAAATTGCGCCGATGGGAACTTTATCTGCCCATTGCCGATCAATCAATTGTCATACTTTATCAAATCTTAAAATTTCTAGGCTTGACAAGAATCGCTAATAGCGGCGAATAATAAAAATATTGTGAGTGTTTGTGAGGATTTTTTAACATGCCCAGCTCTAAACGTAACCTTTCACCTAATCTGAAGTCCTACAAGTTATCAAGTTTAGGTATCTTCAGTACCACAGCGATCGCCACAACACTTTTGACGGGGACTATCGGCATTAGTTCCTCCCAAGCAGAGACAACTATTGCACCTGAAGCAACCTCTGCTGAGACCAGCCTAATTCGCTCCCTTAACCAAGATCCCCTTGTGATCCCAGAGCCTCTAGCCTCAGATGCGCTAGACAACAATGCAACTATTTCCCAATCAGTTACATCAGTCTCCCAACTCAGTGATGTCAAGCCCACTGACTGGGCGTTTACAGCCTTGCAGTCTCTCGTTGAGCGCTATGGCTGTATTGCAGGTTACCCCGATCGCACTTTTCGCGGCAACCAAGCCACCAGTCGTTACGAATTTGCGGCTGGCTTGAATGCTTGTCTGGACAAGGTAAATGAACTGATCTCCTCAGGTCTATCCGACAAGGTATCTAAGGAAGATCTCGCCACCTTGCAAAAGCTCCAAGAAGAATTTGCAGCCGAACTAGCCACACTGCGCGGTCGTGTCGATGCCCTCGATGCCAAAACAGCCAAACTCGAAGCACAACAGTTTTCCACCACCACCAAACTATTTGGTCAGGCAATCTTTGGCTTACAAGGGCGTTTGCCAAATACAGGCAACCTTTCGCCACGCAACGGCACTCGCAATACCGTTGACGATGCCACTAATTTAACCTTTGGCTACAACCTGCAACTGAGCTTACTCACGCAGTTCTCCGATCGCAGTATTTTGCTGACAGGCTTACAGGCAGGTAATGCCAGCACCGCATCCACCACCTTTGCCAACAATAACTTTTTAACCAATACCTACACTCGCCTTGGCTATGAGCTAGATACAGCCAATTCCTTTCAGTTGAGCGATCTTTCCTATCGCTTTTTAGTTGGCGATCGCTTGGCGGTAATCGTTGGCGCTGCGGGTGTCAGCCCTGCCAGTGTATTTCGTGGTCCCAACCGATATGAAAGTGCTGGACAAGGTCCTCTGTCCGCCTTTGCCCAACGCAACCCCATCCTTAACTTCCCAGGGCAAGCAGGAGCAGGTTTTGACTGGCAAATCAGCGATAATTTCAGCCTCCAAGGGGTTTATGCTGCCTCCATCGCCTCGCAACCTGATAATGGTCTTACAGGCGGCCCCTTCACTGCAGGCGCACAACTCTCGATTACTCCCAACGATAATCTTGACCTTGCCCTCTATTACCTCAATTCCTATACCACCAACTCCAGCCTAAATACAGGGGTTGGCGATAACCTATTGGGACCGATTGCTGGTCTATTTTCCACCAATGCCTTTGGCGGTACTGTATCTTGGCGGATATCGCCACGCATCACCCTAGGCGGATGGGCAGGCTACACCACCTCAACAGCTAAGGACGCTGGTTTAGGGGGAACCGTTGACACCTTCAACTGGATGGCCTTCCTCAACTTCCCTGACCTATTTGCTAACGGCAACCTTGGTGGTATTTATGTGGGGCAGCCTCCTAAAATTACCAGCAGCACCCTCACCCAAAATGGTGTACCTGCTTTCAACATTCCCAGTGCGATCGGGCTAAACGGTGTTGCCCCCGGAGACTTTGGCGGACAACCTAGCACCACCACCCACTTGGAACTCTTTTATAGAATGCGCCTTAGCGATAACATCAGCATCACCCCAGGCGTATTATTCATTTTCAACCCCGTGCAAACTTCGGGTAGTGACACAATTACAGTTGGCGCAGTCCGCACCACCTTTACCTTCTAGCCATAATTTCCATGCATGGGAGAAATCTACTTGCGTGCATGGAAATTCCTATTAATTTGTTACTATTTTCTCCTTTTTGGGAAAAATATTGGGAACAGTATGGAAATCTCATCCGTCTAGCCTAGTCTAAGAGCATGAAATAACAAATATTGAGGAACATTTTGTTGTTTAGTCTGTCTGAGCTGGATTTTGCAATCTGTTTCAGAGCTTGTTTGAGAAGTATTGGCATTCGCTAAAAATACTGATTGATCCCCCCTACCCCCCCTTATGAAAGGGGGAAAAAGCTTGAAAAAGTCCCCCTTTTTAAGGGGGATTTAGGGGGATCAAAACTTCTCAAACACTCTCTCAACCTCATAACTGTTATATCAATCCCCAAAAAGCCATTCCATTTTTGAACTAAAAACCCTTACTGGGCTTAGGTTTCAATTTTCAGAAGTGTAGCCACATTCACAGAGGAAATCGCCAATGCTTCATCGAATTCAACAATATACCTTCAATCTGGGGGCGATCGCACTTACTCTAGGTGCATCAGCGATCGCAGTATCACCATCAATTGCTCAAACCACATCCGTCCCTATTACGGGTGGTAGCTTCTCTGTCAACGTTACTAGCGCTGGAGCAGTCACTGCGGGTGCAAACGCAGTTACAGTATTAACTCCAGTGGGTACAGCCACAATTACTAGCCTCACAGGTACAACCCCAACTACCACATCCTTAACAACCACCAACGGAACCCTCGATATTCAAGGCAAATCCACAGGTACAGTTAACTTTGATGTTGGTAGCAAAGCTAATTTCACCGATGCCGACACCACTATCAAAGGCACAATTGATGGCGTATCCGTTGGTAATACTCCCGTCACCACACCTGTTAATGTTAGTGCGCTCACAGGTGATGCCACCGTAACAGGCAAAATTGCTACTGGCTCTAGCATCCTTGTCCCCAACTCTAGTATTACTGCTGCCCCCTCCGACAAAACTGTCATTCCCATCACAGGTGGCTCCTTTGATGTGGTTAGTTTCATTGGTGGCCCCACAACTGACGTAAAAACTAGTGTCTTGACCCCCTTCGGTACTGCTAAATTCACTAAATTTACCTATGCCACCATCGAGAACCTGAGTGGCGCTAGTACGATCGCTGACAACGATGCATTACGAGCAACTGGCAAAGTGTCAGGAACCGCAGCCGTAAGCAAGACCCAAATTAGTGAGTTTACCGATGCCGATATTGCTGTCCTCGGAACAGTTACTGCCAGTCAAAATCTAGGTGCTTCCGTAAGTGTGAAGGGCAATATTACAGGTGGAAGCATTGTTGTGCCAACCTCAACTGTAACTAATCTCCCTGCCACTAGCAATCCAGACTCCATTATTTTAGTGATTGCCAATCCGAAACTCTTGAAACTGGTTAAGAGTGATTTTAGATTTATTTCACTCAGTAAGTTTAAATACTTAACTATTCTAGTTTCTAATGACTCCCTACTGTCCTACACAGAGTCCAAGCCCACTAAAGTTGGAGACTCTGAACCCGTAAATATCGGTAGCAATGATGCCACTGATGCAACTATCTTCCTCTCCTTCAAAAAGATTAACATCTTCCCCGTAGCTCAAGAGGTAGCGCTTTCACCAGTACTGCTAGTTGGCAAAATCCCCCCTGGACAAGCTAAAAAGCAAAAGGTTGTTTTAGTGGGTATGGGCAGTCGATTGATTCCTGGATTTGGTATCAATGTAAAAGTAGAAAATGATGACTAACTCATTATCTGTTCAGCTATAGCACCAAAACTTTAAAAGCCTCGCTTTGCGAGGCTTTTAAAGTTTGGCAACTTATCTCGAACTAATACCAATTTAAAAAGAAAACCCAGTAAGGTTTCTTAATTTGTATAACCTAACGAGATTCTGGCGCAGGTGTAATCCTCTTGGGAGAGGGAATAAGATATGCAATCACTGCCCCACCAACAAAACCTGCCACATTACGGACTATCGGAACCCATTCACTAGTTCTAGTCAAAACTGGCCCTAGTCCGAAGGAAATAAATAACATCCCCCAGAGAGGTGTGAAAATCAAAGCCCACTTCCAAGCAAAAATTTCGCCTTCCTTGCGCGGATGTCCTGCAAAACCAAAGACTACGCCACCAACAATTGAAGTGATTAGGGTCAAAATCCATTGTTCTTGGGGGATACCTGGCACGACTGCACAGCCGTCTTGAGCAAGACAAGTGGTAACGGCATCGATCGCGGATAGAATGGACTGATCATAACCTTGCTCCCGCACATAGAACTGATTACCATAGCGAGACTGCAACTCGATCCAAAAAGTGCGAGATAGTAATGGGTAAACATCGTCCCCCACACTAAAGTTAAGCAGATTGCGTCCCCTAGCATCAGCAACTAGCATAACGCTGTGATCATCTAGATTCCAAAAATCCTTAACTGCGCGGCCGGGGGTGCGATCGACCTGTGTGAGAACACGGATTTTCCATCCTGTTTGTTGTTCAAATTTAGTAAGTTTTTGATCTAGGGCGAGTTCTTCCGCTTCATTCAAAAATCTACCTAAGTCAATAATATTAGAGTATTCAGTGGGAAGTAATTCAGGTGCGTCGTAGGCATAGACATTAGATATGGGGCTAAAGGCGATCGCTAGGGGTAGCAGAATGGCGATCGCGATCGCGCCACATTTAGACAATAGCTGCGACAGTTTTTGCAAATTAAGATTGGTCATGGACTTTGCTAGGGAGTGATATAGGTTTAGTTTTATTAAAGGCTTATCTTAATATTTCTTAATATGTTGGTAACAGTATATAGTATTTGCCAAGGGATTGAAAACATTGCCTTAATTCAAGGTTTCACTTTATAGACAATCCTCGTTTATTATGGCAAGTCCAATTCAGTGGTATCCCGGTCACATAGCTAAGGCCGAGAAACAGTTATTAGAGCAGTTAAAGTTAGTTGATGTTGTCATTGAGGTTCGCGATGCAAGGATTTTGCAATCTAGTCAACATCCAAAAATTCAACAATGGGTCGAGGGTAAGTCCCACATTTTAGTATGCAATCGTGTTGATGCAATTTCTGCCCATGCTAAAGCACAATGGCTACGCTGGTTTACAGAGCAGGAGCGCTTGGCTTTCTTTACTGATGCTCAGGCAGGTAAAGGAATTGTTGATCTGCTCAAGGCAGCACAGGTAGCAGGTGAAAAGGTCAATGAAAGGCGCAGGGGACGAGGTATGTTGCCCCGTCCTGTGCGGGCTGTTGTGGTTGGTTTTCCTAATGTGGGGAAGTCAGCTTTAATTAACCGTTTACTCAAGAAAAGGGTGGTGAATAGTGCCAATCGTCCGGGGGTAACGCGGCAGTTACGTTGGATTAGAATTTCCGATCAAATTGAACTATTAGACACACCTGGGGTGATTCCGCCCTTACTCCATGACCAAGAGGCAGCCCTGAGACTAGCGATTTGTGATGATATTGGACAAGCCGCCTACGACAATGTGTTGGTGGCGGCAGCAGCAGTGGATTTGTTGGTGGAGCTAGATGCTAATTTGGTGGGGCGCTATGAGGTTGATCCCTGTAGGGTGAGTTCGGGGATTGAATATATCCATGAAGTCGCCAATCTAAATAGGTTTCAGGGGGATCTTGATAAGGTGGCAAGGTTAATTTTACATGATTTTCGTAAGGGTAAGCTAGGGGCGATCGCCTTAGAGTTGCCTCCATCTTAATCGATACGATCTAAGCAATGATTTGGTAAAAAGGCTGTCCATCCATTGTCCAATTTCACACGGCAACTGACGCTAATTACCTGCTCAACCACACCTGTATGGTTTGCATATTGTTGACGATTGGCATTGACCTTGACGCGATCGCCAATTTTAAAGGTTTCCGTCTTTGTGGGCTGACTAACCGCAGACTTTTTCGTACTTAAGTTAGGAATAGCTGCTTTTTTGGGGGTTGGGGTTGAATGAAAAGTTAAAGAAGCCGCTAACTGGTTATTGATTTGATAGTTAAATCCCCGTCCCTGAATTAACTGCAAACTGCCAATCTGCACATTAGCCAAATGCGCGACAAATTCATCAACAGATATTTCCATTGCCTCAGCAAGGTCTTCAAACATAACTGGATAGCTCCAATAGTTTTCGCCCACTTGCAAATCGGCTAACTCTTGCCAAGCTTCAAACAATTTCGTGGCAAATTGAGGAGCAAGATCATCATGGCGATCGCGTTTAGACTGCTTGACAGGTTCAGTCTTTTGCTCTGCAACTAATTGCTCTAGCGTTTTGAGAAGACTTTGAGCTACGCGATCGCTAGATTCTGATCGAATTCTCAGGTACGCGACAAGCTGCTCATACAATGATTCACTAACATTGACAGTCATATCGGTATTGTATTTAGGGTAGACACCGTGAAACCAAGTAAAGGGACTAAGATTCTAGGTAACTTCAATAAGTTAACATCTATTGGTGTTATAGGAATTTTCTCGATAAGTAGGTGAACATATTAAAACCTAAAACCAGAGATTGTTCCGTCCTCTACGCAGGCAAAACAATCTCTTTGGTTTTCAGTTTATTGATGCCTAGCGACTTATTGCTTTGAAGTTAAACAAGAACCCCACAAATTCACAAACAATTTAATATTACTTATTGAAATTATGCTATTCTAGACAAGCCTAATTTTTAATATCTATAGCTAAGACTATGCCTAGATCTGGAATTCATCCCACTTGGTACCCTGAAGCAAAAGTAATTTGCAACGGCGAAGTTGTCGCCACCATTGGTTCAACCCAGCCTGAAATTAACGTTGATGTATGGTCGGGTAATCATCCTTTCTATACTGGTACTCAGAAAATTATTGATACTGAGGGTCGTGTTGAAAGATTCTTACGCAAATACGGTATGTTTGACGAGTCGGCTGCTAAGGACGAATAAGGGTTTCTCAGGTCAGCCTGACAACTATACCTCTATTTTTTCTGCTGTGGTTAATTCTTTTGTGGTAATTCCAAACCAATGCCTGCTGCTTATTTGATCAAAAAGCTCGAATCTGTTGAGCAAACTTTTAATGAACTGACTCGTCGGATGGGTGATCCAGATGTGGCAACTGATCACGGCGAGTTTCAGCGCATTGCTAAGGTACGCGCTTCTCTAGAAGAAACCGTGCTGACCTATGAAGATTTCCGTAAGGCGGAGAAAAATTTAAAAGAGGCTCAGGAGATTCTTAAGGAGTCTGACGACCCCGAATTAAAGGAAATGGCGGCGTTGGAAGTAGAAGAGTTGTCTTCTAAGCTCGAAGAACTAGAGAAGCGTCTCCAAATTTTATTGCTACCCCAAGATCCTAATGATGATAAGAACATCATGCTAGAAATCAGGGCAGGTACTGGTGGCGATGAAGCTGGTATTTGGGCTGGCGATCTGGTGCGCCTATATACAAGATACGCAGAGCGTCAGGGCTGGCGTGTGAAGATGGTCAGTGAGACCATTGCGGAAATGGGTGGCTTTAAGGAAGCAATTATTGAGGTGCAGGGCGATCGCGTCTATAGCAAGCTCAAGTTTGAATCAGGAGTACACCGAGTACAACGGGTTCCTGCAACGGAGTCTCAGGGCAGAGTCCATACTTCTACGGCAACGGTGGCAATTATGCCTGAGGTGGATGATGTGGAAGTGCATATCGATCCTAAGGATATTGAAATGTCCACAGCGCGATCGGGTGGTGCTGGTGGTCAGAACGTCAATAAGGTGGAAACAGCAGCAGATCTTTTCCACAAGCCTACGGGGATTAGAATTTTTTGTACGGAGGAGCGATCGCAACTTCAGAACAAAGAAAGAGCCATGCAGATTTTACGCGCCAAGCTTTATGAGATGAAGTTACGCGAACAGCAAGCGGAGATTACTTCAATGCGCCGATCACAGGTAGGGACAGGTTCACGTTCCGAAAAGATTCGCACCTATAACTATAAAGATAGTCGTTTGACCGAGCATCGCCTTGGACAAAACTTTACCTTGCAGCCAATTTTGGAAGGGGATCTCGAAGAAGTGATCCAGAGTTGTATTTCTAAGGATCAGCAAGAACGGTTGCAGGAATTAGCGATCGCGACTGGTGATGATTTGGTGTCAGTAGCCTAGAACAAGCAATTTTTGATAAGGTTTGTGTCATCAGAATTCGGCTTGTTCTTTTTGCCAGATCGCCCTCACGATTTTAATTTCATCATAGGTATATGCTTCGCGCAGATGATCAAACAAATTTCGCAAAGAATCGCCTCCGATCGCTTCTAGGGCTTCATAGATTACCGTTTGGCGTTCGGGAGGCACAAGGCGATCGATATCAATGGCATAGCCTGCTTCCACTAGCTGCACCAAATGCGTCCAAATTGTGGCAGGTTTTAAGCCGCGATCGCGAGCAATATCATCAACATCCAAGCCGTTCTCATACATTTCTAAGGTTGCCCGATTAGTGGCAAGTTTGGATGATTTTGATTTAATTGATTCAGGCTTTACTTGGGTCGAATCAGTAAGTTCACCACCAAATTGATTAGATACAGGGGGTGGATATTTTTGGTGATGCTCAAGAATAATGCCAATAAAATCATCGGCGTACTGCTCTAGTTTTTTAATGCCAACCCCCGATAGCTTACCAAAATCGCGGCGATTAGTTGGCTGTTGGATTGCCATTTGGTTGAGGGTGGCATTACTAAAGATCACATAGGGAGGTACTTCCTGTTCGTCCGCGAGATTTTTGCGAAGCAGACGGAGACGTTCATAGAGAATATCGACATCAGGTTCACGTTCAT
Source organism: Pseudanabaenaceae cyanobacterium bins.39 (assembly GCA_033765135.1). GTDB lineage: Bacteria > Cyanobacteriota > Cyanobacteriia > Pseudanabaenales > Pseudanabaenaceae > Pseudanabaena. The sequence goes on from JANRII010000010.1 coordinate 136,190, forward strand.
TATTTTCGCCATTACCTTGGTTGGCGATCGCCATGGGTTCCATTTCACGCTCGATCGCCAATAGCACTTGACGTTGACCACGCAATACTTCCCAACTGCGATCATTTAGTTTTAGGGTGGCATAGCCATCGGTAGTTTGGGTGACTAGCCCTTGATGGATTAGCGATCGCGATAGTTGTCGCCACTCATCAAGGCTACGATCCTTACCAATGCCATAGGTTGACAGTTGATCATGGTGATTTTGCAAAACTTTTTCTTTGCGCGAACCCCGCAATATGTCAATCAGATGTCCAGCCCCAAATCTTTCCTTAGTTCTTGCCACACAGGAAAGAAACTTTTGGGCTTCCACTGTCCAATCTGCCATGGGTTTAGGGGTCAGGCAGTTGTCACAGTTACGACAATCTCCTGCAAAGTTTTCGCCAAAATAGCGCAACAAAATAGTTCGCCGACAGACATTACCTTCGGCATAGTCCACTACCTGCCGCAATTGCTGGTGGGCAATTCTTTGCTCGGCTTCTAGGGGTTCTTGGGTATGGGGATCAACCTTTTGAGCAATCAAGTATTTAATGGTTTCGAGATCTTGATATCCCAAAAACAAAGTACAGTGAGCGTCCTCTCCGTCTCGACCTGCCCTTCCTGATTCTTGATAATAGCCTTCAATATTTTTAGGTAAATCGTAATGAATCACAAACCGTACATCAGGTTTATTAATGCCCATCCCAAAGGCAACCGTTGCCACCATCACCTGCACATCATCACGAATCCAACGGGTTTGATTTTCTTCCCTTTCCCGATTACTGAGTCCCGCATGGTAAGGGATAGCAGCAATGCCATCTTGTCGGAGTCGATCGCTAATTTCCATCACCCGTTTCCGACTGAGACAATAGACGATACCAGACCCTTGCGATCGCTTAATTTGTTGAAAAAGTTTTAGATAGGTTTGGTCATTGCCTTGCTTGGGCAGCACTTCGTAATAGAGATTGGTACGATTGAAACTAGCCACATGGATATAGGGGTGTTGTAACTGCAACTGCTGCACGATATCAAGGCGTACCCGTTCCGTTGCAGTTGCCGTCAGAGCAATCATGGGGATATTGGGATAGAGCAAACGCAAACGGCTCAGTTGCCGATATTCTGGACGAAAATCATGCCCCCACTCCGATACACAATGGGCTTCATCGATCGCAAATCCAGCAATGCCCACTTTGTTCTGCACAATCTCTAGAAATTCGAGAAACCCTTGATTAAATAACCTTTCAGGAGCAACGTAAATTAATTTAATGGCTCCATTTAAAATGGCTTGCGATCGCTGAAGACTCTCTTGTCCCGATAAAGTACTGTTTAAAAAAGTTGCCCCGATGCCATTTTCCCTAAGTGCCGTAACTTGATCCTGCATGAGGGCAATCAGAGGCGAAACCACTATAGTTACCCCTTTTTGTAATAGGGCAGGCAACTGAAAGCAAATCGATTTACCGCCTCCTGTGGGCATGATCGCAAGGGCATCTTGCCCCGCAAGGGTAGCGGAAATTATCTCTCTCTGCCCTGCGCGAAAGGAGTCATAGCCAAAATATTGTTTTAGGGACTGCTGTAAAGGATCACTATTCATCAGAATTAAGAATTAACGTTAGATCGATTCCTTAATTGCCGCACTCAAAGCTACCCACTGCGCCACACTTAAATCTTCCGCCCGTACTTGCGGGTTAATCTCCATTGCTTCTAACAGCGTCACTAACCGATCGCGATCGATTACAGAAACTAAGTTATTGCGAAGCATCTTGCGTTTGGTGGCAAAACCAAGGGTCAGTAAGCGATCGAGAAATTGCGGATCGTCAGCAACGGTAATAGGCGATCGCGGCGAAATCGTCACCACTGCTGAATTAACCTTGGGTGGTGGATAAAAAGCACTGGCTGGAACGTCACACACAAGACGACAATCTGCCAAATACTGCATTCTGACACTCAGGGAGTTATAGCTCTTTGTCCCCGATCTTGCCACTAGGCGATCGCCAATCTCTTTCTGGACTAAAAGCACGATCCGTTCAAACTGCGATATCGGATCTGCCAAGGTTCCTAACAACTTTTTGAGAATTTCTCCCGTAATGTTATAGGGAATATTGGCAATTACTTTGTTTGGTGTCTCAGGCAGAGGAATATCCAAAAAGCTACCTTCAATCAATTCAAAATTAGGCGCATTTTTGGCAGTAAATGTTTTTCGTAATTTCTCACAGAGATCGCGATCGATCTCCACTGCCGTTAGGTTCTGCACCAATGGCAAGAGCAATCTAGTTAAATTACCCGTCCCAGGGCCAATCTCCAAAATGCGATCGCCCTGTTGCAACTGTCCTGCCGCGACAATTTTATTGAGTACCGCCTCGCTTCTGAGCCAATGCTGTCCAAATTGTTTGCGAGGACGAATTTTTGTCGATGTTTTTGCTATTTCAGGCAATATTTCAGACAATGATGGGGAGGAATCAAAATTAGGCATTAGCGATCGCAAAACTATGTAACTCATTATTTCATATCGCCATCCTAAATGATTTATTGCCTAAATCCTGAGAACCATAACCATAGTACAATTTCAAATTTTTGAAAATTTTGCTATAAACTTATAGCCAAAATAGCGCTTTGCAAATAAAAGACTGTTTGAGAAGTGTGGGCATTCGCTAAAAATACTGATTGATCCCCCCTACCCCCCCTTACGAAAGGGGGGAAAAGATTAAAAAAGTCCCCATTTTTAAGAGGGATCAAAGCTTCTCAAACACACTCTAAACCTGTAAGTACCTAGGCATAAACAAACTAAAAAGGTTATTCCGCCCGCTACACGAGCAGAATAACCTCTGGTTTTAAACTTTAATTAAGCTGTGTTACTTACATCTCCAAAAGTCATTACGTCAAGCTATTCACAAATCAATGTTTTAAGACAAACCTTATTCACATCTTCGACAATTCCCCTTGTATATCATTCGTCAAGCCAACACCAAAGATGTCGTCCATCTATCGGACATCTTGACTCAAAGCTTTTACCGCAACTCTGAGTCATCTCATCCGCGTAGACCTTTGCATTTTTTTAGCCTCTTGACTCGGCACTTTACCAACTGGGTATACCCTCTGCTGCGCTACGGCATTATGCTCGATCTCAACAATCGATTTAATGAGAACAGCCCTAGTTATGTTTGCTTGGTTGCTACCCATCCTGCCAATAAGTCCCAAGTCATTGCTTCCCTTGAAATCTGTATGCGCTACATCCCAACGCGATCGCCTCTGCAATGTTGGTCAATGCATGACAGGCAGGAATATCCCTATATCTTTAACTTAGCTGTGCATCCCCAGTGGCGAAGGCGTGGTGTTGCCAAGCAGTTGCTCCTCGCCGCAGAAGATACCGCCAAACAATGGGGAGTAACACATATCTTTATGCATGTATTAGAAGATAATTACGCCGCTAGAAGCCTGTATGAGCATCTAGGCTATCGCTTGCATAGTCAAAATGGCACAATTTCCCACCACCTCTTAGGTCGTCCACGCCGATTTTTATTAAATAAAACCCTATAAACTGCAAACCTGTGTTTGTCATGATCGGTCATAATTGGTTACAGCAGTCATGTATAATCAACGGTAAGCACATGAACTAACTGTAGATTAACCAAAGGTAGAGACAGGCGTGGGTATTGTTGTAGAAAGTGTAAATAAGCAGTTTGGGGACTTTTTAGCTCTTGATAATATTAATCTAGAGATCAAAACTGGCTCCTTAGTGGCACTATTAGGTCCGTCAGGTTCTGGTAAATCGACCTTACTCCGTCTCATCGCTGGTTTAGAAACACCCGATCGCGGCAAGATTTTTCTGACAGGTAAAGATGCTACCGATCAAGATGTTCGCGATCGCAATATCGGTTTCGTCTTTCAGCATTACGCTCTTTTCAAGCACATGACTGTTCGCCAAAATATTGGATTTGGGCTAGAAATTCGTAAACAACCCAAAGCAAAGATCGCCGATCGCGTTGAAGAACTATTAGAACTAATTCAACTTAAAGGACTAGGCAACCGTTACCCCTCACAACTATCGGGCGGTCAGCGTCAACGAGTCGCCCTCGCTCGCGCCCTCGCCGTTGAACCCAGTGTCTTATTACTAGATGAACCCTTTGGCGCACTAGATGCCAAAGTTCGTAAAGAATTACGCGCATGGCTCCGCCGCTTGCATGATGAAGTCCATGTAACTAGCGTATTTGTCACCCATGATCAAGAAGAGGCAATGGAAGTATCCGATGAAATCGTGGTGATGAACAAAGGCAGAATCGAACAGATCGGTACGCCTGCTCAGGTTTATGATCATCCTGCTACTCCCTTTGTGATGAGCTTTATTGGCCCTGTTAATGTGTTACCCGCCAGTCATCAGCAGGGGGCAAAGCTGCCAGATCATAATCATGGCGAAGAGGTATATATCCGTCCCCGCGATATTATGGTGGCAACCGAAGCAACTGATACTTCGATCGCTGCTCGTATTAGTCGCATTATTAATCTTGGTTGGGAAGTTCAAGCAGAGATGGTTTTAGGGGATGGACAGGTTCTCAATGTCCATCTCACCCGCGAACGCTTTGAAGAACTGAAACTGCAACCTCAACAATATGTGCATATTGAGCCAAAAGGAGCCAAGTCATTTCCCCTCGATTATTCTATTTAGTACCAATTTAATACCAAATTAAGAAATGGCTACGCTATTTCTTAATTTGGTGCGATCGCTATGGCTCTTTATCTTTTACGATTCCCCTTTACTTTGAGTGATTTCCACATAGATATGCTCCAAGCGCACGGGTTGACGTAGTAAGGAGTCAAGACAAATGCCATCAAAATATTCGATAATTTCCTTTAGCTCCATCGATCGCGGCAAAAATAAAGCTAAATCCCTTCCATAATGGCGATAGCCAAAACCTAATTCCTTCGCCCTTGAGATGACCAAATCTTCAGATGAAGTCGATATGATAGCAATTTCTTGAGCAGGCACATACTGTCGCAAATCTGCTAAACTTCCTTCCGCTAATAGAGTTCCCTGTTTGATAATACCGATGCGTTGACAGAGTCGTTCCGCTTCATCGAGCATGTGGGTAGTGAGCAAGATGGCGGTATCTTGACTAGAGAGCTTGCGGATTAATTCCCAAATTTCATAGCGAGCTTCAATATCTAAGCCTGTAGTCGGTTCATCCAGAATTACCAACTGTGGTTGATGCACTAAGGCGATCGCCATACTCAACCTTCTCTGCATACCACCACTCAAATTATCGGCAATACTCTTAGCGCGATCGCTCAAGCCCACTAGCTCAAGGCAATAGCTGGCCTGCTTCCGACAGTAATTAGGTTCTAGTCCATACAGATTGCCAAAGAAGCGGAGGTTTTCTTCGCAGGTGAGGTGTTTATAGAAGATATTTTCTTGGGGGGCGATGCCAATTAGCGATCGCCATTGCTTAGAGAGAGGCTGGATCGTTTGTGGATTGGAACCATCGACATTGAGCAAAATTTTGCCACTGTCAGCATTGATCAATCCGCAAAGAATACTGATAGTTGTAGTTTTGCCTGCTCCATTTGGCCCCAATAGTCCATAGACCTCACCCGCATTAATTGCAAAGCTCAAGTCTTGCAAGACCTGTTTTTTTCCATAGGCTTTACTAATCTTATGAACCTCTAACACCTGCTTAATTTTCTCCCAAATGCTTATATCAATTCACAAAAGTGTAGTTACATGATTGTGAATCCAAATTCAGACCTAATAAGTTTTTTTAGTCAAAAAATGGCCGTGTCATTTTTTGTTTTAGTACGAGCCTATGGTCAGAGATTATTGCACTATAGCGTATAACGTCAAATTGTAGCTATTGGCATTATTTACATTTACCCTTGACGGTTGAGAATTTCCTTGGCCATTTTTAAAAAGTAGTCGGCATTGTCAGATTCAGTTTTAGATTTAGCATTCGACTTTATATTAGAATCGCTGGTTTTTTGAGCAATATCCTGTTCCGATAGAACCACTGGCGTAATGTCCATCGTATTAGGCAATAGGGAATCCGCTTCCGATTGCGGTGGTAAGGAGCGCGGAGCATAGAGCAGGTACACAATGCGATCGCCTTTTTCCCAAGACATTTCCGCCGATACGATTTGCAACTGGCTCTTGCGTTCAAATAGCAACGGCAACAAAATCCCTGCATTGAACATGTTGTTAAAAGCCGTCAATTTTTCCGTAATCTCCTCAGCATTTAAGGTAAATTCACCCACCCTTACTTCCCTTTGCAGAATATATTGATTCCATGTTTTGATGGGAACGCGATCGCAAAAGGCTTGTTTGACTGGACTGGCGCTATTAGATCCGTTGGAGGCATTGCTAGAGCTATCTAACCCATTGCGATCGCCATCCCGCACATACACCGCAAACACCTTGGGCGGATTAAACTCCTTCACCACCAACTGAGCAATCACAATATTTACATCCACATTCACCGTCAGCGCCACAAAGGTTCCTGCCGAATCTAGCCCTGCCTCACCCAAGGACTTCGCATCTAGACCATTGCTCACAAAGGCGGGAATTCCATACTCCTCTGCTTGCCGACAAAGATCGGCACTAGTGTCAATAATCGCCACCTTCTGCCCATTGGCTTGAAAAAGTCGCGCCACTAAGATCCCGATCGGATTGCTCCCCACAATGACTAAGCCTGAAATATCAGGTTGATTTAGCCCTAATAGTCTGGCGACTAGCTTGGCAGATAGTCCTTGCAAAAAAACGGTCATGGCGATCGTCAGAAATACCAAGGCCTTAATTGATTCTCCACCTGTGACACCGCGCTCGGTCAATAAAATGGCAAATAAAGAAGCCACCGAAGCCGCCACAATTCCCCTCGGCGCACACCAAGCCAAAAAAGCCTTCTGTCGCCACGAAAACCCACTATTCCAAGTACAGATCACCACATTGAGAGGACGCACCACCAACATGAGGAATAGTACGGTTTTGACTCCATCCCAGCCAAGGGCAAAGATACTAGGAATCGAGAGGTTGGCGGATAACAGAATAAATAGGACAGAAACCATCAGTGCCACTAACTGGCTTTTAAATTTCAAGAGGGCGCGATTGTTGGGAATATCGATCGCTCTTAAAATGATGCCCATCACCACCACAGCCGTTAGTCCAGACTCGCTCTGAATCTCTTGCGCCAAGCTAAATATGCCAAGTACCGCCGCCACCACCACCGCGCTCTTGGTATCTTCTGCCAAGAAGGTGGCTTTTTGCAAAAACTTCCCCAATAACCACCCTGCGATCGCGCCAATGATTCCCCCAAAACCCAATCTTTTGGCTAGGTCGATTACCACCTCAAAGGCTCCTGCGGTGGGATTGAGTGCCACATCCAACACCACCACCGCCAGCACAGAACCGATCGCATCGATCAGCACCCCTTCCCCCTCTAAAATAGTGGCAAGGCGACGATCTAGCCCCACCTCCTCAATAATAGGATTCACCACCGTTGGCCCCGTCACCACCACCAAGGAAGCGTATAAAAAAGCGATCGTCCAAGGGAACTCACTGAGCCAATAGGCGGCAATACCACCACCAATCAGGGTAATCAAAGCACCAATAGTAATTAAATTGCGGAGGCTGGCGGACACCTTACCCAATTCCTTGAGCTGCAAATTTAGCCCCCCATCAAAGAGAATCAGTGCTACCGAAATGGAAACGATCGCCTCTAGCCCATCCCCCAACAAGCGCGGCTGTACCAAATTAAGTCCATCTCCCCCCAGCATCACCCCAAAAATCAATAGAAATACAATACTAGGAACGCGCAGAAAATTGGCAATCACCCTTGCAGCAATGCCTGCGACGATCGCGATCACAATAATTAGAGATAAAGAGCCTTCCATAGGCTATTGGGATTCCAACACAACAGAAAGGGTGACATTGAACTGCGACTCAAAGGGCTGTTTCTTATATTCCAAACTCCATAACTCTAGGGTACAGGGATCATGGGCTTGGCGGGGATGCAAATGTAATGCACAGGTACGCGATCGCAAATTACACAATACTCTAATTGACGCAATTGCCCCAATTTGCCGCCGATCTAGAGCCGTGGCGATCCGCAAAAAAGTACTTGCTTGACGCACAAATAATTTGAGGTATTCACTGCCAAGGTTTTGGAAATTTTCATGCTTTTTCTTCGGTTCACTTTTACGGTGATAGCGAGCGAGGTTAGCGATCGTCTCAATTTCTGATTCGGTATAGCCCAAAAACTCTCCATTGCGGATGAGGTAATAGGAATGCTTGTGGTGAGCATCATGGCTCACATGATGACCTGCATTATGCAGCATGGCTGCCGCCCACAGCAGATGGCGTTCCTCATCGTCCCATTCATGCAAAATACCCCTAGTTTGATCAAAGAGGCTCAGGGCATGGTTGGCGACCTGTTTGGCATATTGAGTGTCAATGCCATATTTTTCAATCAGTTTGAGAATACTGCGATCGCGAATGGAGCTTTGATAGCGCCAACCATCCTCAATATAGCCATGGCGAATCATCCAATCCACCACTAGCCCCTCACGCAAAGCCCTTTGACAAAAGATAATTGTCGGCACTGCCAGCAATCGCATCGTTTCCAATAGCACCAAGGCTCCTGCCAAAATAATTTCTGCCCGCTTTTGCCGCACCATTGCCGTCCGTTCTTCGAGATTGGCATGACGCAACCGCCACACCATATTTTCCAGATCAGCAAAGGAGATTTCATAACCCTGTAGAGGGTTCGGGACTACCCCAAATTTTTCCTTAGCATGGAGTGTTACTAGAGTCTCAATCGTTCCTGATGTACCGATCGCTTTCAGCGTTTTAATATTTTGCGATCGCATCTGTGCCTTGAGATCATCAGTGGGGCGCTCAATGGAACCATCAATATAACCTAGCATTCGCTCATAGTCCCCCTGCGAAATCGGATCACTCTTTACAAATAGATCCGTCAGCCGCACTGCCCCAATTTTGGTACTGCTCAAATAGCTAGGATCGCGCCCATCCCCCAGCACCATTTCCGTCGAACCACCGCCAATATCGATCAATAGGTGCGGCTCATCCTTTAATTCCATCGCTGAAATCACCCCCAAATAAATCCGCCTTGCCTCCTCCTGACCAGAGATTACCTCCACATGCAGCCCCAAGCGCTCATAGATGCGCTTAATAAATTCATTGCCATTGGGAGCCTCACGGGTAGCACTAGTGGCCACAGCCACAATTTCCTCCACCTTCAAGGAGCGACATACTTCTTGGCATCGTGCTAAAGCTTCAATGGAGCGCCGCATGGCATCTTCAGTCAAATTCCCTGTTTGCGGGCAGCGCTCCCCCAGTCTGACCGTAGCTTTTTCCGACTCAATTACACTAAAACTAGGAATCGATGTCTGAATTTGGACAACGACCATATGAATAGAATTAGTACCAACATCGATCGCTGCCAACGTTTTTACATCTGAGGTCATGGCTATTGCTGAGAAATATCTCCAGTCATCGTAATTGAAAACCAGACACAATAAAAGACGGCAAGTGTAGTTATACCAATTCACAAAAGTGTCGTCACACTTTTGTGAATTAAAAGCCAAACCCAGTAAGGGTTTTTAAAACTAAAAATGGCAACGCCATTTTTAGTTTTGGTATTATATCTCTGGGAATTGGTATAAACTGCAATGGAGAAAGATTAGGGCATATTGCCGTTATCTCAGGCACACAAAACTTTAAAATGGGATTGTGTATTCAAGCTTCATAGGGTATCAGCATGGGAAAACAGCCAAATATTTTGGTGGTAGATGATGAACCTGCTAACTTTGATGTAATTGAGATTTTACTTTTTAAAGAAGGATATCAACTGCATTATGAAGAAAGTGGGGCAAACGCCCTGAGTTGTATTCCAGATCTTCAGCCTGACATTATCCTCCTAGATGTCATGATGCCAGATATGGACGGCATCGAAGTCTGTCAGGAAATCAAAAACAACCCACGATCGCAGCATATCCCTATCATTATTGTCACTGCCCTCAATGACAAAGAAGACCTTGCGCGTTGTTTGGATGCGGGAGCCGATGATTTTATTAGCAAACCCATTAATAGCAATGAGTTACGCGCCCGTGTTCGCTCAATGCTACGCATCAAAGCCCAATATGATTGCATTCAAGAAACTATGCGCCTACGCGAAGAAATGATGCAAGCGATCGTGCATGATCTTCGCAATCCACTCATTGGCATCATGCTAGGCTGCGACTCGATTAAAACTACCGAATTGCCCGAACGTACTCAAAAAAGAATCTCGCAAATTAGCAGTAGTGTTGAGCAGATGCGGGCTTTGGTTGATGATATTCTCACGATTGGCCGCATTGAGGCGAACAAGTTAACACTGAATCTATCCACCATTGATGTTGTGCAGATTGCCGAATTAGCGATCGCTGATTTTGCATCCCTAGCCTCTAGTCGCTCCCTTCAAATGATCAAGGAGTTCCCTTCCGAGGGAGTTTATGTCAATGGGGATGTTCATTTAATTCGGCGAGTCTTCGCCAACTTATTAGACAATGCCATCAAATTTTCTCCCAAAAAATCGACAATCACTGTTCGCATTGAAACAGTCAGGAAAGAACCCCACCGTCCTCGGTTGGTCAAAATTCATTTCATCGACTGTGGTTTGGGCGTGAGTTCTGAGCAGAAACAGATTATTTTTGAGAAATATCAAGTGGGTAGTATTATCCTTGGAGTCTCGCAAATTGGCTTAGGACTATCCTTCTGTAAAATGACCCTAGAAGCGCATGGCGGCTCCATTGTTGTCACCAATAATCAACCCCAAGGAGCTATTTTTACAGTTCTCCTTGATGAGGCAACCTAAACACTTAAAGCCTTAATTCCTTGCGTCCATTTTGAACAATTTTGATCATGTCAATGAGTTGTGACTCCAAGTTACCCAATACGCGATCGCTATACTCATCAGCCCCACGCTGCATATCCTGTACCTCACCCGTGACCCGTTGATGCAAAATGTCTAAATCCTTCTGAGCCTGACGACGGGTTTGATTGACCTCATTAAGGGTTTGCGATCGCAACTGCTCACATTCTTCCTGTACTTGGCGGCGCAGTTGATTTGCCTCCTGTTCCGCTTGCCGCAAAATCACCGACTCCTCCAACAGTTGACTAGCTCGCAACTCCGCCGACTTAATAATATCCTCAGCATAGAGTTGAGCTTCTTCTACCAAATCATGCTTGTACATCAGGATCTCCTCAGCCTTAGCGATCGACTCAGGCACAGCTAATCTCACCCGATCAATCTGCTGACAAAGCTTCTCCTCATCTACCACCGTGTGACCCATAACGCGAGGTCCACTTTCTAAAACCATCTCCTCTAATTGATCTAGCTCTTTATGCAGAGTCATATAAAAATCAGCTCGCGATGTCGCCGATCCATTGTAGCTAATATCACTAGACTTGCTACCAGCAGTTGAATTTTCTATCAGCATTAGGTTTGTTTATCAGAAATGTCAATGCTTCGGTGTTCAGACATCTGAGAAATCTGAACCATGGTCTAACTTAATATTAAACAAGATTGTTTGAATATGTAAATAGTAAAGCAGAATCAAGAAAAACATTGACATGCTCTCCTGTAGAAGTATTTGATACCAATTTAAGAAAGTGTTACCACACTTTTTTAAATTAAAAGCCAAACCCAGTAAGGTTTTTTTAAATTAAGAAATGGCTACGCCATTTCTTAATTTAGTATGAGTTTTGCAATTACGGCTCAATCTGAGATAAAACAGTTCGCGCCGCCGCCAAAGTATCCGCCACATCTGCCTCCGTATGGGCAAGGGAAGTAAACCCAGCTTCAAACTGAGATGGGGCTAGATAAACTCCCTGCGCCAACATGCCACGATGGAACTTGGCAAACTTGTCAGTATTGCTGGTTTTGGCATCTTCATAGCTATAGACCTGCTGATCCGTAAAAAACATGCCAAACATTGCACCGATCAAATTGCCTGTGGCTGCATGACCTGTTTCATGGGCGATCGCCAACATCCCATCCGCCAGTTTCTTGGTAATCTGCTCCAAATACTCATAGGAACCTTCTCGCTTCAAGATTTCCAAAGTCTTGATCCCAGCCGTCATCGCCAAAGGATTGCCCGACAAAGTACCTGCCTGATACATCGGCCCCGCAGGAGCCACCATCGACATAATATCCTTACGACCACCATAGGCTCCCACGGGCAAACCACCACCGATCACCTTACCCATCGTGGTCAGATCAGGCGTAATGCCAAACCTTGCTTGCGCCCCACCATAGGACAAACGGAATCCTGTCATGACCTCATCAAATACCAATAGCGCTCCGTTGGCACGGCAGAGATCCTGCAACCCTTGCAAAAAGCCTTCCTTCGGCACAATGCAACCCGCATTACCCACCACAGGCTCAATGATTACACCAGAGATTTGATCAGGATTTTCCGCAAATAGAGCTTTCACAGCTTCAAGATCATTGTAGGGAGCCGTTAGGGTGTTCGCGGTCGTAGACTTAGGGACACCAGGCGAATCGGGTAAACCTAAAGTTGCCACTCCAGATCCAGCCTTGACCAAAAACATATCTGCATGACCGTGATAGCAGCCTTCAAACTTGATGATCTTATCCCGTCCTGTAAAAGCTCGCATCAGGCGCAATACAGACATACAGGCTTCAGTACCAGAGTTCACAAACCTGACCATTTCCACACTGGGAACAGCTTCGATTACCATCTCTGCTAGTTGATTTTCCAGTACGCAGGGAGCGCCAAAGCTAGTACCTTTTTCTAGAGCTTTGTGTAAGGCTTCGATCACCTCAGGATGGGAATGACCAACGATCGCAGGCCCCCAAGAACCAATGTAATCAATATACTTATTGCCATCGATATCCCAAGCATAGGCTCCATTGACGCGATCAAAAACAATCGGCTCACCGCCAACAGATTTAAAGGCACGCACAGGAGAGCTAACTCCGCCAGGCATCAAGTGTTTTGCTTTAGCAAAAATATCTTGGGACGCAGTTGTATTAAAGGAAGATAAATTAACAGCCATTTTGTAACAATTCTGTAATAATTTTTAAAGTAATATGTTGTGGTTCTCTGACAATGACCTAAAGCCAAGCAAAAAAATAGCAAGATTTGCAAACATTGCGAGAATGTCTATAGTTATCTGAGCGTTAACCATATAAAAATCCAACGTTTACACACCTTTGATCGTCCTAATCCTTGATACCAGATCAAGCAATATCACAGTTATCGATCATAACAATTCCCAAATCACGACAACCTCATCAAGTGGGTCGCTCAACAAAAATTGACATGAAATAACAAATGATTACAGGGAATCAAAACGTCATTCTGGGTTGCTCAAGGAGTTGACATTTTCCGTTCTGACCAAAACTAGCGATCGCTACAAATTTTGATAGAATCCTTGTTTAATATAGCTTACAGCCATCCATATTCTTCCAAAAAAGGTGCTAATTCCTGCTATCAAAACCTAGAAATTAGTGTATTAAGAATTGTTAAGTTTTCTCAATAATGCTTAAATTTTTGCATACATGAAAAAATCTTATAGATCTCGTATATGATGCAATAAGATAGGTTTAAATTATATGGACAAGGTTGATAAAGTTTATAAAGTTTATATTCGGTGTAAACCTGAGACTCCCTACTACTTAGCTAACGTATGATGGATTACCTATCGCAGCTTAAAAACTTAAGATTTCGCTCGATGCCAATGAGAATTTTGCTTGTAGAAGATGATGCTAATTTAGCTGACACGTTGGCAGAAGTGCTGACCAATCAGCATTGTGTTGTGGATATTGCAAGAGATGGCGAAGAGGGCTGGGAAAAATCCCAATCCGATGATTACAACCTGATCTTGTTAGATGTGATGTTGCCTAAGCTTGATGGCATTAACTTATGCCGTCGTTTACGCGCTCACAGCAACAATATTCCTATTTTAATGGTTACAGCTTTAGATATGAGTTCTGACAAGGTGCAGGGCTTAGACGCTGGGGCTGATGACTATCTAGTCAAACCGATTGATCCGCCCGAACTGATGGCACGGATTAGAGCTTTGTCTCGTCGTGCGAAGGTGGCTGAACCCACCGTATTACGATGGGGTGAATTGCAGCTCGATCCTGGAATGCATGAGGTTTCCTACACTGGGCAGTCTGTTCACCTTACGCCCAAGGAATACAATATTCTGGAGTTGCTCCTACATCACGGCCGCCAAGTGTTGAAGCGCATCACCATTGTCGAACATGTTTGGTCTTTGAGTGATCCTCCTCGTGAAGATACCATCAATGCCACGATTAAGAGTCTTCGCAATAAGTTGAAGGGGGCGGGCGCTCCTCACAACCTCATTGAGACAATTCATGGTGTTGGTTATCGTTTAAGCCAGTTGTCTTAACCTATTTACAACCTATCTATTTTGAGAAAACCCTGTAGTGGGTTTGGTGATTTACTAAGGTGTTGTCGTTTCTTGGTGAGTTAGGTTTCTAGAGCTTTTGCCAAACCCAAGCTATTTGGGGTGTGATCATAGATTCAGTTTGGTTTCAGATAAAAGCAGTCTAGTCCTTGCCATGGCAGGGATTTGGCTGCTTTTGCTGTTTCATGTTAAGACGTAAGACCAAATTCCTGTAATGCGGGCATAAAGTTGCTGTTCTCGTGGTTGGATTGACTGAGTTTGATGAGGACAAATCTTTGAAGGGGCGTTAGCTGTTGCCATGCGATTGGCTCGATCGCTGGTTGATCAAGCTGTTGCAGTTGTTGCTGTACGGCGATCGGCACATCATCTCTGAGCCACGGTGGATGAGGATCGATGGGCAGATCCGATGGATAGGTCTGAAATTTTTGAAAGACAAGCGATCGTAAATGCTCACGATAGGTTTGCCTATCTTCAAGCGTTTGGCAGGGGCAAGAAACCAAAAACTGACGCTCTGAGCTAGAGAAGCTATACCAATGTACTAGTTTGAGTTTGATGCCGCAGGTATCGAGTTTAAATCTTACCTGCATGGGAATACAGCGCAATGATTCCACAAAGTCGGCTTCAAACTGAAAAAATTGAAACATTTAATTAGCAATTTAGGGAGCAATTTGGAGATTAGAAATTTTAAAAACTAAAAACTAAACCCAGTCAGGGTTTTTAAATTAAAAAATGGCTACGCCATTTTTTAATTTGGATTTTTTAATTTGGGATTAGGCGCTAGTGAGGAATAAGATCACATCGCCTTCTTGGACAACATATTCTTTGCCTTCACTGCGTACTAGCCCCTTGGACTTAGCTGCTGTCATGGAACCACATTCCACTAGATCATTAAAGCCAACAGTTTCAGCACGAATAAAGGCTTTTTCAAAGTCAGAATGGATCACGCCTGCGGCCTGTGGTGCTTTCATCCCTGCATGAATTGTCCATGCTCTTGCTTCTTTGGGGCCAACGGTGAAGTAAGTGCGGAGTCCTAATAGATGATAGGTGGCACGGATGAGAGATTTGAGACCGCCTTCTTGGACTCCAAGGGCTTCTAAAAAGTCTTGACGCTCTGATTCGGGTAGTTCAAGAAGTTCGGATTCAACTTGGGCAGAGACGATGGTTACTTCAGCATTTTCGGCATTGGCGATCGCTCTGACCTTTTCCACATAGGCATTACCTGTAGCAAGATCATCCTCTGACACATTGGCGGCATAAATGGTGGGCTTGAGGGTGAGCAATTGCAATACGCTAAGGGATTGCTTTTCTTCGGCAGTAAGATCCGCTAGACGCGCAGGTTTGCCACTATCAAGAACTTCCCGAACTTTCTCAAGGGCAACTAGTTCTGTTTTAGCGTCAGGGTCATTGCTGCGGACAGCTTTACGCGTGCGATCAATCCGTCTTTCTACTTGAGCCAGATCGGAGAGGGCAAGCTCAAGGGTAATAATCTCAATATCACGGGCAGGATCGATGGAAGCTTCGACATGGATAATGTCATCGTTCTCAAAACAGCGCACCACATGGACGATCGCATCGCAAACGCGGATATTGCCTAAAAATTGATTTCCTAATCCTTCTCCCTTGCTTGCCCCCCTAACCAATCCCGCAATGTCCACAAATTCCACACGAGTAGGAATAATTTGGGCTGATTTACCAATTTCGGCAAGGGTCACTAAGCGATCGTCAGGAACGGATACCGAGCCAACGTTGGGTTCGATCGTACAAAAGGGAAAGTTGGCTGCCTCGGCTTTGGCATTGGCAACTAGAGCATTAAATAACGTAGACTTTCCCACATTGGGTAGTCCGACAATCCCAGCTTTGAGCATGGCTATCTAGACAAAAACTTAATTTTTTATTGTGCCTATAGATTTTGTCATAAAAGATTAATTCGGTACACTCCCTTCCTAGCCTAAAAATAACGTGAGTTATACCGAACCAACGTTACACCAATACACCAATTTAAAAAAGTGTTATCACACTTTTTTAAATTAAAAACCAAACCCAGTAAGGTTTTTTAATTAAGAAATGGCTACGCCATTTCTTAATTTGGTATCAAAAATAGACGGGACTTACGCAATGCTGACAGATATATATCAATTCCCAAAAGTGTTGTCACACTTTTGGGAATTAAAAGCCAAATCCAGTCAGGGTTTTTAAAACTAAAAATTAGTGGCACATCACGCTGCGTTTCTAGTTATTGGTTAAATTGTCAGCTAAGGCTTAGATTTAGATGAACGTGCCGTAGTTTTGCTGGCAGTGGCGGTTCTAGTTGTTTTTACCTCAGCCTCTGGTTCTAATTCCAATAAGCCGATCCGTTCATACTTTTCTTCAACACTCTCTTCCGCAGCTTCCCGCAATTCAGGTACAAACTCAGAACCCTTAAGGCGCATTCCTAATTCAAATAGCAACTCTGCCATATCATCCTTAGAAATTTTATCCTCTCGTAAAATCGAAAAATGACGATCTAATTCCTCAAGAACTAGCGATCGCAACTCACGACTATCACTCTGGAGACTGTCCCTAGTTTGGGCTAACTCTTCGCGCAAAGAGGTACGCTGTAATTCCACAATTTCATCAAGTGATTCAATACTGTTACTAAACTTACGATTGAGCCGATCCACTTGTTGCCTTAGGTCTGCTGCTTCCTCCTGTGCTGAGGTGCTAATCGACTTCAATCGCTTATCAAGGGACTCAACAGCAGATCTAAGCTCAATCGCTAAACCTGTTTTAAGATCGCTAAGACGATCGCGCATATCCTGTTGCATGTTGGAAATATCAGATTCCACCTTATCCAAACGACTGTTGTACTCGCGTAAATGTGCGCCGAAAATAATATCGCGAATTTGGTCAATGTTACCTAATCGTTCGCGAATTTCATCTCTGGTGATTTCACCCATGAAGCTACCTCTAGAAATATTTATGAACTATTTGCAAATATTTACAGTCGATACCAAAGCTCTAACAAGCACTAATTTTGATGCTTAAGCTTAAATTACTAGAACCAAGACTTTGGTGATTGTTCACAACACATAAATATGCTTAGACATAAACATAGCAAAGCCTAGATATTATTAACGGTATCAAAGCTGTCAAGCTCTTAATCTTAAAGATTTTAGCGGTCTCAATTTCAGCATTGATTCCCCAAAATCCTGACAATATTGTCAATCTTGTTAAATAATGATGTAATTAAACCCAGACTTCAATTTTTAAGTCGATTGCAATAACTGAAAAATATGTCTGCGATCGCCACAACCACAACGAAAAAGCTTCGCTGGCAAAGATTTAATCAATCCTCCTTCACTCGACAACGGGAAGTATTTCTTGCTGCTTTTACATTTTTATTTTTTATATGGTGGGATCGCTTTTGGCAAAATGACACGCCCCATACGCGCAACGCTAGAGCCACTTGGCTAGTTCGCAATATGTTGGAGCTAGGCCCCACCTTCATCAAAATAGGGCAATCTCTTTCAACAAGGGTTGATCTATTGCCCCCTGAATATATTAGTAATCTATCGCAATTACAGGATAAGGTTCCCGCCTTCAGTGCCAAAGAAGCACGGCAAATTGTGGAAATGGAACTGGGTAAGTCCATCTATACGATTTACCGCAACTTTGATGAAAATCCGATCGCGGCTGCGAGTTTGGGACAAGTTCATCGAGCCACTTTGCATACTGGTGAAGAGGTTGTGGTGAAAGTGCAGCGTCCCGGCCTCAAGCAGCTATTTGACTTGGACTTACTGGCTGTAGGCAAACTCATCAAATTTAGCGATCGCTTTCTGCCTTGGACACGCAAATTTAATTTACAGGGTGTCTATCAGGAATTTTTTACAGTTCTATACCAAGAAATTGACTATGCGATCGAAGGGAGCAATGCCGATCGCTTTCGGAAAAACTTTGAAGGATATCCTCGAATCATTGTCCCTAAAATCTATTGGGAATATTCCACATCCCAAGTGCTTACCTTAGAGTACCTGCCTGGTATCAAGATAGACGATCGCCAAGCCCTCGAAGCCTGCGGACTAGATCCCAAAGAAATCAACCAATTAGGCATCTGTTGCTATCTCAAACAATTACTCCAAGACGGCTTCTTTCACGCTGATCCCCATCCTGGGAACCTTGCTGTCAGCCCCAATGGTAGCCTCATCTTTTACGATTACGGCATGATGGCAGAGGTCAAAACCATGGCAAAGGATCAAATGGTTAAAACCTTTTTTGCTGTCTTGCGAAAGGATACTAATGAAGTGGTGGATTCCTTAATGGATATGGGTTTCATTGAGCCGATCGCCGATATGAGTCCCGTTAAACGGATGCTCAAGTTTGTTCTCGATCGCTTCACTGAGCGTCCCGTCAATATCTACGAGTTTGAACAAATTAAAGCCGAAGTCGTTGCCATCTTTGAAAAGCAACCCTTCCGACTGCCACCTCAAATGACCTATCTGCTCAAATCCCTAACCACCCTCGATGGCATCGCCCGCATCCTCGATCCCGAATATAACTTCACTTCCGCCGCTCAACCCTTCGTCAAAAGTATCATTCTCACTAAGGGACGCGGCAATACTTTAGGAGCTTTAGCACAGCAGGCTAAGGAGTTTTTGGTATACCAACTGAATAAACCCAGTCGCATGGAAATTATCCTTGAACGACTTGAGGAGCGCATCGAACGCGGCGAACTGATGATTCAGGTCAAGTCCTCCGAAAGCGATCGCACCCTAAAAAGAATCAATATTGCCGTTAAAGCCCTAATTTATGCCTGCCTTACAGGATTTCTCCTCATTGCCGCCATTATTTTACTAGTCACCACCAATGACTACAGAGGATGGGCGATCGCCATTTTTATGCTCGCAGGCTTTAGCGGCATAAACCTAGTTCGCACCCTCATTCAATTATCGATTCGCGAAAAAATTGATCGCCTTGCCGAACAATGATCCCCATGTCCCCAAATATCACAGCAACAGCTAAAATCAAAGGAATAACATTAAGTTTTATCAAAAAGTATAAATAAGATTTATGACTAACCAGCAATGGCGATCGCTTACAAAAATTGTTTTAGTCTGTGTCATTTGCCTGATCATCACTTTTGTTAACACCTTTGATCCTGTAGTTTCTGCCGCCAACGAAGCTGATCCTAGTCAAATTATCAGCCGATTTGAAATCATCAAAAACAAAATGGCAAAATTACGGTTTTGTTATAACGAAAGCTGCTTTTATCGTAACGTCACCAGCAAAGTTATTCCCCCCAACAGCATTAATCCCCACTACACCGCCGAAATATCCGCCGCCGTAGAGCGTCCTTCCTCCAGCCCTGACCTCGCCGACTATCATTTTGTCTATGTTAATGATCACTGGCAGCTTGTCAAAGGTGAAGAATTTACCGACGTTGCCGACTATGTATTTATTGGCGATCGCTACGAAATCTACAGCGTCCACAACAGTCACACCCTGCGAGGCAATCTAGACAAAGCCAAAGAAAGCGGTGGTATCAAATCTGGTTACTTACCCCTTTACTACGAAGTCCTAGATCGAGGCATTGAGAGATAAACACTAAAAAAGCCAGCGCACAGCACTGGCTTTTTTAATCGCAGGTAAACAATTACCGTTTCGAGTATTGAGGAGCCTTCCGCGCCTTCTTTAAACCATACTTCCGACGCTCCTTACAACGAGGATCACGGGTCATATAACCCTCAACCTTCAGAGGCTTACGATTTTCGGGAGCCAATTCGCACAAGGCACGAGCTACGCCCAAACGAATTGCATCAGCTTGACCAGTAACACCACCACCGTGAGCATTGACCAAAACATCGTACTCATTTTCTAGCCCAAGGGTTTCCAAAGGAGCCTTTACACCAGAAATATAAGTGGGGTTGTACTGCAAATAAATATCACCAGGCTTACCATTGATAACAATCTTGCCTTCCCCTGGCACAAGACGCACACGAGCAATAGCAGTCTTACGACGACCAGTACCCCAATAGACAGCACGATTAGAACGTTCAGTATCCGACATTAATAAATTCTCCTACTTTTCTGATGGAATGGTATTGATCACCAAAGTCTCAGGCTGTTGAGCCTCATGGGGATGACTTGCTCCCTTATAGACCTTGAGTTTTGTGAATAGCTGACGACCAAGGGTGTTCTTAGGCAACATTCCCTTAACAGCATGTTCCAAAACCCGTTCAGGTACGCGAGCAATTACCTTATCAAAGGTTTCCACTTTCATACCACCAGGGCGACCAGAGTGTCTTCTGTATAGCTTCTGGCTAGATTTTTTACCTGTTACGGCAATTTTTTCGGCATTAATTACTACCACAAAATCACCTGTATCCAAGTGAGGAGTATAGATAGGCTTATTTTTGCCGCGTAGGATCATCGCGATCGCCCCAGCCAAACGACCGAGACGCTGACCCTCAGCATCAATAACGTACCACTTACGTTCTGGATCTTTAGGTAAGTAGCTTTTGTTGGGAGTGAGTGTAGTTGTAGTCATTGGTTTCTCTACAAACGAGATTTATCTATAAATGTATAAGGTATGAAAATGATGAGATCACATTAAGCTGAGGGTCTTGGCAAAACCAAGGTATTCCTGAAAAGGATGATCACGATAACCGATCGCTAACAGGCAAAGCCCTTGAGGAGGAGCTGCATATTTCACTTCGACACGACATTTTGACTGCCACCTCTCCGTAAAATCAGCAACACTGAGACACGAGCGCCCCACATCCACCAACTGCCCCACCAACAAGCGAATCATGCCATACAGAAAACCACTTGCCTGCACCTCCACATGGATAAAATCTCCATCTCGCCAACATAGAGCCTCTTGAAGCTCTAAGCGACTATGGGGACGACTCGATCCCGTTCTCTGAAAGGCTGCCATATCCCACTCTCCAATCATAGGTTGCAAAGCTTGATGGATTAGCTTTTCATCGAGAAAATTGTGGTAGTAGTGCCAGCTAAATTGTCTCACAAACAAATTCGGAACCGCCGCAGTATAAATCGTGTAACGATAACGCCGCCATGTCGCCGAAAATCTTGCGTGCCAATGTCGATCAACTGAAGCCGAACCACAGATCAAGATATCTTCAGGTAAGTAACTGTTAAGTACCTTAGCCCAGCGCTGGGCAGGAATCAAACTCGAAGTGTCAAAATGTGCCACTTGAGCCGCCGCATGGACTCCCGTATCTGTCCGTCCTGCACTATGCAATACCGTTGGTTTACCGCAGATTTGCGCGATCGCCTCTTCGATAGTTTGTTGAACACTAGGATGATGAGGCTGCCTTTGCCAACCGTAGTAGTGTGTACCTAAGTATTGAATTACTAAAGCCACACGTTGGGTTAACTCAGATTCAGCACAAGCCATGTTTTCAACAAAAGAATCTGGATATTAGACGAGTTGCAAAATAGCCATTTCGGCATTGTCACCGCGACGGCTGACAGTTCGCACGATGCGAGTGTAACCACCATTGCGATCGGCATAACGCTCCTTAGCTTGGCTAAACAGCAGATCCACCAAGGTGGTCACACGTTCCTCTTCAGGTAACTGCTCCTGCTTGGTTTTAGTCATCGGGCGATCGCTTACAGGCTCGCCATCCTTAACCGAAATATCGTATAGATAGGCGATCGCTTGACGGCGAGAATGCAAAGAACCTTCCTTAGCAAGGGTGATCATATGATCAACACTAGTTCTCACCGCATCGGCCTTCGCTCTCGTAGTCTTAATCTCACCCCTGAGAATCAACTCAGTGGTCAAAGCACGCAACAGAGCCTTGCGCTGATCAGCAGCTCTATTGAGTTGGGGAGTTTTACAACGGTGACGCATAGGTTTGTAATAGATGAATAAAAAACACTTTACATAGCCTTCAGCTTACATAGCCTTCGGCACTTTGGATTCAGTTAAAGTTAGACCTAGATGCTGTTTGAGAGCATCCATAACCTCCTCAGCCGACTTTTGCCCAAAGTTTTTAATTTCTAGCAAGTCGTCCTGAGTGTATTCCAATAGATCGGCAACAGTATTAATTTGTGCACGCTTGAGACAGTTATACGCTCTAACAGACAACTGCAATTCTTCAATATGGATTTGCTTTGTCTCATCCTGCTCATCACGCTCTTGGGGTAAAGTTGGCGCGAGGGTGATTTCTTGAAGAGGCGAGAATAAATTCACCAAAACACTGGCTGCTTGACTTAATGCTTCTTGAGGAGTAATGCTGCCATTCGTCCAAATATCAAGATGCAAGCTCTCCTTGTTGATAGAATCACCAATTCGAGTATCTTTAATCTCATACTTGACCTTCCGAACAGGCATGAATACAGCATCAATTTTCAATGTATCAATCGGTGAACTATGATCCTCCTTAGAGCGATCCACCGATCGATAGCCCTTACCCCGTTCAATTGTCAACTCCATTTCCAAGGTTGCTCCTTCACTGAGGGTAGCAATATATTGGTTGGGGTTAATAATTTCAATATCCGTAGGCAAAGAATGAAAACTAGTTGCCATTACCAACTTCGGTCCACGTTCCACCAAGCGAATAATTTGGGGTGTTGAACTGTAGGATTTCAATACCAGCTCCTTGAGGTTGAGCATCAAGTCTAAAACATCTTCTCGCACGCCCGGAATTGTCGCAAACTCATGGTTAACACCAGCAATGCGAACAGCAGTTACGGCTGCTCCCTCAAGATTGGAAAGCAATACCCGTCTGAGCGCGTTTCCAATGGTTATGCCTTGCCCCCGCTCTAATGGTTCCAGTACAAATTGGCTGTACTGGGTATTGTCTTTTTCTGTGTGGGATGCAACGCACTCAACCTGAAACTGTGCCATATTTGTACCGACTTAGTCTGCAAGAGTAAACGAAAATCAAATAAATTGGTGACTAGGAAACAGTTATATGGACTGACCTAGATGATTCATTGCTTCATCTCTGCTTTGTAAATCAAAGAGATTTGCAAAACAACTTTTTAAGCAAAAATTAAACCCGTCTGCGCTTGGGAGGACGGCATCCATTGTGGGGGATAGGGGTAATATCACGAATAAGGGTGATTTCTAGACCAGCAGCTTGCAAAGCTCTAACTGCGGTTTCTCGACCTGAGCCGGGTCCTGTCACCATGACTTCAACCTGACGCATACCCTGCTCCATTGCTCTACGAGCCGCAGATTCGGCAGCAGTCTGTGCCGCAAAGGGAGTGCCTTTTTTTGCGCCCTTAAATCCACTAGCGCCTGCCGATGACCAAGAGATTACATCCCCAACGGTATCGGCTATGGTAACGATTGTATTGTTAAAGGTAGACTGGATATAAGCGACTCCGTTAGGTACGTTACGCTTATTTTTTCTTGCGCCAGTTCTACGAGTTGTTTGACGAGCCATTTGTTCTTAATAATCCTTACTTACTTCTTACCTGGAGCCTTCTTTTTACCTGCCACTGTGCGACGACCGCCACGACGAGTTCGGGCATTGGTGCGTGTGCGTTGACCTCGAACGGGTAAGCCCATGCGATGACGACGACCTCGGTAACAACCAATGTCTACCAGACGTTTGATGCTCAATCCTTCAAGTCTGCGTAAATCGCCTTCTACTTGAAAGTTGCTTTCTACCTCTTGTCGCAAAGTTGTTACTTCAGAATCAGTAAGGTCCTTAACCCTCGTATCGGGGTTTATTTTGGTAGCTACTAAGATTTTTTTGGCGCTAGTGAGACCAATTCCGTATATGTACGTTAGTCCTATTTCGATGCGCTTGTCACGAGGAAGGTCAACTCCTGCAATGCGAGCCACTATGAATCTCCCAATTTTTGCTAGTTTTTTAAGGTTTATATCTACATCTGTTAGCCTTTGTGGGCTTTGAGATTGGATATATTGCTGTATATAGGGTCTACCTTCAATAAATCATGCATTTGTGCAGTGGGTTAGCTACAGCTTAATAATGGCAAATTATGAAGACAAAATATTTTACAGCGAACTCTATAATATATTGACAATGGCAACTTCTGTCAATATTTTTTTATATTTGTCGCTAATTTAGGTTCACGATGATGGGAATTCAAACTCTGCTGAAGTCTGATTTTTTTAAGCTTGAGGGATGATCTGAACCACGTCTATGCCTAGATATCGCGATCGCTATCTAAAGAAGCGAGATCAGACATTGGGCGATAGTTGTAATTGGCTATGACAGAGTTATTGTTGGTTGCTCTAGATATTTTCATAATGTCGTCTTTGATGGCTTCAAGATCAACATAACGATCAGCAACGTTAATGAGATGGTCACTGGTCATAGAGCGTAGGCTTACTACCTCTACTCGTACGCCTCGATAGCTGGCCGCATCAACCGCATAGGCTAGATCGCCATCTCCACTTACTAAAACGGCTGTATCGTAGGAACCAATCAAAGCCATCATATCGACTGCTATTTCGACATCTAGATTGGCTTTTTTGGAGCCATCGGGTAGTTGTACTAGCTCCTTGGAAATTACACGGTAGCCATTCCGCCGCATCCAGAGCAAAAAGCCTTGCTGCTTTTCATTGGTACGATCAACGCCTGTGTAAAAGAAAGCTCGCAGTAGTCTTGAGCCATCGGTGAGGCAGAGCAGCAGTTTGCTGTAGTCAATTTCGATGCCTAGCTGTAAGGCGGCATAGAATAGGTTGGAGCCATCTATGAAGATGGCAACTCGCCCTCGATTTTCTAAAATTTGATCTGGCTTGAATCCAGAATCTTGCTCAAAAGGTAACATATCTTCGCCTATAGAACGCTTTTTATCTAGTGTTGAGGGATGAAGCTTTGGTATTAACATCACTTATAAACCTGTCCTTAATGTTGATTCAACTCGGAAGAATCGTTTAAATGCGATTTAAATGTGATGTTTTTGCTTTGTTTAGCAATGTTTAACCTAAAAGTTGGTTGTATTTGTTGAAGCTCTCAAAATTTAGGTAAGAACATCACAAATATTTGTGTGCGATGTTCTAATAGCCTTCTTCAAAAAATATGCTTCATTCCCATTTTGCTTAGAGATTTATCTCTTGATGGTTTTGTAAGGAGTATCTAGTGAAGGCTGTTTAGAGTTCAAAAGTTTTAATAGTTTAATAAGTTGGCTTGGATACTATTAGTAATAGTGAGGAATAGTAAAAGCTAAAAAATATAAAGAATAATAAATGATAAATAAATGATAGAAATCGGCTTGAATATATTTAAGCTTCTGATAAGCATGTAGATAAATATGTTAATCAGAATATTAAATTAGAATAAAGTGGAGATGGTTTAGGAGAAGGTTGGCATATGTTGAGTTTCCTTTGGATTTAATAGATTACTTTTTAAAACTATTTTTTGAAAACTGATTTTTTAAAGATTATTTAAAAATATAAAAATATTAAAGTACTAAATTAAAGTAATACTTTTGCTCACTCTGAGTTATTGCTAAATTAGCTATTTCAAATACTTCTTAAGGATTTTTGAGTTTCCTTCGATGTTTTTGGTAAATAGCTCATTTGTTAATATACAATCTTCTCCTTCAATATATACCATAAGTAAATATACTTAGGGAGCTATATTTCGCCTATTTTATGGATTGAAAAATTACAAAACTTTAAATTTATTCAATTTTTGATTCATTTCCTCTTTGATAGGAGAAGAAATATTGAGGCAAATATTGATTATTTAGTCTCGAATCTTTGGAAGATGGGGGTTGGATTACCTAGATTACTGCCTGATGATAAGATACCCCAATTGCTATGACTCCAGTCAGGTGGATTAGTTTCATCGAAAGCGAGACCAAGCTGTTCGTAAGCGATCGCGCTCATTTTTGGGGTAATGGGTGATAGTAGATAGATGGCAATGCGAACTGATTCAAGAATTACATAGAGGGTTTCGTTTACTTCGGCTTGGTTACCTGCTTTGAAGAGTTTCCAAGGGGCAGTTTCATCGATGAGTTTGTTGCAGTTCCAGATGAGTTCTAGGATGGCTTCGCAGGCGGCACGGAAGTTGAGTTGTTGGTATTCGGTAGTAACGCGATCGCCAAGGGATTGAGCTTGGCTGATGAGGGGATCGGTAAGTGTTGATACGGTACTACGATGCTGGGGATCATAGTTGGGGATTTGTTTTTGGCAGTATTTGTTTGCCATTCCGAGGCTGCGATTGAGGAGATTGCCGATGCTATTAGCAAGGTCAGCATTGACGATCGCGATGAATCTTTCTTCACTAAAGTCGCCATCACGTCCAAATTCTATTTCCTTGAGGAAATAGTAGCGAATTGCGTCTGCACCGAAGCGATCGACAAGTTCATAGGGATCGATGGTATTGCCTAGGGTTTTACCCATTTTCAGACCATCTTTTGTCAGCAAACCATGACCAAATACCCGCTTTGGTAATGGTAGATCCGCAGACATGAGCATCGCTAACCAATAAATTGCATGGAAGCGGAGAATGTCTTTGCCGATGATGTGGAGATGGAAGGGATACCAAGTTTTGAGGGCATTGGCAAGAGTGGGTTCGTCTTCGGGATCAAGCAGGGCGGTAACGTAGCCCAAAAGGGCATCGAACCATACATAAATTGTGTGGCTGGGATCGGTGGGAATGGGAAAGCCCCAGTCTAGATTGATGCGGGAGATCGAAAAGTCCTGTAGCCCCTGTTTGATAAATCCTAGTACTTCGTTGCGGCGACTTTCGGGTTGGATAAATTGGGGTTGATCGGCGTGGAATTGTTCGAGGGCTGATTGATATTTGGAGAGACGAAAGAAGTAGTTGGGTTCATCACGCCATTCGCATAGTACGTTGGTATGGGTGGGGCAGTGGTGGCTGGGGGGAAGTTCCCGTTCTTCTTTAAATTCTTCACAGGCAACACAGTACCAGCCCTGCTGTTGATTTAGATAAATGTCGCCTGATGCGTAAACCCTTTGAAAGAATTCATTGACGATCGCTTGGTGTTTTGGGGCAGTGGTGCGGGTAAAGCGATCAAAACGAATGTTGAGCTTGTCCCATAGGCTATAAAATTCGGCGACAGTGCGATCGCAATGTTCTTGGGGTGATAATTGGTTTTTCTCGGCAGTACGCTGAATTTTTTGCCCATGCTCATCTGTGCCTGTAATAAATAAGACAGGATGCCCCTTGAGCCGATGAAACCGCGCAAAGGCATCGGCGGCAATGGTGGGGTAAGCGCTGCCGATATGGGGGCGATCGTTGACATAAAAAAGAGGGGTGGTCAGGGCGATCGGCTCGAGGTCAGATGGATGAGAATATGGGGATGCTGAGGACATGGGGGACTCAATTCAGGACTATTACCATTTTGCAAAATAATGGCGGTAAATTTACCAAAATATGGAAAAAGTTTGGGTGCTTATTTAGTTGCTTATAGCAATTTCCATGCTAGTGAATTACAGGCAAGGGGCTTAAGCCCCTTGTTCAGATGGTTTGGACAAAAACATATGTACCTCACCAAATTGAGAAACGCTATATCTAGTTTAAAGCATTGGTATTATCCCTGATTGCTTCGTCTGCAAATCCTTGGCGATCGCTAGAGTTTGTCTGTCGCCAACGATCAACCAATAGAGCTTGATGGGGAATACCGATCGCGATCTCCTTCTGTTGCATCGTCAATCTTAGCCGACGGCGAAACTCGCGAGCAACGCTCCATTGTTGAAGGGGCTTGGTTTTAATCCAGATCCGAATTAACATGCCATCGTTTTGCAGTTCGTCTATACCCAACACTTCAGGCATTTCGATAATCTTGGCACTCCAGTCTGGCTCTTGATAGATATCCGCAGCTAATTGTTTAAATACTTCTAGGGCATAGTCGGGATCAGTATCGTAGGCAATTCGCACCATGAGATCGACCCGTGACCAATCCTTAGAAAGATTCTGTACCACAGAAATGGCACTGTTTGGGATGGTGATTAATTGACCTTCACCATTGCGGACTTGGGTAATCCGCAGATTCATGTTTTCCACCAGACCGCCCATGTTGCCGACTGTAATTACGTCACCCACAGCATATTGATCCTCCAAAATTATTAAGAAGCCGTTAATTACGTCTTTAATCAAACTTTGGGCAGCAAAGGAAATCGCTAAACCGATGATCCCCGCACCTGCGAGTAATGGGATGAGGTCTACCCCAATGGCAGATAGGCAAGCTAATAAACCCAAACTAGCCCAAAGTAAGCCTGTAATATTCTTCAGCACATTGGAGACCGTTGAAACTCGCAAGTCTAGTCTCTGATAGGGGGTTAGTAGGGAAAAGTCCTTTGCTTTTAGAAAACCTGTAAATCGGTCGATTAGTAACTCACTAATTCTGGCTAAAAGATATGTGGCGATCGCGATCGCAATTACCTGTAGGGGCGTAGAGAGGAGAAAGCTTTGGAGCCATCTAGTATAGGGAAAAAGTCCCAAGACCATAAAAATGCCCGCAACTAAAGTTAGCCAGTAGGCAATTTGTAAAGCCCGTTTTTGAAAATCCTTAAGGTTGAGTTGTTGGCGCTGTGTGAGTTGTAACTGTAACTTTGAAGCGGTCATCTCCGAGGAGATGTCTGTTTCTGGTACAGCCTCAGCATTAGCCTGTTCACTAAGAGTTTGACTGGCTTGGCTAATTTGCTCTTGGAGTAGTTTCTTTTGATTGGCGATTTGATTTTGCCAACGTTTTACCAGACGATTTAGAACTAATATGCTCAAAATAATCGCGATCGCAATCCCCCCTTGCCACAATAAATGAGAGGGTTGACGCTCTAGCTTTGCCCTGATGAGAGCATCCCGAATAATTTGTGTAATCTGGGTCGCCCAGCCTTGGCGATCGCGCCCCTGCAATTGAGCATCTAGATCCGTAACTGTCATCAAATAGCGATCGTTGATTGAGATAACTGGCTGATCGCTCACGGGATCAACGGTGACAGTAATGGGAATAGTTTCAGGTTCAGCATTGTGATCGACGGCATATTGCAATTCTGCCTCAATCCCTTTAACTCGTTGCTCTAGAGGGACTTTTTGGTTGCTTATAGGCGTAGATACCAAAAATAAAGAATATCCATCTAAATGCACAGCCCCATGATCGATATTATTAGCATTACTATTAATGCTGCGAGTCATCAACCAGTTAAGCTTCAAAATATCAGGTTGAGCTTGCCCTGATAAGTTGTAGTTGAGGGCAAAAATAGTGACAATAGTGACGAGAAATATGGAGATTGAAGTTAACTGTTTTTTAATAGACATTTATAAATTGACATAGCACAGCGCAAACTTGGTTATGTATACCCTTAAGTCCTAACCGCAGATATACTTCACCCGATGGAACCAGTTTCCGTATTTTAGAGATTGGTATCTCCATTGCATAGGCGATCGCATATAGTTTGAAAAACCACAATACACAGTAAAAATAGTGAAAGATGGTGTAGTCTGACTTCTCAAACATTTATGATCGAAGAAAATCGCTAGAAAACTATGACTCCCGAAAAATCCTATCGCCCCAATGTGGGGCTGATTGTTTTTAATCGCAAAGGAGAGGTACTCGTTGGCGAAAGAGTTGGAGTACCAGACTCTTGGCAGTTTCCTCAAGGTGGTGTTGACGATGGCGAAGATCCGCAAGATGCCGCCTTTCGTGAACTATATGAAGAAGTGGGTATTAGTAATGCCGTCCTTGCCTATATGCATCCTGAGTGGCTGTATTATGATTTTCCTCCTACTCTTAAGCTAACAGGTAAGTGGGCGAGCTATTGCGGTCAAAGGCAGAGATGGTTTGCTTTTTACTGGGATTATCCAGCATCAAATTGCCGTCTAGATGTCCATGAAAGGGAATTTCGAGTAGTGCAGTTTATGCCGATCGAACAAACGCTAAACTCTGTTGTTCGCTTTAAGCAAGAGGTTTATCAGCAGGTGATTCGTATTTTTACGCCTGTAATTCGCGACTATATTGGCAAATTGTCTTAAAAATCATCTAACTCATGGGGCTGAACATCATATCTTGGGCTAATTTGTTCGCAAGTTCTGATCCCTTGAGAAGTTCTACTAGTTTTAAGGCAAATGCCATCGCTGTACCTGCGCCTCGACTAGTGACAATTTGAGAATCAATGACTACTGACTGAAGGCTATATTCCGCTACTTCCATTTGCGATCGCACGGCGGGATAGGAGGTTGCACATCGATCCTTGAGGATACCTGCATCAGAAAGTACAGTAGGTGCTGCACAGATCGCCGCCACTAGCTTGCTCCTTTGAGCAAAATCCTTGACCAATTGAATGATGCGTGGATCTTGTCGCATCCGAAATGTGCCTGCACCTCCTGGTAAAACGATCGCTTCAAATTCGTTGACGATATTGAGATTATCGGCACTGATTTGATCGAAAGTCTGATCAGCCATGACCATAATCCTATGCGCTCCCAAAACATCGCGATCGCCCAAGCTGACGGTAACAACCTCGATTTGGGCACGCCGCAAAACATCAATAATGGTAATAGCTTCAATTTCTTCAAATCCTGCAAATAGAGGAACTAAGACCCTGTGCATATCGGTAAAGATCATCCTTTTGTACTGATTTTTAATAATTTTTATTGGTTTTCAGATAAATAGCTATAGTATTAAATAGTATTAGTCCAATGGAGATATCTAGCCTTGTGTCAAGCTTCTAGATGCCATAGGTAACAAAGTTACTTTCACTCATTTATTTGGGAAAGGCTGGCTAAAATGATTGAAATGAAGGTTGCGGGAATTGCCATTGATGCAGTCAGTCGTAATCCCATCGTGTTACTCAGAGATACCTTAGAGCGGCGAGCATTGCCAATTTGGATCGGTGATTATGAAGCCAAAGCTATTGTGGCAGCCCTAGACGGCAGACCTCTAGAACGACCAATGACCCACGATCTCATGCTCAACTTTTTAGATGCTTGGGCTATTACTGTAGAACGAGTGGTGGTACATGGTCTAAAAAATAATACTTTCTATGCAGTAGTGACCCTAGTGCAGGGGGATCTCAAAAAAGAAGTCGATGCTCGACCTAGTGATGCGATCGCGATCGCCGTTAGAACCAAATGCCCAATTTGGGTCATGGAAGAAGTAATCTTAGAAGCATCTATTCCTGTTGATCAAGATGCTGATGAAGCTGAAAGGCGGGCATTTCGGGAGTTCCTATCGAGCATCACTCCACAGGACTTAGTTAAAAAAAGCGGTCTAGAAAGTAACTAACTATCCTAACTATCAAAGTATTGGCAAAGTATTGGCAAAATTCCACGCAAAATTCTATTTAGCACTTGTCAAACATTCGCTAAATACTAGCGTCTGCTATCGGCTTCCACCTTGACCATATTAGGGGTAAATAACCTCTCAACTACTTCGCCATCCTTTCCCAAAATGGTCAAAGGTCTATTGTTGTAACTTAGAGCAACTGCCGAAGCATTACCAACCCGAATAGAAATTTGGCGATCGGCAGACCAAGATAACTTTTTGCCCTCACTCAAAACCCCTTCAAACTCAGTTTTGCCATCAACCGTCACTCTCAACCATGATTGATTTCGCATAACCACACCCAAATTAACAGGTTTGTTGGCAGGAAATTGAAAATTACCATCAATATCAGTCAAGGCATTGGTACGCTCCAAACTATCCGCACTTGTTGCCAAGGAATTCAAAAAAGTACCAAGACTTGATTCAGATTGACTGGATGCGTTAGTAGGTGTGACATTAGGCAGGGTAACTTTAGTTGTATCCTGTGTAGGATTTGTGAGACTCGAAGATGTGGGCACAGGTATTCCCATCACCTGTCTAAAGATACTCAGACCACTCGTTTGTGGTGACAGCAGGTTAATAGGGTTTAGTCTATTAGCAGTTTTTCTCGATTCAACCTTAGCCACATCACTTAAATTGGTTGCACTGTCATTAATCTGATTAGCATCAGGTGGATTCAAGAACGTTGCCAACAGTCCAACCGCGCCAGCAATCACAGCTACATATAAAGCGTAGAGATGTAGAGGCCGTAATTCAGCCGCAGGACTGCCCACCCACTTATTGTCAGGAAGTACGGGTTCTAAGGGAAATTCTTCGGAAAGATCTCCTATGCCTAGGGCAGTACCGTATTTGCGAATAAATCCACGAACATAGACTGGTTCAGGCAGAGACTCAATCTCACCATTTTCAATAGCACGCAAATAACGTTCAGAAATAAGGGTGGTTGCGGTTAGATGAGGAATGGAGAGATTCTGTTCCTCTCGAATGCGCTTAAACTGCGATCCGATTTCTGCTAACTTTTCTGCTTGTTTCGAGGTTGTAATATTCACAATACTCTCAGACTTTGAGGAAAAAGGTTAAATTATTGAACCGTTGAGAACTATTGAATTAAAGCGGTGCTTGATTACGATCTTGATCTTAAATCTTAAACTTGATCCTACGTCAAGGCAGCTATCGCTTTGAATTTAAGTTAGATATTCAACAATTGCCGCCAATTAGTTAACCTAACTTAATCTAGTATAATGGTTAGTATATGGCAATCCCAAATAGAACTTAATCTTTAAACTGTTTAAAAAGGTATTTATTAGGATATTTGCAGGATCATTAGCTTTTGTGTTGTACTAAATTTAGCAATAGTCTATCAGCAGTTAGTTAATCATTATTAGTTTCTTATTAGTTAAATTTAATTATTAGATTATGTCTCTTACCCTATTGGTTCCGTCTATTGGCTGTAGTAGTTGTATTGAAACTATTACGAAGACAATTCATACCGTTGATACTTCAGCAAAAATTATTGGTAATTTAGAGCAAAAATCACTTTGTATTGATAGTAAATTGACCGAGAGTAAGCTAAGAGAATTAATTGCGATCGCAGGTCATGAGGTTTCCTAAGAACAAGATGATAGATAACTAAAAACAGATTCTACAGATCCTCATAACTATTTCTCGGAGCATTAAAATCGCCAGATTTACCGCCGCTTTTATGAAGTAAACGAGCATTAGAAATTACCATGGTTTTCTCTAAAGATTTAGCCATGTCATAGAGTGTTAATGCTGCAACAGTAACCGCCGTTAGCGCTTCCATTTCCACCCCCGTTTCAGCTTTAGTTTTTACTTCTGCCTCAATTTGGTAGCCAGGAATATTTTCATCAAGAATAATGCGGACATCCACACTAGTTAAGTTGATGGGGTGACACATGGGGATCAAGTTGGCAGTTTGTTTTGCTGCCATAATTCCTGCTAGTTTGGCAGTCCCTAACACATCACCCTTGGGGACGTTACCCGACTGAATTGAATCTAGGGTAGTTGTTTTCATGGATATTTCGCATACTGCGATCGCCCGTCTTACGGTTTGCGGCTTGTGAGTCACATCCACCATCTGAGCATTGCCATTTTGATCAAGATGAGTTAATGACTGAAGAAGATCCCTATCCATAAAAAATGCCGAAAATAGCTCAATAATAAAAAATTAGTTAATCTGTGTATGCAAGGAGCAAATACATGCTTGATACATAGACCTAATACAAAATTTTACCTGAAATGTGTTTGATACTATGAAGATTGATTTACTTATCAATAGTTTGTCGCAGACTCAGGAGTTAGCAAGATGTCTGGCTGAAATTGCGGTTGCCAATACAATTATTTTGCTGGAGGGGAATTTGGGTAGTGGTAAGACCACTTTTATGAAAGCGTTTGGATGCGCCCTTGGGATCAGGACTACGATTACCAGCCCCACCTTTACCCTAGTTGATGAATATACAGAGGGGAGATTGCCGCTATACCACATCGATCTATATCGATTAGAGACCTCCCAAGTTGCGGGCTTGCATCTTGAGGAATATTGGCGAGGTGAAGATTTTGCTTTAGGTGTAGTAGCGATCGAGTGGGCAAATAAGCTCGCCAATATTCCTGATGGTTATCTCAAAATAGCGATGTCTCTGGGATCGCGATCGCTAATCGATAATGGGAATATTGATTCAGATCAAATAGGTCTTGGTACTACCGAAGCATTAGAAGATTTGACTGAAGAAAGGCATATACAAATAACCGCCCAAGGTGAGCGTTATGAAAAAATGATAATCAGTCTGACGGACAAACTAGCTATCAGATGAGTCTTTGCCTTCTCCCTTAATTTCATCTTGAAAACCACGCAAAGCTTGCCCCACACTACGTCCGATTTCAGGGATTCGCTTTGCCCCAAAAATCGCCACACCCACAAGGGAAATTACTACCAATTCTGGCCAGCCAATTCCAAACATTACAGATTAATCTCCTTTACTAGTTTTACTTCTATGATTATCACTTTGTTGTAGGCAAAGTGAACATTAATCTATCTGCATAGTTAATACCAAATTAAGCAATGGCTACGCCATTTCTCGATAAAAAACCTTACTGGGTTTGATTTTTAATTTAAAAAGTGTTACCACACTTTTTTCAATTGGCATAAGTATAGCGAAAGTATTACTTTTGGTTAGTGTAAGTCTATAACTTCAAAGTAACCTATAAAGTAACCCAAAAGTAACTTTCTCATAACTGTAGTTAGTATTCGTAACTTCCCTTGGAGAGCTATTGTGTGCCTATAGAAACAAGTCACCAAGGCTCTCAGGTATTAATCAAGCAGCTAAATTCAGGGTGACTGCCTAATAATTATAAGGGAAAATAATTGTGAAGATTTCATTTATCAAAAAGGCTGCATCAATCGCTTTACTAGCTTTGGGAACCCTGAGCATTGGCTTACCTGCCCATGCAAGTACCTTGATCAATGGTTGGAACTATGCCAATGACGATCAACTTTATGATGGATCAGGTGGCCTATCGGGTAATGATAACTTTGGACCAAAGAGCCGCTATGACTTTTATGGAATCGGGTTTAAGCAGGTTGGCAATGAGTTATTGGTCGGCATTAATACTAGCTACAGCACCACAGGCTCTAATGTTATTAGTGGGGTTGGCTATGGTGATTTGCTTTTAGATTTTGGCTATGATGGCGGCAGCACCTTCAAAAATGCACAGGGAGCATTGGTGGGCATTAAGTTTGCTACGAATGATTCAGGTGTTTCTGCGAAGGGTGTTTATACAGGTGTTACAGGCAAGAGTGTGGCTGGAACCAATAGTGGCTACACCTCCCTGAAAAGCTATAACGATAAGGTTAAGGCTGACAACGATAACAAAAATTTGGCAAATCCTAATTCTCGATTTGGGGATCTATTGTGGAGTGATCCTTACTTTGCTGATTACACTGGTGGCGTATCAATACCCAATGTGATTAAGACAGGTACTTTGGTAAACCAATCTGTGCGTACTCTGACGACTGCTGAGTTAGCGGCTCAACTTTTCCCCACAACTGTTAATTTGCCTTCTAATAATAAGAAAGTCTATGGCTTTGCCTTTCAATTGCCTAGTAATTTGAAAGGTAAGTCTTTCTTAGCCACTCTTGGTTTTGAGTGCAGTAATGATACTGTGTCTGCCTATGTACCTAGGGCTGTGCCTGTGCCTCCCGCGATCGCTGGTCTTGGGGTGGCTGGTCTATTTGGTGCTTGGCGCACTCGCCGTCAAACTAAGGCTAAGGTTGCTTAAGTTTGCTAAGTTTACCTTAACTCTATTTTAAGATTTCAAAGAGTAAAAGCCGTGCTTTGCACGGCTTTTACTCTTTTGGTTAGTTTGAACAGTAACTGCTGTAGGATGGCTATAGATAACAATTTGGTCATTATTTGAATTCATGCAACCTAAAATTATTATTCATGGCGGTGCAGGTAGTACGGTTGAAAGCAAGGGTGGTTATGAGCCTGTACGCAAGTCTTTGTTTACGGTGTTAGAGACTGTCTATCCCATGTTGCTGGATGGGGAAAAGGCGATCGCGGCTGTAGTTAAGGCCTGTCAAATGCTAGAAGATGATCCCCGTTTTAATGCGGGTACAGGCTCTGTATTACAGTCCGATGGTCAGGTACGCATGAGTGCATCGATAATGGATGGCGATCGCCAGAGTTTTAGTGGTGTGATCAATACAGCTAGAGTCAA
This sequence comes from Pseudanabaenaceae cyanobacterium bins.39, assembly GCA_033765135.1. Lineage (GTDB taxonomy): Bacteria > Cyanobacteriota > Cyanobacteriia > Pseudanabaenales > Pseudanabaenaceae > Pseudanabaena. Next base: position 172,599 of record JANRII010000010.1, read on the forward strand.
AAATCCCATTGATATGGCGAAGCATTTACAATCTAGTCCCGATCGCGTTTTGTCAGACTATGGTTCGGCAGAGCTTGCCCGTGAGCTAGGGATTCCCATTTATAATCCTCTCACTGATGATCGTTTGGCCGAGTGGGTCGAAGAGCGTAAGAGCAACTTTACGCGCAAGATGGCAGATGTGGCAATGGGAACGATCGGAGCAGTGGTACTGGATCAATATGGCAGCATTTGTGCAGGCACTTCTACGGGTGGTCGTGGATTTGAGCGTATTGGTCGTGTGAGCGATTCGGCGACACCTGCGGGTAACTATGCGACTAAGGTAGCAGGGGTAAGCTGTACTGGAGTGGGTGAAGATATTCTTGACGAGGGTTTTGCCACTAGGGTTGTGGTGAGGGTGACTGATGGCATGTCTTTGCAACAGGCAGTAGATAAGTCGATCGCTGAAGCGATGAGTCGCGATCGCGATTTTGGAGCCATTTGTCTAGATGCGACTGGCGCGATCGCTTGGGGAAAAACCTGCCCTGTATTGTTTGCTGCATATCATGACGGCGAAAAAATGCAAGATACTCTGTAAAGAACATAACCACTGCTAGGTGAGTAGATTTAGTGGCACTGCTTTCTTTTACATGACGCGATCAATTCAAGATCGGTTAAGCTCTTCAAGAGGCATAAACTAAAAGTGTATGAAAGATGTAATTGTGATCGGTGCAGGGTTAGCGGGACTGACCTGCGCCCAGCAGTTAAAACAATCAGGTCTTGATGTAACGATTGTTGAGAAATCAGCAGGCGTGGGTGGTCGTATGGCGACAAGAAGATTGCAAGGAACTTGGGTCGATCATGGTGCACAGCTAATTTCTATCAAAAGTGATGACTTTGATCGGTTTATCCGTAAATTGCAAGAAAAGGGAATTGTGCGAGAGTGGACACGCAATGTGTATCAACTATCAACATCTGGTCTGCTACCTCCTGATGATGATAAGCGACATCAGCGCTATTGCTGTCCCCTTGGGATGACGGCGATCGCTAAGTACTTAGCTAGTGATTTAAATATCATCAACAATGCGCGGATAACTGGGGTCAGTCACCGTGATGATGTATGGCAACTAACCAGCGATCGGCAAGAAATTTTAACCACCAAAGTAATCATCTCCACGATTCCCGCGCCCCAATTCTTGCCACTATTTGAAGATGTTTTAACGGCTGCTCCTAGTTTTTTGCAAGCAGTCCGTTCGGTCAAGTTTGCGCCTAGCGTCACGATTATGGCTGGCTATAATGCTAGTATGCATGTCCCTGTAGAGTGGCAAGCGATCAGATGTGTTAAAGATCCAATTCTTGACTGGATTAGCTACGATAGCAGCAAGCATCCAGACAATTCTTTACAGCCCGTATTTGTGTTGCAGAGTACGGCCGAATTTGCCAAGCAATCCATGGAAGAACCCGATCTAGAAATTGCGGGCAAACCCCTCCTAAATCAAGCGGGTAAGCTTTTGGCTAAGTGGTTAGCTAGTCCCGAATGGTGGCAAGTGCATCGATGGCGCTATGCTTTGGCTGAAGAATCGCTAGGAGTTTCGTGCTTATCGACAAAAGTACCTTTGCCCCTAGTTTGTGCAGGGGACTGGTGTGCGGGTAAAAATATTGAAGCAGCTTTTCATTCTGGACTGGCGGCAGCAGGGTCAGCCATTGAGTTATTGCAAAACTAAAAATGGCTACGCTATTTTTTAGGACGACTGACGAGCCGATCGCCAAATGAAGTAAGCAGCGATCGCAAGGGTACTGTTACCAATCAAGGTTAAAGCCGCTTGCACCGTTACCAACCAAGCTAGGGCATCCGCATTTTCAAAAAAATGCCAAGTGACAGCACACATAGCGCTGATCAGAGCAGGTAACATTGCCCAAGCAAGACCTCGCCAACCCCGATGGGGATATTTCTGGTCATACCGCCAAATTAACCAAATTGCCACAGTCCACTCAATTACACTGGAAATATGGATTATCCATGTCGGTAAAGATAGAGAATGCATAGTTAGTGCTTGACCTCACGCATGGCCAAAAATTCGCGAATATACTGATCACTGGGTTGGGCAGCGATCGCCCCCATTTCTAAAGTCGTCAAGGCTCCTGCGGCGCAGGCATAACTAATTACTTCTCGAGCAAATTTTGCGTCTAGAAGATTAGTGAGAGGGCGGTGATAAATGCGATGGATAAAGGCGGCTAAAAAGGCATCTCCTGCTCCAGTGGTATCGATACTATGGACAGGATAGACAGGGTGTTTACCTTGTTTTTCTCCTAAATAGTAGCGGCAGTCCTTATCACTATTGGTGATCAAAATGCCCTCTAAGTGATTGTAAGCTTGAGCGATCGCCGCAGGACTCTTGAGCCGCATCAATAGACTGGCTTCGTCCTCCGTCATTTTGACAAAATCAGTATGTTTGAGCAGCAGGGGCAACAGCCGATAAATTTGTTCTGGCTGTTTCCAAAACATCGGCCGCCAATTTACATCCAGCACCACCTTCACAAAATACTGCTCTGCTAATTTCAAAGCTCGACCGATCGCCCTTGAAGTTTGGGGACTAGATAAACCCAATGTCCCCAACACTAAAAACTTCGCATCTGCAAATAGATGTTCAGGTAAATGCTCTGCCGACATCAAGGTGTCGGCAAATACGGTGTTCTCATCGCCATTAAAGCGATCAAAGCTGCGATCGCCCTGAGCATCGCGAGTCACATAGACCTGACGAGTCACAGCTTCTGGATGTACTTGCACCCCTGAAGTTTCTACCCCAGCCGCCCCCAGTTGCTTGAGCAAATCTGCACCCGTGGCATCCTGTCCGACACAACTAATCAAACTTACAGGCGTTCCCAACTTGGCTAAACCACAGGCAACATTGGCAGGCGCACCACCAAAAAATGGCTGCCAAGAGCTAACTTGTTCATAGGGAACGCCAATATCTTCAGCGATCTGATCAACTAAAACTTCGCCAAGGCAAATTACACGCGGCATAGACAGATTTTAAGAAGACAACTTAGACTTTCGCGATTCAATGATAGCAATTGCTTGATCCACTTTGTCTGGAAATACCACAACTAGACCCTTAGAAGGTGCGCTATCAAGGGCAGCAGTAAGTGCTTCCGCTTCATCAAGAATTGTAATGCATTGAATACTATCATTCACTGACTCCACACCTTGACGCATCAGATCCGCCACCACTCGCGGCGCACGTCCCCGCAAATCTTTATCTTCCTTAATAAAGATGCGCGTAAACATTTTCGCGGCCAACTGACCTAGCTCAATGATATCCTCATCACGGCGATCGCCAGGCGCACCAATGACACCAACAGCCTCACCTTCCCATTTTTGAATAAATTCGGCGATCGCCTTAAATCCCGCAGGGTTATGAGCATAATCGACCAAGGCGTGAAACTTACCCAAATCAAACAAATTCATCCGACCAGGGGTCTGGGCGCTAGAAGCCACAAAGGTTGATAGACCTTGGCGAATTTGCTCAATCTGCACATCCTGTGTAAAGGCAGCCAAGGTTGCAGCCATTGCATTTTGAATCATAAAGGCAGCACGACCACCCAAGGTAAGCGGCACATTCACCGCCTCCGCCACAGGAATTTTCCAGTCTCCCTTCGCAATGGTAATAAAACCATTTTCGTAGATCGCCGCTAATCCCCCCTGTTCAATATGGGATTTAACCAAGGCATTATCCGTTTCCATACTAAAGTAAGCCACCTTAGCACTTACTTCCTTGGCCATCGCCGATACAAGGGGATCATCCGCATTAAGTACGGCATAGCCACTGGGCATAACATTCTTAACAACCACACTCTTGAGCCTAGCCAGATCTTCAATTGTGTCAATGTCGCCAATACCTAAATGATCAGCCTGCACATTCATGACCACACCCACATCGCAACCCGCAAAACCAACGCCAGAACGGAGTAACCCACCCCTTGCGGTTTCCAAAACTGCCACTTCTACGGTGGGATCACGCAAAATTACTTGAGCGCTGTAGGGGCCAGTGGTATCACCCTTTTCAACTAAAAAGTCACCAATATAGATGCCGTCAGTGGTGGTGTAGCCAATTCGCTTACCCGTTTGCTTAAAAATGTGAGCAATCAGACGAGTTGTCGTTGTTTTGCCATTAGTACCTGTAATCGAGACAATTGGCACTCTTGAAGGCTTGCCTGGGGGATAGAGCATATCGATCACAGGAGCCGCCACATTGCGGGGAGTACCAATGCTGGGAGCCGTATGCATTCTAAATCCGGGAGCCGCATTAACTTCAACGATCGCGCCATCGGTTTCTCGTACAGGACGCGAGATATCCTCCGTTACGACATCAATCCCTGCAATGTCTAAACCAATAATTTTGGCTACTCGTTCTGCCAACCAGATATTTTCGGGATGGATTTCATCGGTACGATCTACGGAAACTCCTCCTGTACTGAGGTTTGCGGTTGCTTTAAGATAGCAAACCTGTCCCAAAGGCGGCACAGACTCAAGGGTAAAGCCCTGTCTCGCTAATACATCAATACTGGTGCGATCAATTTCGATACGGGTGAGTACGTTATCGTGACCATCGCCACGACGGGGATCTTGATTGGTAATTTCAATTAATTTGGCGATCGTGGAAACGCCATCTCCCGTCACATTAGCAGGGACACGCTCCGCCACTGCCACCACCTTGCCATCAACCACTAAGACACGATGATCGCGACCTGTATGGAATCTTTCGATAATAACTTCTTCAGAAACTTCTTGGGATAGGTCAAAGGCATCGATCGCTTCGTCCAATGTCCGCACATCAATCGTAATCCCTCGCCCATGATTGCCATTAAGAGGCTTAATTACAATTGGGAATCCGCCCACCTCAGCGATCGCATCCTCTAAATATTTTGGCGATCGAATCGTGGTTCCCCTTGGTACTGGAATGCCCGAATCTCGCAAGATCTGCTTAGTCCCTTCCTTATCGCAGGCCAACTCCACAGCCAAGATTCCTGTTTTATTGGAGAGAGTTGCCTGAATCCGACTTTGATAAACTCCGTAGCCAAGCTGAATCATGGCACGACTTCCCAACTCTAGCCAAGGAATCCCCCTCGCTTGAGCTTCTGCCACAATGGACTCGGTGCTAGGGCCTAGCTGACCATCTAGACGGATATCGCGCAGATCGCGCAGATCTTCCTGTAGCTCATGGGTTGCATAGGTTCCTGTCTCTAAAATACTCGTACAAATTCTTAATGCTGCCCTTGCCGCATAGCGTCCTGCATCTTCGGTTTGATATTCAAATACAACTTGATAAATATTATGCTCAACGGTCGGTTTGACCGTCCCAAATTCTACCTGCATACCGACGTAACCTTGTAATGCGATCGCAATATCCTTGACAATCTCAGCTAAAAAATGACCATCACTGATATCACTAGCAAACTCCTTACCAGCCAAACTAGGCAGGACTCGGCACAAGTTTTGATAGAAACTAGGGCGTTTTAAATGAAAATCCTCTAAGTCTAATCGCGCCACCACAAGTTGATGTCGCTGGATACTCCAATAGTTTGGACCGCGTAATGTCTGGATCTTGAGAATTTTCATATTCGAGAGTGTCTAAAGGTGCATCCAATGCCTAAAATGTCCAATAATTAATCGTATCGATCTTGGGGAACAATATTTTGTATAAATTAAGCCAAAATCAGATTTAGTTCATTTTATGGTAGTCCAAAATGATAGCCGTAGAATAGCACTGAAGTGGTTATCAGTGATCGGCAAAAGTAGAATATTTCACGAATTTAAAGTGGCTCATCAGTATGGGGATGAGGATGCTGAGTGAGGTTATCTATGCGTCCTGGAATGGGTTTTTGATTGGGTTGCAATCCCGATAGCATTCGCGAAAGCTGTAGTCCATCCAGCACAGGCTTAGTCTCACGGATTTTATGCCAAACCGATCGCGCCATCAACAGAGAATGTCCCTGTCTTTGGGCTTGGATACTTTCCAAATAATCTTCACGTTCTGGTTGGTAGTCCGCCGAAGAAATTTGCAAACTTGAAGAATGAGGAGTTTGCTTAACTACTATTTTAGCTATTTGGGCTGTTAGCTCTGGATAGAGCCAAGTATAGGCAGGATGCACCGTCAGTTGGCAGTGATGCACCAGTTTTTGCTGGGGCTGGGTTACTGTGGGGCGTTGGATTAGTAAATAGAAGTAACCGATCGCCGCTTTTCTTTGTGGCTCATACACATAGCCTGATACATCTTGCAAATGATTAATTAACAAAGAACTATGATTAACTAGTTTTTCAATAGTATTTGTCCGAAAATCATCAACATTGAGATCATAGACTTGTCGAATGTGGGGAGGCATGGCTGCTGTATCTAGCTGATAGAGCAAGCTGGCATCAGTGTTGCTCACAGGCATCAGATTCGGCAAATCTGGCGAATTTTGGGCAAGCGACTGCAACACATCTGTATCTATTTCCCAATCAGTAAACTGAGCAAGGGGCTGAAACCCATTTTGACGGTATAGAGCGATCGTATCTTTTTGATTAACTTCGACTTGCAAAACCCAAGTTCTTGCTTCTAGGCAGGACTCAAGGCAATAACGAATTAGCTGAGTGCCAACGTTATGATGACCATTTACAGCTTCAGGCAGTACAACCACTCGATCAATCTGCCAAGTACTGCTGTTGTTGTTAAAGGGTGATACTCTAATGAATCCCTGAATTATGCCATTATGCTCAGATACATAGGCTCTGACATAGGGCTTAAGCAAGGTTTGGACTGGTGCGGGAAGCCAACTAGCAAATTGATGGAGGCTGATTTTTTGGCGACTACGACACCCACTGAGATCGCTGACAGCAATTTGTTCTAGATCACTGGGAGAAGCAAATCGCTGAATAAATTCGAGATCACGGTGTTGTAATGGGCGAATTGTATTACCAAGCAATGGGAAGGATTGCATAGCTACTTGTGCCAGATAAAGGGTTAGTGACTGAGGGTCGGTGAAGTTCTGGTTAGATAATGATTTAGAGGCTGGCTAGGCTTTATGTAAAACAATCAAAACAGCTAGACATAGCTTTAGTCTAAACTATAGCAAAATATGGACTGACGGCTTGACCAGTGTTGGTGAAGTATCACTGATAAGCGAAGGTGCGATGTTGCAGGCAAGGCATCTGTCGCCGAATTTGATCGATGCGTGAGGGTTGAATTTCTGCGATCGCGACCCCAGAGCGATCGCCCGCATCCGCAAGGACAATCCCCCAAGGATCGATAATCATGGCATGACCATGGGATTGTCGGCGTGGTGTATGTTGACCAACCTGAGCAGGAGCTATTACATAGCTAGTATTTTCGATCGCTCGCGCTTGCAAGAGAATTTGCCAATGATCTTTACCTGTAAAAGCAGTGAAGGCCGCAGGTACACATAAAACATCTGCGCCATGCTTGGATAGGTAACGGTACAACTCAGGAAATCTCACGTCATAGCATACCGATAGCCCCAGATTGCCATACTTATCAGAATTATAAACAGGGGGAGCTTCGGAACCTGCGAGAACCGTTGCAGACTCTTGATAGGTATTGCCATCGGGCAGATTAACATCAAATAGGTGCATTTTGCGATAACGCGCCAACTCCTCACCATTGCGCCCGACTAGCAATGCGGTGTTATACATTTTGCCTGCATTACCGTTGCGATCTTCCACTGGCACTGGGAAGCCACCACCTAGTAACAGTATCTGGTAGCGCTGGGCGATCGTGGTTAAAAACTTTTCACTTTTTTCGGCGATCGTAACCGCCAAACTACTCTTTTCACTCTCATCACCTAAAAACGAAAAGTTTTCAGGTAAACATACTAATTCTGCTCCTCGATTGACTGCCAGTTGGATCAAGTCTTCTGCTTGTGCAAGATTCTTATCCACATCTGCAACACTGGTCATCTGTACGGCAGCCGCCAAATATGACTTCATTTTAATCCTTAAAATTAATCCTTAAAACTTTCCCACGCAAGTTAAGTGTAATGCGTATGTAATGCGTCACACTCAAAACTATGTAGCACTTAAATTAGATTACATTGACAGCGATCGCTTAATCTACAAAGTCCAATAATTTTGCTTAAAAATATAACTGCCATCTAATTGGCCGCAATTGGCGCTAAGTATTTTGATGATCTCGGTAATTACCTTGAGTTTAGTTGCCAAGCTCAATGGTTTGATTGTTATACAAACTCATGGTTTTCGCTATACCTTGAGTCAAAATACTGTGAATAGACTTTTCCGTAAGTTGAAGGATATCAGGCAAAAACCTTTGTTCGGTCGTATTGAACCCACCTAAAACATGTTTTATGACACCTTTGTCATCGTCTTTGCCGCGATCTGCTCTGCCAATACCAAGACGAAGGCGCGGAAATTCCTGTGTACCCAAGCGAGAAATAATTGATTTCATGCCATTATGTCCGCCTGCCGAGCCAGATGGTCTTAGCCGCAGTTTGCCCAAGGGTAAATCCATATCATCATAAATTACTAAAACTTGATGGGGTTCACATTTGAACCAGTCAGCGCAGGCTTGGACTGACTGCCCTGACAAATTCATGTAGGTGGTGGGCTTGAGGAGTCGTACCTTGATATTGGTTGCGCCAGTCAATCTTCCTTCGCCAAAAATGCCATAAAAGCGTTTTTCTTTGCCAAGACCTATACTCCATGCATTGGCTAGGTGGTCAATTGCCATAAAGCCAATGTTATGACGAGTTCGCTCGTACTCAGCACCAGGATTGCCCAGCCCCACAATTACAGAAATTGGTTGATGCTCCGACATAGCAATCAAGCATCCGCCTTAACTTCGGCTTTTACTTCATCTTTTACTTCCGTTGATGAGCTAGAAACTTCCTCAGCTTTACTAGGTTCTGTGGGCAATTTTTCTTGCTCTATGCGATCGGCCTCTCGTTTAAATTCTGACTCAAACTCGCGGGAGGCATCTTGAAAACCTTTGATAGCTTTACCCATACTGCGACCAATTTCTGGCAATTTTTTGGGGCCAAAAATCAATAGCGCCACTAGCATGATGAGGATCATTTCGGGCAGTCCGATACCAAAAATATTCATAGATATACCTAGTTATTTGTGAATACTGCGGCTGTATTTATATCAGCCTTGAGAATACTTGAGAATAAAACATACGCGATCGCCAGCAATAACATGTAAAAAAACATGTAAAAAGCACGCGAGGGCGTGCCTTTGTTTGTTGCCTATTTTAAGGAGAGACTAGCCGCCCCAGTTGAGGTTTACACCTTCAAGGATGAGGGAGGAGTTGTAAAGTTGGAGAATAATCACCAAAAATACGAGGAATAGTGCCATGAATACGGCCATCAAAGGGGTGGTTCCCCATCCGCGAGATACTTTACCGTATTCAGCATTGAGGGGGCGAAGGATATCGCCAAGCCAAGTGCGCTGTGACATAAGTTTGTGTTCTTAAAGGGGGTTGTTACTAAATAGTATAATTGTAACAATAACTTAAAACCTTAGAGAAAGATTGGTTTAATTCATGGAAAATGCAACTTCGATCGCCGTAACTATTGCGGTATTTGTGATTTGTTTGACCGCCTATGCGATTTATGTGGCATTTGGCCCCCCTAACAAGCAATTGGTTGACCAATTTGAAGAACATGAAGATTAGATGATGATTGATAAAAGTGGGAGTGCCATTGGTCTCTCACTTTTTTATGGTTAGTTATAGTTAGAATTTCGCTCATGCCCTTGGGGATGCGCTGCGTAAATGGCGGAAAACCATAAAATTAGTATAAAATCAGCGTTAAAGTTGCGCTGTAAGTGGTGACTGGTGCTTATGACTGGTGCTTTAGAAATAACCTATGAGCCTTTGGATGTGGCGACGGTTTATGCGATCGCCGATCGCGATGCTAACGGTGCGGTGGTGATGATGAGTGGGATGGTACGCAATCAAACGGGAGGGAGAGCCGTTGATTATTTAGACTATCAAGCCTATGTCCCGATGGCTTTACAGGTTTTTCAAAATATTTGTGATCGCTGTTATCTTCTGTATCCAGACATTACTACGGTGGTGATTCATCATCGTCTAGGCAAACTCAAAATTGGAGAAATCAGCGTATTAGTGGCTGTGGGTTCGCCCCACCGTGCTAATGCCTTTGATGCCTGTCGGTTAGCGATCGATACCCTCAAGCAAGATGCCCCGATCTGGAAAAAAGAGTACTGGCTGGATGGGGTGAGTAGTTGGGTGAATTGTCCTTTTTGAGAACATAAAGAAAATAAACTTATTGCTGAGATGATCCTGACACCCAGTTTTTTTGCCCGTCCTGCCTATGAGGTGGCTCCTGATCTATTGGGTTGCACCTTGGTGAGGGTCATTGATGGGCAAGAATATCGCGGCTATATCGTGGAGACCGAAGCCTATGATGCCACCGATCCTGCCTGTCATGGGTATCGCCGCAAAACTGAGCGCAATGGCGCTATTTTTGGCGATCCTGCCACTATTTATGTGTATCTAATCTATGGAATTTATCATTGTGTCAATATTGTGACCGATCGCGCAGATTTTTGTAGTGCGGTTTTAATTCGGGCTGTTGAGTGCGATCGCCTACCACCTTGGGCAAATCCTCAAGAGCGCTTACTGCGTGCAGGGGCAGGGCCGGGGAAGCTATGCCGCCTATTGCAGATTGATCGCCAACTCAATGGCTTATCTTTGGGCATTAATTCTCATCTGTGGCTCGAATCGCGATCGCCAACCTTTGCTGAACCGATCCACCAAACCACCCGCATTGGTATTACTAAAGGCGTGGATTTGCCTTGGCGATGGTATCTTCGCGATCGGCGATCGGTATCTGTAAAAGGCTAACTTCCCCCAAAAGGTTATCAAAAGGTTATTAATAACTTTTTGAATAACCTTTTGATAACCTTTTCAGTGGCTATTCCCTATCAATAGTCTTATTATTCTGTTCATAGAGACGCTGATTATTTCGCATATGTTTAATGAAATCCAATCAAATTTCATTAGCTCACAAGGTTTAATATCTCAAACTCAATCAATTGGATATCCGAATCAGTTACAACCAATTGATAACTAATTGAATTTTTAGATTCAAGGGCGAAAAGATCTTAAACCAAACCATTATCTTTAGAGACTTTTTTAATATCACTTAATTTTTAGATACTTTTATAGCTAGGGTCAAAGCAATGCGTATTGAAATTATTCAGCCAACAGGATATCTAGATGCCACCAGTACTAGCTACTTTCGGCAACATGCAGGTCAAGTGTTAGATAGTAAGCCTGATGTTTTACTGGTAGACCTACAGCACCTTAGACAAATGGATAGCTCTGGCTTAGGAGCATTAATATTTTTGATGCGCGGTGCTAAGGCTATTGGCTGTAAATTAGCGCTTTGCTCTATTAGCGAATATATTCTGTTTCTACTCGAAGCTACTTCCATGACCAAATTATTTGATATTTTTGAAAGTCGGCATCAATTTGAGAAGTCTCTGCAAAAGATTTAAGTAGAACAAGTAGCGGCAGCTAGAGCGTGGTAAAAATCCTAGATTTTTATCGCGCTTTGTTGTTTGGGCGTGGTTTATGAGAATGTAGAGCGATCGCCAGCAAGTCGAATTTGGCAACCACTGCTATCATACAAAAGTAATTGCTTATATCGCGTAGCGCCCTATATTTATTGCTGAGTCTATTACTTAAGTCATTATGGAAATTAAACCAATAACTGAGGAAAATTCTGTTCAAAAGTCTGTGGAAGCTCTAGAAGTCGCTAAGTCTGTTGTTGAACCTGTCCAAGCTATGCCATTAGCTTCCAAAGAAACTATAACCACTTCTACTCCAGCTATGGCTAGTCCTGATGTTAGTCCATCCTTAGATAATTCGGCAGATAATGTGGCGGTAGTACCTGAGCCAGATCCTAGCGTGAATTTGTGGATACAGGTCAATCAGTTATGGGAGCAGTATTTTGGGGAAGGTAAAAAATCTAACCTGATTTTAGTAATTACAATTCTTGCAACAATTCCTTTGTTGATTGCCGCCTCTGCCTTACTTGGCTTTTTAGAAAAGCTGCCTATTTTACCTAGTATTTTTGAGTTGGTAGGTTTTGGGTATTCAGTTTGGTTTGTCTATCGCTATCTGTTGTTTGCTAATACTCGTCAGGAAATTACTGATGCGATCGCCAGTTGGAAGCTAAAAATATTTGGATAAAACAGAGAAAATATTGATTGGCAATGCTTGAGGTTTACGATCTAAGGCTAGGATAGGAGGAGCAAGTCCTCCAGATTGACGCAGTTAACTAATACTTAACTAATATTTGACTAGTATGGGATTAATCATGCTCAACAGAGGGATCAATCCCATACAAAGATCATATATAGACTGGCGGTGAGTATTTTGTCTTGATTAAAGACAGTCCACCGATGCACAATGATGCACAATATTTCTTTGGTAAGCAATTTTTTGGTAAGCAGGGATAAACATCTAGATGGGTAAAATTGTAGGTATTGATTTGGGGACGACAAACTCGGTGGTTGCTGTAATGGAAGGTGGCAAGCCCGTTGTGATTGCGAACTCAGAAGGCAGCCGCACCACCCCTTCAGTTGTGAGTTTTACAAAAGATGGCGAAAGACTGGTGGGACAGATGGCCAGACGACAAGCTGTCCTGAATCCAGACAATACTTTTTATTCGGTCAAGCGGTTTATTGGTCGCAAGCATAGCGAATTGTCGGCAGAGACAAAGAGAGTCCCCTATACAGTGCGCCGTGATGAGCAAGGAAATATTAAAATCAAGAGTCCAAGGCTAGAAAAAGACTTTGCGCCCGAAGAAATTTCGGCGATGGTGATCCGTAAGTTAGTGGATGAGGCTAGTCGCTATCTGGGAGAACCTGTGACGGGGGCTGTAATTACCGTCCCTGCTTATTTTAATGATTCACAACGGCAGGCGACTAAAGATGCGGGCAGGATTGCGGGGATTGAGGTTAAGCGGATTTTAAATGAGCCAACGGCGGCTTCTTTAGCCTATGGATTGGATAAAAAATCTAATAAAAAGATTTTGGTATTTGACTTGGGTGGTGGCACGTTTGATGTGTCGGTGCTGGAGGTAAGTGATGGTTTGTTTGAGGTGAAAGCCACAACTGGTGATACGCAGTTGGGGGGAGATGATTTCGATCGCCAAATTGTGAATTTCTTGGCTGAAGAATTTTTGCAAACTAGTGGGGTTGATCTAAGGAAGGAGCGCCAAGCGTTGCAAAGGCTGACGGAAGCGGCGGAGAAGGCAAAAATAGAGCTTTCGACAGTGGGCGTTACGGAGATTAATCTGCCTTTTATTACGGCAACGGTGGATGGACCTTTGCATCTGGAAACGAGTTTGAAGCGATCGCAATTTGAGCGATTGAGTGCAGATTTATTGGAACGGTTGCAGATTCCCCTTGATCGGGTGCTGCGTGATGCTCAGATCAGTCCACGACAGATCGATGAGGTGGTGCTGGTGGGTGGCTCCACACGGATTCCTGCGGTACAGGAAATGGTGGAACGGGCGATCGGTAAGGCTCCGAGCCAGAGTGTGAATCCTGATGAAGTGGTGGCGATCGGTGCGGTGATTCAGGCCGCAATTTTATCGGGTGAAATTAAGGATGTCTTGTTGTTGGATGTTACGCCTCTGTCCTTGGGAGTTGAAACTTCGGGCGGCGTGGTCAAACGCTTGATTCCTCGCAATACAACGATTCCCTGTCGCAAAATGGAATTATTTACTACGGCGGAAGACAACCAAACCTCCGTAGAAATTCATGTGGTGCAGGGGGAACGGGATTTGGCGGAATATAACAAGTCCTTGGGACGGTTTAAGCTGAGTGGTCTTGATCCCCAGCCAAGGGGGTTGGCGCAGGTGGATGTGACTTTTGATCTAAATACCGATGGCATTTTGGCGGTAACAGCCAGCGATCGACGTACGGGTGTAGAACGGCGGGTGACGATTAAGGGCGCATCGACCCTAGATGAAAAGGAAGTCCAAAGAATGATCTCAGAGGCGGAGCAGTATGCCGATCGTGATCGTGCCAAACGCGATCGCATTGAAAAGATGAATCGTGCGGATAACTTGGCAGTGGGAGCAGAGCGACAGTTAAAGGATCTAGCCCTCAACTATGGATATAAACTGACCTATGAGCGCCGCAAACAAATCGAAACAGCGATTAAAAACCTCAAAGAAGCGATCGCTAAAGAAGATGATGCTCTAATCGATCGCACTCAATCACAACTGCAAGAAGCCCTCTATGCTTTATCCAGTGACCTTTATGCCGAAGAAGATGATTACTTTGAAGATGAGGATGATGATCTGCTAGGTGGCATTTTGGAGAGCATCGGCAGTTTTGCCAGTCGGAATAAGCGCAATAAAGACGAAGGCGATCGTCGTCGCCCCAATATTCAAGTTTCCTACGATGACGACGATGATTGGCTATAGTCGATAATTTGCAATAAATTTTGCAATAAATTAAGTTGTGATACTTCAGTCCTTTAAAGTTATCTAAACTAATCTTAACAACACTGATCTTAATAATTTATAAAGGGTAAGAATATGACCCAAAAGAGGCATGATAGTAATTATTATCAAAATCAATTACTATCTAAATCGTCGTTTAAATCATTGTTGCAATTTGTATTAGCCAGCATATTTAAACCAACGATCTCGATTATGAGTCGATTAAAATATCCTCAAAAGTTTTTATTGATTAGTTTGTTTTTCATCTTGCCATTGGCGCTAGTGATGAATTTTTTAATCACGGAAATTGATAGCCGTATTGAATTTACTCAAAAAGAAATCTACGGCACTATTTATTTGCGTCCTATCAATCAACTTTGGCAATACATCCCCAAAAGGCAATTACTAGTTCAGCAAAAGTTTTATCGTAATTTTCAAAATATAGAAACAGAATCATTAAGCCAAGAAATTAAAGCTATTGATCTAGGAATTGCTAATGAATTTAAAAAGTTAAATGAAATAGATAATCGCTTAGGGAAAAAACTTAAGACTGACAATATTCTCAAAAACTTGCAATCTCGTTGGCAAACAGTTGTGAGTACTCAAGAATTTTTAAACTTTCGTGGTAATGATCTGTTAAATGAAGAAATTAATAGCTTTCAGCGACATATAGGTGATTATTCTAATTTAATTCTTGATCCAGATCTAGATAGTTACTATCTAATGGATGCTATTTGTTTCAAGTTACCTGAAATGCAAAAACTGCTTTACAAGTTAATTAGAAAACAAGAAGAAATTAAGTTCAATCAAGCCATCAGTAGTGAAGATAAGTCAATGATGATCTCTCTAGTTAGCTTGTTGGGAGACTACAATACTGACTTGGGGGCAAACTTAGATAGAGCTTTTCAAAATAATCCTCTTGGCAACTTACGCAAAGAATTAAGTGTCTTTGTCAGAAATTTCTTAGTTAGTATTAGTGAAATTAATAATTCAAAAAGTCAGTTTATCACTCAAGAAAATTTACAGATTTTACAAGATGAGTATTATAACTCTGATGTTCAGTTAGCTTTTGAAAACAGTTTTCAACTTTGGAATAGAGTTGCTGATAGTCTTGATATTTTATTAAATCACCGCATTCAATCTTTTAAGGAGCGTAAGCAATTTGTATTGACTTTTGTTGCTGTGGTAATGGTGGCGATCGCCTATCTATTTATTGGTTTTTATTTATCAGTAATGCGAACCGTACATCAGTTAGATATTGCTGCCAAGCAAATGACTTCTGGCGGTACGATGACGATTAGCCTAGATAGTCGTGATGAATTATCGATGGTGGTGCGATCTTTTAATAGTATTGCCCAAGCTTTGAAGGAGTCGGAACAAAAATATCGCGGCATTTTTGAAAATGCTGTGGATGGTATATTTCAAACTACTGTCAATGGTCAGTATTTAAGTATTAATCCTGCCCTTGCGAAGATTTATGGCTATGAATCTGTGGAGGATATGCTCAATAATGTGACCGATATTGAGCAAGATCTGTATGTCGATCGCGATCGGCGGCGGCAATTTCAAGAGGCAATGGATCGGCAAGATACGATCACCAACTTTGAGTCAGAGGTATATAAAAAAGACCACTCCACAATTTGGATTAGTGAAAATGTCCGTGCCTTTCGGGACGAGAATGGCAAGATTTTATTCTATGAAGGTACTGTTGAAGATATTACCCAAAGAAAGTTGGCAGAAATGGCTTTAGAGGGAGCGAATCAACAAATTTTGGAGCTTAATAATTTGCTCAAGGAAGAAAATTTGCGGATGAGTGGTGAGCTAGAAGTAACTCGCAAATTGCAGCAAATGATCTTACCCAAAGAGCATGAATTGGCGAGAATTTCAGGCCTAGATATTGCAGGTTTTATGGAGCCTGCGGCGGAGGTCGGTGGAGACTATTATGATGTGTTGCAGCAAGATGGCAAGGTAAAAATTGGCATCGGTGATGTGACGGGGCATGGTCTCGAAAGTGGCATGTTAATGATCATGGTACAAACAGCCGTGAGGACACTGTTGCAGAATGGGGAAAATGATCCTGTGAAGTTTTTGGATACCCTCAATCGGACAATTTACGGTAATGTGCAACGGATGAACTCATCTAAGAACTTGACCCTTTCTTTGCTGGACTATGAGCATGGGCGTTTGACCTTGAGTGGTCAGCATGAAGAAATGATCTTGGTGCGCCATAGTGGGCAGTTGGAACGCATTGATACCATTGATTTAGGTTTTCCGATTGGGTTAGAGGAAGAAATTATCGATTTCTTAGCGCAGACCCATATAGATTTGGAGTCGGGCGATGTGGTGGTGCTATACACCGATGGAATCACAGAGGCAGAAAATGAGGCAAAGGAACTCTATGGGGTAGAGCGTCTGTGTGAAGTGATTTGCGAGCATGTGCATTCGTCAGCCCGCGATATTCGGCAGAAGGTGATTGAGGATTTGCGATCGCATATTGGTACACAAAAGATTTTTGATGATATTACGTTGCTGGTAATTAAACGGAAATAAGATGGCAAAGCCCAAAACTCGTTATGTTTGTCATAGTTGTGGTGAAGATTTCCCCCAAATGTATGGGAAATGTCCTTCTTGCCATAGTTGGGGGACTTTGCAGGAGGAGTTAGCGCCAACGGTGACTCCCCATCATTCAAGTGCGACCCTTGCCAAAAACACGAATACTCCGAGTAAGCCTAAAGCCTCTCTCACCCTTGCTCAAATTAGTGATCAACAGCAGGCGAGATCGCCTTCGGGCTATGGAGAGTTAGATCGGGTGCTGGGGGGTGGGATCGTGGCTGGTTCCTTAGTATTAATTGGTGGTGAGCCAGGCATTGGCAAAAGCACCCTATTGCTGGGCATGGGGCAGAAACTGATGTCCCGTTATCCCACCCTCTATGTTTGTGCGGAGGAATCGGCGCAGCAGGTGAAGTTGCGATCGCAAAGGTTGGGCATTCTGGAGGAGGATTCCGCAAATCTCTATTTACTTGCCGAAACCGATTTGGAAACCATCTTAAGGGAATTGCAATCTTTGCGACCGAAGGTGGCCGTCATCGATAGTATCCAAGCTCTATATTTTGCCAACTTGAATGCGGCTCCCGGCTCAGTTTCACAGGTGCGTGAATGTACGGCAGCACTCACGCGCATTGCCAAGCGTGATCATATTGCCATGTTTATCGTGGGTCATGTCACCAAGGAAGGGGCGATCGCAGGGCCTAAGGTATTAGAACATATGGTGGATACGGTGCTTTATTTTGAAGGCGATCGCTTTGCCACCCATCGACTATTGCGATCAGTCAAAAATCGCTTTGGAGCCACTCAGGAAATCGGCATATTTGAAATGATTGATTGTGGCTTGCAAGAAGTATCTAATCCTTCGGAATTATTTTTAGGTAATCTGGATGAAACTGTGCCTGGTACAGCCACCATTGTCGCCTGTGAGGGAACACGCCCCATCGTGGTCGAGTTGCAAGCCTTAGTTAGCCCCACCAGCTATTCTTCGCCAAGGCGCACCACCACAGGCATCGAAACAAATCGGTTCTTGCAAATTCTGGCGGTTCTCGAAAAACGCATCGGCATTCCTCTCTCGAAACTGGATGCCTATGTCTCAGCCGCAGGGGGCTTAAATGTGGCAGAACCTGCGGTGGATCTGGGGGTGGCGATCGCTGTGGCCGCCAGTTTTCGCGATCGCACCGTCAATCCGCGTACAGTCCTAATTGGGGAGGTGGGCTTAGGCGGTCAGGTGCGCCCTGTCTCACAGCTTGACCTACGCCTCAAAGAAGCCGCCAAACTAGGATTTCAACGTGCCATCATTCCTAGCACCCAAGTTTCACAGAGCTATGGCATGGAGTTAATTCCTGTGACCAAAGTGCTGGATGCGATCGTTGCCGCCTTGCCGCGCACGAAATTTTCTAACCCCGAACCGCAAGAATCATAAAATTACACCAATTTAAAAAAGTGTGATTACACTTTTTTAAATCAATACCAAATTGTCAGAAAAAGTCAGAAAATTGCTATATAAAGTTGCTTTATTGTCGCTACAATATGTTCACCTTTTTGGTGAGGATGTTGGATTATGCTTACAAAACGTCATGAAATGTCGGTTTTCGCGATCGCCTTACTAGCCGCAGTGGGATGCCTCAGCGCGATCGCTACCCCCCTATCAGCACAACAAACCATCGTCAGGCTCGAAAATCGTGCTGTCCGCGATGAAGCTGATCGGCTCCTGTCGCTGGGTCAACAGCAAGCGCAAGATGGTCAACTTCGCAACGCCATCAAAACTTGGCAATATGCGATCGGCTATTACCGCCTAGTTAACGATCAATCCGCCATTACCTACACCCTCGGACGAGTTGCCGATACCTACGAAAAAATGGGAGCCACCAATGCTGCCCAAGAACGGATGTATCAGCGCATTACCTACGCCAATGCCATTGAGAATCAAGGGGTAGTTATGCGTGAAACTAACAATCTTGCCAGTCTTGCCATTAGCCAAAATAAGTTAGAAGATGCCACAACCCTGACCAATACAGCTTTACAGCTATCTCAAGCCTACGAACAACCCCTCGATCGCGCGATCGCTCTAGGCAACAAGGGACTGATCGCAGGCAAATACGGCAATCATCTACAAGCCATCAAGCTATATTACGCCTCCATCAAAGAAAGACCCCTCAGGGACGACATCGGCAACGGCCATACCTATGTCAATAGTGGCGATAGTTGGATGGCAAAGGCTAACTTCCCTGCTGCTATCAAAGACTACGGCACTGCCCTGACCATCGCGCGCCAATACCGTAACTACCAACTCATGGCAGTAGCCAGCGATCGCCTCATTGCCGCTTACCTCGAAGTTCCTAACTTCTATCGCATTGAAGAACTATTACAAAATCGCTCTAGCCTTGCTCTGGTTATGAATGACCCTGAAACAGCAGCCACAGTGCAGCGCTATCTTGGCGACCTCTACCTTTCCTTTGGCAATATCCCCAAATCAAGAGCCGCCTATCAAACGTCCTACGACTTCGCCGCTTCCATGGCCGAAAACTCCTATTTACCAATGCGCGAAGCCTATTTAAAACTTCAGGAACTAGAAAAGCTAGACTCTTAAAAAGCATTAAAAAGCGCTTACCCTCACCCATTGCTGACTCATGGTTTGTTCATACAAAGCCTCTAGTTGATCAATATTTTTGGTGAGTGTGTAGCGGTCTAGCACCCGTTGCCTTGCTTTCTTTCCAATTAATTCTGCTAGTTCAGGCTGATCAATAAATAACCGCAAGAGAGTGCAAAGCTGGGATGTCACTTTATTGGCATCCAAGGCTATGCCTGCTCCTTGATCAATCACTTCTCCATCTGCTCCCACATCTGTCGCGAGGCAAGCAACACCACAGGACATCGCTTCTAGTAAAGATAATGACAAACCTTCGACCATCGAAGGCAAAATAAATACATCAGTTCCCCGCAAAATATCAATGCGTCTCTGCTCATCGGCAATATAACCCATCCAAATAATATTGGGGTCAGAACCATAAAAAGTTTTGAGACCTGCCAAAAGCGGCCCCGTACCCACGATCGCTAACTTAGCACCCTCAGGCATTTTTGATTTGCGCCACGCTCTCAGCAAAGCCTCCACATTTTTCTCGGCGGCAAGGCGACCTTGATAGACAAAGAGCATCTTTGCATTTAATTCTTCTTTAATTTGTGATGGTCCTGGAGAATAGCGATCGGCATCAACCCCATTCGGAATTACGGCTATCCTCGTATTAGGAACACCCAATTTATTCAACAATTCCTTTTGGATATTGGAAAAAATAATGACCTGATTGTAATCGGCTAGAGATGGGGCATAGATTTGATAGGTAAGCTGCTGTGTACTAGAAGCCAGATTGCGATGCTTGACATCAAAGGGCTGATGAAAGGTGGCAACTAGGGGTAGATCTAGTTCGGCACAGATTTCAGGAAGGCGAAAGTCTAGAGGTGAAATAGCAAGGGAAGCATGGACAAGATCGGGCTTGAGCGATCGCAAAGAATCCACCAAAATCTTATTGGCTCTCAAAGACGGCACTGTATAAATGGTGGACTTATATAAAAACGGTAGAGTGACATCCTGTGCTTCCTGCGATACGGCCTCAATGCTTTCAAAATTTTCACCATTATCTGCATCGGGCGCAAAATGCATAAAGCTAACTCGATGTCCGCGATCGAGCAAAGCATTAGTAATTTCACGGCTATAGGTTACGTTGCCACAGGCTGGAGATTTTTTACCTAACCATGCAATATGCATGTATTACACCACACGATTACTTAACGACGACTAATGCCAATTTACAAATCACAAAAGATGGCAACATTCTTGTAAATTACAACCCTAACTCAAGCAGGGCTGAGGCAATGGTTATACCATCAATTGATTTGGTATATGGGCAAGCCTCCCAAATTTTACTATAGTTCTATCAATCAACAACTCTAGTCATGTTGAGTTATCGAAAATCTGTTAAATGTATATTTTGAGCTTTGTAGGAAATTTATGGGTCGCCCGGGATTCGAACCCGGAACTAATCGGTTAAAAGCCGAGTACTCTACCGTTGAGTTAGCGACCCTTTTTAGCTAAATTTAACTTAGCGCTTGACTAGTCTAACACATATTTTGGAGAATTCAAAACTAAATACCACCAAATTAACAAGTTTTTGCTAAATTTTTTGATTGCCATCCATCGCCCTCTGGTCATACCAAATTAAGAAACCAAGAAGCGAGTTGCGGCACAGATCGCTGCAACTAGTATTAAGCATGGCAGCAGCTATATTACTAATTGCTTTGCATAGAGCCTGTGAGACTAAAGGGGCGTACCTCTGTAATTTTGATGGCGATGGTCTGTCCCATGAGTTCATCTAAGGATTTACCCGTTATATTTTCAGTGAAAGCAATCCGATTAGTGCGGGTACGTCCCATGAGTTGCTGTGGATTTTTGTGATTGAGACCTTCGATCATAATTTCTTCAATTCTGCCTGCATAGCGTTGCGATCGCATGGCGGCATTTTGGTTAACTGCATGGTTGAGACGTTGCAAGCGATCGCTCTTTACCTCCTCACTAAGTTGATTTTCCCAAATAGCGGCAGGTGTACCTGGTCGAGGTGAATAGGCGGCAGTATTGACCAAATCAAAGCCAATATCGTTAACAAGCTGCACAGTTCGCTCAAACTGCTCCTCCGTTTCCCCTGGAAAAGCGACAATTGCATCCGCCGTAATAGCGGCATCGGGCATTACCTTGCGGATATCATCAATAATGCGGCGATAGCGCTCGTGGGTGTAGCCTCGTGCCATTGCCTTAAGGATCTCATTATCACCCGATTGAAAGGGAATATGAAAATGCTCACAAACCTTAGGTAATTCGGCGCAGGCCTTGATCAATCGGGGACTAAAATAACGGGGATGACTAGTGGCATAGCGAATCCGCTCGATACCTGCCACATCATGGATATAGTAAAGCAAATCCGTAAAGGTGATCTTACCGCCAACACCGCCACCAATGCCGCCCGCAGGTAAGTCGCGCCCATAGGCATCAATATTTTGACCGAGTAAGGTAATTTCTTTATAACCCTGTGCCGCTAGATTTTCAATTTCTTGGCGGATAGATTCGGGGGTGCGGGACTGTTCACGACCACGCACCGATGGCACGATGCAATAGGTACAGTTTTCGTTGCATCCATAGATCACATTTACCCAAGCTGAGACAGAACTGTAGCGTCTTGGGGTAGTAATATCTTCTTCGATATAGGCTTCCTCGGTGGCAACTACTTGATTGCCATTAAACACCTGCTCTAGTAAATGCCCGAGGCGGTTGACATGCTGCGGCCCCATGACGAGATCTAGTTCTGGCACACGGCGCAGTAGTGATTCGCCTTCTTGCTGTGCCACACAACCAGCCACAACTAGGGTTAGATGAGGATTTTCCCGTTTGCGCTTCGCCTGTCGCCCCAAATAGGAATACACCTTCTGTTCAGCATTATCACGAATACTACAGGTGTTATACAAAATTAAACTTGCTTCTTCACTTTCTTCCGTTGACTGATAGCCCATATCTTCTAAAACGCCTGCCATGCGCTCTGAGTCGGCCTTGTTCATTTGGCAGCCAAAGGTGACGATGTGATATTTTGGAGCAGTCATGCCAGTTATTATAGTTACTATATTTAGAGGGTGCGTAAGATGGGGATGTCTATTCTATCTTACTTCTATCTGATTCCGTAAGGGTACTGGTCATAGTCCAAGGGCAGCGAGTTGGGCTTTGGCCTTTTGCAAGGATTCACGCCATTCGCGATCGCTGACACTATCCGCCACAATCCCTGCTCCCACCTGTCCCCAAATGTGATCATTAGTTTTGAGTAAGGTGCGGATGAGGATATTGAGATCCATGTTACCGCGTCTATCGATATAGCCACAGGAGCCATAAAAAAGACTACGGCGCACTGGTTCTAGCTTTTCGATAATTTCCATACAGCGTACCTTGGGACAGCCTGTGATCGTTCCACCAGGGAAGGTGGCGCGAATCAAATCCACAAAGCTACGATCGCGATGCAATGTACCGACCACATTACTCACTAGGTGCATAACGTGGCTATAGCGCTCCACCACCAAGACCTCATCAACTTGCACAGAACCCCAATCACAGACCCTACCAAGATCATTGCGTTCGAGATCCACCAGCATGATGTGTTCCGCCTGCTCCTTAGTGCAGTCGCGCAATTCTTGTTCTAGGGCTAAGTCTTGTATAGGATCTTGCCCCCTTGGTCTTGTACCTGCGATCGGGCGAGTCTCGGCATGGCGATCGCGCAGACTGACCAGACGTTCTGGCGAAACGCTAATTACTTCACCCCATTCCGTGCGCCAGTAACTTGCAAAGGGGGATGGATTAATTGTTTGCAAATGTCGATAGAGGTTCCAGCCGTCGGCAGACCAAGGATAGCCAAAACGCATCGATAGATTTGCCTGAAAAATATCACCACGATAGATATGCTCTTTGGCACATTCCACCATGGCGGCATAGCCCTGTTGTTGGGGCGTATAAGTAGGAGATGCAATGTGTGGTGATGCTACCAAGCTTGAGAAATGGGTTCGCGGAACCATAGCCTCTATCCGTTCACCCATAGACTGAAGATCTAGGCGATCGCTTGCTGCTAACCATAGCTGTTGCGTTTGATGATCGATTACCGCAAAACTAGAGGGTTCATACCAAAAAGCCACAGGAAAGGGGAGGAGATCGGGCTTGAGATAGGGTAACTGCTCGATTTCCCAAGCAAGGTCATAGCCCAACCATCCGAGATATCCCCCTGTAAAAGGCAGATGATCAGGTAGTTGAGAATTGGGTTGATTATTTTGCATCTCAACCCGCAATTTATCCAAACAGGGCAAAATTTCACCCACCACAGGAGTCCAAATTTGACGCGGATGCCCTGCCATGATCGAATATCGTGCCAGCTTAGAAGATATAGCAGGACTTTCTAATAGGGTGGCGATCGGTGCATCTACATACAGCGCTTCCCAAACATCAGCTCCTGAGACACCATTGGGCAGCGATCGTTGCAGCCATAACCAATCCATATATCTATTGTTAACAACGTCTAAAACGTGATATGCTTTCTAATGCCCTGTTACCTGTTCTATGGAGAGATGGCAGAGTGGTTGAATGCGTCTGACTCGAAATCAGATTTAGGGTCACACCTAACGGGAGTTCGAATCTCCCTCTCTCCGTCATCCCATGATAGCTGAGGAATAATCTTGTGCGCTCATCGCACCTACTAGCTCACTTTGATCATCAAATCTGATCTTTACTAACCAACCATTGCCATAGGGATCAGCACCTATATCTTCGGGTTCATCCATTAGTTCTGTATTAGCTTCTATCACTATGCCTGTGAGCGGGGCATAAATATCTTCAACTGCCTTCACTGATTCAATAGTACCCAAGCGATCGCCTTTGTTTACATTGGAGCCGACTTCGAGCAAATCGAGAAACACAATATCTCCCAACTGATCGATCGCAAAGGCTGTAATTCCTACCGTGGCTGTGTCACCTTCTACCCGAATATACTCATGGGAGCCGGTATATTGCAGATCTTCAGGATATTTAATCATTAGTCTAGGTTTCCTTTGTTTCTGGGTATGGTGGTTATGGTCGCGATCCATGTCATATCGTAACAAACTATTGACCTTCTGCACCCTCAGCAAAGCTACAGTCCCGAATGTGCCAACTTACGCCAAAAGGCTTAATTCCCAAATGTGAATCGATCTTGCTATACTGTGCCTACCTAGTACCAAGTTAAGAAATGGCTACGCCATTTTTTAATTAAAAAAACCTTACTGGGTTTGGTTTTTAAATTGGTATAACATGTCTTGGAATGTCTATTTCAGTTAACCGTTATAAGCATTGTTTAATTTTTAGACATTTTTACTAACCGAGACCTATGGGGCTGATTGCATTTGATGGCGATCATGTGTTTTCCGAGTTGTTCAATTAATGTCTAAGTAATGTTTAAGTTTGTCCAAAAACTCACTTCCCTAGCCCTGATTACAGGACTTTACACAGGATCTGGTCTCGTCAATAGCTTGGTGAGCGAACCAGTCCAAGCTCAGGATAGTAGCTTAGGGATAGTTATGAGACGCGGGCATTTACGGGTGGGTATCGATGCAGCGATCGGTGGGCCTTATATGTTTTGGAATCCCAAAACGCAATACTACGATGGCTTTGAACTAGAAATTATCAAAGAAATTGCGGCTCGTCTCAATATTGAGGCTCGCCCCTTTAATATCCCTTGGGCAAGTCAGCCCGATAATTTGGCTTCGCGACAGGTGGATATTATACTTAGCGCTAGGGAAGAGGGGGACTTGTCTTCTGGGGACACCAAGGGTAAATTTATTGAGTCAGTTCCCTATTATCGTAATGCTCAAAGAATCCTTGTCCGCGCTGATGGCAGACCAATCCGATCGCTAAGGGATCTCATTGGTAAGCGAGTGGGAGTTGTGGCAAATAGCGGAGGTGCTGCCATAGCAGAAACCTATAATAAAAACAGGGGCAATGCGATTCGCCTATTTGCATCGCGTGACCTTGATCGTATGATCATTCAACTGCGCGATCGTCAGTTAGATGCGATGATTTTAGATGAGCCTGTGGCTGTATGGCAGATTCGCAATAACCCCAACTTCACTATGGTGGGAGAGCCGCTTATTCCTATTCGCCTTGTGGCCATCATTAACAAAGATGACGTATCACTCAAAAAAGCGATCGACAAAGCATTAACAGAGATGCGTCAAGAGGGTAAACTCGAAGAAATACTAAGGAGGTGGAACCTGTGGGAAGGTCAGACAACTTTAAAATCGAAAAAGGACTCATCAATTACGGTATCAATGATTATTATGCCGTCCTTGGCTTATCCTTAACCACTGACGCAGCGCAGATCCGTAAAAAGTTTTTGAAGCTTGCTAAAATATTGCATCCTGATGTATTTGGCAAAACCGCCGAGGAGAAGGAAATAGCCACTAAGTATTTCTCCAAAATGGTTAGTCCTGCTTACCAAATTTTAAATAGCGATCGCGAAAGGGGAGAATATTTAGCCACACTGCGGATGGTTGCCCAAAAGAATAAGCAAACTCCGCCCACCGTAAGCTCAGAATTGGCCCAAAAACTATACCGCCTCCCCCACGAAATCACCTATCAGCAATATGTTGATGAGGTCGCCCCTAAACAATACGAAAACCTAGATTCTATTTTGGAATATACCAACATCCTCAGCGAATTAAATTTGGTATATGTCTTTACGCAGTCTAGCCTCAATTTTAGTACAGGTAGCAGCAGTCCAGCGACTATTAACAGTACGCCCGTTAGCCAAGAAGCTCAGGTTGCACCTGCCCCCAAACCCACTCAGTCTCCTGCTTTGCGGAACTTAAATATGGCAGAGCTATTTATTAATAAGAAGCAGTGGAGCGATGCCCTGAAAGAGTTGATTGCGGCGGAAAAGTTAGATCCTAATAATGCCAAAGTTTTTGCGCTGAAGGGTCTAGTACAGATGAACCAAAATGCCAATGCGATCGCCAAATCTAGTTTTCAAAAAGCCCTCAAGCTTGATCCGAAGGAACCAATTGCTCTCAAATATATTAACCAAGTTAGTGCGCCAACCCCCACAGCCGCCAAACCACCAGAGAAAAAAGGTGGGCTATTTGGATGGGGCAAGAAATAATTATAAATAAATAGGATTGATTAATGTTAATTTTATGTAAGACAGGTGCATCCCTATGACGCAAATTCTGAGGCATATATTGTGGACTTCCGCAAACTGAAATATTATCGTCATAATTCGCTAATCCTTGTAGTTAGCAGTAATGATCAGGTAATTTCTCTGATCGCTAGTACCTTGTCCGTAGATAAATATAATTTTTTGACCGTATCCAGTGGTGAACAAGCTTGGAATATTATTCTTGAAAAAAGACCAGCGATTATCCTTGCTGACTGGACTACACCCGATATCTCTGGACTAGCTCTATGTCATCGAGTCAAGGCAAATCTTGACTACCCTGATCTGATGACTTGCCACTTTATTTTAATGATGGAGTCCGATCAGCCTCTCTATCGACAGTTAGGTTTTGAGACAGGGGTTGATGAGTTTCTCAATATTCCCGTTGATGTTTTTGAATTAAAGATACGGATTCGTTCCGCTTTGCGATCTAGCGCTCTGTTACAGTCTTTAACTTGGACTAATCAAAAACTACTGGCACAAAACGATCTTTTAGACGCGCTCAACCTCTCCGATCCTTTAACTAATGTATTGACGGAGCAGACATTTACGGAAGTATTTCCCAAAATGGTCAAGCAGTTTCAGGGCTATGGTGAGTATAAAAGCTATGGTTTCTTGAGTGTGATGGTTGTGGATATCGATCACTTTCATCGAGTCATTGATGGCTATGGTCACAAAATAGCGAATGAGACGATTAAGGCGATCGCAGGACGCTTAATCCAAGCCTGTGCCTCTAACAGCCTCATCTATCGATACAGCCTAGATAAGTTTGTCTGTGTCACGCCCCATGAAAATATCCCCTGCTGTCATACCATTGCTAATGCGCTAGTTTCTTGCATCCGTAGTCATCCGATCTCAGTATCCTCTGGCTTGCTCTTACCGCTAACGATTAGTATCGGTGGCATCATTATGACTCTAGACAAGCAAACTAGCCAAGAAGCTAAGGACATGAATTTTGAATCGTTGATCAATGTGGCGCTAACACATTTACAACAGGCAAAACAATCGGGTGGCGATCGCTATTTGGTGGCAGAAGTTGCCCTAACGCAAGTCAGCTAAGGCTTTTCTGGTCTGAGCTAGTCCTTCCACATCACCCTGTTGGTTAAAGAGTTTTTCCGCCGATTCTAAAATGCGGCGAGCTTCAAGGTTGCGTTGTTGTGAGCTTAAAATTTTGCCTAGGGCAAGATGAGCCGCCGCATCTTCGGGATTTAGCTCAATGATTTGGCGATAGGCAACGATCGCGCCAGATAAGGCTCCCTGCTTGATATAAATATTGGCGATCGCTCTTTGGATGTTGATCGCGTCACTGGCGTTGCGGGTAGAGGCGGCACGACGCAAGAAATTAATTGCTTCACTATAGTTACCTTGACTTTGCAAGATATTCGCGATCGCTAAATTAGCCTGCGGATGGCGAGGATTAATTTCAAGGGCGCGTTTGTATTTGGTAACGGCTTCATCGAGTTTATTTTGTTCCGCAAACATTCCCCCGATCGCCACTAGCACATCGACATTAAAGGGCGCAATTTGATCAGCCTGACTAAAGGCTTCAAAGGCAGCTTTACTATTGCCTGATTGCTTCAGGGCATAACCTAAGTTGAGATAGGCTTGCGGTTCCCTTGGGGCAAGGGCGATCGCTTGACGGTAGATTTTCACAGCCTCAGCATAATTTTTCTGCTCCGATAGCAAGAAGCCAATACTGTTATAGGCATCGATATTTTGGCGATCGATCGCGATCGCACGGCGGTAAGCACTTAGGGCATTGTTATAATCCTTGATGCGTGTATAGACAAATCCTAGAGCATTGAAGGCATTCGCATTGTTAGCATCTAACTTGGTGGCTCGCTCTAAGACCGTAATTGCCCCCGAATAATTGCTTTGTTGGGTCATCAAAAAACCAATACTGGTTAAAATGCGCGAATTTTTAGGCTCTAGTTTTGCCGCCTGCTGGTATGCCGCGATCGCGCCATTGATATCATTCTTTTGCCATAGCTGCCGCCCCTCCCGAATCCAATCTAAGGCTCCCTTTTTTGCCTGAGCATAGACCTGTAAATGTTGAACTGGCAAAAATAGGGGCAACCAAGATAGACCCGTAAGCGCTGCTGTAAGACTTAAGCTAAAGGCTAAGGAGCAAGCAGTGCGAGGTTTAGGGCAGTTGG
Organism: Pseudanabaenaceae cyanobacterium bins.39; assembly: GCA_033765135.1. Taxonomy (GTDB): domain Bacteria; phylum Cyanobacteriota; class Cyanobacteriia; order Pseudanabaenales; family Pseudanabaenaceae; genus Pseudanabaena. The sequence continues at coordinate 201,541 of JANRII010000010.1, forward strand.
TGAGTTTAATTATAGGCATTAGGTTATTTTAGCAAAACAAGATCAGAATTTAGATAAATGGTCTTTCCTTAAAAACGACACACCACAGACTTAACTCTAAATTATCAAAAAATGCTCAAACAGTTTTCAATAATATCAACTTGCCAAAGCTAACTTAGAGCGTGTTTGAGAAGTTTTGATCCCCCTAAATCCCCCTTAAAAAGGGGGACTTTTTTAAGCTTTCCCCCCTTTCGTAAGGGGGGTTAGGGGGGATCGAACAGGCTCTAACTCAAGTTAAAAATCCCAAGAGATAATCTCTGCGAAACCAATTTGATTAGGACTATTTAGATCAACAAATTGCGCTAAAATAGCTAGAATATAGGTTAGTTGGGGAAAGCTGTAGAACAATAGCTCCGCAAATTCTGTAACCTGCATAAACCTCTAACACAAATCACAGAAAAATTGCCATCCTTCGGGCGACACAGTTTGGACCATGCAAGATCGACTCAGAAAAGAGCATTTAGTCCATTATGGTGATGATTTGGGTTAATTGAGTTTTGCTAGTTTCGCCTCGTCTGCATGATTTCTGAATGCGGATATCTGCGCTGAACTCAACTAACCAATTTGCTCACCCTAAACAATCGTACGATTTTCGCCTCATGGAATTTTCGATTAATCAACTGTTAGAAAACTTTTCGGATGACAAGCTAGTTACACCCAAAGCGATCGAAAAAAAACTTGGTATCAGTGACGATGCTCAAACTGTGCGCCGACTCCAAGTAGCCCTTGATGCCCTTGAAAAAATTGGCATTCTCGAAAAGGATAAAGGACGCTATCGCCGCATCCAAGAAGATGGTTTGGTGGAAGGACGCTTACGTTGTTCGAGCAAGGGTTTTTGTTTTGCGATCCAAGATGTAGAGGGTGCTGAAGATATCTATGTACGCGAAAGTCGCCTCAGTAATGCTTGGAATGGCGATCGCGTCTTGGTGCGCGTTACTAAGGATGGAGTCAGAAGGCGATCGCCCGAAGGAGAAGTCAAACTGATTCTAGAACGCGCTAATCCCACCTTACTATCGACAGTGAAAGTGGTTGATGATAGTTATCGAGCCGTTCCCTTAGATGATCGACTTCTATTTGAAGTGGAACTGGTTCCTGACGAGGAGCATCCTGATCTAAGTGTTGCCGCAGGTAAGCTAGTCCATTTAGAAATGGTGCGCTTTTCCTTGGGACATCATCTGCCCCTAGGTCGCATTTTGCAGGTGCTAGGAGATGATGCGGAATCCACCAATGACATTGACCTAGTTTGCTGCAAGCACAATTTGCCCCGCCGCTTTAGTGCCAAGGCTTTGACGGCAGCCGCAAGTTTACCAAGGGGAGTCCGCAAAGCTGACCTTAAGCATCGCCTTGATCTTCGGAAAGTGTTGACTGTGAGAATTGGCAATGCTGCGGCGATATCCCTTGTACCCAGTGAAACGGGCTGGGATTTGGGCGTGCATATTCCTGATGTTGCCACCTATGTAACCGCAGGTTCGCCCCTAGATGCGGAAGCGCGGAAGCGTCTCCGTTCCTTCTTCTTAGGAGATACGGTTTTACCGATGCTGCCTGAGATGAATGTATTTAATCAACCCGAATATTTAACGGTTTCCTTACTCATCAAGCTAGATCACGATGGCAATCTGGTTTCCTTTGAGATTCAACCATCAGTAATTTTAGTTCGTGCTAATTTGAGCTATCAAAGAGCGCAGCAGATTCTTGACGGGGTGGTGATGATGGATGAAGATGCCCCCAGTCAAGAAATTGATACGGAAATGGAGGAGCTAGTCCGACTGATTGCGAAAGTAGGGAAGTTGCTACAGGCTAATTCCCCTGCGATGCAATTGGTATTACCTCAGGTAACTAGTCAAGAAGCCGATGAGGGGGTAAGGGGCTTGACCATCATTCCCATGAATTTGGAGATTGCAGGGCTGGTAACGGAGGTGATGATCTTAGCGAACAAGGCGATCGCTTGCCATTTGCAGGCTCTTGCTTTGCCCAGTATTTATGTGCAGCAGGTTGCTCCCGATCAAGGCAAGATCGATGATTGGTTAAAATTGCTGGACAGCATGGGTATTAAGGTGCAGTTGGCGAATTCGGAACAAATTGAAGTGGCGGATATGCCGCAAATCTGGCAACAGGTCGATCGCATTGAGCAGCAAACCACCCGTGATATTCTCAAATATTTGCTATTGTCGATGTCGAAAACCAATGAATATGCTTTACAGCCAAGTGTGCATTTTGGTTTGGGTTTGACAGAGCAACCCTATGTGCATGGCATCTTCCCACAACATCACTATGGGGATTTGTTAGTGCAGAGGCTATTGCATACGGTTTTTGAAGAAGGGCGCGATCGCCGTAGCATTCGGATTAAGGACGGAGTGAATCTGCGTAGTTCTAGCGCCCATGGGCAGGTCAATTGGAGTGTCCTTCCCCCTGATACGGAGCGTCAGTTATTGGAAGATCTAGAAATGATTGCACCTAAGTTAAATCAGGTTGATGCTTTGTATCATCGGGCGATTTCTGATTTAGATGGTCTGCGAAAGGCTGAATTTATGCGATCGCATACTGGTAATAATTTCTTTGGCATTATTACTAGTGTCCAGTCCTATGGTTTCTTTGTGGAGATAGAATCTCTACTAGTGGAAGGACTGGTTCATGTTAGTTCCTTGAAGGATGATTGGTACGAGTTCCCACTGATCAATGGTAAGGGACGAGCGCGGGTATCTACTTTGTTAGTGGGCAGACGCAGTGGCCGCCAATATTGTCTTGGCGATCGCGTGGAGGTGCAGGTCAAAGGGGTCGATTACTACCGTCAGCAAATTGATCTGGTGGCAGTTGGCGATCGCGATATTAATGGCCGTCTCAACAGTAATACCGTGGAAACAAATGTTGATCCAGATATTTCGAGTAATCGAGAACAAATTGTAGAAGAGCAGGATCTCGAATAATTCCCCCCTATTTTTTACCGTGAGTTGCCCACCATGTCACTTTCTCGCCTACTGGTGACAGTTTTAAATCGCCTTCAGCCCTCGGCGGAGACGGTCATGTTGATATCGGCGATCGCGGTGGGATTGATTAGCGGTACGGCTGTCACCCTATTCCGTAAGCTGATTGGTTTTACCGAAAAATTTTACTGGCATGAAATTGCCGTAATTTTAAACAATCAAAACCATTGGTTGCTTCTGCTAATTCCCATGTTAGGGGCTTTAACTGTCAGCCTATTAAAGCTCAAGCTTGATCAAGGGGACTTGACAGGAAAACGGGAACTGAGCCAGAAACTATATACACAAATTCCCCTCAAGACCGTAGCAGCCGCCTTGTCTCTTGGTTCAGGAGCTTCCTTAGGGCCAGAGGGGCCAAGTGTCGAATTAGGAAGCAACATTGGCTCTCTGCTAGGTCAAACTATGCAGTTTTCCAGTGAGCGCATTCGCCTGTTAATCGGTGCTGGTGGAGCCGCAGGACTAGCGGCTGGATTTAATGCGCCGATCGCGGGGGTATTTTTTGCCCTCGAAGTCCTGCTGCGCGACTCCTACCGCACCAACAAATCCAGCCCTAACTCCGATGTGAGCGTAGTAGTTATCGCTTCGGTCATCTCCGCCCTTGTATCGCAAATTAGCTTGGGTGAACGTCCTGCCTTCAGCCTGCCTGTCTATGAGGTGCGGAGCTATTGGGAGTTACCCCTGTACTTAGGTTTAGGGATTTTGGCTAGTGCCGTAGCGATTATCTTTACAGGCGCAATCAAACAGGCAAAGCAATTCTTTGATGGGAAATGGCCGATCGCCTCCTTCATGCAAAATGTCCCCATGGCGATCAAACTGCAAATTGGCGGTCTTTGTGTTGGAATAATTGCCCTCTCCTTTCCTGAAGCGATCAGTATCGGCTATGAAACCGTTGAGTCGATTTTGCAAGATACCCCCTTCACGATCACACTTCTCGCCATTTTATTAGTGATCAAACTCCTACTCACAGCAATTAGCTCAGGTAGTGGCTTTGTGGGTGGTATTTTTGCACCTGCCATTTTTTTGGGAGCCGTATTGGGGCGACTCTATGGAGAAGCGATCGCCAACTTTTTACCCACCTCTATCCCGATCGCCGCCGCCCCTGCCTATGCCCTAGTCGGTATGGCTGCCGTCCTCGCAGGCACAGTTCGCGCCCCCCTAACCTCCATCCTCTTGCTCTTTGAGATGACCCGCGACTATCGCATTGTCTTACCACTCATGGCCGCAGTCGGACTATGTGCATGGATTCTCGATCAGCTCGATACACACACCAATCAATCTAGCGATCGCATGGGTATGCAGTGGTCAGACCTGCCTGCCGACATTGAAGTGCTGGAGAATATCAAAATTGCCGAGGTCATGACCCTCAATCCTGCGTCCGTTAAATACTCCATGTCCCTGATGCAGGCCGCCCAATTTATCACCAGTGGCTATCACCATAGCGCCCTCGTTTTTGATGACATTAATCATTTGCAAGGCATCCTCACCACTCAAGATCTCAAGCGGTTACTCTCCAATGCCAATGGCGATCGCCCCTTTGAAGAAATGACTGTCGAAAATATTTGCACCAAGGAAGTCATCTGTACCTTTGCTGATGAATCCCTTGCCGATGCGCTCAAACGTATGGCAACCAGAGATTTAAGACAAATGCCTGTCGTTGATCGCCATCACCCCAAACGTGTTATCGGTATGGTTGATCGACTATCAATCACCACCGCCTATAACACTGCCCTCACCAAAAGAGCGATCGCGGCAAGAATGCTCAATAAAATGCCCACCCTCGCCCCCACAAACAATGGTGCGAATACTCTTAGCCCAACTTCAACCAAAAAATTAAGTAACGATGCAACAACTAATTCTGTTAATTCTGCTAATTCGGTAATTGACAGCGATAAAGACGTTAACTTAAAGGAAAATGATTTAGAGCAAGTTTTATAGGGATCACCTAACTTTGATTGTTTTTTAGTGCCTTCCTAAATCTGCCCACCTACACCCTTAAACTTCTCCACAAACGCCGCAATTTTTTGGAAAACGCTTTGCTTCTTCATTTTGTATTCTGGCTTAAGCGGACTCATTGTCGGCAATGTTGAATTTAACTCCGTCCCATTTTCGCTGGCAAATTCGCGTTTCAGGGAGGCAGTGATATAGCGCCGTGCTTCTTCAACCTTTAAGCCCTCTGAACGAATTAACTCATCGGCTTCGCGGACTTGCTCGGCTTGAGCGAATTGATAGAACGCATCAATGATGCTGGCTTTATCTACCATCTCATCGAGTTTGGTTTGATTAATAAAATCGACAATCAGGCTTTCTTTGGCTCGGTTGCCTAGGCTAGCTCGAATCAAGCGGCGCACTTCTTCGATCAATTCCCCTTTATTTTTATTCTTTTTATTCTGCTCAAAAATTAGTCCAAGAATGTAATCGAGATTGATCTCTTGGGATTTGAGCAAATCCACTTCAAACACCACATCATCCCAATCAATGGTAGATTTTTCTTTTTCACTGCTTGCTTTGTCACGGCGCAACCAGTCACGGATATCGTTGTAGGTTGAGCGATAATCTTGGATAGAGCGATCGCTAGGAATCTTGATTGTTTGCAGTACCGTCAGGTCTTCATCGCTTAAATAGTGTTCTGTTTTAAATACTTCAACTGCCACTGGGTCTTTGATATTAACCTGTTGAAAGGCTCTGAGTCTGGCAAATTCATCGTAGTTTTGCAGTATATTTTCAACGCGCAAATATTCGCCAAATAGCTTGGCAAAGTCTTTTTTGTCTTTCTCTAAAACAATCTCGTCTGGGTCGGGGAAACGCTGCTCTAATTCTGCGACTATTTCCACAAAGCCGCGCCGCGCTACACCAGTCACCACGTCCGTAAAGCCTTCCATGTATTCCTTGTAGCTTTTTTCAAGCACTACATTTTTGGTGTTTTTATCGCCAAACAGGGTAATGGCATCGATGGTGGCTTGTTCTAAATCGCGGAAGGTGACGATATTACCAAAGGTCTTGGTCGAATCGTAAATACGGTTTGTGCGGGAATAGGCTTGTAGTAAACCGTGATAGCGCAGATTTTTGTCCACAAACAAAGTATTGAGGGTAGGTGCATCAAATCCTGTCAGGAACATACCTACCACGATCAGCAGATCGATTTCTTTAGCTTTTACTTGCTTGGCAAGATCGCGGTAGTAATTTTGAAAACCATTGCTGTCTATGGTGAAGTTGGTTTTAAACAGGGCGTTATAGTCAGCGATCGCCGCGCTTAAAAATTCTTTAGCACTGCTGTTCATGGCTGATACATCAAAACTTTCATCCGCGATCTCTCCTACTGCGTCCTGTTCTTCGTTGGCGGCAAAGGAATAGATAGTTGCGATTTTTAGCGGTTTATCGCTGTCTTTTTGCAATTGCTTAAATGCTTCGTAATACAGTTTTGCGGCTTCCACACTACTCACTGCAAACATGGCATTAAAGCCTTTGCTAGCCGCTTGCAAACGGTGAGTTTTTTGGCGGAAGTTATTCAAGATATATTGAGAAATCTCACGAATGCGCTCAGGGTGTAATAGTGCTTGTTTGTTTTCGGCGGCACTGAGCTTTTTTTCATCCTGCTCGGTTTCAATGGCTTTAAATTTTGGACGCACATCGTTGTAATCGACCTTGAACTTCAGCACCTTTTCATCACGGATCGCGTCGGTGATCACATAGGAATGTAGCTCACGACCAAAGACGCTGGCGGTGGTGTCTGCGCCTAGTGCGTTTTCAGGGAAGATGGGCGTACCTGTAAAGCCAAATTGATAAAACTTCTTGAATTTTTTTCGTAAGTTCTTCTGTGCCTCACCAAACTGGCTGCGATGGCATTCATCAAAGATAAATACGACCTGCTTGTGATAGATGGCTAGGTCGCTTTCGGTTTTCATCAGGTTATTGAGCTTCTGGATGGTGGTGACGATGATTTTGTTGTCGTCTTTATCCAGATTACGCTTCAGTCCCGCAGTGCTGTCTGAGCCATTGACGCTATCGGGGGAAAAGCGCTGGTATTCCTTCATGGTTTGGTAATCGAGGTCTTTGCGATCGACCACAAAAAACACTTTGTCGATGAACTCTAGCTCCGTCGCCAGCCGCGCCGCTTTGAAGCTGGTTAGGGTTTTGCCTGAGCCTGTGGTGTGCCAGATGTAGCCGCCGCCTTCGGTTCTGCTCCATAGTTTAGCTTGGTAGGCGCTGTTGATTTTCCATAAAATACGCTCGGTAGCGGCAATCTGGTAGGGACGCATCACCAGTAAGGTGTCATTCACATCAAACACGGAATATTGCAACAGCACACTAAGCAGGGTGTGTTTTTGAAAAAAGGTGGCGGTAAAGTCCTTCAGGTCTTTGATTAGGTTGTTATCGGCTTTCGCCCAATTCATGGTGAAGTCAAAGCTATTTTTATTCCGTTGGGTGGTGTTGGCAAAGTAGCGGGTATTGGTTCCGTTGGAGATGACAAACAGTTGCAAATATTTATAGAGCGAGTGTTCTGTATTAAAGCTTTCTTTGCTGTAGCGATGCACTTGGTTAAAGGCTTCACGAATGGCTACGCCCCGTTTTTTTAGCTCGATTTGGACGAGGGGCAAGCCGTTAACCAAGACGGTCACATCGTAGCGGTTGGCTTGGGTTCCTTTTTGTTCAAATTGCTTGATGACTTGTACTTTATTTCGGGCTAGGTTCTTTTTGTCGAGGAGGTAGATGTTTTGAATGTGACCATCATCAAAGACAAAATCATGGATATGGTTGTCATGGATTTTGCGGGTTTTATCGGTAATGCTATCGCTAGGTGTATCTAAAAATGTTTCGACAAAGCGCTGCCATTCGCCTTCGCTAAACTGCACGTTATTCAGTGTCTGCAACTGCTCGCGGACGTTGGCTAACATCGATTGAGGGTTGGTGATGTTGGGCAGGTATTGATAGCCTTGATTCACTAAATCCTGAATAAACTCGCCCTCTAAGTCATATTCGCTTTGGTAGCTTTCCTTAACTCTTGATTGCTTGCTGTATTGTTCTAGGATGATAAAGTTATTGGATTCGGCGATCGCCTTATAATCGGTCATTGGTTTTTGTCCTCTAAAAACTTTTGCTCCGCTAGTCTTTCCCTTACTTCAATTAGGGCATGATGAAGTTTCTCTTCTAGTAGTTGTTTAGGAGGAAGATTAGTCCAATACTCAGCAACCATGATGTTATCTTTCTGCATATTAAGCAGTTCTACCTGCTCAGAGCCTGCTTCGGCGCAGAGAATAAGACCAATCGGAGCGTGTTCATCTTCGGTTCGTTCATACTTGTCGAGCCAATTTAGATACAGTTCCATCTGCCCTTTATAGGCTGCTTTAAATTTCCCAATTTTCAATTCGATCGCTATCAGTCGTTTTAGTTTGCGGTGAAAGAAAAGTAAGTCGAGATAAAAATCTTCTCCGTCTATGATCATGCGCTTTTGTCGCTCCACAAATGCAAAGCCTTTGCCTAGTTCTAAAATGAAAAGTTCCAGTTCCTTGATTAGAGCGTTTTCTAGTTCATTTTCTAAGTAACCATCTTTTAAACCTAGAAAATCAAGAAAATAAGGATCTTTGAAGTGTCCGTGCAAATGATCCGCTTTGACTAATGACAGCTTAGTATTAGAAATTTCACTGCGCTCAAAGGCTTTACGCTCAATTTGGTTTTGCAGTTCCCGCTTGCTCCATTTGCCTGTAATTGCTTGGTTCGCATAAAACATTCTGGCTTCATGATTTGGCAGAGGCAGCAAAATGGTAAAGTGCGTCCAGCTTAATTGTGACACCAGTGGCGACACAATCTCAAAATCAGGAAAGGTCTCTGCAAATTGCATCATGCGTCTGATATTTCTAGCGGCAAAGCTTTTTCCATAAAATAAAATAAGTTCCTTTGCCAGTAATTCCACTACTTGCTTACCATATTCTGCTCGCTCTCCATGAAGCACTTCCTGATTGATCCGTCTGCCAACTTGCCAATAGGTTAGGGTTAGGGCGCTGTTTACCGCCATAATTGCCTTGTTACGACCTTCTTCAATCAAGGTCTTTATTTCAAGAAGCAGTGGATTCGCATTTAGATTGGTTAATTCGTTTTTTTGTAAGTTGCTCATCTTATTTCCCATCCTCCTCCGCTTTGGGAAAGCTTAACAACAGGTCGCGGTAATATTCATATTGCTGTTGCCGCAAGGCAATTTCACGGGGCAAGCCTTCGCGGATCGAGGTGGTGAGGGTGTCGAATTTGTCGAGGATGGCAACGATACGGGCTTGTTCTTCGAGTGGAGGTATTGGAACAGGCGTTTTTGTAATTTGTGAAATTGTATAATGTGCAATAGTTGAATTGTGTGAAATATTATCCAAATAGATTCTAAACTTTGTAGTCAAGAAATAATGATATAAGAACTTGCTATTAAGTATTTTTGATTTCTTGATGCATAATAAGTCTGCATCTTTAAAGTATAAAGGTTCATCAGTTGGCACTATATAAGGAATACCAATAGTTCCGCCACCAGTTACTAAAATATCATTCTTTTGAACTTTCCCAGATTTTGATGATAACGTTTCATATAACTCGTTTGAAATGAAAGCATCATCACGTGAATTTTTTACACCATTGAATATCGAAATAACATCACTTGTCCTAAAAAATGGAACACCTGCTGTAGTCCATTCATTCTTATGAACACGAGACGCAGAAAAAATACGTGTTATTTCCCCCAATGTCTTCCATTCCACTTTACCTTCTTCAAAAGTCAGCAAGCGATCGCGATAATACTCATATTGTTTTTGGCGTGCAATCAGTTCGGCAGTCAGTTCGGCAGTCAGTTCAGTAAAAGTGTCCAAAATCCGCACGATTTCGGCTTGAATTTTGAGGGGAGGGATGGGAATGATGAATTGCTTCATTTTTGAGGCTAAAATGTGTTTAACTGTTCCACCAGTTGTTATTCTTTTTAGCTTGTTCTTACCATCTGTAGACTGAAAGTAATAGTTAACAAACTTTGAATTGCATTTACCGCCATTACTCATGACTATCAATGCGTGGCAATTGGAACCTTCGTATTTTTCTCCAACTACAGCACTTTCTCCAATATGACCCGACTGAACCATAAGAATATCATCAGCTTTAAGTTGTGTGCGACTACATTTCTGATGAAAGTCTTTCGTGACATAGTAAGCAGCATTATCCGATATGACACCGTTATGAATATTCGTGCCTTGTAAGTACCTCACGCCATTTTCAGCATCTGTGAAAAATGGGGTGACAGTTCCAACAAAACCATTACGAATAAATGGAAATTCTTCCCCCAACGGCTTCCACTCCACCGCCACCCCATCCAACAGCCTTTCCAGAAAATTCATATCACTCATACATCACCTCCATCAAATCGCTGCAATTCGCGATCAATAAATATTTTTAAATCTCCCTCAAGCAGTTACTGCTTGTTCAACGCGATCGCGTACTTGAAACTCTCTTAGGAACCTAAAAAACATTTCAAAGCCTGTCTTTTCATCGTGACAGGAGAGCATAA
>JANRII010000052.1:0-24424 GCA_033765135.1 Pseudanabaenaceae cyanobacterium bins.39
GATTTTCCAATATGCATCTTTCAACAACAGCCGCAGCTTGCACTTCTTCTTGGCACTATGGCCAGTAGTTGGAATTTGGTTCACCGCATTGGGCGTAAGCACAATGGCATTCAACTTGAACGGATTCAACTTCAACCAATCTATCTCTGATAGCCAAGGACGAGTAGTACCAAGCTGGGCAGACGTAATCAACCGCGCGAACTTGGGTATGGAAGTAATGCACGAGCGCAACGCTCACAACTTCCCCTTAGATTTGGCAGCAGTTGAAGTAGCACCAGTAGCAATGTCTGCTCCTGCTATCAACGGTTAATCTCTAGCCTAGTCTTCAAAAACAAGCAAAGAAGCCTCTCCGAAAGGAGGGGCTTCTTTGTTCGTTTATATTATCAACAGGACTTACCCACTGAGTAAGTCATAACTAGTTCTAAGAATATAGCTGCTGTCATGCTTATTAGGACACAAAACCAGAATGCGAGTTGCGGTACTCCGCGCTGCAACTCGCTTCTTGGGTTTTGATTTGTCCTAATACAAGTGTCTATAGCTATAGTCTTTAATATTCAAAAATCGGTAAAAACAATGTGACTTTAGTCTCTTGATAAGGAACACTTTCAATTGATAAAGTACCCCCATGCAACTCTACTAAACGCTTAGAAATAGGTAGGCCTAAACCTGTACCTTGCTGGATATAGAGCTTTTTTTCAAATGTTAGGTAAGTACCTAAGTTTTGTATTTGTTCTGGCTCCAATCCATGTCCTTGATCTGATACAGTGAGACAATATTGGCCATCTACAATCGATCCTGTAACAATTACCGAATTTCCTTCTGAAGAAAACTTAAAGGCATTATCAATTAACTCCTTTGTAATTACATTTAAATAAGAATCAGAAATACGAATACTAGCATCTTCTACATTTAAAGATAAATCTGATAAACGATTGTAGTTTGATGCTATAGATTTGCCACAATTAGCTATCTCAATATCTACAAAAGTTGCTTTGCTAGAGTAAATTTGTTTTTTCCAAGTTTCATCGTTAACGACAGACTCTAGTTCAGCATAAAGTAAAAATTTTTTGACCATTTCATGCATATCCTTACCTGATTTGCGGATACGCTTACCAATTTCTGGAACCTCATGGGCTTCCATTGCATGGTAATTTTTAACCAAAATATCTGCTAGTCCCATAACCTCAATGGCAGGAAATAATAATTGATGCGGTAAGGATTGAGAAATATTACTGCGTAAGTTAACTAGCTCTTGTTTATAGTAGTTGTTAATAATTTCTTGCTTGTTAAACTGGGCTTTAATAGCTCCTAGCAATTCATCACGGGTGAATGGTTTTGTCAGATAATCATCTGATCCTAACTCCATGCCTTGTCGGAAGTCTGCCTTGTCAGACTTGGCACTCAAAAAAATAAAGGGAATTGCTGTGGTTGCCGAGTTATTTCGCAAAGCTTTAATAACTCCATATCCATCAACTTCAGGCATCATAATGTCACAAATAATTAGGCTAGGAATAGATTGCTGTGCCATTTCTATGCCGTCACGCCCATTATTTGCAGTGATAACTACATAACCTTCAGCTTGCAACATTCTTGCTGTATTTAGCAAAACATTAGGGTTGTCTTCGATGAGAAGAATTTTTTTCATGCTCATAGGTTAGTTGATCTATTCAACATTATAGTGATTTCATTAATTAAAAAATAATTCTGATTTAAGAATTAATGAAAGCGGAAAATGATAAAAATGAAAATGTAATTCTTAGTATTTTCTATCATGCACGCTACGTTTGACATTGCACAAATGGCTATATTTTGCATATTTTAATTAACGTGCATCATCAATGGCAGCATTACTTGCCCTTCACAGTGTTTTTTAAAACTTTGGTAAAAATTATCCACTTCACAGAAGATTTGCGTGATATCCAAGTGCGATACGATATTTTCCATGTTGCTGAGGCTTTTAGTTCTTCAAACCTAGTCTCAGCTTTTCTTTTACTTTTGTCTACCCCATCGAACTCACGTTGATATAGCCTTTTAAACTTGAAGACTGTTCGAGAATATCTTGAATATCATTGTGAGTCCTAACAATTGTAACGACCCACCCCGCATAGTCATACTCACTCTTGACATAGCAGCGTTTGAGAATATGCTCAATCCACAAATTAAGATCGCGATCGTACAGAGTTATTTTTTGATCAATAGTCTGAGTCATAGGTTTTTAAATAGTTGTCCAAAAACTTAAGTTTAAGACCTTCTTCGTATCTCGACTAAACTGCCATACAGCAGGAAAATTAGTGTCAGGGTATTCTAGCTTTACGAGTTTGAGTGCAGTGTCAAAAGCACGGTCAAAAACCTGTGAGAAATGACCTTTGAGACTGGGAGACTGCTCTAATAGTGTAGTTAATTCAGCCCTTTGATTAACGATTGTAATTTCCCAACCTCGATAACACTCAGGCAGATTTACATAACAACGCTTGAGGATATGTTCAATCAATCTAGTCAAACGTGACTCTAATTCGCGCCGATCTCTACCCGCCAACCCTTCTAACTCCTCAATTAAGTTTTCGACATCTAGATTTTGGAAATCACCAGCTTTTAACTTCGCGATCGCCTCTTCTAACCACAGATTAAGATCGCGATCGTATAGCATGGATTTTTGCTCGATAGTTTGTGTCATAGGTTTTAGTTAGGGGATATTTTAGACAACATCAACCAAATCTATCTTAATTCTTTTACCTACTGCCCTAGCTGCCTTATCTAAAGTTCGTAAAGTTACAGAATCATACTCAGGATCGAGCAAGCGATCTAGTGCTGCGCGGCTTGTTTGCATAGACTTAGCCATCTTGGATTTAGTTAAGCCACGTTCCTTCATTGCTTGTTCAACTTGCCAAGCCAAAACACGCTTCAATGCAACTTCTGTTACTTCGTTTAAAATTGCTTCCTGTTCTAGAAAGTCATCAAAAGCAGAACCTAAATGACAATTGTTAGACATGGTTAACTCCTAGTTTGGTTTTTAAACTCAATTTGGCGCTTGATGGCTAAATTCAAATCTTCTTTAGGTGTTTTTTGCGTTTTCTTAGTAAATCCATGCAGAAGAATCATTTGCTCTCCTTCCACACAAAACAGAACTCTGGTAATCGTATTCTCAAGGTTAGTACGCACCTCATACAATCCCTTACCCATAGGGCGACAAGTAGGCATTCCGATAGGAAATCCAAACTCGATTGTTTTAATATCTTCTCCTATTTTTTGCCTATCTTCTTTTGATAAAGTCATCAGCCAATCCCTAACAGGTTCTTTTCCAGATTCGGTTTTGAAAAAGCTTGCTTTAATTCTCTTAATATTGCTCATAGGAAAATTGCAGCAGAAGCTCTCAAAAGTTACGAATCAAGTGATAAATAAATGAGTATTTAGTTTTGGTTATACTATTGTATCATTTTTGATACGTTAAAATGTCAAAATGTAAGGAGTATATATCGCCCTTATCCGAGAAAATCGCCCCTTCTAACCACAAATTAAGATCGCGATCGTATAGCGTGGATTTTTGCTCAATTGTTTGGGTCATAGGTTTAGGCGATGCGATACAGCATTTAGGTGAGAAGTACTCAACTATGGATTAGTGGCAGTTTGCGGATGCGAACGCGATTAGAGTCAATGGTGATAGCTGAGCCGTTTTGTAAATCTTCGGTACATTCAATTATTACTGCTAACAATAACTTTTTAAGTGCCTCAGCTTTTAAACCTTCAATCCGAATCCGAATGACTGATGGAGAGGTTAATTCATTTAGAGCAAGTAAGGTATGAAAATCTGCGTCTAGTGTAACAACTATACGATTGTCTTGATCTGCTCTTGTGATGATGTCTAAATCTTCAGATTCAGACATCGCGATTTCGCCAACATGAACAGCGTCAATATTTGACTCTCGTAGTAATATCGCCGCCGATCGCGGTAAACCTTGATCAAGCAGCAGTTTCATAGATACTTGGTAATTGAATAATGCGATCATCAAGATAAGATGAGACGAAGATTAGTGCTTGTCTAATGTCTTCTTCTTCTAGTTCTGGAAATTCTTGATATAGTTCGGTGCGATCGCTATAGATTGCTAGTAGTTCCATTAATCGACGGACTGTAATGCGGAGGTTGCGAATACAGGGCTGTCCATTCATTCGTTTAGGGTTGACAATAATGCGATCAAGTTTCATAGGTTTTACTCAACTACTTTTGACACTATTTTAGCTTTAGATTAGATCGCCTCTTCTAACCACAAATTCAGATCGCGATCGTACAGCGTAGATTTTTGCTCAATGGCTTGAGTCATTAGATTTCCTCCAATAAATCGCTATTTGGCATTTGTTTGATTGCTTCTAAGATTTGAGATTTAATCATCGTTATTGATACTGGGCATTGGTCAGCTAAGCAGGGATAGGGTCTGAAACGTCTATTTTATGCCGATACAATTGACGCAAATACGCCAATCAAGCTTTAACTAACCAGTGCCATCCTGATTAAATATCGAAATTCAAACATTTAATTACCCATGATAACTTTTGTTGCAGGATTATTATCTAAACGAATCCATCCTGAACATGAATCACCAGAACAAGCTTGACCAGTGTACTCCCATATCCAACCATTATTGTGAAGTTGATACAGCTTATTGTTAGCAGCAACGATTGATTTTGTTGCAGGATTATTATCTAAACGAATCCATCCTAGACATGAATCACCAGAACAAGCTTGACCAGTGTACTCCCATATCCAACCATTATTGTGAAGTTGATAAAAATTTCCCCTAAAGGAGTTAGTTGGATTACTACTAGAGTTAGTTGGATTACTACTAGAGTTAGTTGGATTACTACTAGAGCTATTTTGATTACTGCTAGAGTTAGTTGGATTACTACTAGAGCTATTTTGATTACTGCTAGAGTTAGTTGGATTACTGCTAGAGCTATTTTGATTACTGCTACGAATGTTAAAAACTTGTAGTAAATACAAAATAATCAATAATATAGAAATGATTTCTATAGAAATCACCACCCACTTCCACTTAAAATTTTTAGTAAGGAAACTCGATTGAGGCTCAAGAGTTTTAACTTCTTGAGGTGCAACACGTTCTAAAATAGGTTTAATATCTTCATTCCTAAGTCCTAATACTTCTTGAAATGATTTCATTTCTGTGCGAATTTCGGGAGTAAGAGGTTTTCGCTTTCTGATCTCTTGGACAAGTAATTTCTCATATTCATTGAGCTTTTTCTGATATTCTTTATACGGTTTAAGAACATCCTCTTCAATTGTAATAGCTTGCTCAGATGTAAGTCCTAACTCTGCCTGCAAAAGATTTAAAGCCCCACGCCCAATTGAGGAAATGACACCACGACTGGCAAAACGCTCGACTTCTTTACGATATGTGAGTTTTGGATTACTAGTTGGAGCCTTTGCCAGATGAATTTTAAACCCTTCTTCAGCAGCATATATTCTGGGAGTCATCGCAGGTACAGCTTCTTGAACTTTTTTACGAGCATACTCATGCAGTTCATCAATTGAAATCCAACCATCATTATCGATATCAGCAATACCAGTTTCAATTCCTTCTACAAGAAAGCGGGTATAGACGGATAACTCTACACCTTTTTCTTCAAAGGAATATTGAGTGGATGCTGAAGAGGTTAAAACTGCACGCCCTTCTCCACCTAACTGCGTTTTTACATCAATGGTGATATCACCTTTAGCTGTCATTCCATCAGCAAATGCACCACTGAAGCAACAATCCAAAATAACAACCTGCCGTTTGCATCTTGAGTTATGCATGATGTCATGTAAAAAGCTGGCTGGAACAGCAGTAGCTTTAACCAAATCACCTGTTTGATTTTTTCGTGTTAGAGGGGTCGAAAGATACAATCGATTGCTATCATCTATGTTTCCATGACCAGAGAAAAAAAGTACAACTAAATCCTCTTTAGTACGACCAGAGAATAAGCTTTCAATTGTTTCCTGCATGGTCACTGGTTCGGGGTTAGGTAAAACTTTAACCTCATCAAAACCACCACGTTCTGCACTTTGCAAGACTCGCCGCATTGCCTCAATGTCTTTAATAGCACTAGGTAAAGGGGTAAAGTCTTTTGAATATTCGCTAACACCTATAAGCAATGCCACTTTTGCCATACTTGTTACCTAAACCTGTATAAATTTCTGTACAGCCTCGATCGCCACTACTAGATCTGCTTGACTATTAGCTTTGACCTTGAGTTTTCTGCCATTAGCTTCTACCTCTAATTCAATAGGCTTGCTAGAAAGACGCTGGTACAGAAATTCACCAAATTTTTTAATGTTACTTGGATTCACTTCGGCAGTTAGTAATCCCGCTAAAAAACCACCTGTTGATTTGTTCCCTTCAGGTGGATTAGGGTCAAGTACTCGATTTACAGTTTCAATTTCGTCTAATCTCTTTAACTGAGCTAGTAGTTTCCTAGCGTCAGAATCTTTTTCTTCATCGTCTAGATCTGCATCAATGAAGGCAATGGTAAACTTAATATTCGTTGAGGTACTCATAGTTTAAGTAAGGAGATTGAGATCACAAATGGATATAATAGTAATAATCAATTGGATTATGTCTTTTTAATTTCTATTCCATAGAGATAATTAGATTGATCTGTGGATCAGACACTTCAAAATCATATATTTTGGATATAAAATTTTAATAGTTGAGACTAAATATATCTACCTAATCATTTGAAATCAAGTATACTAGAACAAAAATTTTAGACATTATTTATTTAAGAAAACTTAAGGAATATGTGTGGAAGCATACAAGCCAATTTATTGAAAAAAGCCTGTTTGAAAAGTTTTCTGGGAAGCTTACCTAGTAATATTTTGGGTCGGAAATTTATTACTAGAAAAGGCTTTTGACCAACTTTTCAAACAAGCTCTAAAACTTGAGGTTTTACTTAATCAATGTATGATGACGTTCACAGGAAATTTTAAAATTTGGAACGGCAATATTAAGGTTGCAAATAAGCTATACCAACTTTTAGTCAATGCCCTACTTACTCAATTCCGTCAAGAGGCGCAAAGCCTTGACGCTGAGTGTTTTCGGTGATTGACCTTGGCTCTAGGAACTGCAATAGATAATCGCGTCCGCCAGCTTTGGAACCGATACCGCTTAGCTTGAAACCACCGAAGGGATGGCGATCGACCAATGCGCCTGTGATGCCGCGATTGATGTAGAGATTGCCCACTTCAAACTCGCGATAGGCGCGTTCGATATGGGAAGGAGTGCGGGAATATAAGCCACCTGTGAGCGCGAAGTTCGTACCATTGGCGATCGCTAATGCCTCATCAAAGCTCTGTGCCTTGATTACCGCCAGTACGGGACCAAAGATTTCCTCTTGGGCGATCGCACTGTCAGGATCGACATCGCTAAAGATGGTGGGTGGTACATAGAAGCCGTGATTGGGAACTTCTCCTTCAAAGGCAAGTTTGGCGGTTTCTTTGCCCTTGGCGATGTAGTTGAGAATGTTCTTTTGGGCGGCTCCATCGATTACTGCGCTGAATTTGGTGTCAGGGAGATGGGCTTCCCCAACCTTTAGCGATCGCGTGGCTTCCACTAGACGCTCTAGGAAGTTGTCGTAAACGGGAGCAAGAACGATCGCTCTGGAACAAGCGGAACATTTTTGACCAGCAAAACCGAAGGCGGAATTCATTACGCCAACTACGGCTTGATCGAGGTCGGCGCTTTCATCGATGATGATGCCATTTTTGCCGCCCATTTCCGCAATTACGCGCTTCATGTGTTTCTGCTTAGGTCGCAAAATGGAAGCTTCGGTGACGATTTGACAGCCGACTTGTTGCGAACCTGTGAAGGCGATTAAATGCACATCGGGATGTTTGACTAAATGGGAGCCAACGGTGGAACCTTTAGCGGGAAGATAGGTGAATACGCCTTGGGGTAAACCTGCGGCTTGCAAGACTTCGGCAATTTTTGCGCCAATTACTGAGGACTGTTCGGCGGGTTTGAGGATGACGGTATTACCTGCGGCGATCGCACCTACGCTCATTCCCAAAGCGATCGCGAAGGGAAAGTTCCAAGGCGAAATCACGACTACCACGCCACGAGGTTGATAGATATAAGTATTATCTTCCCCCGGGAGATTGCGCTGTACACCCGATTCAAGACGTTCCATTTCTTTGGCATAGTAGCGGCAGAAGTCGATCGCTTCGGAAACTTCGCCATCACCTTCGCGGATTGGTTTGGCAACTTCCCAACAGATCCATGCAACTAATTCTTCGCGCTTCTCTTCCATGATGTCAGCAGCTTTGCGAAGAATATCACCCCGTTCCTTAGCACTGAGTTTTTTCCATGATGCGAAGGCATTTTTGGCAACTTGAACCGCTTCTTCCGCTTGTTCAATACTGGCTAGACCGATTTTGCCGACGACTTGCGAGGAGTTCGCAGGGTTGACCGATTCCACATAGTTATCGGTTTGCACAGCTTGACCATTGATGATCGGCAAATAGGTCTTTCCAAGTTGGCGGCGAACTTGTTGTAGAGCAGTTTGAGCAGTTTCCCTCTCTTCATTAATCGCATAGTCGCGATCGCTAGCATTCACAAAACCATCAAAAATATTCAGAGCAGGTGCGCCATTGTAATTCGCATCCCGTTCCGTCATCACAGGCGCAGCAATTAATTTGCTAATATCAACGCCTTCACCACTAATTCTCAAAAAGGAACTATTGGCGGTATTCTCCAACAGGCGGCGAATCAGGTAAGACATCCCCGGAATTAAATCACCAAAGGGGCAGTAAACCCGCACCCGATAACCCATATCCGCGATCGCCTTGGCAAACTTGTCACCCATGCCATAGAGACATTGAGTTTCAAAGGCACGACTGGGGATATTCAGGGTTTGGACAATGGCGATCGCTTTGGCTAAAGACCTCGCGTTATGGCTCCCGATCGCCGCATAGAGATATTGATGATTTTCTAAGAGGATCTGAATCAAGCGCTCGTAATTAGCGTCAGTAGAAACCTTATCGGAAAATACTGGCAAAGCCCAACCCTGTTGATAGGAGCGAATCGTTTCCCGATCCCAATAGGCTCCCTTGACGAGGCGCACCGTCACAGGCTTGCCGCGCAATTTTGCCCATTCCACTAAATCGCGCAAATCCTGCTCACTGTCGCGCAAATATCCTTGCAGCGTAATTCCCACATCGGTGCGATCGCGGAATTCTGGTTCCATTAAGACTTGCTTGAGAATCTGCAAAGTGAGTGATTTGAACTCATACTGCTCCATATCAAAATGGATGCCACAGCCTAAAATCTGAGCTTTACGCAATAAAATTCTCGCTGGTTCGCTGACTTTCTCGGTGGTTTTGACGGGATCAAGGGGATCGAATTGGGAATAGAAAGCACTCAGTTTTACGGAAACTTGAACCCGCTTGAGTTCTTCACCATCCGCCTTATCAATTTGATCAATCAAGCCCCAAGCCTTCGCCTTACCCGACAAATCTTCCATCATCGCAATATAGCGATTCAGATATTCGCCAGCCTCAACTTCGCTAATCACAGCCTCACCGAGCAAGTCCATCGTAAAAGCAAAGCGATCGCGCCGTAGTTTCTCAATGGATTTAGTCGCCTCTGACAAGTTCTCACCGCAGATATAGCGTTTAGCAAGAGTCGCCACTGCCGTTGAGAGGGTAGTTGCTGCTGCCGTTGCAGGAATTGAATTAGGATTGTCAGTACTGAAATTCAATAAAGCCCGCAGAGCAGGAACTTCCACTGCATCACTAGCGAGATATTCCTGCATATGTCGCGCAATCTCGGCTTTACTTTGCAATGCAGGCAAGCAATCGATCAAGCGGAATAATTGCACCCGCAAGCCTTCATTTTCCATTGTCCAAGCCATCAGCTTGTCATCGAGGCGCAATTCATCCTTAATTTGCGATAATTTCGACCAAAAGGAACTCTTATCATTACCACTTAAAATCTTCTTGGCAATTTCCTGTGTCTTCGCTTCATATTTTGAGACATCGAGAGAGCTTGTATTGACTCGTTGTGTTTGGCTAACCACTGCTGTAATCCATAAACCTTGCAATCAATCAGTATAGCTAGTAACCATCCTGCACTTATCTTAAGCTTTTTTAGTTAAGGTCAGAAAATTAGTAGTTTTGATGCGCTCTACATAAAGGTTAGCCGCGATCGCCATAGTTTAAAAGTTTAGTTAAATTGTTGAGATATCATGACAAAAATGAATAGTTAACATTGCTTATGCAGATATATCCATAACTAGAAAACGTGCAAGAAAAGTTTGGACAAATCATACGAGTTCATCAAACTAACGTTAATATTGCTAAAATGTTACACACAGCATTTAAATTGCAACATAAAGTAATCTTCCTAAAATCTCATAAACTGGTACAAAATCTATGGCACTTTTTGGTCTATTTGGAAAAAAAGACAAGAGCAATTCAGACAATCAAGAATCTTCTTACTTTCTTGATCAAGATACAGCAAAAACATTTGGTAACATCGATTACATGCGAACCCCCAAAGCCGTTCGTAAAACATTTCCAACCGTTAATGGAGTTGAAGGCGCAGAGATCGTAGAAGTTGTATCTGCCACCGAAAAGAAGGAAGAAGAGATTCTTTCCAACCAAAATTCTACAACTACTGAGAAAATTTCTCAGCCTTCCTTTGAGCCTAAAAAGACCAATATCCGCACTGATTCAAGCATGGATATCTTTTTAAACATGGCAAAGGATATTAAAAAGCGCTAAAAGCTTGTGCTGCATAAATGACAAAAAGTGGTAAAAATCGTAAACAATTTTTACCACTTTTTGTACTTGTCAAAATGACATTAATCAAGACAAATTAACCATACTACTTCTTGCTACCATGAGGCTGAATTACTCCATAGCCTCCATGATTCCGTTCATACACAACGTTGATTTCCCCCGATTCAGCATTGCGAAATACATAAAAATCATGATCAATTAACTCAAGATGCTCCAAAGCTTCATTGACACTCATGGCAGGCATGGCAAAGTACTTGTTACGCACCACTTGGTTTGGTAATTCGACAACCCGATTGTCGCTAGGCAAAGGTAAAGGAGCCTGTTCCACGACAGCAATGCTGGTCTTGGCCGCAGAACGATCGTTACGACGTTCCTTGAACTTCCGCAACTTCCGCGAAATTTTGTCTGCAACTAGATCAATACTTGCATACAAATTCTCACTTTTTTCCTCAGCACGGATCACTGATCCATTGGCATATACAGTGACCTCAGCCGCTTGGCTAGAAGCAATGCGAGGATTGCGAGCCACTGATAGATGTACATCTACCTCCGTGGTCAATGCTTGGAAATGGTTGACCGCTTTGTCGATTTTTTGTTCGACATATTCGCGAATCGCTTCCGTAACTTCAATATTCTTGCCTTGAATTACAAGTTTCATCTCTAATGACCTCGCTTCTGAGTTCCAAATCAGCGAAAAAATGTGAGACGGGCAATCTCGTTATGGTGACCTCACTGCGCCGAATAGCTGATTTGGCTATATGTTCAACATATCACCTTGGTGGTGTAATCATATATACTTTGATGCACTTCTTAATGTTCTCTTAAAACCTCTAAAATGTGCTAGAGCGAAAAGACTATTTTGGGGAAGATGTCGAAATCAAAATCTGTTTTAATTTCTATGATTTAAAACATAAATTTTTAATTAAAAGTGTTGCATAGCAACACTTTTAATTAAAAATTTAAATATGATTACGATGCAAAGCGCTGTAAGCTAGTGAGACAACATAAGGTGAGGTTTGTATGAAATCGGCTGTGGAACTATGGCAACGTTATCAAGACTGGCTGTATTACCATTCGGAGCTAGGTATATATATCGATATCAGTCGCATGGGATTTACGCCAGATTTTGTGACCCAGATCCAGCCCAAGTTTGTCAAAGCCTTTGCAGATATGCAGGCTCTAGAGGCAGGCGCGATCGCCAATCCCGATGAGCAGCGTATGGTTGGGCATTATTGGTTAAGAACTCCAGAGATCGCACCAACACCAGCATTACAGCAAACTATTACTGAAACCGTTGACCGTATTGAAGTTTTTGCCGAGCAGGTAATTTCAGGAACAATCTGCCCACCGACTGCACCCAAGTTTACGGATATTTTATCAATTGGCATCGGTGGCTCGGCATTAGGGCCGCAATTTGTGGCGCAGTGTTTTGCCAAGGCGGATGTTCCCCTCAAAATTAGCTTCATCGATAATTGCGATCCTGATGGTATGGATCTGGTCTTTGAATTACTGGGCGATCGCCTTAAATCAACCTTAGTATTGGTCATTTCTAAGTCAGGGGGTACGCCTGAAGCGGCTAATGCCATGAAGGAGGCAGAATATGTATTTGCCAAGGCAGGTTTGGATTTTGCGAAACAAGCGATCGCCATTACAGGGGTAGGCAGTGCCTTAGAAAAATATGCGATCGTGCAGGGTTGGCTCGATACTTTTCCGATGCATGATTGGGTTGGCGGCAGAACTTCAGAATTGTCCGCAGTGGGGCTGTTACCTGCGGCGTTACAGGGCATTAAGATTCGGGAAATGTTGCGTGGCGCTAGTATTATGGATGCGGCCACTCGCGTTACGGATTTGCGGAGCAACCCTGCGGCATTACTGGCAATGGCATGGTATTACGCTGGCAATGGTAAAGGTGAAAAGGACATGGTGATTTTGCCTTACAAAGATCGTTTACTTCTTTTTAGTCGCTATTTGCAACAGCTAGTTATGGAGTCCTTGGGTAAAGAGAAGGATCTTGATGGCAATACTGTCTATCAAGGAATCGCAGTCTATGGGAACAAAGGTTCTACCGATCAACATGCCTATGTTCAGCAATTGAGGGAAGGTGTTCCCAACTTTTTTGCGACCTTCATTGAGGTGCTGCAAGATAGTGACAAGGCACATCCAGAGATGGAAGAGGATGTTTTTAGTGGTGATTATTTATTTGGATTTTTGCAAGGAACTCGCAGTGCGCTCTATGAGAATGGTAGAGATTCTATTACAGTGACTATTCCGATTGTGTCTGAATTGACAGTGGGGGCATTAATTGCTCTCTACGAAAGAGCTGTCAGTTTCTATGCGTCCTTAGTAAATATCAATGCCTATCATCAACCAGGAGTGGAAGCAGGCAAGAAGGCAGGAGCCAAGATTTTGACTTTGCAGAAGCAATTAATTGCCGTACTCCAAAGCTCTAAGGTGTCTCTATCTTTGGAGGAAATTGCATCTCAGATGAATACTCCTGATGATATTGAGTTTCTCTATGCGATCGCGCGTCACCTCCATGCCAACTGTCGGCTTCTTTTAGAAGGAGATTTGGCAAAACCTGCGTCCTTAAAGATCATGCTCATTAGCTAACCTCAGTTCGGGCAAAAATATTGCCCATCTGGTTTAGATTTGAGAAGTACCTCCATACAAGGCAGGTGAACGCTCACTAAGCCATGCCCACATTTGATCACCATAGGAAAAGTGCCACCATTCATGGGGATGACGCTCAAAGCCGCTATGGGTCATCACTTGGTTAAGCAGTTGGCGATCGCGATGGTAGCTCTGCTCAGGTTCACTCTGGGCATTGGCAAAATAATCAGGCAAAGAGCGATTGCTAATCTCATCAATGGGAGAACCCATGTTCACTGGTTCCATTGAACTAACTCGATAGAGGGTCACATCGATCGCTGCCCCCGTACTGTGGGGAGGTGGGGTCTGGGGATTATTGCTGGGAATTGCCCAAAATTTTGCCACCTCCGTCATGAGTGCTGTTTTTTGGTCATTGGTTAAGCTATCCATAGGCAAACCTCGGCTGGCTGCTAGTTCTGCCAAACTGTGATCCACCATAAACTGCTGCACGGCGATCGGTCGATAGGCATCAAAAATGGCGATGCGATAGTCAGGCTGAATTTTACTTAAATAGGCTTGCGATCGCCTTAGCCTTTCTAAAACACCTTGCCGCAACCAAAAAGGATCGCGATCGCCATAGGGCGCACCCAAGCAAACATAGGCATGGGGTTGGATTTTGAAAAATTCATCGGTAATTGCCACCAACGGCTCATGGCATTCGGCGATCGGTATTTGTTGATAGGGCTTAAGCATGGAGAATAAATCAATAAATAGAACTCCCAAAAAATATCATTGCTAACGAGAAGTTGCGGGGCGAATAAATCGGCTATTTGCCCTCACAAAACAACCACTATTAAAGTCTTTGCCCCGTACATGCATCCAAGGATCGCCCTGCTCATCTAAACGATTGATCAACACCTCATCAGCACCACCATAGAATACTTCTGCTTCTAGCAACGTACTTTCTGCAAACACCTTCACAACGGGGCTGTTCATACTAGCGTCACTGCGACAGTTGAGCCATGCGACTTGCACTTGCCACAAAGAGCCTGCTTGCTTACGCGATGGACTCTGCGGAGCTTGTAGAGGTGCATAATTACTAAAATAATTCCCTTGAGCATCTGGTGCTGTTGACTGCGCTAGGGAGGGGAGAGGCGCAATTATAGGGACTGCTATCAACAATCCAGCATAAAATAGGTCTAGCCTTGGAGTTGGTTTGATAATTAGCTTGATTAATTTATTGATTAATCCCATTGATACGGATTTGTGACTAGAAGTTAGCATATAGGGTGCGGCATAAAGATATGGGTAAAGCGCAGAATGCAATGACTGTGGCTAGTTTGACGCAGACAATTACACTTTTGTTGCGGGACGAAGTTGGGTCAGTGCGGGTGATGGGTGAAATCTCTAGCTTAACAACGGCAGCATCGGGACATCGCTATTTTACGCTGAAGGATGAGTCTGCTCAAATTGATTGTGTCCTGTGGGCTAGTCGATCGCTATCTTTTCGACCGCGCAATGGGATGCAGGTAATCGTACAGGGGAAGTTAACGGTCTATGCTGCAAGGGGAAAGTATCAAATCGATTGCGATCGCCTGACGGCAGCAGGGGAAGGCGATTTGTACTTGGCCTTTGCCGCACTTAAGCAAGAATTAAGCGATCGCGGTTATTTTGCCCCTGAACGTAAGCGACCCATCCCAGCATTGCCCCTAAGGATTGGTGTAGTTACTTCTGCTACAGGAGCCGTTATTCAAGATATTTGTAGCACCCTCGCCCGTCGCTCCCCCCATTGCCAAATTTATTTCTGTCCTGCCTCTGTGCAAGGAGAAGCAGCACCCCTAGAAATCGCCACTGCGATCGCCTCTCTGCAAAACACTGATGCTGAAGTAATTATTGTGGGGCGAGGGGGCGGCTCTATGGAAGACCTATGGGCATTTAACACTGAACCTGTAGCCGATGCGATTTATCATTCACAACTGCCGATTATTTCCGCAGTGGGTCATGAAACGGATTTTACGATCGCCGATTTTGTGGCTGATCTCCGTGCTGCCACCCCCACCGCCGCCGCCGAAATTGTCTCTCAGTACGATCGCGATAGTCTTTGGCAGCAAATCCATCTCTGGGAAACTAGCCTCAACCGCAGTGTGCAAAATATCATCGGCGATTATTACCAAAGGCTCGATGCGATCGCCCATAGCTATGGCTTACAAAACTTGAGCGATCGCTTACACCATCATGGACAGCACCTAGATGAAATCGAAGCAACTATGTATAAATCTGTCATGCGTTCCCTGCAAAAAGCAACCACCAAACTCAATGGCACTAGCGCCCACTTGCGATCGTTGCATCCCCTCTCTCCATTACAACGCGGTTTTGCCCTGCTCAAGGATGGCGATCGCATTATCAATCTCACCGAATCTCTCGCTAACCTTGAGCGCATAGCCATCATCCGCAGTACAGAGAGCGCCACCGCCCTCATCGAACAGGTACAGCCAAAAACATCTAAGATAGGCAAAGACTCAAAAAACACCAAAAAATAGATTTTCTTAAATTTCCTAAATTTACTCAATCAAAGCAATGAAGCCTAAACAACCAACCAATCTATCCTTTGAAGAACAAATGCAACGACTTGAAGAAATTGTGGAAGTTCTTGATGATGGCGAGGTGGGTATAGAGGAAATGCTAACTATTTATGCTGAAGCAATGCAACATGTCCAATCTTGCCGCGAGTACCTAGCCACAGCAGAACAAAAAGTAATCATGATCCAAAATCAGCAAATCAATAATTAAGTATTCATCTAAATAATTCTCAATTACTTATGTCAATCATCAATAAAATCCTGCGAAATATTCGCCCTAGAGCCATAGGCAGTGCTTTAGCCTGTATGAAAATCCTTGAAACCGACTATGGTCATTTTCGATCTAGTAGCCAATATGCAGCCGTTGATCGCCATAATCAACCAATTCCTTGGTACACCTATCCAGCCATCGAATATATTAGACAACTAGATTTTTCTCATCAAAATGTATTTGAATATGGCTCAGGTAATTCTAGTCTTTTCTGGGCAAATATTGCCAAGTCAGTAATTAGCGTTGAACAGGATGTGCAATGGTACAAAAAGATTTCTCAAGCTCATAAGTTACCAAATTTGAACATTCAATTAATTGAAGAAGAGGAGTTATATATCAACCATATATTAACCTATGAGCAAAATTTTGATGTCATTATCATTGATGGTAACTTTAGTCGATATAAATGCGCTCAATCGGCAATAAAAAAGTTGCAAACAGGAGGATTAATTATTCTCGATAATGCTGACTGGTGGGTGAAAACTGCGGCTTTTTTGAGATCATGTAATCTCATTGAAGTAGATATGACAGGATTTAGCCCCATTAATGGCTATACTTTAACCACATCTTTCTTTTTGCATAGAGAATTTAATTTAAAGCCCAAATCCCGACATCAACCTGAGCATGGTATTGGTGGTTTAATTCAATACGGAGATGAAGCTTGATTTATCTTAAATAACCTTTTCAGCAATGCATGATTTGTCTTTAGGATTGACAATCGCGATCGCTTTAGTCTTTATTTATGAATTTGTGAATGGATTTCATGATACAGCTAATGCGGTTGCCACAGTCATCTATACCCATAGCTTACGTCCCATTTATGCGGTGATCTTATCGGGAATATGTAATTTCTTAGGAGCAGTAAGTTCTAATGGAGCCGTTGCCTTTGGCATTGTTAGTCTATTTCCTTTCAATACCCATAGCGATCGCCAATGGAACCTCGTAATTGTATTGTCCATACTAGGAGTTGCGCTCTTTTGGAATTTGAGTACTTGGTACTTCGGCTTACCCATATCGAGTACTCACGGACTCATCGGCACTATGGCAGGCATGAGCCTAGTTCACTCCGATCCACAAAATTGGTTGGCAAGCAACACTTGGCATAGCTTGCAAGAAATTCTCATTTCCCTATGTCTTTCTCCATTGATTGGCTTTATCGGTTCAGCATTATTACTACTATGCATCAATGGTTTACTAAACTACTTAAAAACTTGGCAACCAGATCATCAAAATGCTGAACAAAAAGAAGAGCCATCACCAGAAACTGCAACTATTCCAGAAAGTAATTCTTCACTAGATCCTACTGCTACAGCTAATGATCATCAACCGCCGTTGGGGATACGCGCTTTGCTGATCATCACCTGTTCGGGGGTTAGCTTTGCCCATGGCTCCAATGATGGACAAAAGGGAGTAGGTTTGATGATGCTGGTTTTGGCATTAACCTTGCCCGATCGCTTTGTTCTCGATCGCTTGGCAATTTCGGCTAGTCCGCATCTCCCACCTGCGGACATCATCCCGATTTGGGTGAAAATCTTCATTGCGATCGCCCTTGGTCTGGGAACGATGATCGGCTGGCGGCGCATCGTCACCACCATTGGCGAAAAAATTGGCAAAGAACCAATGACCTATGCCCAAGGTGCAACCGCCCAATTCATCACCATGCTAACTATCAATATCGCCAGCTATACAGGTATGCCCGTTAGCACCACCCAAATCCTGTCTTCGAGCATCGTAGGGACAATGGCTGCCACCCACACCAAACTAGATCACCATACTCTCAGAAATTTAGTATTAGCTTGGCTACTGACTCTACCCTGCTGCATGATGTTGGGCTATCTAGCAGGATATGTTTTAAGCCAATTCACGAAAATGTGACAATACTTTTGTCAAGTCAAAGCCAAACAAAGCCAAACCCAGTCAAGGCTTTTAAAAATACAAATAGCGTAGCTATTTGTATTTTTAGTTTTAAATTGTTGTGTGCAAAGCTGCTAAATTTTGCTAATGTTAATACATAAAATCAAATATTTCTTTAAATATTTTTTTTAAGTATTTTTTAACCACCACTAATTCCCTTAAGCAAAGCCCCACCGTAAATCATATGCCTAAGAAGTCCACAGTTATTGCTCCTTCAATCCTCTCTGCTGACTTTAGTCGTCTTGGGGACGACATTCGTGCAGTTGATGCGGCGGGTGCGGATTGGATTCACGTTGACGTAATGGATGGTCGATTTGTCCCCAATATCACCATCGGCCCCTTGGTTGTATCAGCGATTCGTCCTGTCACCACCAAAATTTTGGATGTGCATTTAATGATTGCCGAGCCTGAGCGCTACGTTCCTGATTTTGCCAAGGCTGGTGCAGATATTATTACTGTCCATGCCGAACATACCGCCTGTCCCCATCTCCACCGCAACCTGTCCCAAATTAAGGAATTAGGTAAAATGGCAGGAGTATCTCTCAATCCTTCAACCCCCCTCAGCTTCATTGAATATGTACTAGACCTATGTGATCTAGTGCTGATCATGAGCGTCAATCCCGGATTTGGTGGACAGAGCTTTATTCCTAACGTTATTCCCAAAATTGCCAAGCTGCGTCAAATGTGTGAAGATCGCGGCCTTGATCCTTGGATTGAAGTTGATGGTGGCTTGAAGGCAAATAATACTTGGCAAGTTCTCGAAGCGGGAGCTAATGCGATCGTGGCAGGTTCGGCGGTATTTAATGCGCCAGACTATGCCAATGCGATCGAGGGTATCCGCAACAGCAAGCGTCCTGAGCTAGTAACTGCCTAATTAGCTGTTCTGACAAACAAGATCAAAATCAAAAATTCAAAAAGAGTGATAGTGCCATGCACCGCCACTCTTTTTTGATATTTAGTTATATTTGATATATGCAAAACTCTCGGCTCAAGGCTATTTTTTTGATGATCGCAGCGATCGCAATTTTCGCTTCGATCGCTGGGCTATTTATTGAAAATGATCCACTGGTCTATATTGGCTTAGGTGTCACCACAGCAATCACTTTACCAATCCTCATCCCTCCCATTGCGATCGCGATCGCCAAGTCTCCCATAGGCGAACATTGGGATATCAGCATTGCTTTGTTATTGGCTAGTTTGGTGACCCTAGTTGCAGCCCATGCCACAGGTTTTGATATTACCTTTATTCGCTGGTTTGACAGCCTCAAATGGGATGCCCTTGGCGCAGTTGGCCAGATTTTAATCGCGATTTTGGCGGTTTGGGTGGCATGGCGACAAAATGAAATCTCGGAGGAGCTAACGGGACAGCAAAATGTCATTACTCAACAACAAACCATTGACACCTATTTTCAAGGTATTTCTGATCTAATTGTCGATCCTCAAGGGCAATTAGAAGACTGGCCTCTTGAAAGAGCGATCGCTCAAGCCCGTACTGCTGCCATTCTTGGGGGATGCGACTCCGAGGGCAGAGCCAAAATCATTCGATTCCTATCTAGTGCCAACCTACTCACCCCCCTCAAAAGGGATGGCTTACTAGGACGACCGATCCTCGATGGCACTGGTGGCTATGTGGTGGATCTGGCTAATGGTGTGAGGGTAGTCAACTTAGGCATGATGTTGGCAGGTAAGGAAATTACCAAAGCAGACTTACGCAATGCGGATCTTAGTGGAGCCAATCTGATCAAGGCTAATTTGAGTTACTGCGACCTCACAGGGGCAAATTTTGTTGGTGCGATTTTAGTAAAGACCAATTTGCGGGGTACAGATTTTAGTCGCGTCAAGCTATTTTATGGCAAATTAGAAACGGCAACCCCTCGCGATCGCATCCATCCGCCCAACTTTGAAACAGGCGAATATACGGGGGCTGTGGTGGAAGATGCTGACTTTAGCAAGGTCATGGATCTATCGGAAGAAAATCGCCAATATCTTTGTGCTTGGAGTGGCAAAAAATCTCGCAAAACTATTCCTGGAGGCTGTGATGACATTCCCAATCGGTTGGGGCGCTAACGCCAATATCACTCCCAATAAGAGCCATCGGCAACAGCTAACAGCGATCGCTCTCAGCTTACAGTTACTTAGCTCCAGCTTACTCTCATCCCTAATACTGATTAACCCCGTAAAGGCAGAACCATTTGCTCCAGTTGCCAAGGAAACCCCTAAGGAGCTAACCATAGAATTAGAGGAAATTCCTGAAGAAGTATTACGCACTGAAATCTATACCGATGCGCGATCGCCCATCGATGGCAACCTGCTAACTGCTGCCGAATATACGGAGCTAATGGACAAATTGCGATCGCTAGACCATATCCCCCCCGAAGATTTTGTATCTCCACAAATTCGAGAAGTCATTGGTCTATTAAGATTACGCAAATTCTTCAGGCAAATTATTCCCTTTATGCCTTAGAGCCACGATAGATCCTCTGGGCTTGCTCATAGGACAACCACGATGGTAAATCTCCAGAATTACGATTTTGCGGTAAATCGGTATGTTGATCCTTGATCGGAATTGGTGGAGCGCTAGTATTTTTGTAATTTTCGTGGGGAGCATCCGACAGCACCGATTGAGGTGACTCAAACTCATCTGTTTCGGGATTGTAGGCCAAAATTTCACCCGACTCAATATCATAAATCCAGCCATAAATATGCATCTTGCCCTGATGTAACTTAGAGCGCACCACAGGATAGGTTTTGAGATTCTCAATTTGAGTAACCACATTCTCCGCCATTGTCATGGACAGCAGTTCCTTTCCTTCTAAATGGCTATAGTTTTCATGCATGAGTCGGCGTGTTGCCTCCGCATGTTGCAACCACTCATAGACAAGGGGCATTTCAGTTCTGAGTTTCTCTAACTTCAGCAATCCCTTCATCGCTCCACAATTAGAATGCCCACAGATAATTACCTGCTCAATGCCTAGAGCATGGATGGCATACTCGATCGCTGCCCCTTCGCCACCATTTGCCGAACCGAAGGGAGGGACAAGATTGCCTGCATTGCGAATAATGAATAGATCGCCAACCCCAGATTGGGTAATCAAATGCGGCACAATCCGCGAATCAGAACAGGTAATAAATAAAACTCGCGGCTTTTGTCCTTCTGCAAGTTGTTCAAAAATTTCTTGATTGGCAGGGAAATAGGAAGATTGAAATTTATGTAAGCCTTTAAGTAACTTTTTCATAGAATAATACTGATTCAACAAGTTTCATGCGTGCTTTGTTGAACTTGATTTTTGTGATTAAAACAAACTAAATCTAAATTATACAGTCCTTGGTGTTGCTCCTAAGCATTGTTCAAATAATCGGGTATAGGTTCTGAAATGCTCATTGCTGCAGCAATACGATCATCATCTTCAACCAATAATATCTTCATAAAGAAATCTTATTTTATCAAGCTTACTTGTCAAGCATTTCTTAAGACTATTGCTACACAAGAAGCGATTTGCAGCACACCGCAACGCAAATCCTATTCTGGTTTTGTGTCCTAATCAACATGGCAGCAGCTATAACAAATCCCCTTCTCATCAATGAGTAATTACACTTATTGTGCAAAAATTAACAAATTATTGGACATACTCCGCTAAACTTTTAGCCAAGTCCGAGCCTAGTCAAGTTTTCGCTTAGTTTGCACTAAAACGAAAACCTGAGATCACCTTACAAATGACAACAACTTTTGATGTGACGAGGATAAGGCGATCGTTTCCCCTAATAGCTTACCTAATGCAACTGCAACCCTATTTCAGCCCATGCAATCATCAATGGATCTTGGTAACATAATTTCACCAAACGCCACAATTTCTACTAACTCCCTTGAGCCTAACCCTATGTCATCTATCGATGCTAATGCCCCAGTCCTCCGTATCATCGGCAAAGCTAAACTTGCAGGTCATGTTCCCATTAGTGGGGCAAAAAATTCGATCCTAGCACTCATGGCGGGTTCGCTCCTATCTTCGGAAGGTTGCCGCATTCGCAATGTTCCTCATTTGGCTGATGTCAAGATGATGAGTGACATTCTCGAATCCCTTGGAGTCAAGATTGAGCGTAATGGTGAAGTCCTTGACCTTGATACTAGTAATGTTATTAAAAATTCAGCTCCCTACGAACTAGTCAGCAAAATGCGAGCTAGTTTTTTTGCCCTTGGTTCGATTTTAGCGCGGCTCGGTTCTGCCAAAATGCCTTTGCCAGGGGGCTGTGCGATCGGGGCGCGTCCAGTGGAATTGCATGTGCGTGGTTTGCAAGCCTTGGGAGCAGATGTGCAGATCGAACATGGCATTGTCCATGCTCATGCCAAGAGCCGCAATGGACGCTTGCAAGGAGCTAGAATTTATTTGGATTGTCCTAGTGTGGGGGCAACTGAAACCTTGATGATGGCTGCCACCCTTGCCGAAGGAGAAACAGTCATTGAAAATGCTGCCCAAGAACCTGAAGTGGTGGACTTGGCGGATCTCTGCATTGCGATGGGAGCTGAAATTCGGGGTGCAGGAACCAATACGATCATAATTAACGGTGTCGATAAATTACACTATGCTGATTTCACGGCTATTCCCGATCGCATTGAAGCGGCAACCTTTATGGTGGCAGCAGCGATCACGCGATCGACCCTTACCCTTTCACCCGTTGTCCCTGCTCACCTGACCGCCGCTATTTCTAAATTGCAAGATATGGGAGTCACCATCCGTCAGGATGCCCCCAATATGATTACTGTCATTGGTGGCGATTGTTATCGGGCGGTTGATATTGAAACCTTACCCTATCCCGGTTTCCCCACCGATATGCAAGCGCCCTTCATGGCATTGCTGACTCTCTGCGAAGGTAATGGCGTAGTGACAGAAACGGTCTATGAAAATCGTTTGCAGCATGTTGCCGAGCTAAACCGCATGGGGGCAAATATTCGCCTCAAAAATAATGTGGCAGTGGTAACGGGAGTACCGCAGCTATCAGGAGCGCCTGTGATGGCAACAGACTTACGCGCTTCGGCGGCTCTTGTCTTGGCAGGATTAGCTGCTGACGGTGAGACAACTGTTATGGGATTGCACCACCTCGATCGCGGTTATGATCGCATTGAGGCCAAGCTCCGCAATGTTGGCGCACAACTCTACCGCACTAGCGAAAAGGTTGAAGCTTAGAATTATTAGTAAGGGCAATTCATAATTCATGAATTGCCCCTAAGTAAATCAATCTGTCAGATTTTCCCAAGCCGATCGCGCTGCTCTTTGAATCCGACTCGCAGTTTTATTAATATTTCGAGAAACCTTGGAGGCCACCTTTTCTACCTTTGCCTCTAGGGACTTTTCCACATTTTCCATGCGCTCATTAACCACTTCGACTGCCCAGCTATCAAACTCCTCAAGGCGATCGCGCACCTGATCAACCTGTTTATCTACGGTTTTGTGAACTTTATGTAAATTCTTGTGATAATGGTGTTGCGCCACATCTAATACCTGATGCGTCACCTGTTCAACTTGATGTTTGATATCTTGCTGTACTTCCCTGCGGCTTTTTTTATGGGTCTCTTTTTTAGTCATTGCCAATTCCACCTGATATCTGAGCAGAAGTACCAGTATTATAGCTGTCATTCACTACAACCGATCGCCTCTTTGATCTCTATACAAGTAAGGAGCGATCGCATATTGATATATTTTAATTAGCCAAGAATTACCCTGTGTTATTTTTAAGTCATGCCAACGATTTTAAGGGGGTATACGTACTTTGGCGATTAAGACGGATGAAAGAGTTAAAAATGTTAGCTTTACTGAAGATACGATCGCTGTCGATCTGATGGATGGGCGGACAATTGTAGTTCCGTTGGTGTGGTATCCGAGATTATTGAATGGAACTAGTGAGCAGCTTGCTAATTGGGAAGTCTGCGTTGGTGGCTATGGTATTCATTGGGAAGATCTTGATGAGGATCTGAGTACTGAAGGTATGTTGCGTGGTGCGCCTGCGCCGAGAAAATCAATAGCAATTAGTTGAGGCGATTGCCTCTTTAATCTCTGTGAAAGTAAAGGGCGATCGCTAGAAATGATGTGGTAAGCTATTTCGCAGCAATATTTTAAAATTTATGCCGCTAGAGGATGGAGATAAACGCAAGCCACCGAGAGGACTTAATTTAGCGGAAAGGCACATTCAAAAACACTTGCCTGATACGCCGCAGATGCTGAAACTATTGAAGGAAGATGGTAAAGCTCATGTGTTTAACGATCGCCAAACTTTACTTGAGGTTACTGA
>JANRII010000043.1:0-22589 GCA_033765135.1 Pseudanabaenaceae cyanobacterium bins.39
TTTGGCGATGCGGAACATTTCTAAAAAATGGACTATGCCTATTCGCGATTGGAAACCTGCTCTTAATCGCTTTGCCATCCTCTTCGAGGATCGCCTCCATTTCTAGCTTCTACACTTTACACATTTTATTTGACAGTCTCTTTGGAAGCACTGCTCAAGCAGCTTGTTTTTTTCGGCTTTTCTTGGTTTATGTTTTGCTGGCAACTCTTTGTTCTTCCTTCTCGGGAACTTCTCTTTAACTTTAATTCTTTTTCTTGGCAATTTCCTTGTAGACAGTCAAAGTATTATCTCCTTCCTCTTTGCCCACTACTTTCCGCTTAGTCTCTTTTTCAGCAAGCCCTACTTAAAACAATAGTATCTTCTGTGTGGATCGATCAAGCTTACATAGTGCCTTGTGCTGTATATTTGATCCTATATGAAATTCGTTGTTGGATTGGAGGAGATAATTATGAATAGTAATAAACTTTCCTCTCACATTTTGTTCTCTTCTACAACTGAGAGAAAGACAGAAAGCAAAAATGTTGTTGATGCCGACAAAATGTATAGCTACATTCTCGCAGCGAGAAAAAGGGAACAAGCTAGGCAAGAAAGTCTTAGACAGTTACAAAGTCGTGGTATTGAAACTGCTAAACAAGCTGCAAGAATTTTACGTCAACAGTTTAGAGCAACAAGAGTAGTTCTATTTGGGTCAATGCTGCAACCCAAAATCCATGCTGATTCAGATATAGATCTTGCTGTGTGGAACTTATCAAAATCTGACTATTTCCAAGCAATTGGTAAACTACAAGGTCTTAGTGAATTTGCAATCGATCTCATCGAGGCTGAAAATGCGTCTGATTATATTGTTGAGGCGATCGCTCAAGGCATAGAATTATGAATCGTTATAATGTACTGATTGCCAGACTGAACAATGAGCTAACCAAAGTTGCCACTACTGTGCAATCAGCGCTCTCTCAAGCTCAAAAGGCAAAAATAACAGCAGATAATGACTATTGGTATGCCACTGCTTTTAGCCTGCAAAATTTTTACATGGGAGTTGAACGCATTATGGATTTGAATTAGAAAGTAATCGAATTGCTGAGCTAGCGGATAAGCTTGCGACAAGTCATAAACTATTAGTTAGAGATATAGAGAACTTCTGCCAATTTTTACAAGCATTAGAATAAGTTTGATATTTGATATGAGCGATCCATCTTGGCATCATGAAACGATTGACACGAATGGCATAAAATTGCACTACGTTACCGAGGGTAAAGGTGCGCTGATGTTGATGTTGCATGGATTTCCAGAATTCTGGTACTCGTGGCGGCATCAAATTCCTGAATTTGCGAAAGATTATAAAGTTGTTGCTGTCGATCTGCGCGGTTATAACGATAGTGATAAGCCTCAAGCCCAATCTGCCTATGTGATGTCCGAGTTTGTGGAAGATATTAGAGGAGTAATCGCGGGCTTGGGCTATGAGAGTTGTATTCTAGTTGGTCATGATTGGGGAGGAGCGATCGCATGGTCATTTGCCTATGCCTATCCTGAGTTAGTAAGCCGTTTGATTGTGATGAATTTGCCGCATCCTGCGAAGTTTGCGGCAGGACTAATGACACCGCAGCAGATGCTCAAGAGCTGGTATATTGCGTTCTTTCAAATTCCATTTTTACCTGAGTTTTTGATTCAGTTAAATGACTATCGGCTCATTGAAGAAGTCTTTCGAGGGATGGCGATCGATCAGAGTGCTTTTACGGATGCGGATATTGAGCAGTATAAAAATGCTTTTGCAAAGCGGGGGGCTTTGACGGGCGCGATTAATTACTATCGCAATCTACCTAGCTATTTCTCCCAAAAGAAAGTGTGGGGTATTCTGAAAATTCCGACTTTGATGATTTGGGGTGAGGAGGATCGGGCTTTGGGCAAGGAATTAACCTATGGGACGGAGGAATATGTGCAGAATTTGCGGATTCGCTATATTCCTAATGGCAGTCATTGGGTACAGCAGGAGCAGCCGCAGTTGGTTAATCAAATGGTGCGCGAGTTTTTGGATGAGTAGTGAAGGAAATACTATTTTGCATCACAAAACATTACAAAATGAACAAGAAAAATCAGAGGAATTGATAGCAACGATTATACAATTGATGATTATTGCTGTAGCCAGATTGCGCCATGCCACGGAAACAATTCGTAGATATTATTGCCACGATTCAACAAGCACTTGAAACGCAAACCGTTGACAATTTAAAAAAGTTTTGTGCGCTGTTGTCTACCAATCTCAAATTGACTCGCAAAGCTGAGCTTGTGACTGCCATTTTGCCACACCTTGAAGGAACAAAGCTCCAGAAAATTTGGCAGCAGCTAGACGAATTGCAGAAAGCCGCAGTTGCTGAAGTTGTCCATTCATCGGGAAATGATCATCGTGCAGATGCATTTGTAGCTAAATATGGGCAGAAGCCTAACTTTGGTAAAGGCGATCGCTATAGTTATGCATATCAGCCATCGCTATTGAGCTTATTTTTCTATCAAGGCGTGATGCCATCGGATCTCAAGCAAAACCTAAAAGCCTTTGTCCCCAAACCTCAAGCAACTCGTTTAACCGAAGTCAGGGACACAATACCTGACACATTTCTGGTGCGTCAACAAAAGTATTGGAATGCTCAAGAGTATGAAGTGCCGTTGACAGTATGTGAAATGGAGCAGGTTGCTCAAAAAGATTTGCTATCGGTTTTGCGCTTGATTCAATCTGGCAAAGTGTCTGTCAGTGATAAAACATCTTTACCCAGTGGCGCGACGGTAAAAGCGATCGCGACAGTTTTATTGGGTGGTGATTTTTATGACGATCAACAACGCAAAGCAGAAGCACAGTACACTTACACATCACCTGAAGATGATATTGGTGGTATCAAGGCTTTTGCATGGACATCCTTGTTGCAGGTGGGGAATATGGCGGAACTTGCTGGCAAAAAGCTAGTTCTGACTAAAGCTGGACTAAAGGCTCTGCAAGAACCTCCTGCCAAAACTTTACAAACACTATGGAAGCGTTGGTTAAAGAATGCGACCTTTGATGAATTTCGGCGCATTGATGAGATCAAGGGGCAAACTGGTAAAGGTGCAAGGGGCATGACAGCAGTAACAGGACGGCGCGAAGTAATTGCTAAAGCTTTGTGTGAATGTGACATCGGTAAATGGACAGAGTTCAGTGCTTTTAGCAAATACATGGTAGCTACTAGACAGGTATTTGAAGTCACTCGCGATCCCTATGAGCTTTATATCTGTGAATTGGGATATGGGAATTTAGGATATGACGGTAGCCATGATTGGCATATTCTGCAAGAGCGTTATATGCGCTGTCTCTTGTTTGAATATGCGGCAACCCTTGGACTGATTGATGTTGGCTATGTTGATCCAGGGGTGAATTGGCGTGATTTTGGCGATCTCTGGGGGACTGACGATCTCAATTTTCTCAGTCGTTATGATGGCTTGCTTTATTTTCGGTTAAACGCTCTGGGGGCTTACTGTTTAGGCTTGACCGATCAATATCAACCCACAGCGATCGCGAATAGTCATACTTTGCAGGTATTCCCAAATCTAGAAATTGTGGCTTCAGGTTCTGGGATGAATATTTCCGATGCTCTAGTTCTCGATCTTTATGCTCAAAGGATTGCTGATACAATTTGGCGGTTAGATTCGGATAGGCTTTTAACAGCGATCGAGGATGGACATCAGATTGCGGAGTTAAAGCAAGTTCTGGAGCAGAACAGTAGCGAACCTTTACCTGAATCTGTGCAGGAATTTCTGAGCAATGCTTCAGACAAGGCAACTAGTTTGAGGGATTTAGGAGAAGCGAAGTTGATTGAATGTGCTAGTTCGCATTTAGCTACGTTGATTGCCAATGATCCGCTTACTAAAAAATACTGTCAGCTTGTGGGTAATCGGGCTTTAGTAGTTTTGGCTATTAATGAAAGAAAGTTTCGCAAAGCTCTGCGTCAACTTGGTTATGCTCTACCGCCAATCAGGTAGGTAATGCATCAATTCTTGAGTGGCTTCTTCAATCATTTTTTGCCTCAGAGAGACTGGTGCTAATACCTCGCCATTGGGTCGCCAGTCCCGCAATCTTTGAATGATATTCACGTCATTGGGACGAATCCATGCTTGATAGTAGCGATCGCTGGGATTACGTTGTTCTAAAATTGCCAAAATTGTATTTCGGTCATGGGCATTAGGAATTGCTTTTTGCAGTAATACTTTTATCTTGGTATGGGCAATTGCTTTAAATGTGGGATGCCTCACAGTATTATCCACATACCATCGGGCAAAGTCTTCGGAAAAGCGGATTAATAGCAGTTGTGGTTCTTCGTAAAACTTGAAGCCCCATGCTTTGCGTAGTTCTATTTCCACTTCTTGGGATGTGGGTAACTTGCCGCTATTCCGTAATTGCTTGAGTTGTTTTGGAACTTCGCGATCGCCCCAAGCGAGAACTTTTAAAAGCTCTGAGGTAATCCGATCTAGTCGATAATTATGCCAAGCTATGTTACCTTCGGGATCGATGCCATAGGCACTCAGATATTTGGCTCGACGTAAGTAATGAATACAGACTGGATATACAGTCACTTGGCTAATTCTGCTCGAAAATTTTGAGAATTCGCTAGCATTCTTCATAGGAGATTTATGGAGGTTTTTATTTTTGGGCGTGATCATTTCATATTCAAATTGAATTACACCACTATCTGCTGTATGCCAAAGATCTTCTAATTGTTTGTGATAGTCATCTACCCGATCTTGCACTTCAGGCGGAAGAATATAATCAAAGTTGACAAAGGTGTGCGGTAATTTTTGATGGACTGATAGGAGGCGATCGCTTTCTTGTTCAGCAATCAATAATTCTGATAGCGAATCCAGTAATAGCTCTAGATTGGGCTGTACGATCGAGATGGTTTCGAGGGCAACTAACAGATCTAAACATTGCTGGCGCGATAGGTTTTGCTTAAGCAATGAGTTCAATATGGTTAATTGCGAAGTTTCTCTTGTTTGGCTAAATCCCCAATAGGTATCTACTGGTGGCTGCGGTAATTGACTGATTGGTAAAACTTGAAACTCTCCTTTAGGCAATGCTTTTAACCAACCTAGTTGCGCTAATTTTTCTAAGTCTCCCCGCAAAGAGCGATGCACGGTGGCAAAGGGCAATTGCGCTAGTTCTGTTTCACATTGTTGTTGATCAAAGCCTGTGAGTGCTTGCAGTTGTGCTTTCGTTGCATCAGTTGGTTGTAACCAATGACTCAAGGAATTGGCACAGATGCAATGGCGATCGCTACAGCCATTGATAAAAGTCTCTGCTTTCAGTTTCTCGGAAGTAGGATGCTGAGGCGAGTAGAGGCGATCTCGTAAATCTGGATATCGAAATAGATCTGGTAGTTGGCGATCTCGATAAATCATCCCTAATATCACCCAATATCGAATCGCTCGACTCATGCTACTGGCGAGATTTCCCTGTACTAGCCAATGCAAGATCTGCGGAGTGGGTGCACCTTGAAAAATAAGGGTGATGTCATTTGACATGAGTATTTACTAGCTATCAAATTGAATACCTATCTTCAATGATGCCATATAGTGTCAACTGATTACCTATATCGGTTAAGCCAATGTTTGAAGATAACAAAGACTTTCAAAAACGTATTGAAGAAATAGAGCGCCAATCACAGGATCAAGAACTTGCAAGAACCTATAAGCTATCTCAGAAAAACATTGCAACGGCTGCCATACTTTCTTTCTTGTTTCCCATTGGAGGCTACATT
Organism: Pseudanabaenaceae cyanobacterium bins.39; assembly: GCA_033765135.1. Taxonomy (GTDB): domain Bacteria; phylum Cyanobacteriota; class Cyanobacteriia; order Pseudanabaenales; family Pseudanabaenaceae; genus Pseudanabaena. The sequence goes on from JANRII010000043.1 coordinate 5,775, forward strand.
TATACCGCTAGGTGGAAAGCTTTCTGCATCATATTTAGTATTTGTGTTGGTCTTATTACTTTTAGCACAATTAACGAAAGGGATGACAGGAAGGTAGATGAGTTGACCAAATTTTGGGGAATAGTGCTATCGATTACTGCTGCCATCGATAACAGTATTGGTATTAATGTTGCTAGAGAAAAAATTAATCAGATGAAGTAATTCTAATTATTCAAGCTTATTAATGTATTTTCTTGATTTTTCTTAATTATTCTGAATTATTTTACCTATTTATGCTTTTAAGGTCTAAACTTATGACAAACAATTTGCGACGGCGATCGCTTATGACTATTCCCAAAATTCAGTTGTCTCTGACTAATAAAAAATCTGTGGATGGATTGCGATATCAACAATTAGATATTGAGATATTGACTAGCGATCGCGTCATTAATCCTTCCGACATGGTTGGGTTAGAACTTCCTGCTAGTGTCGATACTAGTGGTGGAATCGTGATTTCGGGCCGCGCCCCGATCTGGCTCTATGCTTATTTTGTCCATGAATTGCATCCGACTAAGTGGGTGGCTTGTTTTGATCCGCGTATTTCTGGTGGTGTGGTGGTGGCGACTCACAGCAATCAGGCTACTATTGGTCAAATTATTTTGGAATCTCAATCTAGCGAGGTGCAGTTATGTCCTGCACTGATGATTGTAGGTCCTCCTAACAGTGGCAAAAGTGTTCTATCTCATGCTTTGTTTCAAGCTTTGCTGCCTGAAAATCCCCATGTATATTTGCAGAGAGCGCATTGGGATGGTGAGGGCAATTGGACTCTAGAACTGGGGGATGAGGCTCAGGCTGAGGAGATGAAGGTGGCGAATAAAGGGGCTTTGACGGAGGAGTTCTTTCCCTATCATGCTCAATCTATTTTAGAATTGCGCCGCCATAAGTCTCTGGTTTTGGTTGATATTGGCGGGATGGTTCAGCCTGAAAAGCTTCCTATCCTTGAGGCCTGTTCCCATTATTTAATTATTAGTTCTAGTAGTGATGAGGTTGATAAGTGGCATGAGTTCTGTCGCGATCGCGGGAATCTTTCTCCCGTTGCTGTCATTCATAGTTCTTTAGAAACTTGTGAGGATGTGATTCAGTCGCAACCCTATCTAGAAATGACCTGTGGTGCTTGGCTCATGGGGCAACCTCGCTCTGTCCCTGATGAGTTATTAAAGAGGGTGCGATCGCTCTTTTTGAAACGTTAAATCTAAATTGATCTTTCTTATCTAGCTAAATTATTGAGTAAAAACCAATGCCATCCATCACTTTTGATCTTGAAACTGTTACTCCTCTATTTCTCTCTGGAGCCGATCAAACTATTGCTGAGCTACGCCCTCCTGCTTTTCGTGGTGCTTTAAGGTATTGGTTTAGAGCATTGGTTGGGGGCTGTTTTTTAGACCAAATTAGTCAATTACAAACTCTAGAATCAGAATTATTTGGCGACTCAGGAAACAAAGGAGTATCTAAAGTAAGTATTCGGTTGAAAAATTATAATCCAAACCCTCTCTCTCAATCACTTGAAATGACTCAAGATATTCAGCGCCGAAAAAGAGGCTCTGGTGTTGGCTATTTGATGTTTTCAATGGGAATGCAAAGGAGAAAGGCGATCGGGGTAAATAACCCAGAGAAATTTTCATTAGTTTTTCAATCTCGTCCAGATCCTATTGCAGGAAATCAAACAGTTAGGGATAGATTGTTAACTGTCGCCAGTGTATTTTGGTTTGCTGTTAATTTAGGAAACTTTGGATCACGAGTAAAACGTGGTGCTGGAGGTATTTGTGTTCGGAAAGTAACCTATGACAACACATTTTCAGAAGAAGATAAAAATAAAATGCCAAGATTCCCATTGGTAAGCCCTGATAACCTAAGTGGCTTTTATCGAAAGGAAAGTAAGAAAGCTCTTTCTGTGATTAGACAAAATTTAAACCTGCCTGATTTGCCTCCAAAACTTAATCAGTATCCCGATTTCGATGTGTTTGCAGGTGCGACTTTTAAAGCCAGTTATTTGAAGGATGGATTCGATACTGCTTACGAAGCAATGGATGAAATTGGCAAACTTTATGCAAAATATCGTTCAACAATTAATCCAACTCGTAGAAGAGCAATTTTCGGATTACCTTTGAAGAAAGTTGAGGATGACTTACGGAGAAGTTCACCCCTTCAGTTTAAAGTTGTCAAGAGTGGCGCTGAATATTTTTGTATTGTAATTCGTCTATACGCGAAATTTCCTAGTTCTCACAAGTTAAAAGTCTCGCTTAAAGATGACTATCCTTTGCTGAATGAATTTGTAGAAACCTTACCTAACACAGAGAGATTACTATAATGCAAAAAATTACAGAACCGATGATTAACTGGCAACGTAAAATTCAGGCTTTATTGCATGATCCACCGAATAAGGCGCTGAACATTAAAGGTCATGAAGCCGAAGCACAGACTTGGGCGCAAAAATTGGGAATTGGGAAATTGCAAGATTATCGATCAGCAGATTGGATTGCATCGGCAGCCGATCGCCTTAATTTTCCGAGTTATTGGAGTATTGGCGGCGCGAACTTTCGGAATAAGCCTTACTTAACCCATCCACTTACAGGCAAAAAGCTAAACCTTGGAGGCGGAAGATTTTTACCGACCAAAATTAACGAAGATTGGCTAAGAACTGCTATGCAAACATCAATCGACCAAATTCCTGATGCTATCAAAAATGATAAGCAAAAACTATTTCTGTGGTTGTGGCGCAACTGGTCAAGAGAAATCCAAAAATCTGAAGGTAATCAGTTAGGCGCTTTGTGGGACTTGTTACCCGCCGATACCCGCATTCCCGATCATTCCATTTGGGCGCATCAATCACTTACTAGCGCGATCGCCGCCACTACTGATAGCAAAGGCAATCCCGATCCTGCATTTTTATTATTTACGATTGGACCTGTGCAAGCATTTATTAGTGCGGCACGGCGGACTCAAGATCTTTGGGCGGGTAGTTATTTACTTTCCTATCTCAATTGGCAAGCGATTCAAGTTATTGCGGAAGAGATTGGTCTCGATGCAGTGATTTTTCCTAACCTGATTGGTCAACCACTATGCGATCGCTGGCTTCATCTTAAAGATAAAAATCTTGCATCTATGCCAAACGGTGAAGATTTGATTTTACCTAGTTTACCCAATCGATTTTTAGCGATCGTTCCTGCGACTCAAGGAAAAGAGCTTGCTCAAAAAGCAGCAGAAGCGGTAGCCAAGAAATGGCTAGAAATTTCTCACGCAGTGCGTGATGATTTAGAAAAACTATTTCCAGCAAATCAAAAGCCGCAATGGACAGCAACATGGGATCGACAGGTTAAGAATATTTTTGAAATTTACTGGCAAGTTTATCCTTGGCGACCCGAAGGGCATTCTATTCAGGATAAAGACTATAAGTTTCTTGACCCTCATAAGCCATTTTTAGGCAATCGCTACCCTAAAACAAAAGAGATTCTAGAAATCTATGCCAAACAGGAAAAAGATGGCGGGGGACAATATGCCCCTAACATTGGCGCAATTTACAGCGATCTCTATTTCATTACTGAGAAAGCATTGGGCAGCCGTAAAGCTCTGCGTAATTTTCCACAAGTTCCTGAACAAGGTGATAAATCAACATTAGGCGGCGATCGGGCGGCTTTGTATGATCTTAGCTCTGATTTAACTGTTAAAGAATTTTGGCATAATTTTACTAATATCTTGCGAGCTAAGGGTATTTATGAAATTCAAGAAGGTGGTGTTGAAAGGCTTGATGCAATTGAACTAACTAAGCGTTTTGCTTGGCGCTATTTTTTTAAAAATCAGGAAGGTTATGAAACTGAAAATGGTCAAGACAGTCTAAAATTCCCTTCGACAAGTAGCGTGGCAACTGCAAAGTTTAAAGCTGAAGTCATTGCCAAATTTAATTTGCCAAATGTAGAAAAGCTTCGAGATGCTCTAGATACATGGATTAGGGCAATCCCTCGTTCAATCAGATGGCAAAATGTAACTCGTAAAAACGTAATTCCTTATCTATCAGCGATCGCGCCTAAAGATAAGTTAATTACTGAATTTCTGATGATTGATGGTAGGCTTCTTTTCCAAGAAAGCTATGAGTCGGAAATTGATCAAACAGCAAATGAATCAGAAATTAAGAATGTAATTAGCGCTCTTAAAGATTTTTTAAAAGTTGCTCAAGAGTACAAAATCGCGAAACCTCGTAAATATTTTGCGGTGCTGATGATGGATGGTGACAATATGGGATCTTGGATTTCGGGAGAGAAAATGCCTGAATATCGTAAGTTGTTACATCCTGACACCCAGAAAAAATTAGAAACAGATCCCACTTATAAAGAGATTTGGGAACCGATTCTTAGTAATCCTCGATTGATGTCTCCTGCGATTCATGGGTTTATTAGCAAAGCCTTGGGTGACTTCTCCCTTAAACTGGTGCGTCACATTGTCGAAGAGCGCTATGCGGGTAAACTCGTTTATGCAGGTGGTGATGATGTGATGGCATTACTACCCCTTGATTGTGCCTTAGAAGTAGCGAGAGAATTACGCGCCGCTTTCTCAGGAGAATTAACGACTGACGATCAAGGCGAAAAATTAGAAGTAGACTTTGCTGCAAAAGAGAGTCAAGCTTCTAAATCTGGATATGTGCTATTAAAACGCCCTAATCGAGAAAGGGAACTTTTAACGACAATGGGAAGTGAAGCAACTGCCAGTACAGGAATTGTGATCGCCCATCATACCCAACCTCTCGATCTGACTTTGCAAGAGGTGCGTAAAGCTGAAAAAGCAGCCAAAAGCGCAGGACGCAATAGTTTTTCTTTGACCTTTTTAAAGCGATCGGGCGAAATTATGACTGCTGGTGCAAAGTGGTATTATCCAGAAAATCATGACCAACCAGAAGATAAATCTTTAGATGCGATCGCACTATTGCTGAAATTCCAAAAGCATTTTGCTGATGATCATATTTCTAGTAAATTTCCTTACATTCTGCGTGAACAATCAGAAACGCTGGCAGGTTTAGAAATTGAAGATTTATATGCTTCAGAAATTAAGCGTTTATTGCATCGACAGCAAGGTGAGAAAAAATTATCGAAAGAGCAAGAAGAAGAACTTGCCAAAGATTTAGCCAAAATGGTGATGAGAGCTAATCACGCTCACCATGAACCTGTAAAAGATGATCCTAAAAACAAATCACCACTGAAAACACAATTGAAAACTTTTGCAAGTTTGTTGGTGTTTACAAGATTTTTGGCTACTGGAGAAGGAGACGACTAAATTATGACTAATATCAATCAAGCCAATCAAAAGCAAATATTTATCGAGCCTTCGGATGTGCTGCTATTCCGTGATGGTCGTCCATTTTCGGCAGGAGAAGGACATCGGGCGCGGAGCATTTTTCCGCCAACTCCCAATACGATGCAAGGGGTGATTCGCTCTAAAGTATTAAGCGATCGCTGTGGACGTTACGAGACATACAAAAATGGCTGTAATGATTGTGATAAGCAATCAAACTGCACGATCCCTGATGAGATTGGCAGACCTGCTCAAAATGGTAGAGGCTCCTACGGTAATCTGCAAATTCGTGGGGCGATTATTTCTAAATACGAGAAATCAAAACTCACTGCTTATTTCCCAGTCCCTGCGGATGTAGTGGAAGTCAAAGAAAAAAGTGAACAGCGTGATCATTCAAAACCGCGTTTGCGCTTTTTACAACCATTGTCACAAAAGCTATATGGCGATAATGATTTGAGTGGTGGTGATTTGAGTGATGATCCGCAATCTAAATTATTGCCACTTTGGACTCAAGAAAAAACTCCTGTCGAAGGTGTACAAGGCTATTGGGAGCAGGAAAATTTGCAAAAATATTTGTTGCAAGATTATCTATCTATAAGCAAATACACTAAAGCAGATACACTCTATTTGAGAGAATCACGCTATGGTATTGATGTTGACAATGCGCGACAGACGGTTAAAGAAGGTCAACTTTATCAGACTGAATTTATTCGCTGTCAAGAACATATTGGTTTATATGCTGAGGTTGACGGTGTATCGAATTTAGGCGGTAATTTAATTGCGATCGGTGGTGAAAATCGAGCGGCGCAATGTCATCATCTTGATCAACAGACAAAGATTAATTGGAACGAATTTACACAGGAACTCGAAAAACAATTAAAGCAAGCTGATGGATTTAAAATCTATTTTGCAACTCCTACAATCTTTAAAAATGGTTGGTTGCCCCAAAAGCTTGAAAATTTACAAGGTGAATATCAAGGAATAGAAGTAAAACTAATTGCTGCCTCTATACCTCGCTATCAAACTATCGGCGGTTGGGATGTTGCCTACAATCGCCCTAAACCGACTAATCGCGCTATTCCTGCGGGTTCAGTTTATTACTTTACTTCTGATGCAAAACCATCAGAAATCATTAAAGCTTTTCATTGGCAAAATATCGCTGATGAATCTAGTGATGCTCAAATTGGCTTTGGGTTAGCGCTTGTGGGCGCATGGAATTATTTAGAACTTTAAGGAGAAAAATATGCCTAATACCAGTATTCAACAGAGTATTCAGCCTGATAAAGATTACACATTTTCTGATTATTTCAAGCTTGACTATGAACCAGAAGATGTCCTTGCTTATTTTGGCTATGAAATGAATAGCGAATCTTTGGTATTGCCTAAGAGTGGTATCCCTTTACCAAGGTTGCCAGATTTGAGCGATCGCCTCCAACGCGCTTTACCTCACATCAGTCTCAATAATGAAACCGCAAGACGAGAATTTTTGATTGCGCCTGTTTTAATGGATTTAGTCGATCTCGTTGATGCCAAACTCAAGGTTAGCTACATCATTTCCGTCGATCGCCAACTTAAAGGATCGCTTGACTATTTCATCCAAACCAAGCGATCGCTGCTCATCATCGAGGCAAAAGACGAAAATCTGCAACGCGGGTTTGTGCAGTTGGCAACGGAGCTAATCGCCTTAGATCGCTGGCTAGAGGATGAACATCCAGTCCTTTATGGGGCTGTCTCCATTGGCAGTGTTTGGCAGTTTAGCCGTCTAGAGCGCCAAGCAAAACGGATTACTCAAGATCTCAATCTCTATCGGGCGATCGGCGACCTTGAGGAGCTAATGCGAATCCTGATCGGGATTTTGGAATAGTTCGTTTAATATTTTTAATTGATTTAATTTTTTAGGAGAAATTTTTCATGTTTCAGAAAGCAAATTTGCTTTTTCTTTATACCGAAACCCCTTTACACGTTGGTAGTGGTAGCAGTCTCGGTACTGTCGATTTACCCATTCAACGGGAGCGGCACACCAAGTTGCCAATGGTGCAAGGTTCTGGCATCAAGGGAAAGCTACGCAGTGTATTTGAGCCAGATGGGAATGAATCGCCTATTAGCAAGGCAATTTTTGGACCTCAAAAAGATGGTTCAGAACACGCAGGGGCTTTATCGGTTGGTGATGCTCGAATTTTATTGTTTCCCGTCCGTGCTTTAGCAGGTGTATTTGCTTGGGTGACTTGCCCTTTGGTAATCAATCGTCTCGCTAGAGATTTGCAAATGACTGGACAGACAACATCTTGGAATCTGTTGGATTTGAAAGTTTCTGAGCAACAGGCTTATATTCCTAATAACGGTACTGTCAAGATTGGGAATGATGTTGTTTTAGAAGAATTTTCTTTTACAGCTCAAGATTCTAATCCCGAAGTTCAGAAATTTGTGGACTGGCTTTCTGGGAATGTTTTGCCTAGTGGCGCTGAGTATAAGTTTTGGCGCGATAAAATTAAACAAGATTTGGTAATCATTAGCGATGAGGCTTTTAAAGATTTCTGTCAGTTCAGCACAGATGTAGTTTCTCGTACTGCTTTAAATCCCCTGACAAAAACAGTTGACAAAGAAAAAGGTGCATTATGGACTGAGGAAAACTTACCTTCAGATACTTTGCTCTATGCCCCACTGTTTGCTAGTGATCCGCGTATGAAGAGCGAGGATAAACTCAAGAAAAAGAATGTTCCCGAAGATGCAACTGAAATTTTATCTTTGGTATCCACGCATTTACAAAATGGTCATTCTCGCTTGCAACTCGGCGGCAATGAAACTGTTGGTCGTGGCTTAGTTGCAACTCGCTTTTTGTAAGGTTTACAGATTTATTTGATATTTTAAAGAGACAAAAAGTTATGACCAATAGCACAAACCGCCCTATTCCTCGTCCCCAAACAACTAATCAAGCTAATCCTAGAGACTTAGATCGTAGTCGAGCTAGTACAGCGTGGAATAATATTCAATCCGTGACAACTTTGCCCATCCAAGCACAGTATGGCAGTCTGGCTCGCAAAATGCCAACACTTATTCAAGTAAACGGATTAGGGCAAACCCTAGCATTTCTCAAAGCAAAAGAAAAAGGAGAAGATCACCATAAGCGTATGTTTGATAATCTTTCTGATTGGGTATGTAGTCGTTTACCTGCTAATACAGGAACTACAGCGGAACACTTATTAAAGCGAGTCCTCAATATGGATAGCCAGACCTATCGTTTCGCAACTGCTGAAGCGTTGGCTTTTTTACAATGGATTAAACGCTTTGCTGAAGCTGAACTAGGTACTGAGGATTAATAGCTATGACTTTTACTTATCCTATACCCAGAGATTCTAGACAGAATTTTGTGAATAGATCAAATCTATGTAGTAATCTTTCTCTTCTGTTAGATCGCTATATTGGCTATAAACAAGAGGCACAGAAGCCTTGGAAATTTCAAGAAGAACAGAAAACAGAGCTTTTCAAAAAGATTGCTAAAGAATTTGAATTTTCTGATGATTTGATTGAGAGCAATTATCAGCGATCGCTTGCTGGTGCTAATTCATTACCCCATGCAAGAACCTTTACTGCATCTCCTGAATGGCGGATGGTGGTGGGACTTGGATCGGCTAGTATTCTCGAAACCGCAATGACCTTAGATCGCGTTACAGGGATTCCAATTATTCCTGCCAGTGCTTTGAAAGGTTTAGCAGCTTCCTATGCGATGCTATCGGTGCTAGAAACTACACAGCGAGAAGAGGCTGAAAAAAATCCTGATCATGATTTTGCAAATATCTTTGGTACACAAGATCAAGCAGGGAAAGTGATTTTTTTGGATGCAGTGGCAACTGAAGCACCAACTTTAGAGCCTGACATCATGAACTGTCATTATCCTGATTACTATGGCGGCAAGACTCCAAATCCAACTCCCTATCAAAGCCCGAATCCTGTTTACTTTCTGACTTTGGGACGCAAGAGTAAATTTGGTTTTGCCTTAGCAGGGTGCGACTCTAGCAACAGCACGGCTGCTTTAGTTAGGCTGGCTGAAAAATGGCTCAAGTCTGGTTTGCAAGAGCTAGGCATTGGCGCAAAGACTGCCGCAGGATATGGATATTTAGAGGTATCAGAATCATGACGACTATTGTTACTTTTTTAGGCGATCGCGGCTTACCAATCAATTCTGAAATATAACAATCAAATCAAGGAAAAAATCAATGAATCGAATTGTAGTTTCAACTATCGGCACAAGTTTACTGACTAACCAGATTAATAAAAAAGCAACAGATGAAGACAATTGGTATCCAAGGCTTAGGGATACTGCTCAACTTTCACTGGATGAAACACCTCAAGATGTTCAAGAGATCATTAAGATCCTAAAAACTAGAGCCGCGGAAAAATTGACTCAGGCAAAAAATATTGCTGTAATTCGTTCTGCAAGTGCAGAGCTAAATGGAATCTATGGATTGTATGAGGAAGATCTGACAAGAGGTGTCCTTGATATTCATTGGCTAGTTGCTACCGATACAGCACAAGGTTTTGCTACAGCTAAAATCGTTCAAAACTTTCTTCAAGAAAATGGATTGAGTAACACCAATATTCAAACGCCTTCTGGTTTATCAACTGCAAGTACTGAGGTATTTGCGTCTGGAGTCGATGAGTTGAGAGATTGGATAAATCGAGAGATTGAGCCACTTCGAGAACAATACAGAGTTTGTTTTAATCTTGTTGGTGGTTTCAAAAGCTTGCAAGGCTATTTGAACACAATGGGAATGTTTTATGCAGATGAGATAATCTATATCTTTGAAGGTAAAGACTCTAGTTTGATCACAATTCCGCGACTGCCGATAAAAATTGATACAGATCAGCTAGAACCACACAAAGTTAAACTAGCTCTGATGGATACAGACTTTGGAATTAGTGCAGAAACAGCACAAGATATTCCAGAAGCTCTTTTGTTTGACTTGGGTAATAGAAAAATATTATCTACATGGGGTAAATTGATTTGGGACGGTTGCAAAGTACAGCTACTTTCACAAGACCTTGTACAACTTCCACGTATCCAATATAACGACACCTTTCGGGCTGACTATAACAGAATCCGTAATCCCAACGAAAAATTTAACCTGCAACAAGAACTCATTAAAGTTTCTGCAACTTTACAAGCGTCAAATGGAGATACTAGCGTTTTGCTTTCTTCGGTTAGATATACTCGTTATCAAAATTCAGATCAAATCGATCATTTTAGGATTAACAGTAGTATGCGAGTTAGCTGTAAAGCTGTAAATGGCAATTTGATACTTCGTTATTATGGTACACACAATCATGTTGAGAGAAGCGAAGGACTGTAGTGATCGCTTCTCCATCCTAATCTTAAGCTATAGAAAATAACCAAAGCCCAAACAACTATGACAACAGCAATCAGTGAAATTATTAGCAATGGAATTGTCTTTGATTTAAAAAACTGGAAAACGACTATGCCAGATGTTAATCCTTTACAGGAAACTGTAGAAAATTTGGCGTTGCATAATGGAGTATGAGTTCAAGGCAGAGAGATGAAATGTCCAAAGTGTGGATCAGAACATATACGCAAAAATGGAATTAAACGAGGAAAACAAAATCACATATGTGCTGAATGTGGTCGTCAGTTTATAAATCCCAGTGAGCAAACCAAATCTTACTCAGAAAGCACAAAACAAAGTTGCCTGAAGATGTATCTCAATGGCATGGGATTCAGGGCTATCGAGAGAGTAATGGGAGTACATCACACCACAATTATTCACTGGGTGAGACAAAAAGGTGAAAAGTTACCTGATACTATTGCGCTTGAGAGCATCCCAGAAGTTGGAGAATTAGATGAACTAGAAACATTTGTTGGCTCAAAAAAAACAAGATTTGGCTGTGGACAGCAGTAGACCACTTTCGTAAAGGTATCCTCGCTTGGACTCTTGGCGATCACAGTGCTAAGACTTTTGAGCCATTATGGGCAATCGTAGCTACATGGCAATGCTATTTCTATGTCACTGATGGTTGGACTGTATATCCTAGTTTTATTCCTGATGGAGATCAGATTATTAGCAAGACTTACATGACGCGAGTTGAAGGAGAAAACTCGCGATTACGACGCTATCTGGCAAGACTACATCGTAAAACCTTCTGCTATTCCAAGTCATTAGATATGCTGCTTTACTCAGTGCGATTGCTGATTCATTATCTTCATGACCCTTCTATTCTCTTCTCCTCCTAGTTCATATCTTATCCTGCAACGCCGAAAATTTATTTACTATACTCTCAGAGCGGAAGATTTCTTATCTTCTGGTTGGAGGCTTGGCAATGTTGACTTATATCGAAGGTCGCAATACTCAAGATATTGACTTTATTCTGTCGAAAACAGATCTCGCAATAATACCTGAGATTACAATTTTAGAAGAAACCAAAGATTTTGCGAGATGTAAATTTGAGACATTACAAATTGATTTGTTATTGACTAATAACGCACTATTCGATCACATTCAAAAGGAATATGCCACCGAAAATATCTTTGGGAAAAGAACTATTCGCTGTGTTACAGTCGAAGGAATACTGATTCTGAAATTTTTTGCTTTACCTTCCTTGTACCATCAAGGGAACTTTAATAAAATTAGTATCCATGAAAATGACATTACTCAGTTATTACTTAGTTATTCGGTTGATTTATCCAAATTATTGAATGTACTAACTGAGTATGTATTAGCCCCCGATCTAAAAGAACTGCAAGTAACTGCTTCAGACATTCAAAGTCGGATTCAGCGATTTCGTTCTCAAAGTGATAAGTTTAATCTTGAAAAGTCTTAAATTTTTATGACTAAAATTTTATTTATTACTGTTGGTGGATCGCATCAGCCGATCGCCACTTCTATCAAAAGCCAAAATCCCGATCGCATTGTCTTTATCTGTTCCGATGGCGCGAGAGGCAGCAAGTCGCAAGTGATTGGAGATGGCAAGCCCTGCGAAGTTAGGAAAGGTACTGAAGTAATTGAAGCTTTGCCGAATATTCCCACCCAGTTAGAACTAGGCGATCGCTTTGTTGCTGAAAGAGACTTAGTGCTGATTCAAGAGCCAGATAATTTAACAGAGTGTTACAGCAAGATTAATCAAAAGATCCGTGAAGTTAAGCGAGAAAGCCCTAGGGCTGAGATTGCGGCGGACTATACGGGTGGCACAAAAACAATGTCTGTCGCTCTAGCCACTGCTGCGCTGGATTCAGAAATAAATTTATTCATCACCACAAGTACGACTCGGCAAAATTTGATTAAGGTCGAATCGGGAGAGCGCACGCGCAAAGCTACTACAACTGGCGTTGTGGTCACAAAGACAGTCGATAAAGCTTTGCCTGTATATTTGCAGAATTATAATTACACAGCAGCGATCGCCGATCTACAAAACCTCATCCAAACTAAGGATCTGGGTTCTGAGCAATTGAGACAGATTGATGAACTGCTCGATCAATGCGAAGGGTTTGATGCATGGGATCGTTTTGATCATCAGGTGGCTTTGTCGCGCTTACAACCCTACATGAAACAGGCAAATATCCAGCCCTATGGACTATTTCTCAAGAAAGTGATCGCTAGTCGCGGTTTGCTAGATACCAAGTTCAATACGAGTGATAGCATAACGGGGCATGGCTATGAAGTGGTTGAGGACTTGCTTCTGAATGCCGATCGCCGCGCCAGTCAGAAGCGTTACGATGATGCCGTGGGGCGACTCTATCGGGCGATCGAGCTATTGGAGCAAATACGGTTGTTTAAGCAATATGGCATTTTGACGGGGGATGTGGATGTGACAAAGTTGCCTGAAAATTTGCAGCCAGAATATGAGGCAAGGAAGGCTAATAATAGTAAGAAAAAAGTCCAAATTGCTCTATTTCAAAGCTATGATTTGCTGTCAAAAATGGATAACGATCCCCTTGGACAACTATTCTTGACTTATAAAGAGCGCATTGCTAATTCCTTGGAGATTCGCAACTATTCATTGTTTGCTCATGGATTTCAACCAATCAGTGAGAGTAGTTATAGGGCTTTTAATCAGGTGATTGGTGGATTTATTCGTGAAGGAATTACGATGGTTATTCCTGCTAAATCGAAGTCAGCATCGATACAATTTCCGCAAGCTTTATAACCGATTCCAAACGTAGTTGCAGATGCCGTTGGCATAGCTATTTAGCTCAAACCCGCGTTCTGCTAAGTCAGCACTAGTAGTATTATCGGTAATGATTTGGAAGCATAAAGAAGTAAATCTTGCTCATCCGTAACCATAGGCTTTGAGGCGGCGTAAAGAGTCTTTTACTTTTGAAGCCTTTTAGTTTGTTTTTGATCTAAAAAGTCGTTGGTAGAACTTGCTGCGTCATTGCTCATGTAGTCAGCATTGAGGATATCAACGGAATCTATGGAGCGATTAGGGTTAATATTTTGCCGATCGCTATTTCCCACCAAAAATAACAAGGCTTTGTCGCTGAGGTTACCAATCAAGAGACTGCCCAGAAATACGCCCAAGGTACAAGTAATAACTGCAAATAGACCAAGGGGAGCAATGATCAGGATTGTCCAAGTGATAGCAGCATTAGCGATCGCAGTGATAACGGTGCGATAGCGAACAAACTTTTTTAGGAGTGAGGGAGACATAGTTAGATAAATAGATAAACCTTGTTAGGTTCTAAAAATTATTTGATTATTATGTCACTCAATTGAAGATGGTTCTTCAATTATGGGCTTATATTGCTTTTGAAGGTAAGGAGTTAGCAATGACTGCGATTTATTTGACTGAAGCTGGTACTGTGGTGAGTTTTAAAAATGAATCTCTGGTAATTAAGCGGCAAGGGGATGCGCGATCCTTTCGGTTAGCAGAATTATCTTTACTGGTGATTCATACGGGTGTGCAGTTAACCAGTGTGGTAATTGCAGAGTTGATGGATCGGGGTATTGAAACTATTTTTTTGCGGCAGGATGGACAATTTCGTGGCAGGCTGCAAGGGAGTTTTCATACAAATCCTGCGATACGTTTGGCTCAATATCAAACTGTCGATTCTACTTTTGGGATGGCGATCGCTCAGAGGTTAATCGAAGGTAAGATTCGCAATCAAAGGGTAATTTTGCAAAGGCGCAATCGGGCGACTAAGGGTGTGATCGCAGAGATATCTGAGGCAATTGATCTTATTTCTAGTTATATCGGTCAATTGGCGAACGTGACGACTCCTTGGGATCGCGATCGCTTGATGGGGGTAGAGGGAATTTGTGCAAGGCATTATTATCAAGCTTTGCGCCACTATTTCCCTCCCGAATGGAAATTTCAAGGACGCAATCGTCAGCCACCTCTTGATCCGATTAATGCGCTTTTAAGTTGGGGCTATGGGGTTTTGTTAGCAAGAGTTTTTGCGGCGGCGGCGATCGCTGGATTTGATCCCTATTTGGGGTTCTTTCATGCGACTCTGCCCTATCGTCCAAATTTGGCTCTTGATTTGATGGAGGAGTTTCGCCCTGTGGTGGTGGATGCGGCGGTGATCGCACTGATTCAGGCTAGTTTGGTAACTCCCGATGATTTTGAGCCTTCGCCTGATGGTACTGGAATTTGGCTTGGGGCGATCGCCAAAAAGCTGTTTCTGGCTGAGATTGAACGTCTGTTTAATACTTCTTTTCTCTATCCTGCTCAAAACCGTAGGTTGCGTTTGAGTCATATTCTTTTGGAGCAGGTGCGGTCTCTAGGTCGTTGTTTGCTGGAACGCTCTCTTGATTATCAACCCTATGTCATCAAATAGGTGGAGAATAATAAAACCTGTTTTGCAAGTTTTGTCATTTTTTCTAAGTTCTTATGATTCCTATATGTTGTGGTTAGTTTGTTATGATGTGGCGGATGATCGCCGCCGTCTCAGGTTGATGAAGTGTCTTGAGCAGTCTTGTCAGAGGGTGCAGAGATCGGTTTTTGAGTGTCCTTTGAGTGAGTCGGTGCTAGAAAAAAAGTTGCATAAGTTTTGGTTGCCTTTATTAAAGTTGGATGAGGATAATTTGCGGATCTATCCTCTTGATGCGATCGCGAAGCAAAGAACTAGGGTTTTTGGTAGTCCGCGTCCCTATGAGCCACCTGATTTTGTAATTCTCTAGCTTTGTTTGTTATTGTTTGAAGATTTGTAAATTATGTCCTTTTTTTGTCGCGTTGAGTTTTAAGGCGCTATCTCTTGTGTTTGTGTGTTTGCTTGCGTAAATAATGTTGTTTTGAGTTTATTCACGGTTTAATTTAATCCATTTTGTCTGTTATAGTTGTTTTATCAGCTTTTTTGTTTTCGGTCTGTTATATTTTTCTTCTTTGTAACTAAGTGTTAATCTTGTTGCGAAATCTGTACCTTGAAAACCTAATCATATATACTTTTCAAAATTGTAGGATTTCCGACTACCTTTACCCCGCAAGGGGACGGAAACGGATATCTAGTTTCTGTTTTCCAATCAATCTTAGAAACATTTCCGACTACCTTTACCCCGCAAGGGGACGGAAACTCCCGCTGCGGGAAGCGGACGCGCAGTCAGAAGTCTGGATTTCCGACTACCTTTACCCCGCAAGGGGACGGAAACCATTACTATAAAAAGTACTGTTGTAAGGAAGGTTAAATTTCCGACTACCTTTACCCCGCAAGGGGACGGAAACTTACAAGTTGATAAATTAGAGATTGTGGTTCCTCTAATTTCCGACTACCTTTACCCCGCAAGGGGACGGAAACTCAGAGAATTTAATGTCCAGAGTGAAGAACTCTGGACAATTTCCGACTACCTTTACCCCGCAAGGGGACGGAAACTCCAATCTTTAAAAGCCTGCCAATCTCTTCTATCCTTATTTCCGACTACCTTTACCCCGCAAGGGGACGGAAACTAATTCCATTGTCAGCAAGGCTCTGTGCTGTGATAGATTTCCGACTACCTTTACCCCGCAAGGGGACGGAAACACTCTTCATAGGACAAGTAACCCTTGTCCCAAGCCTTATTTCCGACTACCTTTACCCCGCAAGGGGACGGAAACAGTTTTTGTTAAGTTGCAGCCAGCAGACTCCGCAGCTTGGATTTCCGACTACCTTTACCCCGCAAGGGGACGGAAACATGCTTGAGGCACTGACATACAGCTAATCACGATAGCATTTCCGACTACCTTTACCCCGCAAGGGGACGGAAACTTTCATGGGTGCGAGTTTTGAGAATCTCGCGTTCGGTGGTATTTCCGACTACCTTTACCCCGCAAGGGGACGGAAACATCCTACCGCAAGATGGAAATGGTTGCCCGTTATTTCGATTTCCGACTACCTTTACCCCGCAAGGGGACGGAAACAGCTATACTAAACCTACCAACTCATCCCAAACCTTTGAAATATACCAATGCCTAGAAAAGAAACAGACCCCATTAGAGAACATCGGATTGACTATGAAATAATAGTTGATGCCTATGACGAAGCAGAAAGGGCAATGGGTTGGTACTACTATCTAG
>JANRII010000044.1:0-86328 GCA_033765135.1 Pseudanabaenaceae cyanobacterium bins.39
ATGTTGGATGATTGGGGCTGGCACGGGGGCACAGCCCCTACGCCAAATTTAAATTATTCAGGTAGGGGCAATCCCTCCGTGGTTGCCCTGCTTTGCTAGCAGCAGGAGATTCATACTCTGAGTTCCACGTAACATCAGTAATAAATGGCTACGCCATTTATTAATTTGGTATCACAATATTAGGCTGACAGGCTGCCCATTGGTATAGTTAAAACCGCTATAGTTTGGTGATATAGCTGTAGACACTTGTATTAACACAAATTAAAACCCAAGAAGCGATTTGCGGCGCTCCGCGCCGCAAATCGTATTCTGGTTTTGTGTCCTAACAAGCACGGCAGCAGCTATACCAAGACTGAAAATGGCACATCTATAATTTGCAGCTATGTCTGTAACTACATTTGCAGCTATTTTTTAACTTGGTATTAGAGATAGAATGAAAATTAATACCCAGATCTAGGAACATACATCATGAGAGGCGGTATCCGCATTGGCAACATTTTAGGCATTCCCCTGTATATAGATTCGTCATGGTTTTTAATACTTGGCTTTCTAGCAGTATGGCTAAGTGCGGCCTTTAATCGTCTATCTCCCGATTTTGCCCTTGGCTATGGAATTATTACGGCTCTATTATTTTTTCTATCGATCGCGCTGGGAAGGATTGCCCATGCATTAACAGCCAAAGCACAAGGATTAGCAATCAGCAGCATTAATATCCAATTTATGGGTAATGGCAATGGAGCTAATAGTCAGATCGAAAAAGAAGGACGTACTCCTTTTTCAGTATTTAGTATTGCCATTTCATCTCCCCTCACAAACTTAGGCTTAAGCGTGATTGGTTTTATCGCGGCATGGCTACTGGCTGGTGATACTGTTTTTACTTACAATCCCAAATTACAAGAAACCTTGCCCGCCATCATTGGCAGCTCTCGCACAGCTTGGACGATCATTACCTTAAATTTTGCTAGGGTCAATCTTATCTTTTTCGTATTCAGTCTAATTCCTGCCCTGCCCTTTGAGGGTGGTCATATACTCAAGGCTTTAGTTTGGAAAATTACAGGCGATCGCTTTAAGGGTATCCGTTGGGCGGCGCGATCGGGGCAAATCTTCGGTGGTTTGTTAATGGTGCTGGCGATCTTGGTGTTTTTGAGGGATATATTAGGCGGAATGCTCTTGATGTTTTTTGGTTGGTTACTTTTGGGAAATGCAGGGGGCTATTTGTATTTCAACAATTTGCAACAAATTCTCTTAGATATTGATGCAGAGAGCGCTATGACCCGTGATTTTCGAGTTGTTGATGGCGAAATGTCTTTGCGTAATTTTGCTGACAAGTTTTTATTAATGGAAGAGAAAGATGCTCACCCAATTTATGTGGCATCTACTAACGGGCGCGATCGCGGCATTGTTCTCTCTGATTCGATTCGCAATATTGACAGTCAATCATGGCAAACCCAAACCCTAGAATCTATTACCACTCCCTTTGATGAAATTGATACTGTTGAGCAAAAAACAAAACTCTTTGCAGTGATTAATCTATTAGAGCAGAAGCAACTACGCCATGTCATTGTGCGATCGGCAGTTGGTTCAGTGGCTGGCGTAATTGATCATGGTGATATTATCAAAGCCCTTGATCTGCGCTTACAGTGGCGTATTCCTTCGGAATATATCAAACAAATCAAAAATGAAGGGAAATTCCCAATTAATTTTCGCCTCAGTGAGATTTGCCAGCAACTAGAAGACCACTGATCATAAATTCATATAAATTAGCTATAGTGATTGTTCAATGCTTATCAGAGAGTAAGTTCTGGTATGTACTAGCCCACATAAGTTGGGGTAAACTGACAAAATTTGCAATAATCTATATAGGAACTTAAAGGTGCAAACCCCAAGAATGCTCCTTGGTACAATCTATCAATTTATTTAGGTCATATACCTCTATGCCGTTAAAATCAACAACTCGACATATCCAGATCTATGCTGCGACCCTTGATGCTCAAAATAATGAACTCATCGACAGCGAAAATACTTTGACCTTAGATGTCGATCCTGATAACGAATTAAACTGGACTGATGGCGCTGTCCAAAAGGTATATCGCAAATTTGATGAATTAGTAGCACAGTATAAAGGAGCTGATCTGACAGACTATAACCTCAGACGCATTGGTTCTGACTTAGAGCATTTTGTGCGATCGCTATTGCAACAGGGTGAAGTGACTTACAATCTCAACCACCGATCGCTAAATTACAGCATGGGCTTACCACAAATTGTGAATACGGAAGCTGAATAGCCCTTAACGCAGAACATAAAAAACTATTTAAGTAAATTTAAATAATATTTATAAATAAAAATAATATTTAAATCGATTTGCATTTTGTTGTCCTCCCCAATTCCCCAATATTCCTATGCCAGAAAATACCGAAGAAGTTAAAGCCGCAGCCAAACCCAAGGTCGAAAAGCCTCCTGCCATTGAAACATTACCCTTTGATGAATTCATTAATAAGCATTATTTGCCTGCTCTGACCAAAGCGTTTACGCGCCTAGATGTCAACGATCTGCAACTAGAGTTTACGAACTCACAGGTGCGAGGTGTGTGGGCGCAGGGTTCTCGCCAGTTTACCGTTTACTTCTCTGCCGCCGATATTAATGCCCAAAAAGCTTTTTCCTGTGCCGATGCAGGGCGATCGCCAAGCACGATCGAACCGTTTTTAATCGATGAGCGCAAAGCTCCCTTAGATTTACTCGTATTTGGGGTAATCCAAAGGTTGACTGCTCAAAAATGGCTTTCTGCTAATTAGTAATTAGGTTGATATGAACCATAATTAGGGTTGCGGTTGTCACTTTGCCCTAGGACAAAATGGCAACCGCAACAACTTTATTTAGGGGCAATGATTGGCCTATCGTCCTTAATATCAATTTTCATGCCAAGGCGATCTAACTCCTTAGCAATGATTGCCACAGTTTTTTGATCGACAGCATTTTGTAAAACAAATGACCAAGCAGCGATTCGCGCCTTTGATAGGTCACGATCCTGTTCTAACCACTGAGCAGACTGCCTCGACAATTCCGCTACTGTCTTCAATCCATCTTCTCTATGGGATACAGTTCCCAACTTAATGGCTTGTTCAGCCCAATCTGCTGCCTTGAGATAGGATTCCCTTGCCCCTTTGTCATCCCCTAGAAACAATAACTGATCTATGGCCTTGTATCGCCAGATTAAATAGGAATCAGGTTGCACTTTAGGATCAAGTGATGATAATCCTCGGCTGTAAAGCGCGATCGCTTCACTAGGAGAGCCTGCAAACATAGACACACTTGAAGACAAATAGATATATGCGCTGATAAATCGCGGATCGCGGGCAATGATATTTTCAAAGTAATGAGGGCTAAGGCTGTAACCCGTTTGGAATTGGTTTCTAGCCACATCATCGCCAAAATATTGCAAAAACTGTAAAAATGCAAAGTTAGCGATCATGTTGTTAAAGCCAAACCCTTTTGGCGGTAACTGCTTGATTAAATTTAAACGAGTCGCCTCCTCCTGTAGGGCTTTTTGAGTTTCCGCAGCAGTTTGACCACTGATTCTTTGGTTAAGTCGGGGTAGTTGTAAGCCGAGAACGATCGCTGCACTAAGAGCGATCGCCCCCACATTAATCACAAGACTACGCAAGCGCATTAATTACCTTCAGATAAAAACGTATCTTTGCTCAGATTTTCCACTAGTTTACTACTGGGTGATCCATCAGCAGGACTGATGGTATAGAAGTTTTGCGCCCTAGTAATTGCGTTACGAGTTTCATCGTTCAAAACTCCGTCAGGTTTACCATTGTAAAAACCTCGTTTAGTGAGGAGATTTTGTAACTCGATAATTTGAGGATTGCTATCGGCACTGGTTGCTGGTGGATTAGCTGCTGCTACAACAGGTTTAGTGGGAGCAGGAGTTACTACAGGCACTGGCTGAACCTGCGGCTGCACATTACTGACCGATGGACTAGCAGGAGGATTGACTTGGGGCTTGGTCTCTACCCGAATCACTGGGGTATTCACAGAGGGCTGGGAAGTGGGGGGGATATTGCTAGGAATAGGGGCAGGTGCAGGACTAGGAGCAGGTTTAACGGGAGCAGGTGTACCTGCTTCAAGGGCCGCAATGGTTTGGGGACCAGCGATGCCATCGGCAGTTAGGCCATATGCTTTCTGGGCGGCAATGATCGCTGCCGTAGTTTTAGGCCCCGCAACCCCTGTAATTGCACCATCATAGAAGCCGCGATCGGTTAAAAGATTTTGGAGGTTAGCAATATTGCGATCGCTATTAGAAGCAGGAGGAGCCTCCGCCGCAGGGGGATTAGCCGCCGCAGGAGGGGAAACACGGGCATCTTTTTCGAGAGCAGCGATCGTCTGTACTCCTGCAATACCATCCGTAGTCAAACCATAGGCTTTTTGAGCCGCAAGGATTGCCGCAGTGGTTTGGGAACCTTTGATACCATCGATCGCCCCATTATAAAAGCCACGCCTTGCTAATAAAGTTTGTAAGTCCTTAGTATCTTGACTCACAACAACGGCAATACCACTGGTTCCCGTTCCACTGGTAGCCTGAGGATCTGGCGGAGTTGTTGCTGCTCCCGCATTTAGAGCCGCCAGAGTTTTAGTTCCAGCAATGCCATCAGGGGTCAAATTGTAGGCTTTTTGGGCTGCGACAATGGCTAAACGGGTTTGTGGCCCCATAATGCCATCAATATCACCACTGTAAAAACCTCGTTTGTTCAATAGCTCTTGCAACTTCAAGACATCATCGCTCTTAGTATTTGCATTAGCTGTTGGCGGCACAGCAGTTGCTGCATCAGCCTCCAAAGCGGCAATAGTACGAGGTCCTGCAATACCATCAGGGGTCAAATTATAGGCTTTTTGAGCAGCTAAAATAGCTTCACGGGTTTGCGTCCCCATAATGCCGTCAACAGCACCCTTATAAAATCCCCGATCCGCCAAGAGCTTTTGTAAGTTCATGACCGTTGACGATCCAGTGAGATTACTGGTATTGGTCACGGTCGAGCGTGGACTAGTTTCTGTGGCAATACTGGCATTTGCTGTTGCCACAGACATTCTTCCATCAAGAGCAGCGATGGTCTGCGCTCCAGCAATACCATCAACGGTCAAGCCTAGAGCTTTTTGAGCATCCGCGATCGCTGCCCTCGTCGATGCACCATCAATACCATCGATTTCGCCTGGATTAAATCCCTTGTTTGCCAACAGAGTTTGGATGTATCTGATGTCCTCAGAGGGGGCGGCTAAGGTACTAAGGGTAGATCCTAATCCTATAAATAGGCTAGTACCTGCCAAAATTACGTTTAAACTCAGTTTGGCAGAACGGGTGATCACCTCTTTAAACCAAGTGCTGAGGGTTTGCTCAAGATAGTTAGGTGACTTTGGCGAATTGTGATTATTGTCGCTGTCAGGAGCGATCGCATCAGCAATTACCTCTTGATGAGCAAAATCTTCTTGAATATAAGCTAGGAGTTCCATATTTTTAGACCTAATAGATAGTTA
This sequence comes from Pseudanabaenaceae cyanobacterium bins.39, assembly GCA_033765135.1. Classification (GTDB taxonomy): domain Bacteria; phylum Cyanobacteriota; class Cyanobacteriia; order Pseudanabaenales; family Pseudanabaenaceae; genus Pseudanabaena. The sequence goes on from JANRII010000044.1 coordinate 5,534, forward strand.
GTATTGAGTAAGATGCAAAGCAATAAGGAAAATTAAAAAATTTAAAGTTGACGATTAAAGTGGCATATTTTGGCGTGACATGGGATTAGGGAAGCCATTGGGGAAGTTAAGGTTGACATTAATATTAGGACTCAGACTAGGATTGACGGTTACTGGTGGCATAGAGGGGCTGGTCGGGCTAGGGGGCTGGGCATTGGGGGGAATGTTAGGTGGACTGGTAGAACTTGTGGGCGATCGCGCTATTCTCTCCTGTGACTGTAAAGCTACTAAAAGGGGAGCCGTTAGCTCTCCTGTTGACGCTTGACCGTAGGCAAGTTGTGCCTTCAAAATGCTGGATTTTGTTTCTGTTCCATAGATACCGTCAATGGAACCTCTATAAAAGCCGCGATCGCGCATCAATTCCTGAGCTTTCTTCACATCATCTTGACTAGGGATATTATTAGATGCAGGCAGTGACACCGCCACATTGGTTCCTCCTGCCAACAGTGCTTGCATGGTCAAAGGGCCCACAAAGCCATCCATATCTAGAGCATAGGCTCGTTGGGCAGCCATAATGGCCTCAGTGGTAGATTGACCAAGCACCCCATCGATCGCACCGTCATAAAATCCGCGCCGCTTCAGTAATATTTGTAAGTTGCCCACTTCACTAACGGTCGATCGCCGATTGTCTTTAAGAGCATTTCTCGTAAAATCGCTTAACTCCGAACTTCTTGATCTAGGAGTCACCGTGATCGGCGATCGTGTTGGGGGCAGAGTAGGGTTTGGTACTGCCCTAGAGGTTGTAGAGAGTGAGGGCTGACGCAATAAAGCCATCGTCTTATCCCCAGGAATCCCATCAACCACCAAACTAGATTGCATTTTCTGAAAAGCCATGACCGCCTGTTTGGTATTCATGCCATAGACTCCATCTACAGCGCCAACGTCAAAACCACGCTGTTCCAATAGCTTCTGTACCTCCAGCATATAGCTCGTATCACACAAGTACAGGTTGTTACACCAAGGCGCAACGTTAACTGATGGTTCTAAGGTGGCTGCACTTAGGGATGAAACTGACCAAAGATTCGCGATCGCCGCAAGCACCAAAATCCAAAGACGACCCATAACACGAAAGTCAGCAGTAACTCTTGGCAACTCAACATCCAACTCTTGATGAGCTAAGTCATAGGCCCATGCATCGTAAATATATGCTGTCAGTTCCATAGGTTTGCTCGATAGAGTAATTCAGAAAAAGTCAGAGAATTTCTTTTCTATTGGTAACAGTACAAGCTGGTTTGATCATACTTGATTACATTGATCGCAGTTGATCACAATTGATCATATTTTAAACGATTTTTTCTGGTTTCTTATGTCAATAAATGTATATTTCTCAATTTCGTTGACTAGACCGATATTTGGATATAGCAAAGCAAGAATTAGTACACTTCTGGGAATTGGTATAAAATTGCTGTGGTCAAGTAAGAGTTGGTTTATCAACCCCAACCGATACAAAGCAGGACATTACTCAGGACAAAATTTGTGTATAAAGTTTCCTCAGAGCAAAAGCAGTACCATACCTATACCCTCAGCGATGCTTCAGTAAATTCCCACTTAGAGATTGTTCCCGAACGTGGAGGCATTGTTACAAGTTGGCGTATTCATCAAAATGAAGTTTTTTACCTTGATACCGAACGCTTTACTTCACCAGAACTCAGCGTTCGTGGCGGTAATCCGATTCTATTTCCTCTCTGTGGCAATTTGCCCAATAATACTTACTATGTTGACGGTAAAGAATACCAAATTAAACAACATGGTTTTGCAAGGGAATTGCCTTGGACTGTCATTGATCAATCTTTTCAAGATTGTGCTAGTTTGACCCTTGAGCTTCAGAGCAGTGAGCAAACTAAAGAGGTCTATCCCTTTGACTTTCGGGTGGCTTTTACCTATTCGTTGCGTGGCAATTGCTTAGAAATTCGTCAGGTATATCAAAATCTCTCCTCAACGGCAATGCCCTTTTATGCGGGCTTCCATCCCTACTTTTTATGTGGTGATAAAAAGCAATTAGAAATTGAGATTCCCTCTAGCCGATATGAGGACAATCGTACTAAGCAAAATATTGACTTTGCGGGTAAATTTGACTTTGAGCAAGAGGAAATTGATGCGGTATTTGGGAATTTATCTCAGCGTTTTACCTCAGTAAGCGATCGCGATCGCCATCTTAAAATTTCCATCGATTATGACGATTTCTATACCTGCCTCGTATTTTGGACAGTTAAGGGGAAAGATTTCTATTGTTTAGAGCCTTGGAGTGCTGCTCGCAATGCCTTAAATACTAGGGAAAACCTCACCGTCCTTGCGCCCCATAGTCAATGTGAGGCGGTTATGAAGATTACGGCAGATTTTAAGCCTTAGATTTTAAGCCTTAGATTTTAAGCCTTAGATTTTAAACCTTAAGGGCATCGGTTGCTATACTAGACCATATGCGTTAGTATTTTTGCCATATATTCGCCAAAATTAGAAAAGCGCACTTAGGTCTGCGATCATCGCTATGGAAAACTGGGAGTTTTTGTTGCAACGAAAGGGTGACAAGTCCTGGTTACCCCTAGAGTCTCCGACCGTGGAGATTTTGGAAGGGCAGTATAGACTCGCAGCGCGTACTGATCAAGGCAATATATCGGTGGGCATCGCGATCGCTTATCAGCCCATGATCGATGTGCGCCATGAGCCATTGCAACAAAAAATTGTGAAGCGGGTTAGCCATGACGGTCTGCTCATCGTCATGCCCTATACTAGCTTTGCTCCGGGGCTATGGAAGATTGAATGTTTATTGGGAAATAGCCCGCAAATTAACAAATCGATTAATTTTGATGTAGTTCCTATTTCCCTTGATGCGGGTAATGATTGGCAGTATTTTCAATTGGATGAATCATCAGATCCAGCCACAACTGACGATGAAGATAACTATGGAACTGCCAATTTATCTAACAATTTACTAGGGATTTCTGAATCAGAGGTAATTCCTCAGCAAATGCCACCGATTTCTCCAATATTAGAAATTGCCGAGCAGCAATCAACGGAACTAGTACAATCGATGTTTGATGAATTCACTCTCTTTGAGGATGAGGATGAAGACAATCTCGATTTAGAGGAAATGGAAGATGACGAACCCGATGTTCCAATAACCAATAACCATCAAGATGTTCTCGATTTTACACCCCCAGAGCCATCTATCGAAGTTGCTCAAAATCAACCTCGAAGTTTATTAAGATTGCAGCAACTTCAGTACTTAGTCAATGAAGATAATCAGTTTGTTCTGGCTGGAGAAGCTTATACTCAAGGCGAAATTGAAGTTATTCTAAAGAATCCTCAAAATCTAGATATTGTCATCAGGGATGTATTTGGGCTACAGGGATTACCAGTTAATGCGAATGGTTCCATTACATTTACCCACACTATCCAAGTCCCTGAGCCAGATCAGCTTCAAGTCCTGATTGGTGAAATTCAGATTCATCCACAACAGGACTTCAAGAAGTATGATGAGTTGTTTATCATGCAGCAGGCGATCGCTGTTTCCTATCCCGCATCACGGGTTTTAGCAGCAATGCTCAAGGCTGCTAAACAGGCCGATAGTAATGCCGATAGTAATAGTGTAACTGAGACAATTCCCTCCCAGCCTCTCCAGCAGCCCATAGAGATTAATACTGTTCCAACTGTAACGGAACCTGCTCCTGTCAAGCCTCCTCTCACACTGCCCCCACTACCCACCAACCGTCAATCGCTCCAAGAATTGCCAGAGCAAGGGCGTTCTCAATTGAATATCTCTTTGCCGCCTCTACCATCGCCACCACGCCCTGAAACAATTACTTCTACGGACATCGCACTGCAAGATCTTGAAGCAGAATTTGCTCAAACTAACTTTATTGAAGATATTAATATTGCTGACAAGTCCTTAGATGTAACTGAAGAGGTTGAACTTCCTAAATCAACGGTCTCAGAAGAACCTGAATTGGTTTATATGTTTGAAGAAGAAATCTCGGAAAGTACTGCTTCAATTATCTTGCCTCAGCCGTTTCAGTCCAAGCTATCTCAACCCAGACCTAACCAAGAGCGCGATCGCCACAATCGATTTTTAAATAAACTGCAAACACTTTCTTCAGAAGCGATCGCTGCCCAAAAAGCCAGCCAACGCACAGAAGAGCTACTGCTAGACACTTTCCCACCTAGCGATCCCTTGCTTAGTTCTGAAGCTCTGACTGATAGCTCTAACTCAGTTATAGATAATCTGACATCTCTGTCTATTGATCAAGACAATCCAGAACAGGTTGCGCGGACAATTGCCGAGGCTAATACCCTAGCAGAGCTAGATCTAGAGCTAGATGCCGAATTTGACCGTCTCCTGACTCCCCATCCAGATCGCATTCTGAATGAATATGTTTGGGAAGATCCCGTAGATCCTAACCTGTTCCCCGTAGCTGGCACAACTCCTAATACTAAACAGGATTTATCTCCGCCAATCATCTCGGAGCAAGAACCAATTCCCATGCCTGAAATTCTCATCCCTGATGGTGAAATTGTTTCAGGTACTCCTATGCAAATACTGTTACGTTTACCAGCCGTTACTGGTAGGTTTTTTGTGAAATTCTGGATTAAGGATTTGCAAACCCGTACCATAATCGATGGGCCGAGATGGCTACTGGACTTTCAGTTAGTCCCCAATACCGAGCTGATGGAAACCCGTACTCATATTTCGATTCCCCTCAGTAGTGTTGATGTGGCCTTTGAAGCAATCACGATGGAATCACAAACTCAGCGCGAAAGCCATAAAGCAAGGCTAACTCGTGCAGTTACACCACCCAACTTCGCCACAGATTTGGAGATTGATCCATAAGTAGGCTATTTAAAAATTAGCATCGCATCCCCAAAGGAATAAAAACGATATTCATGGGCGATCGCTTCTTGATAGGTATTGAGCAAAATCTCACGGCCATTCTGCCCCAAGAAGGATGCAACCATCATTAAAAGCGTTGATTTAGGTAAGTGAAAATTTGTGATCATCGCATCAAGCACTTTCCACTCATAACCAGGATAGATCATCAAATTGGTTTTACCGCGAAAAGGTTCCCAATTTGCCGACTCCAGAGATCGCGCCACTGTACTACCAACACCAATAATTCGCCCTCCTCGCGCCTTCGTTTCCTTGATCTTCATCATTGTTTCTTCAGATACCTCACACCATTCGTTATGCATCACATGCTGTGTAATATCTTCAGTCTCCACAGGGCGAAATGTGCCAATGCCAACATGTAGGGTGACAAAGGCTCGGCCAATCCCTTGATTATCTAGACGCTCAAATAATTCTTCCGTAAAATGTAAACCAGCCGTTGGAGCCGCGATCGCCCCAGATTTTTCCGCATAAATAGTTTGATAGCGCTCCACATCCGTATGCGAGTCAGTCACATAGGGAGGAAAGGGAATCTGACCTAACTGCTCAATGAGGTTATCAAGATTTGCATCGGCGGGAATATGAAACTGTAATTCCCTCGCCCTCGTTGACGGTTCAATGCCCTCTACTGTCGCTGTGACATTTTCTGCAAATACAATGGTGCTACCAATAGGCAAACGCTTCCCCGGTTTGACCAAGGCTAACCATCGATTGTTGGCAAGTGGCTCCATCAGTAGGATCTCGACAGGAACCCCTGAAGGCTTCTTACCGTACATCCTTGCAGGTATTACCTTGGTGTTATTAAACACTAATAGATCTCCTGCCTGCAAAAATTGAGGAAGATTGTAAAAATAATGGTGTTCAAGGCGGCGATCGCGATTGATCACCAATAAACGCGAACTATCTCGCGGAGTGACGGGATCTTGAGCAATGCGATCGCTCGGCAACTCATAGTTGTACGCACTTAACGTATAGTCCGAATCAAGATTATTTGCAGGCAAAGAAGTCATAGACAATTTACATTTGTTATGTCCTGTATAGATTTAAGGCTAGAGCAAGCCATCCTTAACCCTATAGCAAAATTTAGCAGTACATACTTTACTGTCAGATAAAAGGTGACAAGTTGATAAAAAAATATAAGAAATTTTATATACCAATTCCAAAAACAGTGGTATACAGATTGCAGCAGCAGATAAATAAAGATCTCCAATGATCTTTGAGATTGATTACAAACTAGTCAAAAACTCATTTCTCATATCTGCAAGCCAATCAACCATTTTCTAATCTATCGAGGAGTTTATGCAGTATTTAATGACCGATCTTCACCAACGTTTTATTGGTGCGCTAAATCACAGCAAACCTCTCTCCGTGGGCGACACATTTCACGCTGGCAACACCAAAACCTATACTGTAGTTAGTATCAACGATACCCGCAACAACAAAGAGGTTAAATCAGTCACTGTTATTCCTGTCCGTTAAGCTAGAGAAATAGTCTTGAGAGTAGATTTTTCACTCTCAAGACTGAAAAATATCTAGCTAAACTAAAACAATCCCTCTTTGTAAGTTAGACAAAGAGGATAAGTCGATGTCGTTACCACGCAAATCAAGCCTCTCCAAATTCTTTAATTGGCTGATTTCCTTAGGTAAATGGGTCAGGCAATTGTGGGATAGATCCAGCTCCCTTAAATTAGTCAAAAGCCCAATCTCAGGTGGAATTGCAACTATTTGGTTATAACCTAAGTACAACTCCGTCAGGTTGACTAAATAACCAATTTCAGGGGGAATTACAGTAAGACGGTTATACCGTAAGTCGCACTCAGTCAAACTGACTAGAAAAGAAATTTCAGGGGGCAAATACTCCAAGCGATTTTCACAAAGATCTAACCAAGTCAGAAATTTTAAAAACTTAATTGAGGGGGGCAGGCAAGTAAGCTGATTATTATTAGCATCTAGTCGCGCTAAGAGTGATAGCTCTTGCATATTAGGAGGTAAGCATTCAATTTGGTTTTCTGCCAAATTTAGTACAGTCAAGTTTTTGAGAGTCATTACCACTTTAGGTATTTCCGCAAACTTATTACACTCCAAATGCAACCAAGACAGATTTTGGAGTTTAGCGATCGCCATTGGCAGATCCGTTAACTGGTTTTCACTGAGATATAACCAGACCAAATCCACCAACTCACCTATAGAATCAGGTACGGTCTCCAATTCCATTTCACTAATGTAAAGAGAAGTGGCGTGATCAGCTTGGGATTGTTTAATTATGTCAAGGACTTTTAGTTCGTTTTCGTTCATTAACTATTCATGACCAATAATTCATGCTGTTTACAGGACAAATTGATCGCTACAAATTTACATACCGTTTAGAAGGGAACTATTGCCATCCTGCACTTCTATTTCTTCATGGTTTTATGGGCGATCGCGATGACTTTGATGAGATCATCGCCATCCTCTCGCATCAGTTTTACTGTATCACCATTGATCTACCTGCCCACCGAGATAGTCAGATAATTAGTTTAGAAAATAGTGAACTGCCAACTTTTGCAGAGCCATGTTCACCGATTAGGTCGCCACAGGTATCAAAACAATTTTTAGGACAGTACCATACAATGCAGGCTACTGCTCGTTTTGTTATAAACTTTTTAGATTTAATTCATTTAAAAAAATGTAACATCGTGGGCTACTCCATGGGGGGGCGTTTAGCCCTATATATTGCAGTCCATTTTCCCAATTATGTCGATCGCCTCATTCTCGAATCTGCCTCCCCTGGCATCGCTGACACCCAAGCAAGACGCGATCGCTACCTCCAAGATCTCCATCTTGCCAATACCCTAGAAAATATGTCCCCTTCTCAGTTTCGAGAATTTTTACAGCAATGGTATCAAAAACCAATTTTTGGCAACCTGCGATCGCATCCCCACTTTACCCAAATGCTCCAACGTAGGCAAATGCAACATCCCCCAGCCCTAGCCCAAAGCCTCAAAAATCTCAGTACAGGATTACAACCATCCCTATGGGAAAATTTACCCCACCTAACTACCCCCACCTTATTAATTGCAGGAGAACTAGATCATAAATTTGTCCAGATCAACCAACAGATATTACCCCACACAAATTTAGCAAGCCTTGAAATAATGCCTAACTGCGGTCACAATACCCATTTTGAGCAACCAGCAAAATTTGCCCAAATCCTCCAAAATTGGCTACTACAGCAATCCTAAACCAGCAAAAAAATAAAGACCGCATCTAGTGCGGTCTTTATTTTATCTTCAATCTGTTTGCTGTGAGCATTTCGAGTAATGACAAATTTAGGCAGTGACCAAAATAGTGACCACTATTCGGTTAAAAAATGAATAAAGGTCACTATTTTTACCCCTTTGGTTAGGGGATGCGATCGATTGGAAAAATTATCTTTTTTCAGGGGGTAGCTCCCAATATTCTTGGATCGCTTTGATGTTGAAATAGAGTTTTGCCTTTCTCCCACCACGGCGGCGGCGATCGATGTAGTGGATGCCATGCTTAAATTCCTTGAGGTATGCCCTTAATGTGGTGCGACATACCCCAAGGATTTGCAGAGCTTCACCCATAGAGAGGTACTTTCTCTCAGCCATGGCTTAGTAGTCGTAGGTTTCTGGGTCAACGCCACGGGGTGCGACTGCAAAGATGGACTCGATCTTGTCATCGTCATCTAAGGTGTCAACGATGACCTGCACTTGATCGCCCATTTCCTGCTGAACATCACTTGCGATGCGTTGCCATGCTTGACGCAATGTTTCGCCATCACGCACTTCAAATTCATCCTCTGTCATCATTTGGGGATTGTCCCAAGACTGCTCAATGCCTTGAACCACTGTGGGGATTTGCTCACGGTAGCGATCGCAAAATGCGTTGACAAAATCTTTGCAGAAAGTATGGGTTGTTTCTGGTAAGTCCAAGCATAGGGATGCACCTTGGACAACGGCGGCTAACATATAACCTTGCTCAGGTGACATGGATATATTTACACCGTCAAGGCTGGCAAGTTCTTTGGCTTGCTGTTCAAAAAATTCAATGTTCATTTTGTTTTTGCTTTAAAAAAATCGAAGTAGGCGGTTTCAATTGGGTTAGGCATTATTCAAATAGTGAGGGCTGAGGATTGGTGACTCGGTAGATGTGCATATCGACAACCTTTTCTATAAATCGACAGCGATCTAGGGTTGAGCGATCGCGTGTTTTAAAGTATTCGGTTTGCAGTTGCCTCATTTCCTTGACGGTTTCTAGGAACTGCTCATGGGTCATTGGTGGCTTTGGTGTGAATGTCATGGGCTTACGGTGATTGGACTTATGCAGACATCAAAAAACTTCTCGGTCTTAGGATCGAATACCTCACGAAATGAGTTGCTGTTCAGTACGTCTCCGATTAGCTCGTACCGATAGACACGACTGAGACCCCTGAAGTTGAGGTATTCTTCGAGGGTGTCGATGATTTCTTCTCTAGGTGTGCCTGCTAGAAAGAAGAAAAATTCATCATCGCCATCGTGCTGCAAGTGCAGTGAGCTAAAGTAGCGGGTAATATTTGATTTAGCCATGGTTGTAGGTGGTTAATAAAAAAACGACTCGTGGGATTGAGTCGTTTTTTTGGTTAATGGGTTTGTTAGGTTTTTACTCTTGGTCTCGTTGCTGTTGGTTTAGCAGGATGTCGAGTATCCGTCTGTTTTCCGCTTGCAGTCCGCGAATGTCGGCAAGCATTTCATCGGTACGAGCGATGATGGCTTGACGTTCTTCGCGGTCTTCGGCGGCTAGGTCACATAGTGACTGAATGACACGAGCATTGGAGTTGGCTAGGTCTGCGGTTCGCTGGATTGCGGTTGTGTTGGCTAGGGTTAGCTCTCGCATCTCGGCAAACCAGCGATCATGATCAGCGAATTTGCTGTCAATTTCTTCGGGGGTCATGGTTAACGCCTCACTATTTGGTTTTCATGGTACATCAAGTATCAAGTCGCATGAAAATCACGGCTACTTACGGGGTAAGGAGCTTCTAGCCTGTGTGGAACGTGCGAAAATTGATTCAAGAATTTTTCGTCAAAGACAGCGCTCTAACCTTTGGGGTTGGGGTGCTGTCTTTGCTTTGTTGTTTAAAGCGTAAATCAAATTACGGTAACCGTCAATAGGTTTACTAAATTGGAGTAAATTAATTTACTATGGGTAAAGATTTGGAGTCACCACTCAATATGCTAAGAAGATTAAGGCGTGTAACCCAGAAAGAGCTAGCAGATGCTTTAGGAGTATCTGAAACAACTGTAAGGAATTGGGAGGCTGGTAGATCTGAACCAAATCTAACCATCCCTCAAACCAAGAAACTATGCAAAGTTCTAGGTATACCCCTAGACCAATTACCAGATAGTTTCGCTCCTGTCCCAATACACGAACATGAAACAGCCCAAATAATCAAGCCATAGATCACGAAATTACAGCTACACCGTGGAACGTGCGAGCCGTAAACCTCATCGATCTAAAGCAATGACACACGCACATTACCGATTGACGAGTGATGAGTTTTTGACCATCAACTCGCAACTTACTAACGCCCAGTTACGGGTTTACCTGCATTACAAAACACTCGACCCCTTTGGCGATCGCAGAGTAGAAATTTGCACCAAAGCGATCGCAGAAACTTTGGGGATGACCCAAAGAACAGTCCAACTTGCCCTAAACAAACTTTCATCATTAGGGCTACTAATTTGGGAGAAAGCTAAGTCATTTGTGAGGCGATCTGTAGATCGCCTAGGCGATCTACAGATCGCCGCGGCGAAATCAGGATCGTCTAGGCGATCTGTAGATCGCGAACGACAGCTAGAACTCTGTCTAGACGCGGGTTCTGAAGTCTCTCAATCTTCTTCAATCTTATTCAACCTTGATCATGATCAGGAGGATTTACAAAACTCAGAAATTTTAGAAACTAGCATCGAGGAGGATGGTGAAGAAATTTCTGTTGAGGATGCACTGGCAGAAATTAGATCGGCAATTGCGGATAATCCACAGGGAGATGCGGATTATCCACATGATGAAGATTTGCTTTTAAACAGCGAAGATGACGACTCACAAGAGTTTGAAGAAATTCTGGAGCCAGAAACAGATTTGCAATTAAGCACTGAAGAAGCGATCGCAACTGGTGACGGTCGATCTTTCCGCCGCCGCGTTGAGGATTTTGTTTTAAAAACTTTGGGCAAATCGCCTAAGAACCGCGCCGCGTATTTCGCCAAATTTAGTAAGGCATCCTGGCAAAAATGGGAGGCAGATTACAGAGCTTCATTGATTTCACCCGCGCCATACAAGCCCTATGTGCCAGAAAAAGTTGAAGTGGCCGCCCCTGATTCTCCAGTTGCTCAAAGTGCGATCGCCTTCATTAAGCAAAAATTGGGAATGAAGTAGATGCAACAGCTAGATATTTTTTCATTACCGCTAACCAATCCAAGCGGCGAATTGCCTGTCGCAGTTGTAGCGCCAAAAAATGAAGCGATCAAAGTCGATGCCGATCTAACAGTTGGTTGCCATGTGCGATCGGACCTGTTTTTTAAAGGCAAGATCGGCAAAGTGATCGCCTTGCAAAAAGTGCATACGTTTGTGATGGCAACAGTCCGAATTGACCTTAACGGCAATCTGATTGATTTTCCTTGTGCCACAAGCAAGCTGGAGGTGATCAATGTTTAAAATCGGCGATCTGGTCAAATTTCGTAGCGGCTACCGATCAAACTTGCCCTGTGAATATGCAGTAGGCGAAATTATCGAAGATCTAGGGCATAGCTTCGGGGTCAGGTGGAGAGGCTTTGGTGATGAAATTCGATACACCAAGGATCACATTGCCAGCAAACAATGGTGGGAAAAGGTCGAAGACCCGTTAAGGGCTGTTAATGTTTCTGGTACAGATAAAAAGCTTGTACCAGAAACATTAAACCGTAGGCATGGGCATATCGAAGATTACCTAGTTAAAGGTAGGCATGGACAAACCCATGAATATCGAAGGTATGTTTATTGTGTTTCTGGTACACACAAAAAACACCACATTCCCAATAGACAAAAAGAATCTATTGAGACCCTGTGGCGATCGGGTGCGACTGCCAAACAAATTTGTATTGCGCTAGGCAAAAGCAGCGAACAAACCACCCTTGACCCTTGCAGGATTCTTACCGATGTACCGTTGTAAAACGGTCAGGCTCTTATGCCCAGTAACTTCCTGAATGCAGTGAATATCCATTCCACTTTCATACAGCTTCGTGATGAAGCTGCGTCTAAGGGAATGTCCAGAAATGCCGCGATTTTCAAGCCCTGTTCTCTCAACCGCAGCTCGTAACCACTTGTCGGCAGCGCTCCAAGTTATCGGCATTCCATCGCGGCGATCGCTAGGGAATAGCCACAGCCGATCATCCTTCGGGCGGTAAGCCGCTAGTCCATCATGCAATCTGGGAACCACATAAATCTGACGAGTTGACCGCGATCCGTCAGGCGATGCCTTGCGAATATTCGCAGGAAAAGTAATTTCTGCTAACGGTTCCCCCTTGGCATCGTAAACATCAGAAAACTTGAGACGGGCGATCGCGCCCAATCTTTCCCCAGTGAACCTAGCGATTAAGAAAAATAGTTTATGGTCACGCGAAAAGATATTTCTAAAAATCCTATCTAACTCTGAATCGGTCAGAATTTCAGCCTGTCCAAATCGATTGTTTTTCCCCATTGCCCTATCTCACTTTGTATATGAATGGAAACTTTTGTGAGAAAGAGCTAAAAGCACTCACTACTAGTTATACCCCAAAACACTTATTAGGCATATATCACAGCCATAATTTAACAATCTTAGATTTATACAAAACTGCGAAATTGCAAAGAATTCACGATTTGCTTTTAATGAAGCTAACCAATAATTTTTCGCAAATATATGACAGCTTTCGCCACTTCCCAACTCCCCACAGGAACCCGCGCAATCACCACACTTGAAGAATTAATAGTATGGGCGGGTCAAGCGCTCGCAGTCGTCAACCCAACCGCTAAATTTGTTCGCACCGTTGGTAACACGTCTGAGCAAAAAGCAACTTTTGGCGATTTTCAAGATGCCAATGGCATTTTCCAGATTCAAATTGTTTCAATCCTAGAAGTAGATCCAAGCAAGATTGGACAGTCATTACCAGACTGGAAGATCGTTAAAGAGGTCAGTACAACTGCATTACTAACCAGCTTCTCAGGATAAAAAATAATGCCTGTAATCGTGCCGCCCCCCATATTGATCGTGCCTCCCCCGCCCCCAGTAGTATTCGCCCCTCCGATAGCCGCGGGTGTAGCTGCGGCTGCGGCTATTATTGCTGGTGGGCTTGTGGTGGCCGCGGCGATCGATGCCCGTAATGCTCAAGATGAGGCGGATCGCAATATCCGCAAATTGAAAGAGCCAAATTATGGCCCAGTTCCAAGATTTAGGGAGGAGCAAATCCCGCCCGGCGGACAATTTACGGCTTACGGGGTGATCGCCAGCGCACAATATACAGGCGGTAATAGCGATGGAACCTATTATTTTAATCGTGGCAATAGAAGCGGATCGACAAATTTAGGGGTGATCAAAGATCAGACGACCAACTTCTTCCCCATTCAGGGGAAGATAACGGCTATCTCAGATCCAGTGAATCAAAATGGATCGTGGCGGCTATTGATCGACACGATCGATGGCAACGGCAATCAAGGCGGATGGAGTATTGCTGTTGCCGATTCCCAGAATTTCTCAAGTTCGCTAGTCCCAAGCAGCCTAAAGATTTACGAGATCTACAGGATTGATGGACAGCCAGACGGAGGGACAACCACGACAAAAGTGGGCGAAAGCTATACGCCTACGCCAGATCGGATCGGGACTGCCACAGGGAACCCAGAAACAGATCGCCGTAATGCACCGCCCCCACCATTTGATCTAAGTAAGTTAAACATTGGCGGCAAGATCGGTAGCACCGTTGGCAGTGGCGGCGGCATTACAACAAACAATGTCACTAACAACATTTCAAACTTTAACTCGAGCAGCATTCGGAGCCTAAATATCGGTGCTGCGCTAGGCTTTGGCGCATCCCCCACCGTTGCGCCGCCTCAGCCTACGCCTAAGCCCCCTGAGCCTACACCCAAGCCGCCCGATCCAAAAGAAGAAGAAAGGAAAAAAGAAGAAGAAAGGAAAAAGAAGGAAGAAGAAGAAAGAAAGGTGGGATTCCCGCCACCATCTAGCGATATTTCAAGGCTAAACAATGAAATTAATGCATTAAAAAACGCGCTCAACAGCCAGAATGGACAGTTCGCACAGCTAGGAGCAATCCTTGCCACTGTCGCGGCAAATACCACGCCTGAACAGCAAAAAGCCAATGCAAAACAGGCGACCTGTGAAACCCTGCAATCAGATCCGTGTACCAAGAAATTGAAAGATGATATCAAAGATCCTATCCTTGGAAAGCTAAACGCCAATGATGTGGCAACGGGTTCAATTTTGGGTAATCAGGCTACTCAAAACGCCCTTTTAGGCAACATAGCAGCCGAACAACAAATACAAAAAGGAACACTAGCTTCAATCCTTGCCAAAGCTGGAGATATCTTTAATAAAATTGGTGATCTTTGGAACAATGGCATGGTTCAAAAAGCCATGAATTACATCACGATGATCACCGTGATTCATAACGCTTTTATGCTTTCAAATTCAATTATCGATACTCTTGGAAGCGCAATAGACCAAGGATTACAAGCGCTAGGCTTGAAAATTAAAGACAAGGATGGTAACGATCAAGGCGTAACTCAAATCATCGGTAAATCTGTTCAGGATTTAATCAAATCTGTAATTGGACAGGCTAATTACACTGCATTAACCGAAACATGGGCTAAGGCAAATCGCATTTATCAGGCAGGTGTAAACCTTCTCTCAAACGTTCAATCTATTATCGATAGTTCCACTGCAATCGCGGAGCTGTCCTCTAATCGATTGGCGACTCTGATGAATGGACTTAGAGAAAGTGGCATGGTCAGAGAAGATGCCTATCGCTCCCAAAGCCTACCCACAACTAGGTTTAACGCTTTCCTAAATAAAATGGAAGCCTTCGAGCAAGGCACATCAAACCTCGCGGCGATTACTGGAAATATTGTTAGTGTTCAGCAATCCGTCAACGAGTTGAAATCTAATCGAGATGCTTTAGACGCTGCTGTTTTTGACAAGGATATACAAGCAGAAACCGCAAAAACGGAAAAGAGAGAAGTGTCTGTCTTCACAATCAACGATTTCTCCATAACCAGAGCAGAGCCAGAAAATGAGTAAAATCACCGT
The DNA here is from genome assembly GCA_033765135.1 of Pseudanabaenaceae cyanobacterium bins.39. Classification (GTDB taxonomy): domain Bacteria; phylum Cyanobacteriota; class Cyanobacteriia; order Pseudanabaenales; family Pseudanabaenaceae; genus Pseudanabaena. The sequence goes on from JANRII010000044.1 coordinate 20,761, forward strand.
AAAAAATAACGTTCCCTATGATGGGAATAATCTGCAAAACCTGACTCCATTTGAGCGCCGACAAAATACTTTTAGGCAGCTCCATAATAGAGAAGTTCGAGAGGTATTTTCCGATGTGGTTGATGCTGCGACAGATGGAACACCCTACGACCCTACCAAGGTTACGCCGCAAAATTCGCCGCGTAGGGTTTTACGTCAAGATGTACTAATCGAAGATCAGGACAGCTTCTCTGAGATGTGGCTTAAGCGGGAGCTGCTTAAGTTCATGAAGGATGATGATGTTCCCGTATTATTGCCAAGCTATGATGATGTGCCGATCTCGGTTATTGACAAGCCCCATGTGCATCTTCATTTTATCGAAAAGAAAAGCACCGCTATTTTAGCTAGGCGTAAAAGGGTTGAAGCTCTAATCAGCTTTCGCATAACCGATAAAACCATCTCGACCATTACCCAAGCGGATCTAAACGAACTCAAGCGGGAAATTGATTTAGCGTTTCCTTCTACATACCAGTTGAAGAAAGGCAGGTTTAAATACAGCTATCGAGATAAGCCTAACGGCTTTGAGTTCATCCTCACCTTACTTAGTGAGACTGAGGCGAAAGAAGTCATAACAAAAGTCCTTGCTATTCGGGACAAAACTCCAGACTTTGAAGAATTTCTGAGGACAAGTACGAGTGAAAAGAATTTCACCGCTAGAAAAACTGTAACAATTTTGAATCAAGTAGAAAAGTTGCCCCTAGAGCGACCCATTACGGACTGCTATTTGCAAAAAGCAATTATTTCGTTCGGTAAGCTAAAAAAAATTACTTTGCTACAAAGAGCTGTGTGACCAATCACTGATCCGAAAACCTATAGGTTTCTGACTCACTAGTGAGGGCTTGCAGTGGCTCTACATGGGAGTTATACCTAAGCCATACCGAACTTTTAATAATTTTATGGCTGGATTAACTCCACTTTATTTCACTGCCGCCCCTGGTGTTTTTGTCTGCGTCAATGTGGATGCAACTAAATATGATGGCGAGATTCGTACTGCTGTCGGTGCATCTACCACTGAGCCTCCCGCTAATTCTGTTGTGTTTTTCATCTCTGAAAGGGCTGCTCGTAGATCGGGCGCTGTAAAGCTTCTTAAGCTGGGTGTTCGCAAGGGGACTAAATACCGTCAAGTGCCGCTTTTATGCGATAGAGAAAAAGCGATATCTGCCCTTTCTGCATTGAATGGCAAGAAGATCAAGCTCGGCTTTGGGCTTGGTGTTGATTGGGATATCCGCACAGTAAATGGCGGCTAAGGCATCCTTTAGCCTAATTCGATAAAAATTTAAATCTTAACTCAGGAAAAAACCGATCATGACGTTCAAAAGAGAACCTCGATATATCGCTGCTGGGACTGCCGCCTATTTGGAGTTTCAGCTTGACCCCGATATTTATAAAACCGATGTCGCAACCGCGCTCGGTGTTGTCGTCACCAAGCCAGCAGGCGCAAGCCTTGAATTTATCCCTTACACCGTGAAGCTCGCAAAGCGATCTTCTTCTGTGACGATGATCAGAATGAAGATAGAACGAGTGATCAACGGTGAAACCGAATCGCGCCGAATCGAGCTTGTTTGCGACAGGCAAAATGCTGATACGGCAAAAAATGCCTTGAACGGTAAGACCGTTAATATAGGGCCGGCTAACGCAAGTTGGACTCTCAAGGTTTAGACAGGCATGGATTTTTCTAATCCTGATAAGTGGCAGTTGGTTTATTTGCAGAGTTTCTCAGGTCAATACTTTGGGCTTTTGCAATTACCGATCGCCACTTTCGATACTCCTGAAATTAGCCAGCAAGTAATTAGGCTTAAGGTAAGCAGTACTGAAAGTCGCCCTAATTGGGTATTTGCTGGTAACGTTTCGCAGATCGTGCCTGCTGGCGGTGTCGCCTCTGCTGTTCAAAGTTTTTCGTTGACTCTTAATCAGGATCGGGTGATCTTTTGGGAGCCTTTTACCCCATACGTCTTACGGTTTCAATTGCCTAAATACTTTACTCAGGCAACTATTTCAATTTTTGGTTTTACAGGTGCGTTATGAATGTTGGTGAAGTCGTTGCCATCCTTACTCTGTTAATTTCTGTGCTGACCGTGATTTTTATGATCGGGCAGCAGTCGCAAAGGCTAAACCAAAGCTCTAAGGATTTGGATAACCTTTTTTCTAATGTTCGGGCTAACGATGATCGCCTTACTGATCTTGAGAAAGCATTTATTCGGAATGAGCAAAGGCTTTCGTATATTGAGGATCGTATTTACGGGGAAGATACGATCGCTAGGGTAAGGAATTAAGCTACCCTGACTAATGAGAGTGGCTTGATCATCTCCTATCCCTCTCTATATCTCTGATTACTTTCTGCCATACCCATTCGTCAGTTTTGCCGCCAAACTTTTCCTTGTTGTAATTAAACAGTCTGATCGCAGCTGCGCGATCGCCTTGGAGTAGTTCAGTCACCACGTCTAGATATGTTTTTGGGATTTGCTGGGGCGACTGCGGTTTGGACTTTTTGAATATTTGGACTATGGCGCTAGGCACAAGGGCATATCCGTATAATCTTGCGTAGTTGATTTCAGTCCAGTTAACGTTGCCTCCAAGTAGTACGGCTAAACCTAGAAGGAAATAGAAACTAATCCACGCGGCGCGTATCAATATCTGCGTTATGGGATGTCGATTATTCACTTAAACTCCTCCATTGATCAAAACTAATCTGCTTGTGGCAATTGGTGGTGTGATCCGATCTGGCTTGGCTAGGATGCGATCAAATGCCTGTTTGTGGTGGCGATCGCTTATCCACTTGTGATAGGTCTGGGAATGGATCTGTACGGTATGACCCATTTGCTGTGCTGCGATGGTTAGGTCTAGCCCAAATTCCATCGATCTGATTGCCCAAGCGTGGCGAAGGTCGTAGGGGGTGAAGGGAATATTGTATTTTGCAAATTGGATAGATGCTTGATCGCCTGTATTTTGGGTTCTGGGTAGGTTGATATTTTGCAACTCGAATAAATCAACCCATTCGGGATAGATCGGATAGACGCGGCGATCGCTAAGTGCAGATTTTGTTCCAGAAACAATTAGGACGGGCATTTCTGAAAAGTCTAACTTGGTTAACTCTGATGGTCTGATGCCATAGGTTGCTAGTAAACCATAGGCTGATGCCCATATCGTGCCTTTTATCTTAAAATAACAGTCTTGAATTTCTGCGTCTGTGGGGATATTTCGCCGTTTTACCGTTGATGGTGAGTAGTTGCCTTTATAGGGTTTTAGGTCAATGGCAACACCTGCAAATTTAAAAAGTGCAGCAATCACAAAGCAATGTCTATGTCTCTTTCTGGTATTTGGGGTGATCCTAGAAATTGCGGCGATCGCTTTGTCAGGTTCTAAGTTTTCCAGAATTTTGAAAGCGGTTTCATAGTCACTTTCCCAAGTTTTCTGCTTGATTCCTTGAGCAAGCTTGTATGCCTTAAATTTTTCAATCCACTGATCAAGGGTGAGGATCTGATCGTCTTGTTTTAGGTATGGTGTCCAGTCGAATAATCCTTGATCTAGTAATGCGCTGATTTTTCGGGCTTCATTTTCTGCGAAGCCAATGCCTGAAGGTGTCGCATTGACTTTTAGAAATATTCTTTGACGATGCCAGTCTTCTCGCGCCGCCGTTGGTTTGGGTGGAAATGTCCCTCTAAGTAATAGGCGGCTATCCCTCTGCTCAATGGAGCATCGCGCCCTCAGAGACTTTAGCCTAGCATTAGCTTCGGCAATGCCTTGTGCTAGTGTATTCATAGATTTTTAAAGTAATGACTTCTGTAAAACCGCCACGCAACGGCGGTTTTTTTGCATTATACCAGTGACCAAAATAGTGACCACTTTTGTATAAATCGGTCACTATAACTAACGTTTTTTGGTTTTTGCTAATAACTAAAAAGCCCACAGACACAAGGTTTTAACGCTGTATCTGTGGGCTTTTGGTATTAGCAATAATTAAAACAAAGACCGCATCTAGTGCAGCCTTCATTTTTTTAGACGTTGATTTAAGCGAGATCAAAAATTAACCTTTGCGAACGATCTTGTCTTTTTGGCTTACGACAAGCAAAGCCGCAAAAATTAAGCCAAGAACTACGCCACCTGCAACAAGGCTTAAGAAAAAATTGGTTAGTGATGGAGTCATATAGAGTGTTTGATTAAATCTTGATTTAGTTTAGATAATTAAAACAATAATTAACACAATTCTACCGCAATTACCATAGCACTTAGCGAGTGTTCCTCTTAATTGCCATGAGACTGATTATGATCGCGCTTCCGAATAATCCAATAGCTGATCGACAGTGATAGCACCGCCAGCGCTAAACCTGTAATATCACCCTCAGACTTACTATCAAAAATAACAATCTTCCGAGCCACCGCCGTCAAAGCCGTAACCACCACCAGTTCTAGCTGAATTGCATGTTGTCGCAGATAAGCAGTTACATTTTCCATCAGTTCTAGGGCAATCAGCACATTGAGAAACATCCCAAATATCTTCAACAACGGAGCAGTAAAAGCAAATTGAGGCTCAGTAAAAAATAAATCTATAACCAAAACTCTGACCAGATCGATTAGCGCCCCTAAGATCACAAAGATGAGAGCGATCGCCAAAATCTTAGTAACAAAATTTTCTACCCTACGAATCAAGCTTAAAAAAGCCTCATCACGGCAGCTATGTTTAAAAAAATTATAGGTTTTTCTAGTTCTATCCCTTAAGCGCATATTTTTATTAACAGCCCCACAACACAAACATCCATAAACACTCCATTAAATCAATTTTGCGTCCACTTTGGCAGAAATTTTAGACCATTGCGAGAATCAAGCCTAAACTATATCAGTCGTAACTAATTCACTCTAATTCACGCTAATTCATGAAAATGTGATTATACTTTCGGGTATTGCGATAACTCCTTAAACTTTCACAATAATTCTTGTGATTTAATATAGAGCAAAACTATACATTAATGCTAAAATCATAGAATAAAGTCTATGATTTTAGCAATGTTATGAGTTATCGCCTCTCTGATTCGCAATTAGCAAGCCACATTACGCTACACCAGTTGCAAGTTTTTGAAGTTGCCGCCCGTCATGGCAGCTATACCCGTGCAGCCGAAGAATTATTTCTCACTCAGCCAACCGTGTCCATGCAAATTAAGCATCTCACCAAGGCTGTCGGGATGCCACTATTTGAACAGGTGGGCAAGCGGCTGTTTTTAACACAGGCTGGACAAGAGCTGTTTGCGACCTGCCAAGAAATATTCGATCGCATATCTCAGTTTGAAATGAGTGTGGCTGATATGAAAGGACTGAAGCAGGGGTATTTAAAAGTCGCCGTGGTGACAACTGCCAAATATGTGATTCCACGATTGTTAGGCCCATTTTGCCAAAGATATCCGGGGGTAGAAATATCACTCAAGGTAACAAACCATAGTGGTATTCTTGATCGCCTATCGGAAAACAAGGATGATCTCTATATATTGAGTAAAGTCCCTGACGAACCCGATGTAAAGTCTTACCCCTTCCTATCTAACCCTTTGGTGGTATTAGCCCATCACGATCACCCCCTTGCCAAAGAGAAACATATCCCCATCCAGAGACTCGCTGAGGAGCCATTTATAACGAGAGAATCTGGCTCAGGAACTAGGGGCTATGTCCAAAGTTTATTTGATAGTCATAAGATTACTCCTAATATCAAGATGGAATTGGCGAGTAACGAAGCCATTAAACAGGCGATCGCAGGAGGATTAGGCATATCCGTCCTTTCGCAGCACACAATTTCCCTAGAAGGCGCATCAGGACAACTTGCTGTTTTAGATGTGGATAATTTTCCCATTCCCTGCCACTGGTATGTGATTCACTTAGCTGGCAAACAGCTATCCGTAGTGGCGCAGACATTTTTAGAATATCTTCAGACTGAAGGTAAAAAGATTGCTGAAGAGACCTCTTGGAAATAGAAAAGACCAAAGCTATCACCTAGGGATTGCTTTGGTCTTTTGAAACATTTTGTTGCGAAAGGCGGCACCCAGACTCGAACTGGGGGTGAGAGTTTTGCAGACTCCTGCCTTACCACTTGGCTATGCCGCCGAACGGATACTAATCATAGCAAAATAACGGCTCTATTTACTAGAATTAGAAATAAAAAATTTATTGTTTGATTTAATATGGCGGCTGCCATGCTTGTTAGGACACAAAACCAGAATACGAGTTAAGAAACGCCCAAAAACAAAACAAGGTCGTAATTCCATGAAGATTATGACCTTGTTCTGTTTTCAACCCAACGATAGCTAGGCTATTTTTATACCAATTAAAAACCAAACCCAGTAAGGGTTTTTTAATTAAGAAATGGCGTAGCCATTTCTTAATTTGGTATTGGTTTGATATTAGAAGCTAAACTGAGTGCGGAGGTTACCCACGAATACGGTGGGATTAGTGGAGAAGTTATTGGGATTGAAGATGGCATACACCGCAGGAACGATCGCAATATTCTTGCTGATGGGGTAGTAGTAAGATAGCTCAAGCTCGTACTGGGTTGCACCATCGCCAGATCCCGAACGGAAGAAGTTCTGTCCGCTACCATACATATGGGGAATTACAAAGGAAAGTACACCAAGAGAACCTTCTTTGAATATGTCTGGGAATGCCATACCAAACTGCACAGAATGAGCAGTAATGTTACCGCCAGCAACAGCAGGGTTGGCGGGAGCGACATTGGTGCTGCCATAGGAGTAGCGACCGAAGATACCAAAGTTCTTGGATAATAACCAGTCAAAGTTAAAGATGATGGTATCGGCTGTAGATACATTCACAGCTCCGCCTAAGCCATCATCAACAATGCCATAGGGGATCGGTTCACCTGTCGCACCGCCAACAAATTGGCCGCCAACTTGGTTAGGCTGAATATTGCTACGGGTGTATAGCAAGCGAATATTGGCATCACGGCTGGGAGAGTAAGTTAGCTGTGTGCTGATGGTATTAGTACCTGCAAACAGACCAACGTTAGGGTTACTAGAGGTATTATTACCGATAGCTGTAGGGTTCAAAAATTCGGTATTTTCAGCTAGATATGCAGTAGTCCATACAAATTCAGGACTTAATCTCCATGTGACGATTGCACCCGATCCGCGATCGACAGCATTTGATAAAGTGCTACCACTAGAGTTAAAACTGCTTGCTCCTGTCAAGAAATTGGTAAAGCGGTTTCCGTCAAAATAACGAAAGAAGTTAATCCGAGGACCAATTGCTACGTTTACGCTGTCCGTAAGGGGGAAACTGTAGAACAATTCACGAATATGGAACTGATTGGCGGTTCCAGGTGGTACACCTGTTTGATCTGTAATAGGAGTACCCCAAGAGTTAAAGAAGCCATCCGAAACGAATCTGTTGGCAGGAGAGCTACCGTTGCCAGTGACTAACTGTGTAACCAGTGAGTCTTTACCTGTGAAGGAGGTATTCAGGGTTAGGAATAGGTAATAACTGAAGGTGATATTAGGATTGGTACGGGCTACCCTAGCACGGTTTCCTGTCTCGGCAGTAACAGGACTGCCTGCGGTTGCGCCTGTGAGGTTAAACCAAGCTAAACCACTGAGCTTGGTAGTAGGGGAAAATTGTTGAGCTTCGAGGGTAGCAACTTTTTTGTCAAGAGCATCGACTCGACCACGCAAAGTTGCTAGTTCTGCGGCAAATTCTTCTTGCAATTTTTGCAGTGTGGCAAGATCTTCTTTGGAGACCTTATCGGAAAGTCCTGCGGAGACAATCTCGTTGATTTTATCGAGACAGGCGTTTAGTCCTGCGGCAAACTCGTATCGAGAGAGCGCTTTATTGCCTTTGAAGGTGCGATCGGGATAGCCTGCAATACATCCGTAGCGCTCTACTAGGGATTGCAAAGAGGTAAATGCCCAGTCGGTGGGTTTAACGTCACTGAGTTGGGATACGGATGTGACTGAAGCTAGTTCAGCATTGAGAGCATTTTCTCCTAGTTGATCGATGGTGCTGTTACCGATCGCCAATTCAGATGATGGATTGAATTGAAGATTGGTAGTGGTTTCTTGCTGATTGATGAGGTCAGCGATCGCCGTGGGGGCAGCACTAGGAGCATCAACGTTATTTGATGCAACTGCACCAGAAGAAGTTGATATATTCTCTGGAGCCGTATTGAGCGTGGCATCAGCAACTTTACTTACAGCATTTGTAGATTCTTCCGATGCTGGTAACGCCTCTGCGGACTGAGTAGACACACTTGACAAAGCGACAAGAGCCGCCAAGCAAGAAAGGGAAATATTGAAAGCCTTTAACATAACTCCTCAAACCAAATACACAACCAAGTATTAAGCAATTAATTAGCTCTTTTGCAGGAGCTAAAACACGTCAGTAAATACAGATAAATTTATGAGCAAATAACTTCACTGTATACAGTATTCATTGCATCTAACTTTAACTTAGTAGTTATTTTCTGTATTAAAAAATACATTGGTTGTGCGGTGAGCGATCGCGATCCTAGCTACCTCGATAGGTACTATACGACCAAGGAGAAACTAGAAGTGGTACATGGTAAGACTCTGAAGCATTAGTAATGGCAAATCGAATTGGCACGATTCCGAGAAAAGTTAAGTCAGAGCTATTTGACTTAGCTGGCTCCCAACTGGCAAAATAATCATTAACATAAAACCAAATTTCGTAAATTCCGACTTGCATTTCCGTAGCATCAAGTAATAGCTGATCGGTGCGACCATCTTGATTGGTATATAGGGTTTTGCGGAGGGTTTTGGTTTGATCGTTAGCGATCGCCCATAGCTCCAATTTGACATTACGCGCAGGGCAACCATGAACGGTATCTAAAACATGGGTTGAGAGTTTTCCAGCCATTACTGATTTATGGTCTTTTACTAAATTTATAAAGTTCTGAAATCTATGAAATGTTAAATGTTACTTATGAGGCATTACAGCCGTATACTGTATACGCAAATCATGCGTACATATGCAAAATACATCAGCATTAGCGCTAGTGCATAGTTTAAAGTGATTAGTTTTCTCATTTCTCTTGATTTATGACATCATCCAACGGGACAAGACGAGTATTTATCTGTGGTTCAGCATTGCGTGGTCAACCTGATCATGGCAACCTCCAAGGCGCTAAATTTATCCGCACTGCCAACACCCAAGCACGCTATCGACTCCATGCGGCAGGAGATGCTTGGCATCCTGCTATTTATGAGGTGGAATCGGGCGGTATTTCGATTCCTGGTGAAGTATATGAGATGCAGGATTCTGAATTTGAATACCTTGCAGGTAATGAGCCACCAAATATGTACCCAACTGATGTCTATTTAGAGGATGGGGAGGTTTTAACAGCATTTTTCTATCCCAAGGAATTGATCGAAAAATATAATTGGGTGGATATTTCTCACCTTGGTGGCTGGGCTGCCTACAAACAGTCCTTGGTTAATACCAAATGAAGAAATGGCTATGCCATTTCTTCATTTGAAAAAATACTGAGTTTGGTTTTTAATTCACAAAAGTGTGACTACACTTTTGTGAATCGATATTACTTAACGATCGCGCTAAAATCTGCCAACTGACGGCTGTAATTGCGGATGACTGCCAGAAGATTGAGACGGTTTTGGCGCACCTGTGGCTCGTCCACCATTACCAAAACTTCATCAAAGAATTGGTTGAGGATCGGCGCGATCGCGATAATGCTTTCCATCAGTTGAGCATCGGTCGCTTGCTGGGGCAAAGCCGCGATCGCTCCATACAAACTTTGTTCTGCCGCATCGGTAAGGGTCGCCCCATCAACAATACTGCTAATATCTGTCACCTCAAAGCTGAGATCTCCTTGATTAGCAAGGCGAGACGCTCGCACAATTGGCTCATAAATAGCACTAAGGGTCTGGCGATCGCGAGATGTTTGCAAGAATTTCGCCCGTTCTTGAATACGGTGGAAATGGCGCAAACCTTGCAGCGTGTAAGCAAGATCATCGGGGGGCAAGACAGCATTAATTAGATCGTAATCAATGCCCTGTTCTCCCAAAATCGTTTCACAACGTTGTCTAAACCACCTATACAGGTTTTCTAAAATTGTCTCTGTTGTTTGCGTGAGCAGATTTTGTTGATGATAAATATCAATTACCCCTTGCAATAATTGGGGCAGATTCAGATCAAAGCCACTATCCCACGCAATCTGGACAATACCTGTGGCGGCTCGGCGCAGAGCAAAGGGATCGGACGAACCTGTGGGAATAATTCCCAGTCCAAAAATTCCCACTAAAGTATCAAGGCGATCGCTGATGGCGATAATTTTACCCGTGAGGGTCGTGGGCAATGTATCCCCAGCGCCCTTGGGCTGGTAATGCTCGCGGATACCCGTTGCCACCGCCAAAGACTCCCCACTAGCCAAAGCATAGTAATAGCCCATTTGCCCCTGCAACTCTGGAAATTCCTTTACCATTTGCGTGACGAGATCCGCCTTAGCTAATTGGGCTGTACGATCAATCAAGGCTGAATCAGACTCACCAATTGCAAGATTGGCGATCGCTTGAGTCACTAGCTTGGCGATCGCGCGCACCCGTTCCACCTTCGCTGCCACCGTCCCCAGTTGCGCCTGAAAAGTGACCTTTTCCAGAAGCGGCAAAAATGACTCTAACGGCACTGCGCGATCGCTATCATAGAAAAACTTACCATCGGACAATCTCGCCCGAATTACCCTGCCATTTCCCGCCGCAATTAGCCTTGACTTATCAGGATCACCATTGGAAATCGTAATAAACTTAGGCAGAAGTTGATCAGGATTATCCACCGAATGCACTGGGAAATAGCGCTGATGGCTGACCATCTCCGTCTTGACCACAGGCTGAGGCAACTCCAAAAATTCCCGTTCAAATTCACCGATCACTGCTGTCGGAAATTCCACCAAGTAGCTGACCTCCTCGATCAAGTCCTCAGGAATCTCCGCCACTCCGCCAAATAGCTCTACAATACTATGGATCTGGGTCAGGATATGCTTGCGGCGCTCATCCCCATCGACCAAGACAAACACCTCACGCAGGGCTTCCACATAATCAGCCGCCGTGTCAATAATTACAGGTCGCCCATGCAGTACCCGATGCCCCTGACTGATGCGATCGGCTTGGATATTTTCTAGCGAAATGGGTAAAATCTGCGAATTAAACAAAGAGACTAGCCAGCGAATTGGTCTAGGAAACTTTAGTTCTCCGCTTCCCCAACGCATCAGCCGCTTGCCCTCTAGCCCCGTAATCCAGCTAGGCGCTAACTCCTGCAAAATTTCCTTAGTCTTGCGTCCAATAATTTGCTGATTAGCAAAAACAAAGGCTCCCTTATCAGTTTCCTTAACTGTAATATCTTTAAGGTCGATCCCCTTAGACTTGGCAAAACCTAGCAAAGCCTTAGTTGGTTCCCCCTGTGGATCACCATTGACAAAGGCAGCAGCTAGGGCAGGCCCCTTAATTTCTATGGTGCGATCGCTTTGTTGTGTGGGCAAACCCTCAATCAGCACAGCTAATCGGCGTGGTGTACCATATACATTAACCTTGCCCACCGTTAGTTGATGTTCTTCTAAATTTTTAGGAATTCGTGCTTGCCACTGTCGCAACGCATCAACAACGAAACTAGCAGGTAACTCTTCAGTACCGACCTCTAACAGAAAACTTGCCATAATCAAGAGCTAAGGGACATGATTCAGTTTAACGCCTAGATGTTCCTTAGACAATAACGCTTCTGCCAAAAAAGATCACAATTGTCTGACTGGATTACTAGTTTGGAAGATCTCTATATCTTTTATTTAACTGTGCTACTTGGCATAAAATAGCAAGAGATTAACTTTTATTGAGCAAGAACACTCAAAGGGGCAACTAATGGGGCAATTACTAGAAGCAATTGCGATCGAAGATCAAACCAATCAAATTGACTATCAATCTACTACCTATCGTGATGCTTACAGCCGCATCAATGCGATCGTGATTGAGGGAGAAGCTGAGGCTTACGGCAATTATTTGCAAATGGCAGAGCTACTACCCGAATTCACGGAAGATTTTCAGCGTCTCGCCAAGATGGAAGCCCGTCATAAAAAGGGCTTTACCGCCTGTGGTAATAACCTGCAGGTTTCTCCAGACATGGACTTTGCTGAGAAGTTTTTTGCTGAATTACACCAAAATTTCCAACAGGCCTTCGCAGCTAAAGATATTGTCACCTGTCTGCTGATTCAATCACTTATCATTGAGTGCTTTGCGATCGCCGCTTACAATATCTATATACCAGTTGCCGATCCCTTTGCCCGCAAGATCACTGAAGGCGTGGTCAAAGATGAATATCTGCACCTCAATTTTGGTGAAGATTGGCTGCAAAAGCATTTTGAGGATTCCAAAGTTACCCTAGAGCAAGCCAACCGCCAAAACTTGCCCATCGTCTGGAAAATGCTGAACCAAGTCGAAGCCGATGCCAAGGTGCTTGGCATGGAAAAAGAAGCCCTAGTGGAAGACTTCATGATCCAATATGGCGAAAGCTTAGGCAAAATTGGCTTCAACACTCGCGATATTATGAAAATGTCGGCAATGGGTCTAGCGGCTGCTTAATTGTTTTGGTAATTATTCTGGTGATCGGTAATTGGTGATTGGTAATTGTTTGATAATTATTTTGGTAATTGGTAATGGGTGATTAATTGCTAACTGCGTGATTACTCCTAAATTTTCTAAGTACTAAATTGATCCATCCAATCCCCAATTGCCAATTACCCATTACCAATCCCCAATTACCTAAAAATCATCATCTTTAGCGATCGCGCTTTCTCAATAAATAACTTAGCTAACAACAATCAATGTTTGGTCTCATAGGGCATTTAACAAGTCTAGAACACGCTCAGTCAGTGGCAAGGGAATTGGGCTATCCCGAATACGCCGATCAAGGGCTAGAGTTTTGGTGCAGCGCTCCACCTCAAGTGGTTGATCATATTAAAGTAACCAGTGCGACAGGTCAGCAAATTGAAGGGCTGTATGTGGAATCTTGTTTCTTACCAGAGATGCTGGCAAGTAGCAAAATCAAAACCGCTATCCGTAAAATCCTCAATGCGATGGCTCACGCTCAGAAACATAATGTAGACATCACTGCTTTGGGCGGGTTTTCTTCGATTATTTTTGAAAATTTCAATCTCAGTCAGATGTCTAGTGTGAGAAATATTCAGCTAGATTTTAATCGATTTACAACGGGCAATACCCATACGGCTTATATTATCTGTCGTCAGATTGAGGAGGCCAGCCGCAAATTTGGCATCAATTTAGCTAAGGCAACGGTGACGGTGTGCGGTGCAACGGGGGATATTGGCAGCGCTGTTTGCCGTTGGTTAGATGCCAGAACCGAAATCCAAGATTTATTATTAGTGGCTCGCAATCAGGAACGGTTGCAGGATTTGCAGTCCCAACTAGGACGCGGTAAGGTGATGAGTATTGAGGAAGCTTTACCCAAGTCGGACATCATTGTGTGGGTGGCGAGTATGGCTAAGGGGATGGCGATCGATGCCTCTGTGCTGCGGAAGCCCTGTATTTTGATTGATGGCGGCTATCCTAAAAATATGAGTACTCTATTGCAGGAAGATGATATTCATGTGATCAATGGTGGCATCGTTGAGCATAGTCTGGATATCGATTGGAAGATCATGAAAATCGTCAATATGACGGCTCCTGCTCGCCAGCTTTTTGCTTGTTTTGCCGAGGCAATGCTTCTGGAGTTTGAAGGATGGCACACTAACTTCTCTTGGGGACGCAATCAAATTTCCATTGAAAATATGGATAAGATTGGTGCTGTTTCAATTAAGCATGGATTTAGACCATTAATTGGATAATGTTTAAAAACGATTAAATTATGTATTTAACATGGCTAGACAGTAATTCTTGGTTGATTGAGATGGCAGGCAAACGTATCCTGCTTGATCCTTGGCTAGTGGGTTCTTTGATGTTTGGCAATGCAGACTGGCTTTTTAAAGCCGATCGCTTAACACCAAGGGAAATACCACACAATATTGATTTGATCTTGCTATCGCAGGGGCTGGCCGATCATGCTCATCCTGCCACATTGCAAAAGCTCGATCGCCTTATCCCTGTAGTTGCCTCTCCCAGTGCGGCCAAGCTGGTCAAGCAACTGGGATATACGCAGGTGACAGCCCTCAATCATGGTGAGGTCTTTACCATTGATAAATTGCTGACCATTCGCGCCGTAACGGGTTCCCCCACAGGCCCCACCACAATCGAGAATGGTTATATCATTCAAGATCTACAAACCTCATCATCCTTGTACTATGAGCCGCATGGTTATCATGACAAGGAGATCCAGCAGTTTGCCCCTATGGATGTGGTAATTACACCCACAATTGATCTGAAGTTGCCCTTAGTGGGAACGGTAATTAAGGGACAACAGGGGGCAGTACAGGTGGCGCAATGCTTACAACCCAAATTTATCATTCCAACAGCAGCAGGCGGCGATATTCGCATGGGTGGGCTATTGCTGAAGTTTTTGCAGGCAGAGGGGTCAGCCGATACGCTGCGATCGCTATTTGCGGCTAATCAAATTACTACCCAAATTATTGAGCCACAACCTTGGACAAGATTTGAAGTGCAGCTTCAGTATGTTAATAGTTTTGGTGATTGATAATTTGGTGGTTGGTAATTGGTAAATGAATTTGCAAGTTGCTAAGTTAAAGTCTGCTAATTTGTTTGCCAAGTTGCAGAAATATTTCCTCATACTCTTGGTGGTATGTGGGTTAGTAATAATTGTGGCAAGGGTGGGGGCGGAGCTACTTTGGTTTGGTGAGTTGGGGTATTTGCCTATGTATTGGCTCAGACTCTTGACTCAGTTGGGCTTGGGGGCTTTGGTTTTAGGAGTTTCACTAGTATATCTGCTGAAAAATTTACAGATTGCCCAAAAGCTCAAGTATGCAACTAGACAGGGAGATCTCACAGGGGAGCTGCCCCGCAGGGAATCGCGCTATCCTCAGCCGATCACACCTCAATCTATCTATGTACCAAGCCCCTTGGGTTTGCGGTGGCTGCTGCCTCTCTGTTTAGGATTGAGTACAATCATAGGTTTGCTAGGAATGCACTATGGGCAGGTGGCGATCGCCCAGTTTAATACCCAAGATCTTCTCGCAGCACCACCTCTATTTCGTCCAGAGACCCTATGGCATTTAGGGCTATCTATGGCAAAGTGGCAAGTTTGGATACCGATGGCATTAATCGCGATCGCTATTTTTGTCTATGCACGCTGGCTGCTAATCGCGATCGCCATCTTCCTCAGCACCTGTAATGCATGGGTCATCTCTCGGCAATGGATGAAAATTTTGCCCAGTTTTCTATCCACTAGCTTTGAGCAAACTGAACCAGTTTTTAATCAGGACATTAGCACCTATATTTTTAACTTGCCTGCCCTTGAGATCCTAGAATTTGCGCTTGTCGGTATTAGTCTCTATGGGTTTTTAGCAGTAATGCTGACCTATTTACTATCGGGCAATAGTTTGAGTGATGGCAAATTTCAGGGAATTACCCGTGAGCAACAACGTCACCTCTATGGCTTGGCGGGTGTATTTATGCTGGTGGTGAGCTTTAGCTATTGGCTCAATCGCTATGAGTTGCTCTATTCCCCCCGTGGCGTTGCTTACGGAGCCAGCTATACGGATGTGGTGGTACAGTTGCCTGTTTATACGGGACTGAGTGTTCTGGCCTTGGCGATCGCCACCTATCTGCTAGGACGTACTTGGCGATTACCACGCAAGCCTACTAGCCGCAAGCCCATTGTGATCGTCTTGAGTCTTTATCTGGGGATGGCGATCGGATTAGGAGAATTTTTACCTGATGCGGTTCAATCGCTGATCGTCCAACCCAATGAATTGGCTAGAGAGCAGCCCTACATTCAACGCACGATCGCCTTAACCAGACAAGCCTTTGGCTTAGACCGCATCGATACTCAGGTATTTACCCCCAAGGGCAAGCTCACAGAAGCATCTATTCAAAATAATGCCCTCACAATTCGCAATATTCGCCTATGGGATCGCCAACCCCTACTCGCCACCAATCGTCAACTCCAACAAATTCGCCTCTATTACAGCTTTCCTGATGCCGATATCGATCGCTATCGCATAGGCGTACAGGCATCCTCTAATCAGCAGCAAGTCATTATTGCTGCAAGGGAGCTAGACTATACGGCGGTTCCTGCCGAAGCCCAAACTTGGGTCAATAAGCATCTCATCTACACTCACGGCTATGGGTTTACCCTCAGTCCTGTTAACCGTGTGGGGGATGCGGGGCTACCTGAATATTTTATTAAGGATATTGGTGTGACCGAGGGCAGTCCCCTCACCACTTCCAGCCGTGAAGTCCGTGAGAGTGTCCCCATTGGCAAACCGCGCATTTATTACGGTGAAAACACCAATACCTATGTGATGACAGGCACAAAGGTGCGCGAGCTAGACTATCCCAGCGATAACGATAATGTTTATAACGTTTATGACGGTCGGGGTGGGATCGGGCTTGATACTTTGTGGAAACGGCTGATGTTTGCTGTATATCTGCAAGATTGGCGCATGGCAGTTACGCCCGAATTTTTACCAGAAACAAAATTATTGTTTCGCCGCAATATTATGCAGAGGGTAAGAGCGATCGCTCCTTTTTTGCGCTATGACAATGATCCCTATCTAGTGGCGGCAGATATTCAGCCCCAACCGAAAGATCCTAGTAAGTTATTTTGGATTATTGATGCCTATACCACTAGCGATCGCTATCCCTATTCTGACATTGGCAATGAGGGACTAAACTATATCCGCAATTCTGTCAAAGTGGTGATTGATGCCTATCATGGCAAAGTCAATTTCTATATCGCTGATCCTAGCGATCCTATGATTCAAACTTGGGCAAAAATTTTCCCCAATATCTTTCAGCCTCTTAGTGCTTTGCCACAACCTCTGCGCCAACATCTGCGCTATCCCGTCGACTTATTTAAGATTCAGTCAGAACGCTTGATGACCTATCACATGGTGGATTCGCAAATCTTTTACAATCGTGAGGATCAATGGCAAATTCCCAATGAGATCTACGCTGATAAACCGCAGATAGTACAACCCTATTATGTAATTACCAGTTTGCCAGAGGTTGCCTTTGAAGAATTTATTCTTCTGCTGCCCTTTACCCCAAAGGAAAGGCGTAATCTGGTGGCATGGTTAGCGGCGCGATCGGATGGTGATAATTATGGAAAGCTTCTGCTCTACACATTTCCTAAGCAGATTTTGGTCTATGGAACTGAGCAAATTGAAGCCCGAATTAACCAAGATCCTGTCATTTCTCAGCAAATGTCTCTGTGGAATCGCCAAGGCTCTAGGGTGATACAGGGTAATTTGTTAGTGATTCCGATTGAACAATCTTTGCTCTATGTAGAGCCAATCTATTTGGAATCCACTCAAAATCGCTTACCGACTTTGGTGAGGGTGGTGGTTGCCTATGAAAATCGGATCGTGATGGCGCAAACTCTGCAACAGGCGATCGATGCTATTTTCTTACCTGAACAAACCACTGCGCCACCAATTATTCGACCTGTGGATGTGCCTGCGGAAGTTCCCTAAACCGAATAAAGAAATGGCGTAGCCATTTCTTTAGAGCGTGTTTGAGAAGTTCTGATCCCCCTAAATCCCCCTTAAAAAGGGGGACTTTTTTAATCTTTCCCCCCTTCCGTAAGGGGGGCTAGGGGGGATCAATCAGTATTTTTAGTGAATGCCCACACTTCTTAAACAGGCTCTTATTTGATTATTTGATATTAGACAGCGATAGGACTGATCGTAGAAACCATCGCCGCTAGGAGTTGGCTGGGGGCAATGCTAAAGGGAAGGCGATGAATATCAGAATTAGGTTGGCAGGCGATCGCGGCGATCGCTTCTAATTCGGCAATAGTGACTTGATGTAATCCAAGATCACTCAGGCAGCTAGGCAAACCAAGATCTTGATAAAACTTCAGTAATTGCTGTCGAGCAGTGGCGGCTAACTGATTACCTTGAAATTCTTCGAGACGCAATTGCACTAGGATACCGTAGGCCACCTTTTCGCCATGCAAGATATGGTGAGATTGAGGTAAATGCGTCAGGGCATTATGCACAGCATGGGCGGCGACAGTACGACAATTAGCACCGCCAATGCCACCGATCGCACCTGCTAGGCAAACAGTCGCATCCACAACTTCGCGCCATACTTGGCTATGGGGCTGGGCGATCGCTTCGGCGGATTTTTGGAATAGGATATCGCGGAGAATTCTTGCTTCTTGCACCGCCGCAATGACCATAGTTTTGTCGCTGTTGCCGCTACTTACCGATGACTCATACCACTTGGCGATCGCATCACCAATACCTGAAACAAGGGTGCGTTGTGGTGCAGTGCCTATTAGGTCATAGTCAACCACCATCAAGTCTGGACAGCGATCGAGTGGCACATCGTAAGCAAATGCACCGTGATCATCATAAACATTACTAAGGGCAGTCCATGCGGCACAGGTCGCACCCGTTGTGGGAATAGTGATTACAGGCAGTTGATGCTGATGGGCGATTAATTTTGCCGTGTCCAAAGCCTTGCCGCCGCCCACACCAATAACCATATCGGGCTTTTGCTGCTTCACGATCTGTTGCAAAATTGCTAAGTTTGTTTCTGAGCATTCAGCGATCGCAGGAGTTTCAACTAATTCCAAGCTATCTAGCTGATTAGCTATGATTCCTTTAGCAGTTGCACCTGACACGATGATCGCTTTACTTCCATATCGGCCTAGATAGGAAGGTAATTGGTTAAGAATGCCATTGCCTCTTAAAAGTTGTGCAGGTGCGATCGCTAAAATTGGCAATGCTTCCACCACAGTTTGGTTTGACATTAGGTTAAGCCATGGTAAACATCATTTGTAGACTTTATTTTAACTCACTTGCCGTTTTCGGCTGGAGTCCAAATACAAAAGAGAGTCGTGGCACATCGCGCTACGACTCTCTTTTGTGTTGTATGACCTAACTTAGAGCCTGTTTGAGAAGTGTGGGCATTCGCTAAAAATACTGATTGATCCCCCTAAATCCCCCTTAAAAAGGGGGACTTTTTTAGTCTTTTCCCCCCTTTTATAAGGGGGGTTAGGGGGGATCAAAACTTCTCAAACACGCTCTTAGACTATAACTGAGGAACAAATCTTTCCTTAACAGGAACAGAAGTGTACTCGGAGATAATTCGGCGGAACTCGTCGCCATCAAGAGTTTCACTCTCGATTAATAAATCCACAACCCGATCAATGGCAGCACGGTTCTCATATACGATTTGCAGTGCTGTTTGATAACACTTCTGCACAATTTCCCGCACCTGCTGATCGATTTTTGCGGATATATCTTCAGAGTAAGGCGACTGACCACCCATGCTGCGACCTAAGAATACCTCAGAGCTTTGTCCTTCAAGGGCAAGCTGGCCAATATTGGACATGCCAAAACGAGTAACCATTTGACGCGCCATGCCACTTACCTGTTGCAGATCTCCACCTGCTCCAGTGGTGACTTCAGCCGAACCGAATACGGCTTCTTCTGCCGCACGACCGCCAAGAGCTGCCGTAATTCTGGCAAGGATTTGTCCGCGAGAGATGAGGGTTTGCTCTTCATCGGGGGTAAACCAAGTTAAACCTGCGGCTTGACCTCGAGGAATAAGGGTAACTTTTTGGACTGGATCATGATCTTTAAGCAAGGTTCCCACGATCGCATGGCCAACTTCATGGTAAGCAATCAAACGCTTGTTACGGCTATCAACTAGAGCCTTACCTTCGAGACCAGCGATGATCCTATCCACTGCATCATCGATTTCAGCCATAGTCATGGCATCCTTGCGACGACGCGCTGTGAGAATCGCCGCCTCGTTAAGTAAGTTCGCTAAATCTGCACCTGCAAAACCAGGGGTGCGGCGCGCGATCGCTTCTAGGGATACCTCAGGGCTAATCTTCTTGTCACGGGCATGGACATTAAGTACCTGTAAGCGACCCTTGATATCGGGTGGATCAACATTAATCTGGCGATCAAAACGACCTGGACGTAATAGCGCTGAGTCAAGCACATCAGCACGGTTAGTCGCCGCAATTACGATTACACCTGAGTTACCTTCAAATCCATCCATTTCCGTCAGAATTTGGTTAAGGGTTTGTTCGCGTTCATCGTTACCGCCGCCGATACCAGCACCCCGTTGACGACCGACAGCATCGATTTCATCAATAAAGATGATGCAAGGAGCATTCTCTTTGGCTTTTTTAAATAAATCGCGGACGCGAGAAGCGCCTACACCCACAAACATTTCGACAAACTCAGAACCAGATACGGAGAAGAAAGGCACACCCGCTTCACCAGCGATCGCCTTGGCCAGTAAGGTTTTACCAGTTCCAGGAGGACCAATTAACAAAACTCCCTTGGGGATCTTCGCGCCAACAGCCGTAAAGCGTTCGGGCTTCTTCAAGAAGGTGACGACCTCTTGCAATTCTTCTTTGGCTTCTTCAATACCTGCTACATCGTCAAACATCACACCTGTTTTGGCATCCATCGCAAATCTTGCCTTGGATTTACCAAAGTCCATTGCTTGCCCAGGCCCCCCCATTTGATTGGAACGGCGGAATAGGAAAAATAAACCTGCAATTAAAGCGATTGGGAAAATAAGATTGCTAACAAAGCCCCAGATTGCACCATTGTTGCTAGGAGGATATATAGCTAAATCCACACTGCCATCATTGAGCTTATCCATCAATTCGGGAGCATACAAGGGCAAATCTACCCTAGCACGCTGCTCTTTACCCTCAATTTGGGGATCGCTGGCTACGATTACTGCGGTGCGACCTCCATCAAATACATCGACTTTGCGAACGCGATGTTCATCAAGATATTCCAGAAACCTACCGTAAGATATGCGGGTATTTGCCGCGTTGACAGTAGGACGGCTAGGGACAGGACGGGCAAAAACTGTTTGCCATCCAAAAAAGCCAATTATCGCTATGGGCAGTAACCACAGTAGCGCAGTTCTCCAAGAGGATTTCATATATCAAAGAGCCTGATGTTCAAAATATTTTCTTAACTAAACTTAACTTACCACGATCCTTAGGCAATGGGATCGCGCGATCGCAAATATCTACCCAAAGTCAAGCCTATATAAAAATCTGTATAAATTTCTGCGCCAATGTAGCCACTGATGCTATGTGGAAGGAATTCTTGCAATGCTGAAAGATTGGGGCTGGCACGGGGGCACAGCCCCTACATAAATTTAAATTATTGTAGGTAGGGGCAATCCCCCCCTTAGTTCCCCTGTTGTACTCATAAGCCAAAAGACGAGTAGCGACACAAAGCACCACCACTCGTCTTCGAGTTCTGAAAAAGCGCGAAGTGCTTTATTACTAAAGCTAGTTGACCTTGACCTGCACAATTATGTCGTTATAGTCCAAGTCACCACCACCAGGCAAATCCTCGAAGCCAAAGGTATTGTCTCCAAGTAGCCGAATATGATCGACTCGCCCAGAATTGGCTCCTAGATAAGCAAAATAGGCATTGCTGACCTGACCACTCAAGAACTGCTCCGCACTTCCATTACTGACAATAAATGGCGCAAAAATGCTGCCGCCAGTAAGTTGTTTGTCATTGAAAGTAGCCGTACCTTGGTTGGACACGCTCAAATCAATTCCTTTAATTCGATTCTCGATCGCGGCTCTAGCGTAACCTGCGTCACCAGGGCGAAAGTCAATAGTGCCATCATTGTTAATGTCAATACCACCATTGGTATCAGCCACTCGATAGAAGCCCACAAAGTTATTGAAAGCCGCTTCGCGATTGACCGTAAAGCTTACCTTCACATTACCCGACAGGTTTCGGAAATCGAGGACTTCGCCTTCTCGATTGTCTTGCAAACTAGTACCAAGGGGACGAGCATTGGTGGAAGCTAATACATCGATCGCCAGACCTTCAAAGTTAATCTTAAAACCGTTGGCTGTCACACCAGAAATGGCGTTGGTAGAAGTGGTGGAGAAAATCACTTCTTTGGTTTGACCTGCCAAAATTTGATCGGCTGTACCATTTTTAATTAGTGCAAACCCTAGTTTGGTATTGGGAGCAAAGCCCAAAGTGCGATCGCTACCGACAAAACCATTAGGACGATTACTGATTAGAGAAGAAATGACGCGACCGCGATTGCTCTCTAGCAGTGCCTTGAGATTTGGTGTGGTTGTGCCATCAAATTCAAATACCACCAATTCATTGACATTGCCAATATTTTGAGAAGTATTGATTTTAAAAGATAGCTGGGTAATTCCTGAGTTACCTGTAAACTCAACTACTCCTGGAGTATTTTGAGTGACAGTTGTGGGAGATAAGACAGCATCGTTACGAACGCTCAAGTTTTGAATGCGTGTATCTTTGGTCGGATCAACATCGGCCACTTTGTAAGGGATAACGTTGAATTCTTGACCTAGATACTCCGCGAGAGCATCCTGTTCAGAACCTGTGGGGGCAAAATTGAAATTACCTTCAGGCAGATTGAACGCACCATCAATTTTGCCGTTACGATTAACATCAACTGCCTCTGGACGCAGATCGATGCGATTGGCTCTAGCAGCATTTTCAGCTACGAATACTGGGAAGGGATAGCGATCGCCGCCCAAGATATTAGTGGCAGTCGGTAAAGCTGTACCTGCTAAGAAGTTCAGGGTAACAATTCTGAAGGTGCGCTCTTTGTCACCTAACAATTGTCCATTTTTGACAACCGTATCTAGTAGAGAACCATCTTCATTCAAAATCGCTAAGTTTTGAACGCGCTCACCCTGTCTGGTAATGCTACCTGTGGCAGAGTCAAAGGCGATCGCCTGTTTAGTGGGATCGAAACTGAAGGACACACCACTAACCTGTGGGAATTGCCCTGGGGTTGCCCCTGGAGCGACTCCTGCCACAGCATGTTCAATCACCCACAGCAATTGTTGGGCAGTTACAGTGATCAACGTCAGCCCATTGTTAAAACGTAGGGAATTTTCTAGATCAAGCTGAGAGATATCTCCTTCCTGCTTGTTCGGTGCAAGGGGATTGGGTTGAGGTGGCAGCTTAATCACATCGGCACTGCTAGTTGCTCCTGTGGGTACGGCTAAAGCACCAATATTGTCGCGAATACCGCCACCGTTTTTGATGGAAATTGTCACGGTGGGGTCAACTTGTTTAGCGATCGCCAAATTAGCATCGGCGGTTAAGTTCCCAAAGTTGGTTTCTTGAGTCCGTACATCACCACGAGTTCCATTGAGAAATATGGAAGTTTTACCAAGGATTACACCATCTTTAGAAGCAATCACATTACTGATGCCATCAGTAATCGCGACCACATTAGGATTTGCCTTATCACGGACATTGACCGTTTCCCCATAGACTCGGTTCACGCCTGCGGCATCCGTGGCATAGGCTCCGTTAATGGTATTGTCTAAGCGATCGGTCAATAATACACCTTGATTATCAAACTCAACCACCAAGCGACCCACATACTTGTAATTACCATCGGTATTTACCACCAAAATGGGCTTACCATCGGTTCCCATCTTCACAAGTGGATAATCTCCCTGCGAAGTATCACCCGCTCGCAACACATCGTTACTATCTAGTAAGCGCGTATTGGAACCACCACCGATAATAATATCCACATCCTTCAGGCGAGGAGCAATCTCATTGCTTTCGATCGCAAACTGCTGGAAGTGCGACAGCAAGACCACCTTATTAATACCTTGCCCCGTCAAGATATCCACTGTCGCCTGAATCTCAGCCGCTAAAGCCGCGTAGTCCGTTGGGTTAGACGGTGTTACACCCGTTGCACCAATAGAACTAATGGTTGGCAAGGTGGGAGTGGTTGCACCAACGATGCCAATTTTTTGGTCATCGGCAGTCCCCATAACTCCATCGACACCTGCGACAGTAATTACCGTACTCTTGGCAAGTTTACCCTTGATCGTACTGGCTTCAGCAGTGGTTTGGTTAGTGGCAAGATCGTTAGCAGATAAGTTGCCTGCCGCCACCTCTGGTGCAAAGTTGAGGTTAGTACTCAAATAGGGAAAAGCCGTACCAGGATTACCACCACCTGTCCGCAAAATTCCCGCCACTTGGTTAATGCCCAAATCAAATTCGTGATTGCCCAGTGCAGAGGCTTGAATACCGATCGCATTGAGAATACCAATATCTCCACGACCTAATACTGGTGCAGAGCTAGAACCTAATCCTCCGACATTATTTAAACTGGTATCACTAGAAGCATTGAGAAATGCGCCAGGAATATAGTTATCACCCGAAGACAGGATTAAGGTATTAGCCGCAACATTAGTGGGTAGATCAGTGGCAGCCTTAAAGCGATTGATGATCGCTGAGAAGCCAAGAATATTGTTGATATCTGAAACACCAGCTTCAAAATCCGATCCATGCAAAATCTGCATCGAGAAGTTAGGTTCCACATTAAATACACTCACAGTGTTACTGGCTTCACTGGCTGTAATCACCATGGGTTTACCTGTGGGGCTATCGGCAGCCGCCACAAAGATTAACCCCTCTGTGGCACGATCTTCTGGCTGATTGATATAATCCACAAACTTAGGCGCAGTGGGATTAGTGACATCATAGACAATCACATCACCAACGCGCTCAAGACCAATAAAGGCGTAAGTGCGTCCATTAATTACACCGATCGCCACTCCTTCAGGCTCAGGGCCTTTATTGTCACTCCGAGTATCAAAAGTAGCTGCTGTACCATCACTATTAAATGTGGTGGGAGTACGAAGTGCCGTAATCTGCTCCAGTTGATCGCCACTGTCAAATACTAAATTACCCTGAGCATCCCAAATAGAAAAGGAACGCGCCCCAAAGGCTTGAATTCTTTCAAACTCTGGATCAGCATCAGTATTGCCCGATTGGTTGGTAACTGTCAGCCTGCCTAGATTTTCATTACGTTTTAAAGTCGTAGCATTAGGGAAGACGGCAGGATCGAGAACAAATCCACTTGCACCAACCCGCACTTCTTCAGCAAATCCAACATAATCACGAGCATCTCCTTCATTCGCCGTGACGTAATAGGTTTGCCCATTGACAACATAGCTGGCGATCGCATCGGGCTGATACATCCCAAATACAGGATGGTTCTGAATGTTGATCTTACCGCCTGCACCAGAGGTTCCATCCACATCGCGATCGCTGGCATCAAAGCCATTACCTGCGAGGCTATGGTCTTTTAACCCAAGAGACTTAATGCTCGTGATGGTGGCTGTATCAATATCGAGAAAAGCGATCGCATTATTCTCTTGCAGGGTAATTACTGCGGTTTTGCTATCAGCCGTAACAGTAATATACTCAGGTTCCAAATCCTGAGAAACTGTCGCTCCAGGACCAAAAATCCTTACTCCATCGGCTCTAAGTTGAGCGATCTGAGCATCAAAACTATTAAATTTGGCTTCAAGTACAGTGGCATTAGCCACACCATTGGCAAGATTGATAACACTTACCGAACCTTCAGGATCAAAAGAATTCGCTTGCCCGTAGCTATTGGGTTCACCTTCATTAGCGACAAGCACCTTTGTGCCATCGGGACTAAATGTGAGCATGTCAGGCAAGAAGCCGACTTCCACAGAATTGATAAATGAGCCATCAGCCGCATTAAAGAAGCTAACACGCCCCCTTTGGTGAGCATTGGTTGTGGAGTCCTTAATCTCATAGGCAACTGCCACAATTCCATTCTTAATCGCAACACTATTGGGAGCTGCTACGGTTCCACTAGGAGCAGTAAAACCAGGGGAGATCTGCCCAAGGCTGGTAAGCGCACCTGTATTACTGATGGTATATACATCAACAACACTAGCTGCCACCACATACAGGCGCTTACTAGCTGGGTCAAAGGCGGGAATTTCGGAAGCTGTGGCGCTAGTAGCACCGCCAACTTTACTTAAAGATATAGACATGAAAGTTAGTTGAATCTGCTTGCTTCACCTTAATCTTAAGAGCCATCCACGGGCTTCTGAATAAGGTATAGATAAGCTCTGTTTAAGGTTTAGTTAAGCTTAGAGCCTATGCAAATTGCAGATTTAACTGGATGATACAAACTAATCACTGAGGATTTCAGGCTGAGAAATTTCGTCAGACATTTCCATAATGGCGCGAAGAATTGGCTTCATCATTCGATCATCATAATCATCCTCTTCGTAGCGTCTGAGTTTTGCCCGATTAGCCACTTGTACGGTAATGCGATAGCGATTAGAAGAAGCGCTGATCAGTTCTTCAACTCGGCGAATGATTTGTGTTGAATCAATAGAATAACGTTTTGCCATAAATACCAAAGAAAGCGAGTTTATTGATTTTAACGCTTTTACTGGATCTTTTACAGGGTTTAATACCAATTACTGTCAAGTTTTATGCAGTGGCGATCGCTCTATGCACTAATTTTTTTAGGTTTATCATGTCTAAAATGCGATCGCCCATTACGCCATGACTCAAGAACTCATACCCCATTATGCAACACCTTGCTCCCACATTGCAGATACGGGAATGGTTTGTCCCGTCATGGCTTCGTGCTAAGCTTGTCGAAAGTCAGCAATGATTTCTTGTTTAGAGGGTTCTTCTATTTCTTCTGGTTCAGAAACAAGAATGATTACTTCAACTCGGCTATTTGTCTTTAGCTCAAGGGGGTAGTCTAAGGTGAGTTGACCTTTTTCGTTGATGCTTGCCATTACTTTAAGTGCTTGCATGGTTATTTCTCTTATTGATTTACAGAAACATTTAGTTTTTGAAGCTATTGCTCAATCCAATTAATCGTTACTTCTTCATTTTCTTTGATCGCCTTTTCTATTCTAGTTTGAGCAATTTCTAATAGTTGCTTGGATAGATCGCGCAGTTCGTTCATGATTGCATCGGTCTAAGGTTTCTGGGGGAATACCTGTAAGCGTTAGGAAGTCGTTATATTTGATTTGGGTTTTGTCTTTGCTGAGGCGCACTTTTTCGACTCGCTTATTCAACAAATATCATTCCGAAGATCTACTTGTTCACGCATAAATAGCCTCCCTATCGATTTCTGATTTTAGATAAGGATTCATGCTCTTGCGATAGCGAATAACATCAACTTCTTTATTAAATAATTTTTCTAATTCCTGTTTAAGTCCAACTCGTTTTAACATATTCGGTTCCATTTCCACAACAATATCAATATCACTTTCCTCAGTCGCTTCATTTCTCGCCACTGAGCCAAATATACCAATTTTAGTAACTTTGTAGCGATCGCGCAGTTCTGACTTTAAAGCGCGTAGCTCATTCAATATATATTCTCGATCTAGTGAATTTATAATCATTGATTTACTCTGCTCCCTAATCCTTTGGTAATCCTAAATCTGGTAGACCTTTGACAATTTTAACGGTTTCTAAACTTACGGTGATGACTTGCTTAATCAATCTCACGATGTATTCTTCGTCATCAAGGCGATTGGGATCGTTGGTGATACCGCTTCGTTTGTCGGTGCTGACTTGGTATTGATCGATGATCCAGTCTAGGGCGGAACGGTTGCCTAGTTTGTATTCAAAGGTTTCGGGGGGAATACCTGTAAGCGTGAGGAAGTCGTTATATTTGATTTGGGTTTTGTCTTTGCTGAGGCGCATTTTTTCGACTCGCCAATCGATTGGGAGGTCTTTGTTTTCGATATGTTTGAGGCGATATTCGGGTTGTTGTTCGTAGTTGATATGGATTTCGGTGAGGCGTTTTCCAGAGATCGCGAAGGGATGAAATTCTGGTGCGAAGGGGATGCGCGGTAGTTCGCGTTTGAGATTGGCGGCGTAACGTTGGCGATAGTGGGGATGATGGAGTAGGGCATAGGTGTAATGGAAGATGTCCCATTTGGTAATTTTGGGATCTTGATAATGGGTTTGGAATTGTTCTAATGCCCAATCGGTAATATTTTCTTTGCGATTAGTTCCATCTTCATCGTAGATATAGAAAGGAAGGAATTGAGCTTTCTCAAATGCAAAATCCATTGAAATAACAAATTTCGAGACGCAAGATCCAAATGCTTGTCTATTACCAATCCCTACAAGACAAATTCCTATATTGTTTTCTCCTAATAAGGATTGTGGAAGAATTGCTGGAAATTGCCCACGTCGATCATTTAATATTTCGTCAAAGTATAGAAATTGCTTGCAAAATGGACGATACAAAGCATATCTAATTTGACTGGAATCATAATTATTTAGTGTTCCTCTTTTTAAATGTATTTTGAGGGTACTACTCCAGCTAATTTTTGAGTCATCGTAAGTTACAAAATCATCAACATTAGTTAGTTTTGTCCCTTTCTGATTCCATCGACTTACCTGTTCATTATAAGCATCAATAGTTTTCTGGATATTACTAGATAACTCATCTGAGTTAAAGTTGTAAACCCAAGCATCACGGCTAGAATGTAAACCATTGCTAAATGCTTGAAAAATTGAATCTACAGAATTATCTTTTCGAGATCTAGAATCTTTATTGCCAATTGAGATGAACTCACTAAATTCATTTTCCATCCCATTTGTTAGCCAAATATATTTTTTATCTGGTTGAATCTCTTGCCAATCAACATCTTGAAGACTTTCAAACTTCTCCAAATAACTTAACTTCTCTTCCTTGCGCCAAAATTCATCCATCCGCGCATAATAAATCTTAGCCTTTCTCATAATTCTACTATTCCCAAATCCTTTGTACCGAGTAAGCATCAAAGGCAACATCACAGCCTATGATCGCTAACTCGTAATTTATTGCCTGAGCAATGAGAATTCTATCAAATGGATCGCGATGATGTAGAGGTAACCCTATATAAATTTCTGTGTCTGCAAAAGTAATAGGCAAAATCTCGATATTCAGTTGTAACAATATTTGAGGCAAATCTTTAAAGTCAAACTCTACTTTTAGCTTGCCAATTCCAATTTTGATGGCAATTTCCCAGATAGAAATGATGCTAATGTAAGTACGATCAGCTTGTTCAATTTGCTGCTTAGCATTTAAACTTAACTTTGCGTTATCCTCTAGAAACCAGAGTAAGGTATGAGTATCTAGCAGCATCTACATATAATCCTGCATTTCTTCTAAAGGCGCATCAAAGTCATCCGCTATCCAAATCTTACCTTTTAACAATCCTGCTTGACGTTTTTTCTGAGGCTCTTGTGATTGATTTATCGAAGCAGAATTATTTTGAATATGTTTACTAATTAGATATTCTGCATAGTCCAAAACAGCAATTTTTAGATTTTTTGGCATGATTGCGATCGCGCCTAACAGATCCGCATCTAAAGTATCTGCTTCGCGAATTTTTTGTTTCTTATCAATGCTTTGTACCATATTAAATTCTATGTTGAATGTCTTACAAATATATTAACACTTACCCCAACTTGGATATCAAACACATTATAAACAGGCTTGGATGTGCGTTTGCGGATATTACCGCCCAAATCAAAAACATAAATTTGACTAAACTCTTTCTCTAAAAACTCACGCATTCCATCAAAAGCTAAAGCATCAACAAAACTATTATTGGTCACAAAAGCCACCACACCTTCATCACCAATACGATCCGAAGCCCACCGAATCGCCTTCACATACATATCTGAAACTGCATTTTTATTAGTCGCCTTGGAAGCTTTAGAGTATGTAGCCGCTACGCGATCATCAATCCCAGTCTTGTTTTTAGTCGTGTACTTACGATTCTTATTGTTATCATTCTCATTCAACTGACCCACATTGTACGGAGGATTCCCCATCACCACAAATAAATCTGATTCCCTTTGTCTTTCCACCCGTTTCATATTCTCAGGCGTAAACAAACCCAACTGCTCAATACGCTGATCCTCAAACGTATCCACCAAACAAATCCCCTCAAAAGCCTCATACTTCCCAGTCTGCTCAAAATACTCATGCTCAATATTCATCGACGCAATGTAATAGGGCAACAACATCACCTCATTGCAATGCAACTCATGCTCATACTTGTGAGGCAAAGCCGACTTCTGGATTTCCGCAATCTCACGCATCACCCGCATGATGAAATTCCCCGTACCCACAAACGGATCGAGAATATGCACACCCTTATCCACCAGAGACTTGCCAAACTCCCGTTGCAAAATCTCCTCCACACTCTTCACCATAAAATTCACAATCGGCTGCGGTGTATACACAATCCCATGCGTATCCGCCACCTTTGTCGAAAAGCCCTGAAAGAACTTCTCATAGACCGTATTCAAAAAATCCTGCTTTTGCGAAAAATCATCAATCGTTGCCGCCGTCTCCTCGATCGCCCCATAAAACCGATCCAAACTACTCAAAAAATGAGCGCGGCTGAAATGCTTAGAAGTCAAAGCATTGATCACCTTCTCAATCTCAACCGCAATAATATTTCTCTGAGCAAAATCAGGATTATTAAAAATACTCCGAAAAATCCGTTCCGTTAGCAAATGCTGAATCAACATCTCCTCAACCGCCGACTCCGCCAGATTGGGATTAATTGACTGACGACAAAGCTGCATAAACGCCGCAAACGCATCAATAAACTTTTTGTTAGTCTTCTCCTCTTTTCGGATTAAATCCAGTAAAGCCGTAGCATGATCCTTCACGCGATCGCCAAATTCCTCGGCAGCTTTTTCCCATTGCGCGATCGCAGGCGCACGATATTCAAAAAACTGGCGCACGATATCGACTAACTCTTGATCCTTAGTCAGATCCGCATCCATCACCAACTTGCCATCTTGATAGAGCATGGCGCGATCGGGTTGCTGAAAAATAATATTGTCTTTGGGATAGCCCACCGCAAACTTTTTCTGAACTTCCTTCTTCAGATCATCCTTGCTATCCTTTGCCTCCCAATAAGCACGCGGCAAATGATAAATATCAACCAACGCCCCATCGATGCGAATTGGCTGTTTTTTCGATCGCCTAATCGCAAATTGCTGCTCCAAAGTCCAATCAAACTGTCGCCCACAGGACTCTAGTAACTGCTGAAAAGCCGATAATACAGCACCTTCATGGACTATTCCTAACTTGCCATAGCGATCCAAAGCTTCATAGTAATTCTTGATCGGCTTGTGCGATGGCTTGAGGCTAAGACTAGGCATATTAAGATTGCATGATGTTTTTATGTGATAACCCTACTATAGACTGAGTAACAAGATAAAGGCGATCGCTTTGGTGAATTATTTACCTGTCGAAAAGGCGATCGCTAGGATTTTTAGCGCAGGTCAAAACTAAAAAATGTTAGATCCTTTGATCAACTGCTCAACATCAGAAGGAAAATCACCCTTCTCAACCATCTTCCCAAAAAACCTATAACAATCATTTTTCCCACCCTCATTCCTTGGATATCCTAACCAAAGAATCACAATCGAGTTCTGTTCTACATCAACCCTAAAAAACAATCGATATCGATCAAAAATGCCAACCCACTTAACCCGTCTATAGTCGCTCAAATCCCCTCTAAGCTCAAAATCCTTACTAAAAGGATCATTAGGAATATACTCCTTAATCGCTCTTTGTAAAGCTTTCAGTAACTTAGGTTTAAAACGCTCCTTGTATTGTTTAGGTGTATCTTTCTCTTTAAACTTAACCGAACTCTCGATAAGCTCTTGAAACTGCTTATTAAAAACGCTGTGGAAATAGATTTTCCATCCATTGATCTCTATCAATCTATCTCAACTCCCTCAGTAAGCGCCGAAACTCTAGCATCCGTCTCACTCGTATAAGAGACTAGATTTAAAGGATTTTTCTTCGCGTCATTCCACAAAAAATCAAGAAAACTTTTTAGCATCACTGAATTTTCTTCAGTAACATTTGCCTTTGCAGTACGGCAATCGCTCAAAATATTAAAGCCCAAAGAAGTCCGCCTTTTTGCTTGTCCCAAGCTTAAATTTTTGGTTAGCTTTTTTACCTTCATATTTTTACTGCCTACACTGCAACTTACAATTTATGGCTGTCAATACACTTATATCATAACACCATGCCATTATCCCCCTCAATCAAAGCACCTTATCAAATATTCGCCTCATAGCTTCCGATGTTGATGGCACTCTTACCCAAAACGGAAAATTCTCTTTTAATTTCATCTTAACTCTTCTGAATTTACAATCAGCAGGAATTAAAGTCCTATTGGTGACTGGTCGCTCGGCGGCTTAAGTCCGTGCTTTGATAAATTATTTACCTATTGAAGGGGCGATTATCTTGTAAGTCAGTTGAGCTATAGATAATTGAGCTTGACAATAAGAGAATATACATTTGACTTGGGATGATTATATAATTAGCGGCATTCGTCATAGTTAAAATCTAAATCTATCTAGTTTCATGAGTCAAAAAGAAGTCATTCGTTCCGCCCAAGCCCCCGAACCCGTTGGTCCTTACAACCAAGCGATCGCTGTTCCCGCCACTAGCAAATTAATATTTATGGCTGGTCAAATCGCGATCAATCCCGCCCTTGGTAAGGTCGTAGCAACCACTATCGAACCCCAAACCGAACAAGTTCTCCAAAATATCCAAGCTGTGCTTCAGGAAGCAGGTGCAGACTTTAATAACGTTGTCAAAACTACCGTATTTCTTGCGAATATGGATGATTTCCCTGCCATGAATGCCATCTACGGCAAATATTTTACTGCTCCCTACCCTGCCCGTTCCACTATTCAAGTTGCTAAGTTGCCCCTCAATGTGTTGGTGGAAATCGAATGTATTGTGGCAATTTAATCGCTGTTGGGTCTCCAGCATATTGTGGCGCTTAGGCAAGTAAAAGAGGTAAAAATGAAAAGTCTATGGAATGATGTTGAAGCAAAACAATATCAAGGCGACTTAGGGTTAAGAGTATATACATCAAGGCTATTGGGGCGCGATCCTTCCTTGGTTTTACATGGTGGTGGCAATACTTCCGTGAAAATCATGGAAAAAAATTTAGTCGGTGAAATGGAAGAAATTCTCTATGTGAAGGGAAGTGGTTGGGATTTAGAAACGATCGCTGAGGCTGGGTTTGCGCCTGTACGCCGAGCGCATCTTTTGAAACTAGCCCAATTGCCTGCTCTTTCTGATTCACAAATGGTGAATGAACTGAAGACGCAATTAACCAGAGCCAATGCCCCTGCGCCTTCAGTTGAAGCCATTCTCCATGCCAGTCTGCCCTATAAATTTGTCGATCATACCCATGCTGATGCAGTGATTGCTATTACGAATACGGCGAATGGATGGGAACGTATTCAGGAAATCTATGGGGATGATGTGGTCATCATTCCCTATGTGATGCCGGGGTTCGATCTGGCGCGGGTTTGTGCGGAGAAATTTGCTGCTGAGAAAAGCGATCGCACGGTGGGTATGGTATTGATGAATCACGGTATCTTTTCCTTTGGTGAAACTGCTGCCGAGTCCTATGAGCGCATGATTGCTTTAGTCGATCGCGCTGAGACGTATTTACAAAAACAGCAGGCTTGGCATATTCCCCATCCCGAAGTTCCAATTCCTCAACTTGATTCCTTAGCGATCGCTCAGTTGCGGCAACAGGTTTCCCAAACCGCAGGATTTCCCGTAATTTTAAATACATCTGCTGACTCTCAAAGTTTGGCATTCATTCTCAGAGAAGATATCGATACCATTTCCCAACAGGGCTGTGCCACGCCCGATCATGTGATCCGTACTAAGCGCTTACCGCAAATCGGTAGAGATGTTGCCGCCTATGCCAAGTCCTATCAAGGGTATTTCCAAGAGCATCAACAAGGAAGTTCCCAATCTTTGACCATGCTTGATCCTGCACCAAGGGTAATTCTCGATCGCCAGTTGGGATTGATCACCATTGGTAAATCCGCCAAGGATACAGCGATCGCCGCCGATATCTATCATCACACGATGGAAATCATTCAGCGATCGCAAATGTTGGGAGGTTATCAAGCACTCCCCGCCAGCGATATTTTTGCGGTGGAATATTGGGAATTGGAACAGGCAAAGCTCAAAAAAAGCGGTTCATCGCCCGCTTTCACTGGCGAAATCGCTCTGGTTACAGGAGCCGCTTCTGGCATTGGTAAAGCCTGTGTCGAATCTTTACTCAAGCGTGGAGCAGCAGTCGTGGGGTTAGATATTAATCCTGCCATTGAAACCCTGTACCAACGTTCTGATTTTATCGGTATTACCTGTGATGTGAGCAATGAAACCGCGATCGCAGAAGCCCTTATCCAAACAGTACAGTCCTTTGGTGGATTGGATATGCTGATTCTCAATGCAGGCATCTTTCCTTCTGGTTGTCGCATTGAGAATCTCGATCTTGCAGCATGGCAAAAAGTGATGCAAATTAACCTAGATGCGAACCTGATCCTAATGCGAGAGTGCTATCCATTGCTCAAACTCGCTCCTCAAGGAGGTCGGGTTGTGGCGATCGGTTCCAAAAATGTACCTGCTCCCGGCCCTGCGGCGGCGGCCTATTCCGCCTCTAAGGCTGCCCTCACACAGTTGATGCGGGTGGCGGCTTTGGAATGGAGTGGCGATCGCATTCGGATTAATACATTGCATCCCAATGCCGTATTTGATACAGGGATTTGGACAGAGGAAGTCTTAACTTCCCGTGCTGCCCATTACGGATTGACCGTTGATGAATATAAAACTAATAATCTGCTCAAAGTGGAAGTAACTAGCCACCATGTTGCGGAATTAGCGGCGGAAATGTGCGGCAATCTATTTGCCTGCACTACCGCAGCACAGGTTCCCATTGATGGCGGTAATGATCGCGTAATTTAATCTGCGTATTTCATCCGCTACGCGGATGAAATACGTTTTGTTTTAAGTAATCCCTTCCAAGGCTTGAATTGCCTGTCGAGTTCGCTTAATCCATTCCATATCACGGTTCTCTTCATAGAGTTTGAGGGCTTCTTGGTAAGAGCGAATTGCATTACCAACTTCACCCTTGAGCGTATATAAAGCACCTAAACCAAAATAGGCTTTGGCAAAGTTTGGATTAAGAGATAGAGCTTTAAAGTATGCACTTTGGGCTTCTCCTAACCTGCCGCGATCGGCATAGGCAAGACCTAGGCTTGTATAGTCAACCCAGAGTTCATCTTTACCGATCGCAATTGTATTTAAAAAAGCACTAATGGCTTCGTCAGTATTACCTTGGGCGCGGAGCAGATTCCCTAAATTGCTATAGGCGATCGCATTGCGCGGATCGATCTCGATCGCTTGCCGAAAAGCATTAATTGCATCTTCAGTACGATTTTGATCGGACAGGACACGCCCCAAATTATTATAGGCAACCGTATATTTGGGATTAATGGAAATTGCCTGTTCATAAGCATTAATTGCTTCCGAGAGGTTGCCTTGACGACGCAATGCCAAGCCTAAACCATTGAAAGAACTGGCTTCTTTGGGATTAATCGCCACACTACGCTTAAATACTTCGGCTGCATCCGAGACATTATCTTCGCGCAATAGAGCGCTACCTAAAGCGGTCAAAATATCCGCATTACTGGGATCGCGTTCACTGGCACGACGAAAGGCAGTCACAGCATTAGCATAGTCCCCCGATTGACTATAGGCTAGACCCAAGTTGTAGTAAACATTGGGGAAATTTGGCTCAATGGTTGTCACCTTGCGATAGGCCTCAATGGAACCTTGATAATCGCGACTTTCGTAAAGAGCAATCCCTAGCGCAAAATGGGCAACCGCATATTGGGGAGCTAAAGCGATCGCCTGTCGATAGGCGGCAATGGCTTCTTTTTGTTTGCCCTGTCTCCGCAATGCCGAACCTAGACCATTGTGGGCAAGGGCGTATTGTGGGTCAAACTCGATCGCTTTCTGAAAAGCTGTCACTGCCCCTTCTAGATTATTTTGGCGATCGTATGCCAAGCCTAAATTGTAATAAACGGGTGCGAGATTGCCATCATTACGGCTCAAACTCACAAATTTTTGATAGGCAGCAACTGCACCATTGGCATCCCCCTTCTGATAGAGCGCAATCCCTAGCCCATAGTATGCAGGCGTATAGTTTTTATCAATTGCTAATGCCCGTTGATGTGCCTCGATCGCGCCTTGCACATCTCCCTTCTGGCGCAATGTAACCCCTAAGCCATAGTAAGCAGGAACCAGTTCTGGATTAGCGGCGATCGCCTGACGATATAAACTCACAGCGCGATCAAGCTGATTTTGCTCCCTCAAGGTATTGGCCTGTTCTACCAAACGAAAAGGAGTATTAGCGAGAGCATTTGTCTGAGCTAGTTTTGGTGTAACTAATAGCCCTGTATTACTCCGAGCTGTTGATATATCAGAAGAAGTGTTTGCAAAGGCTGGATTTAGACCATATATCAAGGGCAAAACTCCAACCACTGCCATTGTTGTAATTGCAGTTTTGATCATAATTAATTTTGCTTATAGTTAGTTTCTGCCATAACAAACTGACTGTTAAGTTTTAGTCAGCATGGGCGATAACTTGAGAACATGCTGAAAAATTAGCAGAAAGAATAATCAGAGATTAAATGAGCAAAAATTACCATAACCACACACCACACCTAATGACTTTACCAGAATGCTTGCCCTAATCTCTACCCATTGAGAAGTAATACAGCCGTTTGACGGATTGTTAAGACTTTGTGCGTATTTCTCTAGGCATCGCATCACCGCAAACGATCCACCCACACAATCGTTCTTGCTTGTACGCCATGATTCTTTAATACATTGGCGATCGCTGTACTAATATCTTGTCCTAGACCAAGATCCCATTGCCGCGCAAAATCATTGTAAGAAAGCTGATAGGACTGACTATTCGTATCTGTGTAGTAGATGAGCTGTTGCTGAGGATCAGCACCTGTAATCGTTACCCAGTGCAAATAGGGGATTGCGCCCACATAGGGCATCCTTAGACTGCCCACCCTGATCAAAGCGATCGCAGGTTTGCCCGAGCGCACCAACTGCACCAAACGAGATAAATCCGTATTAACAGATTGCTTCACATAGCGCCCCTCCCACCTTTGCATCACCTTTTGCAGAGTCAGAGGCGGTGTACCTGTGCGAATCTCTACCCATTGATTAGTAAGCGGATTACGAAAACGCTGTGGTAATAATAATTGGCGATCGGTTACATCACGCACCCCTGCATAATTCACATTATGACCGTAATAACGCAATACCCTTGCCACCGAATTAGGGCCACAACTCCAGCTATCGTTCTGTACTCCCGTATCAGGCAGCCTAATTATTGCAGAAACATTTCCCCAAGCCACAATTTGACTTGATGATTCCAACTGCTCTGATATTTCTGAAGGTTCGGCAATATTCTTAGTGAAGGCAGAAAGATCTGGAGTTGGTAAAGAGGAGAAGATATTTTCATGGCTTGGTAATTTTGCCAAACTATCCCACTGTCCCACGACCTTTGATTGCAACTGATCTAGGTTGGCGGACGGCGGTATTGCCAAGACTGATAGCGCGATCGCCGAAGTCATCAGTGTAAAATTTTTAAAAATTCCCATAAACTCTCCATCAATGCAGTCGCCATGCCCGAATTTTTCCAGCAATTTCTTCAGCAGTTTCTCAATGGTCTATCCATTGGTAGTGTATATGCCATTTTTGCCCTCGGATACACGCTGATTTTCTCTATTTTAGGAATTATTAACTTCGCCCATGGTGCTGTATTTACCCTTGGGGCATATTTTACCTATCTCCTCTGTGGCGGTAAATTTGGTTTTAATGGTATTTTCGCAAACCTTGCCTTACCCAATTCCTTACACCTACCATTCTTTGTTGCCATTTTTATCAGTAGCATCTTGACAGGATTCGTTAGTTTGGCGATCGAGCGCATTGCTTTTCGTCCCCTGCGCGATCGCCATGCCGATCCCTTGCTCACCCTTGTATCTAGCCTTGGCATTGCCGTGGCGATCGTGAATATCATCCAATATTTTGTGGGAGCCGAGAGCTATAGCTTCCCCACCAACATCTATGGCAACTTGCCTTCAGCGATCAACTTCGGCTCTAGCGATCGCCCGATCGCCATTCGTACCGTTCAAATCGTCATTTTTAGTGTGTCTGCCCTAGTGCTTGCCATCCTCACCTACGGCATCAACTACACCAAAATCGGCAAAGCCATGAAAGCTGTTGCTGAAGATGCGATTACCTCTAGTTTGTTAGGTATCAATACCGATCTATTTATTCAGCTCACCTTTTTTGTATCAGGATTTTTAGCAGGTATCGCAGGTACATTAGTTAGCTCCAGTGTCAGCATCGCTGGGCCTTACTTTGGGATCAGTTTTGGGCTCAAAGGACTCGCTGTGATCGTCTTAGGAGGACTAGGCAATATTCAGGGAGCCGTATTTGGCGGCATTATTTTGGGACTTGCCGAATCCTTTGTCCCCTCCGAGCAGTCCGCCTACAAAGATGCCGTTGCCTTTGGACTCCTTTTGATTGTCCTGATTATTCGTCCCCAAGGACTTTTAGGGAAAAAGTTTGTGCAGAAGGTCTAGTATTGCTTTGTTTTGCAATTCGTTTAATTTTGTAAACAGTGTCAAACTGCATGGGAAGATAGGGTAAGTCTGTATCCTTGATCACAGACTGTTAGGGATAACAGACTTTTAGGCAAACAACTATCATGAGAGTTTGGTTATGTTGCAGTCACTTTACTATTCCATTGGCGCTATTCAGGATGAAACAAGACATCTAATTGAAAGCGGCCGACTTAAACGCAGTCAGCCCATTCATACTCTTTGTAAATTCTTTCGCGATCGCGAATGGTGTCAAATCGAAAGAGAGTTAGAAGATCATCATTTCTTGTTACGCGATCGCATCTGTGATCTCATTAGTCATGAATGTTGGCAAAACGATTAAACTCTGTCAGTTTCATTAAATTAAAAAAGATTCAATAAGTAGATGAGCATATTAAAGCCCAAAAGACAGTTCCGCCCGCTACGCGAGCGGAATTATCTTTTGGGCTTTTAGTGTATTTATGCCTATTAGTGCATCATTGATAAGCCCTTGAAATTGTTTTGTAGGTTCCCCAAAATTAGGTGATTGATACTACCTATGTATAAGTTTGTCTAAATCTTTTTTGAAGCGTTTGGCAATTTGATATTTCATTGAGGTAAACTCTCTAAGAGAGATTGTGCCTCTGATTCATCTAAAAAACCTTCTTTGCGGGAGTTCTCACAAGCTAAATATAGGATAGAGTCTTCTAATTCAGAGGAATTATTTTGAAACAAAAGTTGTAGAAAGCCTTGCCGAATTTCTAATGGTAAAGTTTGAAATAGGCTATAAAAACCTGTGCTAGTTAGCAAAGATTCTGAGATTTCTGCTTGGCTCACAATATTTGTTCTCTTTTCTACACATTTATATATAATACCAATTCACAAAAGTGTGACGACACTTTCGTGAATTGAAAGCCAAACCCAGTAAGGGTTTTTAAAACTAAAAATGGCGTTGCCATTTTTAGTTTTGGTGTAAATCATATAGCTATTATAT
Source organism: Pseudanabaenaceae cyanobacterium bins.39 (assembly GCA_033765135.1). GTDB lineage: Bacteria > Cyanobacteriota > Cyanobacteriia > Pseudanabaenales > Pseudanabaenaceae > Pseudanabaena. The sequence goes on from JANRII010000044.1 coordinate 60,276, forward strand.
AGATTCAGAGCTTACGCATTGGGTAAGCGTAGTGAGGCTTCGCTGTGCCACAAAAAAATGTGGTTCCTTATTAAATTAACGTGAGTTCGATGGGGTAGATAAAAGTAAAAGAAAAGCTGAGACTAGGTTTGAAGAACTAAAAGCCTCATCAACATGGACAATCCAATAAAAAACGCCGCTTAGCGGCGTTTTTTGTATTTTAGATCTTCTTCAGCCAGCTAAACATAGCGCGGAGATCCTTTCCGACTGCCTCGATTTGATGCTCGGCTTCTTGGCGGCGCATCGCTGTAAACCCAGCCTTACCCGATAGGTTTTCCAAGACAAATTCACGGGCAAACTGACCAGACTGAATTTCCGAAAGGATTTTCTTCATTTCTGCCTTAGTTGCCGCATTGACTACACGAGGGCCACGAGTATAGTCGCCATACTCAGCCGTATTCGAGATGCTGTAGCGCATATTTGCCATACCGCCCTCTACCATCAAGTCAACGATCAGCTTCACTTCATGCATACATTCAAAGTAAGCCAATTCGGGCTGATAGCCAGCTTCAACGAGGGTTTCAAAGCCTGCTTTGACCAAGGCGCACAAACCACCGCAAAGTACGGCTTGTTCGCCAAATAGATCGGTTTCGGTTTCTTCGCGGAAAGTGGTTTCGAGGATACCACCGCGTGTACCGCCGATACCCTTAGCATAAGCCATTGCGCGATCGCGAGCCTGTCCAGTTGCATCCTGATACACCGCAAACAAAGCAGGAACACCCTGACCTTGAGTATAGGTGCGGCGAACTAGGTGTCCAGGCCCCTTAGGTGCAACCATGATCACATCAACGTCAGCAGGCGGCACAATTTGGGCAAAGTGAATATTAAATCCATGGGCAAAGGCGAGAGTATTGCCAGCTTGCAGATTTGGAGCAATTTCTGTCGCATAAATTGCTTTTTGGGTTTCATCAGGCAGTAAAATCATAATCAAGTCTGCGGCGGCAGAAGCATCAGCAACGGTTTTTACAGTGAGACCGTCGGATTCCGCCTTTTGCCATGAGGGACTGCCTTGGTATAACCCCACGATGACATTCACGCCGCTATCTTTAAGGTTGAGCGCATGGGCGTGACCCTGCGAACCGTAGCCGATAATAGCGACTGTCTTACCCGCTAGGAATTCAAGATTTGCGTCCGTGTCGTAGTACATCCGAGCCATAGTAGTGGTTTTCTCCAAGACAAATTTTTAATTTAGCTAAGTTGTAATTTTTATTGTTAATTAGCTATAAACAGTTTTTCTAGTCTAGCAAAAGGCGTACATCTAAAGGAATATTTTCAAAAATATCTCAAAAAATATTCCCGCATCAAGAAAAATTTGACAGCAACGCCTTTTCGATGGCTAATCCGTTTCTTTAATTTGGTATTACTTAGCCAACTTTTCAGCCAATTGTAATTTTATTGATACTACCAGTTTCAAGATCAATCTGAACCCTGACCCTAAATCCATGTTGACATCTGATACAACTAATCATCGCGTCAGTCTCAAGCCATTCATAATCTCCGCCTGTGGGCGGTAGGGCAAAATCTGTATAGCTAATATTCGGGGTTTGCAAAAATCCGCAGGCAGGACAGGAAATTAGTTTTTGAGCATTCATTAGGATTGGCTTAATATGCAGGCGGCATAGATGCTGGTTTTAGCGTTCCATGAGGTAAAGCTAATTATTTCAGCGTCTTGTATGTACTTAAAAACCAGAAGTAATCTAGAAATATTTCGGTACTAACCAAAGCATCAACAGGCTATAAGTAGCGTCTTTCCTAGTTGAGTCATATTTGTTTAGCTTATGCTGGCGGTATTTCAACCTGTAACTCTCTAAGAGTTTAACCCAAAGCCGATGCTCAAAGCACGGGTTTTTTTAACCCATTTTCTTGATAACAGTAATAACAAGTTATGTCACTATTGAATATCACTCTATATTAATTTGATCCAAGTTATCAAAATTTCCTGAAAATTATATGGGTAAACAAAGCCGCCTACTTGCCTTTGTCATGGCTGTTTTAGTAGGAGCTGTGTATCTGATCTTCAATAATCCCCCTAAATTGGGGTTAGATTTACGGGGAGGAGCGCAGCTTACACTCCAAGCAAAAACTAATCCTGAGCAAGGCATTAATGAAATTACGCCGCGACTGATGGAGACCGCCAGATATGTGGTGGAGCAGCGTATTAATGGATTGGGAGTTGCTGAGGCAACAATTGTCCTTGCTGGCAATGACCAATTAATTGTGCAGTTGCCTGGGGTGAATGATCCTGCTCAGGCAGAACGCGTCATTGGAACGACGGCGCAAATGGATTTTCGGAAGCAAAAGCCAGGAACTGAGAGTGAACTCAGGGTGAAGTTACAGATTCGCGATGTGGCTGCTAGGCAACGGGATTTGTTAAAAGATAGTAACGATCCTAAGGCGATCGCCGACAACGAAGCCATATATAAAAAGACTAACGAAGAACTCAAAAATCTCTTTGAGCGCACGGGATTAACAGGCAGTATGCTCAAAGATGCAGTGGCAACTCCATCGGGTGCTGGTGGTCGTGGCGATGCTTGGCAGGTGTCCCTAGTATTTGATGATCAAGGTGGCGATCTATTTGCCAAAATGACCTCTGAGTTAGGTGGTACTGGTCGAGTCCTAGGTATATTTTTAGACGATAAGTTAATTAGCTATCCATCGGTGGGACCTGAATTTCAAGGTAAGGGCATTACGGGTGGTCGGGCTGTGATTACAGGAAATTTCACCCTAGACTCAGCAACGGAATTAGCTTTGCAATTACGCGCAGGGGCATTACCGATTCCTGTGGAGATTGTGGAAAATCGTACTGTGGGTGCAACCCTTGGGGCAGATAGTATTCAAAGCAGTATTTACGCAGGGATTGCAGGGTTAGTTTTAGTCTTGATCTTTATGGTGGCTTACTACCGCATTTTGGGTGTAGTTGCCGATATTTCCTTGGTGGTATATGCCATTATTACCTTCTCTTTGTTTAGTGTGATGGGTGTCGTTTTGACCTTGCCAGGGATTGCGGGATTTATCTTGAGTATTGGTATGGCAGTGGATGCTAACGTACTGATTTTTGAGCGCACCCGTGAAGAACTAAAAGCGAGTCGCACTCTGTATAAGTCAGTTGAAGCAGGTTTTTATCGAGCATGGTCAAGCATTCTCGATAGCAATGTGACGACTTTAATCGCTTGTGGTGCTTTATTTTGGTTGGGTTCTGGCTTTGTGAAGGGCTTTGCGGTTACTTTGGGCGTGGGTGTATTGACGAGTATGTTTACGGCAATTACCCTGAGCCGATCGCTACTCCTCGCCATGATCAGCAATCCCATATTCCGTAAGCCTTCCTACTATGGCGTTAAAGCCTTTGGCAAGATTTCCACAGGTACAACGGAAAAAAATCCAAAGGATCTTGATTCTAAAAATCCATCTGATAGCTCTAATAGCAATGACAACAATACAACAGGGGCAGTTCTATGAGTTCTTTACAATCTAATAGCCAAGAAAATTCTGCGGCAAAGTGGAAGTTAGATGTGATTAAAAATGCTCGTATCTATGTCAGCCTATCTTCTGCGGTAATTTTGGCGGGCTTGGTTGCGATGTTCTTATCCTTTCAGCAATTGGGTTCACCCTTAAGATTAGGCATTGATTTTACGGGTGGTTCTAGTGTGACATTAGGGCTAGTGTGTAATAACAATAGCTGTAATCAAAAGATTGATATTGAACCTGTACGGCAAGCAATCACCAGCAAAGGTTTTGGCAATAGTGTAATCCAATTGGTACAGGGTAAGGATTTGCTAGGGGTGTCGGTGAGAACTGCTAATCTATCGACGGAGCAAAGAGAATCACTCAAGAATGCGCTCGCAGATGCACTGAAGAAATACGGCGAAATCGATCCTAAGAAATCGCAAATTGATGATGTGGGGCCTGCGGTCGGTCAACAAACCTTGAGGAATGGCATCATTGCCCTAATCCTATCTTTTGCAGGTATTGGTGTGTTTCTAGCAATTCGCTTTCAAATCGATTACGCCAGTTTTGCGCTTGTGGCGCTTGCCCATGATGTGTTAGTGACTGTGGGCATTTTTGCGATTTTAGGGCTAACGATGGGAGTGGAGATCGATAGTCTGTTTATTGTGGCAGTACTAACAATTTGCGGGTTTTCGGTCAATGATACGGTGGTAATCTACGATCGCGTGCGGGAGAATGTCAAAATTGATGGCGGCGAGCATCGGTTTAACTATTTAATTAATGATTCAGTCAATCAAACCCTTGGGCGTTCTATAAATACGACTCTTACTTCCACTTTACCCCTGATTGCTATCTTTCTATTTGGTGGATCAACTCTACGCTTTTTTGCTTTGGCATTAATTATTGGATTTCTCTCAGGAGCATACTCCAGTATTTTCAATGCTTGTATTTTCTTAGCTTGGTGGCGTAATCGTGCTGCAAAGAACACAACGTCAGCCTAGTACCTATGACAATTCTGGAAATAGTTTTCTACTTATAGAATTGCCATTCTTTAAGTATCTAGTCATAAATAAACTGAAAACCAAAAAGACTGTTCCGCCCGCGTAGCGGGCAGAAAAGTCTCTGGTTTTAGGTTTGTAAAATGGCGATCGCGATATGTTCTAATCCAGATTGAGATATATGAATTCTGAACCTCAAGATACACAAGATATAAATGTGACGCTCGAAGATTCTCTTTTGGAGAGGCAGATTCAACGCATGATTGAGTTGCAAACCTATTTAAGATGGATCTTTGACGGCTTTCTGTGGCTGACTGTGGGAACTGCGAGTTTTTGGGCTTTGCGATCGGATCTTGAGCTATGGTTTGCGGCCTTTACTTGGGCGGCGGTGCGGACTGCTGTTATTTATAACCGTATGCCCATATTGGGTTTGGGGTTATGTATCGCGATGACAATGGCAACCCTTGTCTGGCAGAGTTCCATTATTCTATTTGGCATTAATGCAAGGGAAAAGCGATCGCTAATCGAGCAAATTAATAAAATCAAGCAAAAGGGCAAGAGTCATATCTTCTGGCGATGGATCTGCGAAGAGAATCTATAAATAATTAGCAAATAGCAAATAATTTAGCGCTGTACCTTGCCATCGGGTAAGGTCGCCCCCGTAAGGATTGCGCCAATTAAATTAGCACTGCTTAGTTCCGCACGATTGAGTTGGGCATCGGTTAGATCAACATTGGCAAGATTGGTTCTGGCTAGGTATGCTTCGATGAGGTTAATTCGCTGCATAATCGCTCCTTGTAGATTCGCTCTACTGAGGTCGGCGCGGGACATTTTGACATCGGATAGATCGGCACCTTGTAATTTGACACGGCTTGCTTTGACATCGGGCATCACTGCACCTTTGAGGGAAACTCCCTGCAAGTTAGCATCAATAATAATTGAGCGTTCCATTTTGGCATTGTTTAATACTGCTCCACAGAGAGTGGCACAGCTTAGGTTCGCTTCGGTGAGAAATACGCCTTGCATTTGAGCATTGTCTAACTTCGCATCTTGGAGGTTAGCTCCGTTTAGAGTTGTCTCGCGTAGATTTGCACCACGCAGATCGGCTTTGTGAAGATCGGCTCCTGAGAGGTTAGCACCACGCAGATCGGCTCCTCGTAAATCGGCTCCAATGAGGTTAGCGATCGCGCGTTTCTTTTTGCCGCTATCAATGTCATGTTGATCGCCAATGGCTCGCTCTTGCCGCAAATTGGCTCCATGGAGACAGGCTCCCGCCAAATTTGCACCGCCGAGGTTTACCACCCGTAGATCGGCATCGATTAAGTTGCAATCCATTAAATTAGCCAAGCTGAGGTTGGCATTAAAAAGGGTTGCCCCCTGCAAGCTCGCGCCATGCAGATCGGCGTTGGAGAGGTTAACATTACTGAGGCTGGCTTGATTGAGGTTTGCGCCGCATAGGTTCGCTCCCACCATCAAGGCTCCGCGCATATTGGCACGGGTCAAGCAGGCAAATACGAAGACAGTACCGTTAAGATATGCCTTAGAGAAATTAACATCGAGCCAATCCGTATGACTAAGCTGCGCTCCATTAAGTTTAGCTCCTGTTAAATTCAATCCACTAAAGTCGCGATCGCCCCTAGCATATCGTTTGAGAATGTCTTGGGATGGAAATGGCTCTTTCATAGGTTTAGGAAGTTAATAAACAGCACGACTGGGCGATCGCTTATTAATGTACTTTGCTAAGTCAATAAAAGCATCACGGCGTATATAGGGATAATCGCCCACCCAGAAGTTATATTGCGGAAAGTAGGCATCGGAAGTTTGCCGACTGACGCGACCAAAGCGGCGATCGTTAGAAAATAGCAACATATATACTGTTTGCTCAGGTTTAATCCGCTTTAATTCCCTTTTCATCGGCAATCGTAAAGTTGTAACAAACTCGGTCTCATCCCCTAGTTCAATATTCAAAAAGCTCTCAGCATCGTAACTCACATCTAGTCTTCCCCTAGAGTTAAGCTTTTCCGATCGCGTGAGGACTTCCTGAGAGATATAGACATCGAGAACTTCCGCTTGCCAAAAACCACAATAGGCAAAGCGGCGTAACTTAGCATTGCGAATACTAGCCATGACCACTGGTTCCAGCATCCAATATAATCCCCCCAAGGCAGCACAGACAAACATCATGAGTGCTGCAAAACTGCTGGGGTTATTCTCATGGACACGGTTATATAGGATTGTGAAAATAATCACACTCGCGATCGAAATAGCAACGCGCCGAAATACACTTTGTCCATCTCCCCAATAGTATTGATACTGTTCCGCCGTTGGTACAGCAGGAACAAGCTCATCAAAGCTTTTACGAGTGAGTGGTATGATCATGCTCTTAGTATAGTGGTTTATAGATGGGCAGTTTTGTCAGGAATGAATTTTTGCAACTGAATGGGAGGACGAACATAATTCATTTTATTTTGTAATGGTGGCAATTCTATCGGTGGTGGCAGTACATCTTCATACTCAATTTTAGAAAGCAAATGATGGATAAAGTTGAGCCGAGCGCGACGCTTATCGTCAGCATCAATAGTGTACCAAGGTGATAGCTGTGTATCAGTAGCATTAAACATATCATCCTTCGCCTTGGAATACTCTACCCAACGCGATCGCGCTTCCAAGTCCATCGGGCTAAACTTCCAACGCTTGCGAGGATCACTAATGCGATCGCGAAATCGATTCTCCTGCTCAATATCACTTACAGAAAACCAATACTTAATCAAAATAATTCCCGATCGCTGAATCATATATTCAAATTCAGGACAGGAACGCAAAAACTCCACATACTCCTCATGGGTGCAGTAGCCCATCACATGCTCGACCCCTGCGCGATTGTACCAACTGCGATCGAATAGCACCATCTCACCCGCCGCAGGTAATTCGGCTGTATAGCGCTGGAAATACCATTGAGTGCGCTCATAGTCTGAAGGTTTGCCCAGTGCCACCACTCGACAGATACGCGGATTTAAAGATTGCATGAGTGCCTTGATTGCGCCCCCTTTGCCCGCAGCATCTCGACCTTCAAACAAAACAACAACCTTCAACCCCTTATACTTAATCCATTCCTGCAACTTAATCAATTCAATTTGCAGTTTCTTTAATTCCTTTTCATAGATTTTTTTCGACAATTTGGGCAGTTCTGCTAACTGTTGTCGTTGCTTGGCATAATCTTTAGAACTAAGAGTCTCCAAGCTGATATCTGTTGATATATCAATTTCTTCAGTTTTCGGAGATTTCTTCAAAGATTTGTCATGTTTTTGCTTCTTTGACATAGTGCTATGACCAAAACTATGATAGCTATGCTATCTCAGGTCAATCCGATCGCAGCAAAATATGACAATTGATTTAAATATTGATTTGAATATTGATTCAAACGCTGATGGGAGCATCTCACTTTGGCGCAGTCTAAATCTTACTAAGCCTATAACAAGGGGCTTAAGCCCCTTGTCTTTATCAAATGTTCCAAAGTGAGATACTCTCAACGCTGATGCACATATTGCAAAACCAAAAATCATCATCAGAGTTTTGATTTTGATATAGTGCGTAGATGAGCTTTCTAATATCTATGGAGGTTTAGCCAATGGCGATCGCGTTGGGTCAGCATAATAATTTAGAAATCACCCAAGAACCAACTGGAGCGTTAAGTACCAATAAATTATCGATTGAGGATTTTTTGGCTTTATCAGAAACTAAACCTGCCAGTGAATATCTTGACGGTCAAATTTATCAGAAACCAATGCCTCAAGGACAACATAGTACTTTTCAAGCAGAAATTGTGACCGCAATCAATCTAATTGGAAAACCTCAAAGGCTTGTTTTTGCTTTTCCTGAATTGCGTTGTACTTTTGGCAATACATCAATTGTGCCTGATATTGCGGTGATGCGTTGGGCGCATATTCCTTTTCTAGAAAATAAACGAGTTGCTAATCAAGTCTTAGTTCCACCTGATTGGATTATTGAAATTCTCTCACCAGACCAATCACCTTTGCGGGTTATGAACAAAATTAGTGTGGCAATTACCAATGGTTCTGAACTTGGTTGGCTCATTTCGCCAGCACAGGATGTGATTATGGTGTATCAGGGCGATCGCTTACCTGAGAGAATGACTGGTTCAGATATTTTGCCCGTGTTAGACGATTTAAATTGGCGAGTAACAGTGGATGATGTATTTAAACTTTTGTGTTTGGGATAGATCTGATCTATGCAAAACTAACGGTAAAAAGCCGTAAAAATTGCATTCCAATTTTTACGGCTTTTCGCTTTCGTCAAACTGACGTATTTTAAGAATTGGTAATCTATCTGCCGATGCCGATGTATTGATAGCCTAACTCCTTAAGGGCTTTACCATCGAGGAAATTACGCGCATCGATAATCACAGGATGAGCCATGAGATTAAGCATCTTGGCATAGTCGATCGCCAAAAATTCTTGCCAATCCGTCACCAAGACCACCGCATCACAGCCATCGGCAAGACGTTCGAGATCTGTTTCGACAATCACATTAGAGAAGCCTTGACGCAGACCAGACTGCGATACTAGGGGATCATACGCCTTAACCCTTGCCCCTAAACGACTCAACTGATCGATCAGGGTTAGAGCAGGAGCATCACGCATATCATCGGTATCGGGTTTGAAAGTCATGCCCAACAGTCCAATGGTTTTGCCCTTGAGGATTTTCAAAGCCTGTTGCAACTTCTCGACTACTAGAGTGCGTTGCAACTCATTAACACGCACACAGGCCTTGAGAATTTCTGTGGAATAGCCATAGTCTTCGGCAGTGTAAATTAAGGCAGACACATCCTTCCCAAAACAGGAACCACCCCAGCCAATCCCTGCTTGCAAGAACTTCGAGCCAATGCGTGAATCTAAACCAATGCCTTTCGCAACTTCCTTCACGTCAGCACCAACGCGATCGCAAATGTTCGCAATTTCATTCACAAAGCTGATCTTTGTGGCAAGAAAAGCATTAGCCGCATACTTGATCATCTCGGCGGAGTTGAGGTCGGTGACAACTACTGGCACAGGGGGCAGATCTTTGTGTTCCGAAAACTCACGATTGATAATTGGTTTGTATAGCTCTTGCATCAAATTCAGAGCGCGATCGCTACCACTTCCCACCACAATGCGATCGGGATTAAAGGTATCGTAAACCGCCACACCCTCACGCAAGAATTCAGGATTGCTCACCACATCAAACTGAATTTGATCAGCGTTCGCCTTACCTGCCATTCCATCTAACACAATCATTCTCACCCAATCACCCGAACCAATGGGAACCGTTGACTTATTCACAATCACCCGATAGCCCTCGACCATGCTCTCGCCAATGCTCCGCGCCACTGCCTCCACATAGCGCATATCACTGCGTCCGTCGGGTAGTGATGGAGTTCCCACTGCAATAAAGAGAATTTCTCCATGCTTGACCCCTGCGGCGATGTCGGTAGTAAATTCAATTTTATTTTGATGGATAGCCGAGGACAAAATTTCAGGCAACCCTGGCTCATGGATCGGTGACTGTCCCGATTTCATGAGTTTGACCTTTTCTTCGTTATTGTCCACACAAATTACGTCATGACCTGCATAGGCAAGACATGCACCTGTGACCAAACCCACATAACCAGTTCCAATTACACAAACACGCATTTTACTTTTCCTAAGCTGTTCAATTTTGATTTGTTTTTGATGATTTTGAAGTTCTATTCCATTAGGAATGATTACGGTTGGGGAATGCCCAAATGCTCGCGGAAGTAGGCGATCGTTTTAGATAGACCTTCTTCTAGAGGCACGGTTGGTTGCCACTCCAAATGGAACTTGGCGGAACCGATATCAGGTTGGCGACGCTGTGGATCGTCTTGGGGCAATGGTTTAAACACCAACTCCGCACTGGGATCAATCATCTTTTGGATGGTTTGGGCTAATTGTAAAATTGTATATTCTCCAGGATTGCCCAAATTTACAGGCCCAATATAGTCACCATTCATCAATCTAATCAAACCTTCTACAAGGTCAGAAACATAACAAAAGCTGCGAGTCTGTGAACCATCGCCATAGATGGTTAAAGGAATACCCTTGAGAGCTTGAACGATAAAGTTGCTCACCACCCGACCATCGTTTTCTAGCATTCTGGCACCATGAGTGTTAAAGATTCTTGCCACCCTTACCTCAACGCCATACTGTCGATGATAGTCAAAGGTGAGGGTCTCAGCGATCCGTTTGCCTTCGTCATAGCAACTACGAATACCTGTGCAGTTGACATTTCCCCAATAGTCTTCGTGTTGGGGATGAATCAGAGGATCACCATATACTTCCGATGTTGATGCTAGAAGCAATCTAGCTTGGCAGGATTTAGCTAATTCTAAAGCGTTTAAAGTACCTAGAAAATTAGTCTTTGCCGTCTTCACGGGATCGGCTTGGTAGTGAACTGGTGATGCAGGGCAGGCAAGGTGATAGATTTGGTCAAGTCCTGTAAGCGCGATCGCTTCCGTAATATCATGTTCGATAAATTCAAAGTTAGGATGTCCAGACCATTGAGCATTATTTCGCGTTACCCCCGTATAGAGGTTGTCAAGACAGATAACTTGATGTCCTGCCTCCATCATGCGATCAACTAAGTGTGACCCAATGAAGCCAGCACCGCCAGTGACAAGAATTTTCATACCTATTATAAGTTTTTAAGTTTTTAAGTTTTGGATTGTTAGAGCGTGTTTGAGAAGTTTTGAGTCTCCTAAATCTCCTTAAAAAGGGGGGATGGGGAATCGACTAGTATTTTTAGCAAATATCTGTACTTCCCAAACAGGCTATTGTCTATACTTTCAGGATGTCGTCAGACTATCTTCTAAATAGATTATTAACCAAAGAAAATGGGGTCACAATATTACCCAAGAAGCGAGTTGCCGAGTTGAGTATGCCTGAGCCGAAGGAAGGTCGAACCACAATCACATCGCGATCGCGCAACCCAGGATTAGAATCTTCATTGAGGGGCAAACTCAAATCAGCCACCAAAGTCCGCCGCATGATCGAGCCATCGGGATTAACACGATAAAGCTCCACCGATCGCCAATCGGCATCATTAGTCAGCCCACCAGCAAAGGAAATTGCCTCAGTAAAAGAACTGTTAGGTCGTAGTTGTAAAGGTCCTGGACGCACAGCTTCGCCCACCACTTGCACCGTAATTGCTGTTGGTGAGAAAGTCGCCTTAGCAACCTGCAAGTAATCGGCAGGATTTGGTTTATCTAGCCGAGGCACAGTGATTAAATCCCCATCAGTTAGAGTAATATCCTGACTGAGATCCGCCTTAGTAATCAAATCTAAAAGATTGGCAGTGATCACAGTGCGTTGACCTTGAGCATTGAGTCGCGAAATCTGCACATTGCGAATATCGGCAATTTCGGTTACGCCGTTAGCAGATTGCAGCGCTCGACTGAGGGTGACAGGTCCACCTGAAGATGCGACACCAGCCGATGTGGTTGCACCTGTTAAACCTGTGGGGGTAGTGCCAAGTCGCGAATAGGTAAGAGTCTGGGGGCCTACACGGTTGACCTCACCGACGATCGCTACCTGAATTGTGTAACTATCGGGAGAAAAGGTGGAGTTGCTGACTAGGCGCGGTTGGGAAGTCGAGGCTTGAGATAGTGGTGGCACAAGAATCGAATCACCATCAAGGATTCGCACATCTTGGCTGATATCTCCTTTTTCAAGGAGAGCCTGTAAATTGACCTTGATAATCTTGCGCCCTGTGGTTCCATCACGGCGAGAAATTTGGATATTACCAATATCGGCTCTAGAGGTAATACCTGATGCAGATTCTAAGGCTCTGGTCAATGTGGCAGCACTGTTTCCCGCACCACTGCCTGCACTGACATAGTTCAAAAATCGGGGGCCTGGGCGATTGACCTCACCAATGATGGCAATGTTGAGGGGACGTGGTGAGAGCAAAGATATATTGACGATGTTTCGGACTAGAAAAGGATTGAGCTTTTCTCTAAGTAAATTATTGGCTTCATCTAGCCCCAGACCTTCTAGCTTGATGGCTCCAATTAGGGCAATATTAATTGTGCCGTCGGGGGCAATGGTTTGAGTACCCGATAGTTCTGGCACATTAAAAACATCAATTTTGATGGTGTCTCCTGCGCCTAAGGTGTAGCGAAAGGTATCTTGAGACTCACTAACGTTAAGGGCAGGAATATTTTTGTTGATTTCAACGGCCGATCGCAAATTGCTGGTGTTGGGTTGAGTTGGCTCAGCAGGACTGGGGGGTGTTTTTTCAATTGTCGTGGTTTGCGCCAAACTAGGCAGAGGGGTACTCGTCATCGCTGCCAACAACATCAACTGAACCCACGATATGTGACGGAGACGTATATGACTAAATCTTTCCTTTGGCATTATGTGCATAAAAATACTTCCTCACCTAACTATCTAGTCATGAAAAATTGAATAACTGCCATAATAGTTAAGGCAAATAACTTAATTATTTTTCTAGTCGTTGGCTGTCATTGTATCAGTACGGTCAGAAATTTTCCCCAGTATTTTTGCTACTGATTTTGGCTATTAAGTAGATGAGCATAAATAAACCTAAAACCAGAGATTGTTCCGCCCGCAACGCGGGCGGAACAATCTTTTAGGTTTTCAGTTTATTTTATTTATGCCTAGCTACTTAGTTTTGTTTATAAATTTCTATTATTGCTTTTGATATGACGCGATCGCCGCAGGTAATTTTTTTAGATGCCGTTGGTACTTTGTTTGGGGTTAAAGACAGTGTGGGCGCTCAATATGCTTTGGTTGCCTCGGAGTTTGGCGTAAATATTGATCCGCAGGCAATTAATCATGCTTTTTATCAAAGTTTTAAGAATGCCCCTCGCATTGCTTTTCCCCATTTGTCTGCACTAGAAATTCCTATGGCCGAGTATCAATGGTGGTACAAACTAGCAATCCAAACTTTTGAGCAGACGGGGGATTTTGCTCGGTTTGCCGATTTTGAGAAATTTTTTGAAGTTCTCTATGCCTATTTTGCTAGTGATGCGCCTTGGTTCATTTATCCCGATACTCCCAAAATGCTGAGTTACTGGCAAAATCAGGGATTGACCTTAAGTTTGTTATCAAATTTTGACAGTCGCATTTATCCAGTAATGAAAGCACTAGGACTATTGGATTATTTTGCAGCAATTACTATTTCCACCCAAAGCGGAGCGGCTAAACCCGATCCCTTGATTTTTCAAACTGCTTTGGCAAAACATCATCTAGAGCGATCACCAGAACTCGCATGGCATATCGGCGATAGTTTTAGCGAAGACTATTGCGGAGCTGAGGCAGTGGGTATTCAAGCATTTTGGTTAAATCGTGATGAGCAAAAAGCCACCAAAGCACCACCCCAACAAACTATTTGCACCCTCACCGATCTACTCCCCACCAACTAAACCTTCCCAATTACCAATCACCAATCACCCATTACCAAATGTTTACTGGACTCATCCAAACCATCGGCATCATCGAACATCGCGATCGCGATCGCCTCACAATTCATTGCCCCGATCTAGTATCACAAATTGTGATCGGTGACAGTGTAGCCGTCAATGGTGTATGTCTCACGGCAACGCACATATCAGATAGTAATTTTATTGCGGATGTTTCTCCCGAAACCCTTGGCAGGACTAATTTAGGCGATCGCCGATTGAAATATGTCAACCTTGAAACTGCCCTTGCCGTTGGGGATAAGGTGGGGGGGCATTTTGTGTCGGGGCATATCGATGGGTTAGGAAAATTTAGCGATCGGGTGATCGTGGGTAACTCATGGGAACTAGGCTTTGAGGCAATCCCTGAGGTGGCGCGTTATATCGTTTTTAAGGGCAGCATCGCCATCAATGGCATTAGTCTCACAGTATCCTACTGCAATGATCTTGGCACAGAATTTCGCGTTGCCGTCATTCCCCATACCTATGAAAACACCACCTTAAAATCCCTAGAACTTGGCGATGCTGTGCATCTAGAGGGCGATCTCCTTGGGAAATATGTGGATAAGTTTCTCAAGCTGGGACAGATGCCATCCCGAAACTCAACACCACCGCAAATTACTCCAGAATTTCTCGCCCAGCATGGTTGGTGATCGCCAATATCTAGATAGTCCAGAGAATCTAGATGCCTAATCTTTGATAGATTTGGTCAAGATTTTTAAGATGCTTATTGGGATCAAAACAAGCCGCTAGTTCTTCTTCAGAGAGGGTCTTCTGGACAGTTTCATCTTCGCTAATCAACTTCCGAAAATCACCATCGGTTTTATTCCATGCTAAATGTGCCGCCTTCTGGACGATCGCATAGCTATCTTCACGACTTAAACCCTTAGTAACTAATCCGAGCAGTACTTGTTGACTGAAGACCACACCACCATAGCAATAGAGATTGCGCTCCATATTGTGGGTATGCACTAAAAGATTTTTGGTTAAATCGGTGATTTCGCGGAGCATGAAGTGGGTGAGGATGCAGCTATCGGGTAGCAGCACTCGTTCGGCAGCACTGTGGGAAATATCGCGCTCATGCCAGAGAGCAACGTTTTCTAGAGCTGTAGTTGCATAGCCGCGCAACAACCGCGCCATCCCTGTTAAGCGTTCCGAACGGATCGGATTACGCTTGTGGGGCATTGCCGATGAGCCTTTTTGCCCCTTGGTAAAATGTTCTTCGACTTCGAGGACATCGGTACGCTGAAGGTTACGAATTTCCACCGCAAAGCGCTCGATTGATGCACCGATTAGGGCTAATACTTGGGAGAATTCCGCATGGCGATCGCGCGAAATTACCTGTGTGGAGGCGCAGTCTGGCTGTAGTCCTAGCTTTTGGCAGGCGATCGCTTCAATGCGGGGATCGACATTGGCATAGGTTCCCACTGCGCCCGAAATTTTGCCCACTGCAATATTTTTGCTTAAAGCTAACAGGCGATCGCGATGACGCAACATCTCCGCTAACCAGCCCGCCAACTTAAACCCAAAAGTAATCGGCTCGGCATGGATACCGTGCGTCCGTCCTGCCATGATCGTGTAACGATGTTGTTGGGCTTGGTAGCGAATCGCTTGAATTGCTTCTTCTAACTGGGCTTGGATAATCTCTAAACTGTTGACTAATTGCACAGCTAGAGCCGTATCCAATACATCAGAACTAGTTAGACCAAGGTGAATATAGCGCCCAGCATCGCCAACATATTCATTTACATTAGTCAAAAACGCGATCATGTCGTGTTTGACCGTTAGCTCGATCTCGTTGACGCGATCGGCATCAAAATTTGCTTTTGCTTTAATTTCTTCAACAGCTTCAGCAGGGATATATCCTAATTCTGCCTGTGCTTCACATACGGCAATCTCAACTTGCAACCAAGTTTGATATTTATGCCGATCAGTCCACAACCGACCCATTTCGGGTAATGTATAGCGCTCTATCAAGATCTAAACTCTTGGATTAATCACAATTTCTAATTATAGCAAATTTATTAGTTGAATGTAATACCAATTTAAAAAAGTGGGGTAACACTTTTTTATAGCCTGTTTGAGAAGTGTAAGCATAGGTTAAAAATACTGGACAATCCCCCCACTTATGAAAGGGAAAAGATTAAAAAAGACCCCCTTTTTAAGGAAGATTTAGGGGGATCAAAGCTTCTCAAGCACACTCTTAAATTAAAAACTAAACCCAGTGAGGTTTTTTTAATTAAGAAATGGCGTAGCCATTTCTTAATTTGGTATAGGTACAGGACAAAAATCGGCAGGGCAACCGCATCAAAAAGTGAATAATCAGTTTTATTAACAAAGCACAAACGATACTGGCGATCTCCACGACAAAAGAATTACCCTACTAAACAGCTACCAAAACTTCATCCTTCTCAATTTTGGCAACAAAGCTCTTTAGAGGCTTGTCGGCAGGCCCCTCCTTGACTGTTCCATTAGGGGCAAACTCAGCATCATGACAAGGACAAACAAATTGCTTTTTGTCCTTTTTCCATTGCACATCACATCCTTTATGGGTGCAGGTAATGTCCACAGCCAAAAGCTTACTTGCATTTTGAGGATCGCGTACCACTGCAATTTTGCCTGACACAATCTGCCCATCTTTATCTAACTGAGAGACCTTGCCCACGGATTTAAATTCACCCTTGGGTGCAGATGCCACCTTATCAACAGGTGCGGCGGCTGTTGCTGCCGTTGTTTTTGCAGCCTCAGGAGTATTTGCCTCAGCACAACCCACCAAAGACGATGGTAACAAACTCGCTACCCATCCTAATCCGAACCAAGAGAGAAGTTTACGGCGATTCCAAGACATATTCTTTAATGTTTTCAAACTAGGATTACGACTTCTATTGTATAGCTACTGCCATGCTTGTTAGGACACAAAACCAGAATACGAGTTGCGGTGCGAAGCATGGCAACAATCCCCTCAGAGGTGCGATTACCCAAGCCAATTTCAGAGTACTATTAGAATTGCTCTAGCCAGACCTAACCACAAATATGACTTCAGCGACTGCATTTAAGCTCTCAGAACTAGCGGCAGAATTTGCTGCTGTCCTTCCCGACTGCCATTTTGAATCCAATGGAGATGATCCACTCATTATGGGAGTGGCGGCAATTGACAAAGCCCGTGGCGGGGAAATCACCTTTGTTTCTTCTGCTAAATTTGCACCCCGACTCAAGGATACTCAAGCTAGTGCGGTAATTCTTGATCTCAAAACACCCTCGCCTTTACCCTGTATTCGGACTGCCCATCCGCGAATTCTGTTTGCCAAGGTCTTAGAAAAGTTCGATCGCCCTGCAATTGCTCCCGTTGGTATTGATGCCACCGCAATTATTGGTGCAGATGCGCAACTAGGCGAGAATACAGTGATCGCTCCCTATGTGGTCATTAGCGATCGGGTGCAGATCGGCGATCGCACCACCATTTATCCCCATGTCACTATTTATAACGATGTGATCATCGGCAACAATGTCACTATTCATGCAGGTTGCGTAATTCGCGATCGCACCGAAATAGGAGACAACTGCATTATCCATCCCAATACCGTCATTGGTGGTGATGGCTTTGGCTTTGAGTTAGCCCCCGATGGCACATGGTACAAAGTGCCGCAAATTGGTCATGTGGTGATTGAAAAAAATGTGGAGATTGGCTGTTCCTGCGCGATTGATCGTCCTGCTGTGGGTGTAACCACAATTCGACAGGGAGCTAAGCTCGATAACTTCGTGCAAATTGGTCACGGTGTAGAAGTGGGAGCGCACTCTGTCCTTGCTTCACAGGTGGGACTAGCAGGCGGCGTTAGCCTTGGACATCATGTGGTGATGGCGGGACAAGTTGGTGCTGCCAACCATATTCATATTGGTGATGGCGCAATTATTGGCGCAAAGTCAGGCATTCCGAGCGATGTTCCCGCAGGGATGACTCTCATGGGTTATCCTGTCGTACCTGAAAAGGATTGGAAAAGAATTGTAATTGCTGAACGTCAATTGCCTGATCTATTACGCACAGTGCGGAAACTAGAGCAAAGAATTGCGGAACTAGAAAATAAATCATAAAAACTAAAACAATGGCATAGCCATTGTTTTGGAGCGTGTTTGAGAAGTTTTGATCCCCCTAAATCCCCCTTAAGAAGGGGGACTTTTTTAATCTTTTCCCCCCTTTCGTAAGGGGGGGGAGAGGGGGGGATCAATCAGTATTTTTAGCGAATGCCCACACTTCTCAAACAGTCTCTTAGTTTTTATGATTACCAACCAAATACCGAAGCGATCGCCAACTGCTTTGAGGATGTTGGAGATGGTGACGCATCAGCATCGCGTTCCTCGGTGCAGAAGGTGGCGGTACTAAATCCACCAAACCGTTTGACAGTACTCGCCCGCATCCGCACATTGGGAGCAGGAAACCAGAAACGCTCATAGGAACTCATGGAGGGATATTCCGTAATCAATACCAAAGCTCCCTCGTCATCGATTTCATACTGACCCACTACAGGCACAACTTCAGCATAACCACGCTCCCGTAATAACTTGCCCTTACGTCCTGACGCATCATCAGGCACAAGAGCAAATACGGTTTCGCCAGAATGATTTTCATCATCTTCCTTGTCCCAAGCCATTGTGCCTTCCCATTTAACATAGGCTCCACCGATCGCCATTTGAGCATCAATTTCATGCATCTGGCAAATTTCGGCTACCTTGGGATCGTCAGAGGGCAGAGGATTAACGTAGATCTCAGAGCCACCCTTCTCCGCACGGCGGAAAGCAAGATGGTGGGTGGTGCGTTGCGATCGCCAATTACCTGCACTCTTTTGAAAGAATTCTAAAGCATTCATTGCTTACTCATCCTCAGCAAACTGATAACGGTATAGATCCTCCGCCACAGGTTCGGGAGAACTTTCGGCAAAACGCACGCATTCTTCGACCACATCGCGGATCTTTTTATCAATGGCTTTCAACTGGGCTTCATCAACTAAGCCATGCTCAATGATCTTACTGGCAAAGATTTTAATCGGATCACGACCAAACCACTTATCCTTATCTTCCTTGCTGCGTAACTCGTCAGGATCAGCCAAAGAATGTCCTCTAAAGCGATAGGTCATACATTCTAAAACCGTTGGCCCTTCCCCTGCGCGGGCGCGGCGGATGGCTTCTTGAGCGCGATCGCGTACCGCCAAAACATCCATACCATCCACCTCATAGCCGGGCATCCCAAAGGCTATGGCTTTTTTGTGAATGCGAACATCGGAGGTAGCCCGTTCATGCTTCATGCCGATCGCCCAATCATTATTTTCAATCACAAAAATAATGGGTAGCTTCCATAGCGCCGCCATGTTTAAGGTTTCATAAAACTGACCATTGTTACTAGCGCCATCGCCAAAGAAACAGGCAGTTACTTGATCGGCATTAGGATCACCCATCACTTCTCGGCGGTATTTAGATTGAAATGCTGCGCCAGAAGCAACGGGAATGCCCTCAGCCACGAAGGCATAGCCACCTAAAAAGTTATGCTTGGCTGAAAAGATATGCATGGAGCCGCCACGACCCTTACTGCATCCTGTTTCTTTGCCAAATAATTCCGCCATGACCTCATTAGCGGTCACGCCTGCACTCAGGGCATGGACGTGATCGCGATAGGTACTACATACATAATCATCGGGACGCATTGCCTTGATCACTCCAGAAGCTACGGCTTCCTGACCATTGTACAAATGCACAAATCCAAACATGCGACCACGATAGTACATCTCAGCGCACTTGTCCTCGAAAGTGCGCCCCAGTACCATATCTTCATAGACGGTTAGAGCTTCTTCTGTAGTGATATTTAGTGCAGAGGTCGCAACATTCTCAACAGTGTCTTGAGGCATCGATTCAATACTTATTGCTAATCGTTAAATTTTTCTTATGCTAGTCTAGCAGCGATCGCCTATGCCACTAAACCTTTTAGGAAATTCCTGAGCATCGGTTTGCCCACATCGGTCAAGATACTCTCAGGATGAAACTGCACTCCTTGAACATGGGGATATTGCTTGTGTCTTACGCCCATGATGATGTCATCCTCAGTCCATGCGGTGATTTCTAAAACATCAGGACAATGATGGCGATCAATGACAAGACTGTGATAACGTGTGGCAGTAAAAGGATTAGCCAAACCTGCCAAAATTCCTACGCCAGTATGATAGATTTGGGATGTTTTTCCATGCATGAGATAGGGGGCAGAGACAACCTTACCTCCGTAAATTAATCCCATACTCTGATGTCCGAGGCAGACTCCCAAAATTGGCACATCCGCACCCATCTCTCGAATAATATCTAGGGAAACGCCAGCCTCTTCAGGTCGTCCAGGACCGGGAGAAATAACTACACCAGCAGGATTAAGCTGCTTAACCTGTGCAATTGTAATTTCATCATTGCGTTTGACAATGATTTCTCCTAAATGAGGAAATTCTGGTAAGAGTTCTCCTAGATATTGGACAAGGTTGTAGGTGAAGCTATCGTAGTTATCAATAACAAGAATCATGGTTACGGGGTATTTTGAGGTTCGTTAGCTTGAGAAGATGTGGTGCTGATTAGACGGTATTTCGATTTTACAGTGCTTTGCACAGCGCTTTGCAATGTGTCTCATGTCAACTTTCCAGTGATGGCGTTTTGCCAGTCAACGCAAAAATCTACGAAAAAGATATTGGATCAATTTCCCATGAAGTTTGTTCGGCAGTTTTTTCCCTCTATATCGGCGGTGGCTGCGGTGATGGTATTAACATATCCTGCGATCGCTACTGCTCAACTGCGCCAACTACCTCCTCAAAAAGTACAGGTGCAGCAAAATATTGTTGTTCCTAGTCATGAAACGGCGGAGCAACTCCTAGAACGCGGCAATGCCTATATCAGGCTAGGAAATTTAGAAGGTGCGGTAGTTATTTTTCGAGCCGCGATCCAAAAAAATCCCGAACTAACGGCTGCTCATTATAATTTGGGTCTTGCCTATGCTCAAGGCGGTAAGCTTAAGGAAGCCATCCATGCATTTCAGAGGGCTACACGTCTTGATCCGCAATTTGCGATCGCTTTCAGTAATCTAGGAGCCGCGCAATTACAGTCAGGCAATTTGCAACAGGCTATTCCTAGTTTGCAGAGGGCGATTCGGATTGATCCGAAGTTGGCTGTGGCCTATTACAATTTGGGGCTTGCCTTTAAGGAAAAGAAGGATCTTAACCAAGCGATCGCCTATTTCAATCAAGCCCTAAGTCTTAATCCTCAAGCTTCTGAAACTGTTTACAACATTGGTCTATTGCGCCAAGCTCAAGGCAATATTCCCCAAGCGATCGCCTATTACACGAGGGCTTTGCAGATTAACCCAGCCTATGCTGAGGCGCGTTACAATCTGGGGGCAGCTCTGCTTTTGCAAGGACAAATGGAGCCAGCGATCGCCCAAATCAAACAAGCCATAGCCCTGCGACCAGACTATGCTGAAGCCTTTTATACGTTGGGGGTGGCGCAGTCGCGATCGGGCTTAAAGCAAGAAGCCATTCAATCTTTCATTCAGGCGCAGGTATATTTTAATAAACAAAACAATACCCAGTGGGCGCAACAGAGCGATCGGCAAATTCAGCGACTCCGCAATTGAGTGCAAAAACACCTTGGCAGTAATAGCAAATTACTAAATAATTGTGAAAGCCCTGTAATCTAGAGAATAAATCTCAAGTTGCTTTAATTATGGAATCAGTAATTACTTGGACTCTTGGCAGTAATGATCCAGATGCTGAATTAAATTTGGCTAGAATCGGTCAATGGTGGACATCCCTTGCCGATCAAAACGTGCTTTGGCAACAACGCTCCTTAGAGGGGACGGTTAGTAATGCGATCGACTGGAGCAAACAAGCCCTTGATGAAACTTTTACACTATTAAATCCATCTCTGCGCGGTATTACCCTGTATTGGTACAAGCCCAATAGTCCTGACGAGCGCAATATTACCGTGGGATACATGAGGCTAGATCTGAATACTCAGACCCTAGATGTTTTGCCATCGTCGGGCAATCAGTATCAACTCAAGATCACTTCTCCCAAGGTTGTGTATCAAAAAATCCAACTCAATTACCCGCAATTTGGTGCAATCAAACAGCCGAACGGCGATGCGGTTATATTGTGGCGAGATGAGCAGCAAAAGCTAGAGGTGCAAATTGTGCTAGATGCTAGTAATGTTGCCTTGTTGCAGCAAAAGCTCTCTTAAAAGCATGTGCAGAAAGTATGTCCAACCATAAGATCATGGCTCAGGAATTAACGATCGCCGAAGCAGAACGGCTTCTCTGGGAACTCAGTGATTTAGATCCTGAAAGTGCCACCCCAGATAGACGATCGCAAATAATCAATAGCATTGATTATCTAACTAAACAGGCTGACTATCATATTTTTGGTATCTGTGCTGATCATACGGATGATGCAATGGCGGCTCTACAAAACTATGCGACACACTTAGGTTATGCCTTGCCCCCTAGCGATCTACCTGCGATCGCTAATGGTATTTACCTAAAATATAATCCTCGCAGTCGGCGTTACCATACCGACAGTTACCAAGGTGTGCATCGTGGGGTATTAATATCGTTTCATACTGACTTTAGTGATGGCTATAGCGGTACACATGGTCACTTTCCCCTCGATCTGTTTTAGGATTTAGCCTAACGCAATAACAGCAGCAATTTTGCAGAATCTTGATAGACAAAATAAACAACTAAATAAACATAGGTTATATGAGACAAAGTATTGGCAGACTAAATTGGGAGCGCGTTTTGCAGCAGATTTTGTCAAATCGTATCCATTTGCCAAATAGGAGCCTATGGGCGGTGAGTGTGCCATTTTGGGTAATGACTTTACCCCATCTATCTATTGCTGCTCAATCTGATCGGTTAGGTTATCGAATTGAGGCCATCCCGTCAGCTTTCGCTTCGGAACTGGTGCAGGCAAATGCTATTTCCATTGCTAATCAAGGGGCGCAGCAATTGGAGCAGACGATTTTGTATGTTAATCCTCGTACAGGGAGCGATCGCCCTGATCATGGCGATCGGGTGACTCCTTTGAAAACGATTACCTATGCCTTGGGGCGAGTGAAAACGGGTCAGACAACGATTATCCAACTTGCCAATGGAACCTACAGCAAGGATACGGGGGAACAGTTTCCCCTGAGATTGCCCAAAGATGTGACGGTACGCGGCGATGAGAGCAATAAGGGGCGAGATATTGTGATCCTTGGTGGTGGAGCTTTACGGACTCTCACCACAGCATTGCCGCAAAATGTGACGATCGCCTTTGCCGATAACTCAGAATTGCGGGGTGTGACGGTGACTAACCCCTATGCTAAGGGCTATGGACTATGGCTAGAGAATGTCAGTCCTGCGATCGTCAATAACACATTGATCGACAATCAACAGGATGGGGGACTGATTACGGGGAAATCACGGGCATTAATTACGGCTAATCAATTTTTTCGCAATGGTACGAGTGGATTGGCGATCGAGGGTGAAGCGAGTCCAGAGATAAGGGGCAACCTATTTCAGCAGACCACCTATGGTATGAGTATTCGCCAAGATGCATCGCCCCAAGTGATGGAAAATACCTTTACCCAAAATCAAAATGGGATGCTCATTCAGGGCAATGCCAAACCCCTATTGCGTGGTAATGCCATTATGAATAATCGTGATTATGGCATCACAATTTTGGATGCCGCCAGCCCTGATTTCGGTAAGGTTGGTGATGAGGGGCTAAATACTTTGCAGGGTAATGGCAAGTTGGATCTGCAAAATGTCACCCGCAATGCGGTGGCGTTGGTGGGTAATTTTTTGAATGCTCAAAGGGTGAAGGGCAATCTCCAACTTTCTAATGTGCGTCCTCCGTCTAATCTGTTTGCTATGACGGCAAATAATGCGGTAACTACGAACAATTCTATTCGCAATCCTGCGATCGCCCAGAGTTTGAATAAGAGCTTTAGCAATTTGCAGGTAAACAGTAATGCGGATCTGATGACTGCTAGGAGTGGCGATCGCCTAGCTAGTTTAACCCAACAGCCGATCACGCCTTCTAGTGATTCCTTTTGGTATGAACCAGTTAATTCCGTCATTATTAGAATTACGCCTAGACGGACAGATTCACCAATTCCTAGCAATATGGAAATCACTGCTAATTTGCGTCCCGTTAGATCAGTGCCGCCCAGTGGTGAGCCTGTAAATCAGCCCATTGTGATTGCGCCCCTCGGCAATATAAGTATGACTCCCCAAGAGCCTCCGCGCTATCGAGTGGTGGTTCCTGTGGCTTCCGAAAATACTGTGGCTCAGGTCAAACGAGTTGTGCCTAGTGCTTTTCCCTCAAGGTTAAATGGCTATTTGGTGGTGCAGATAGGAGCCTATAGCGATCGGCGCATTGCTGAAGCACAGGTGAGCAACTTGGCAGCGAAGGGACTATCGGCAAGGATCGAATCCATTCGCAGATAAGATTTAAGCTTTTATCGAACTGACGTTAATATATTTGAGATGTATTTTTTTGGGTATGTGTAACGATGGCTCCCGTGCGGTTGTGTGGTGTGACAAAAAGCTTTAACGGGAATACGGTACTCCATAATATCGATCTAGAAATATACGATCGCGAATTTATGGTGTTGGTGGGCCCCTCTGGTTGCGGCAAAAGTACGCTGTTACGGTTAATGGCTGGTTTAGAAGAAATTAGTGATGGCGCGATTTATTTGGGCGATCGCCAAGTCAATCATTTACCACCAAAGGCGCGTGATATGGCTATGGTTTTCCAAAGCTATGCCCTCTATCCGCATATGACGGTATATAACAATATTGCCTTTGGTCTAAGGAAACAGCGATCGCGGCAGTTTGGATGGTGGCAAGCGATGCAGGCTTCGCACAGGGAAGTGATCGATCAGCGAGTGCGTCAGGTGGCACAGTCTTTGCAAATTGAGCATCTGCTCCATCGCAAACCCAAGGAGCTATCGGGGGGGCAAAAACAACGGGTGGCCTTGGGCAGAGCGATCGCGCGTAATCCGCAGGTATTTTTGATGGATGAGCCATTGTCTAATTTGGATGCTCAGTTACGCAGTGATACGCGATCGCAAATTGTGCAGTTACAAAAGCATTTGCAAGTAACAACGGTCTATGTCACCCACGACCAAATTGAAGCAATGACCATGGGCGATCGGATCACGGTGCTGAATCAGGGTAAGGTACAGCAGGTCGATACCCCTTTAAATATTTATCGGCGACCTGCAAATCAGTTTGTGGCAGGTTTTATGGGTGCGCCACCGATGAACTTTTTACCCATGCAGATCGATCATCAGGGCAACCTCATCGATCATTGCCTAACCCAACCGATCGCCATTGGCAACGCATCCATCGGTGCAGTGGGGACAGATCGTCAAATCACGCTGGGTATTCGACCAGAAGATTTGCAACCAGTGATCGCTGACCATGCCCATTTTGTAGGGATTGTGGAATTAGTGGAGGCACTGGGTTCAGAAACAATTATTTTGTTAAAGGTTGGCGGTCTGGAGGTGAGGGCAAGAGTATCGGCAGATATCAGCCTAGAGCGTCACTGGCAAATTGGCGATCGTAGCTTTTGGCGTTTTGATCTTCAGAAACTATACGCTTTTGATCAATTTACAGGAATAACGTTACATCATCCCTATAGTCAGAGTTAATTTAGTTTGTCTTCTTTTAATAAGGAACCAAATTTTTTTGTGGCCTAGCGAAGACTCACTACGCCTACCCATTAAGCAAATTTAGATCATATTGATTTTGGGTGAATATAAATAAGTGAAAGAGGCAAGAAGTGAAGCTTTCACTTATTTATATTCTATAGAAATTGTTTGAGGATATAAGCGATCGCAAAACTAAAAGCTTGTTGATTTGGCTTTTCATAGGATTGGAGACTGTCAAATAAAATGTGTAAAGTGTAGAAGCTAGAAATGGAGGCGATCCTCGAAGAGGATGGCAAAGCGATTAAGAGCAGGTTTCCAATCGCGAATAGGCATAGTCCATTTTTTAGAAATGTTCCGCATCGCCAAA
>JANRII010000045.1:0-3514 GCA_033765135.1 Pseudanabaenaceae cyanobacterium bins.39
CTATCGGGCAAGGCATTGGGCGATGGTATTCTCCTGCCCTCGGTGATGCTGAAACATGACGATGCCCGATTTCTAGACGACATGACCGTGGAAGAAGTGGCAGCTCGGCTGGGGATAGCGATCGTCCCCGTCATCGGCATCAATGGTCTAATTGATGCTATCAACTAGTGTCATTATTGACACCCCACTCACTCAGCATGGTTTAGAATGGGTGTTGGGTTATGGCGATCGCGTCAACCCAACTTACAACGAGCTATCCAGCATCTTTATATTTTGTGTATATTTATACCTATCGACAAAGATGTAACTAGAAGGCACTTCAGGGAAAGATCCGTTATATTTGTCTTCATAAACTTTCGTGCTATCGGTCACGGCGAAGATATATTTCATTGAAAAGCATGTACCAGGCATCTAATCCACCAGTTGATCCTGTTATTCATCACCAATGGCTGGAATTTGAGAACCGAAGGTTAAAAGCTTCAGGGGATGAATTTCAACGATTATTTGAAGACATCATGGTGCGTTCACAGCCAGGTTTTATGAGAATTCGCCCTTACGGGAATATCGGCGATCGCAAATGTGACGGACTTTTCCAGGCTGGCTCTACACTCTACCAAGTCTACTCACCAGACGAACTGAAGCAAGCAGATCTCATAAAGAAGATTGACGAAGATCTTGATGGAGCTATTCAAAATTGGGCAGATGAAATACAAAAATGGATTTTTGTTTATAACGTTAAGCGCGGATTGCCTCCAGATCTTCCCAGTGCTTTAAAGAGCAAGCGAGAACAATATCCAAACATTACCATTGAATCTTTAAGTAATGACCAGCTTTGGGAAATAGCCCGTAATTTAACTACGGAACAAAGAACTGAACTTTTTGGTGCTCCCTACTTTTCTCATAACTCAGTAGATCGTCAATCATGGCTACATATAGCTTTGCGAAGATCAAGAGAGCGTTGTATTTCTAGGTGGCAAAGCATAGGGGTTGCCAGAGATGAAGCAGTAAATCTTGCTGATGATTCTTCCATTGGTTCTCCTCCATCTAATTTGATTTTATCTCCTGGTCAATTAGTTATTTTGATCGGGGAAATGGGAATAGGGAAATCCTTGGTCGGGGATCGCTGCCTTCAATCTTTGATCTATGCTGAGCAAAGAAATCATCTGAAACAGACACCTTTATTTTTAGAAGCTTCACGATTACAAGGAAAAGGACTAGAGGATTTTGTTAGAGAAAGTCTACAAGGCATTTGCAATCCTGATGATGATAGAACTGTAATCATCGTTGATAGCATAGATTTAATCGGAATAACCGAATCAATTGAGTTGATTAATGAGGCTAGAATTTTAGTTGGTTTATGGGAACAGTCTACCATCTTACTCATAAGCAAGCCTACCTTAGAACTTAACAGCGCTGAGGAATCTATCAACTTACCTTTACTTTCAGAAGGTGAAGCTGAGGGTCTAGTTAGACGGTTGACAAACTTACCAAATTTTTCAATTAAAATTCTGCCGGAAACTTTACAGGATGCCATCCTAAGACCCCTCTATGCAATTTTACTAGGCACCTATATAAAAGAGAAGGGAGCCTGGAGGCTTCAGTTCAAACAACAACTTATAGCTAGTTTAGTAGATCGTTCTTTGCGCCCTTTTAGGGGAAATATTGTAAGAGTTAGTCAACTGCTAGAACAGCTAGCTGCTAATTGTTTGGATAAGGGTGGAAGTCCAGTTTTGTCTAATGAGATTACCTCTTGGACTGAACGGCAGCAGCTTTTGGATTCTAATCTGGTTACTGAAACTGATGATAGATTACAGTTTCCTATTCCTATGTTAACTCAGTGGTTTGCGTCTCAATATCTTCTTAAAAATCAGCTCGATCCATCTTTCTTCACGAGTAATAAACAAAGACTTGAACTTTGGCAAGCTCCTCTAGCAATTGTAGTGGCTACTTTTCCTTTGAAGCGTGTTTCTGAGATCTTAATTCCCATCGTTGAAAATGATCCAATTTCTGGAGCTAATATTGTTAGCGAAGCTTTAGTTTTTCAAGGTCGTTCAATGGAAGCGCCACCCCAAAGCTCTCTTGAATTGGCAAAACAAATCAGAACCGCAATTCAAGCCTGGATAAAAGGTTTTAAGTTTTTAGCTTCATCTGTAGCGCCTCACCTCGAAAATGATCGGCTTCCAACAATTGGAGTAAGAATTGGTAAGAGGCAGTTAGAAGAAGAAAACTCAATGAGCAGATCAAGAATGACAGCTTGGATAGAGGTGGCTTGGCATGTTGGTGATCCTAAACTGCCTGATTCAGTTGAACTTCCAATCGACGTGAGTAGCGATGATTTGAGTTCAATGGGCTGGAAGAGTATTTGTGGTTTTCCTCCATATTTATTAACTTCCTGGGTGTGGCAATGGACTCTTGAACAAGCCATTGACTTGTTACTAAAGCCAAGATCTGTTCCAGTAAAACAGGGATTACTGTCATTAGAGGCATCATGGCACGTAGCATCCAAGATTCTTGAGCGTGACCACCAAGATCTAAGTCCAATCTCTTTGGAGGCACTCACGAATCGCTTATCAGGAATTGAGGAAATCCAATGCTCATATATGATGCGTCATTGCTTTGATCAACTTTTGGTTGAAATCAATTTTGCCAATTCTAGAGGTTTAAAGTGGCTACATTTACCAGACTCGTTTCAATCTTTTAGAAATAATCGGACGCATTCTGTTGAAGATTTACTTGCATATGCTAGCGATGTCTATCTTGAAGCATTTGAGGGATATTTAGCTTTGGTTGATAGTCTTACTCCCCTAATACCCAACCTGAAACTTGTGTCAATTCTTCCAGCAAAGTTGATAGCTATCCTGGCGTTGCCCAACAATTCGGATGAGATTTGTATTACTCGATATTGGGAACCTTTACCAAAGGGTAGCCAGAATGAACTAGAGTTTAACCTTAGTAAGCACCCGTACTCTGGAGAATGTTCTAGTGATATTCACTCTACTGCGAGGAAATGGATGGAATTGCGGCCCCAATGGTGGATGCATTTCAGAGTAGAGACATCAAAGGTTTCGCCACTCACTAAATTTTGGTTGGGTGTTAATCCTGTTACGGATTTAGCATATAAGTTTCTCTGGGAGGACTTCAAAAGAATGGGTTGGGTTCATGGAGGAATTGGAGATTCTGGCTTCCCTTATGCAAATTAAGTGCGATCGCCGCCCTCGCAGGTTAGGTTGCAGCGAGATCGGAAACCCAACACCCAACCCTTCCTCTCACCACCTAAATCCACTTCAGATTAAAGGGCGATTATCCCCTGCTATGGCAGCCGTAGGTTAGGTTGCAGCGCGAGCGGAAACCCGACACCCATCTTCCTCTCACTACCTAACTCCACCTCAGATTAAAGGGCGATTATCCCCTGCTATGACAGCCTTAGGTTGGGTTACAGCGATCGTGCCAGCCCAAGAATCTGGTGTAGTATTAGGGCTAAGTAGCGCGATCGTCCTTGTGAGCGCCACTGGAT
>JANRII010000062.1:0-29295 GCA_033765135.1 Pseudanabaenaceae cyanobacterium bins.39
ATGTTGGATGATTGGGGCTGGCACGGGGGCACAGCCCCTACGCCAAATTTAAATTATTCAGGTAGGGGCAATCCCTCCGTGGTTGCCCTGCTTTGCTAGCAGCAGGAGATTCATACTCTGAGTTCCACGTAACATCAGTAACTAACGTCAGTTTGGTATAGTCCGCAACCCTCTCCCCAAATAGGAAGGAGAGAGAACTCAAAAATGCCCCTTCTCTCCAACGGGGAGAAGGGGCATTTTTTAATCTAAACTAGATCCCACTGCCAAATAGATTGCCAAAGGATAGATTGGGTAAACCCAATTGAGCGGTTTCGCTCCCAAAGATTTCATTCAACCTCGCGATCGCATTGTCACTAGCATTAGATCCACCTTGACCATTATTTGTGCCTCCATTCATGCCCAAGTCATTACCGCTATTTCCATTTCCATTGAAAGATGCATCTGGGTTAGTATTCAAATTACCACCTCCATTGTTCTGATTACTTGTATTTCCGAGATTCCCTGAAGGAACATTGGTTTCATTAAAAACGCTAGAGGGATTGTATTGAGGTGGTAAGCGATCGGTGGAAGATCCAGTGAGGTCTTCCAAACTGATCGGACTACCCACTAACAGATCTTGACCAAAGCCCCCCAGTAAATCATTGCTGCTAGGGCTGCCAGTATTACCACTGTCATTAACACCCGATCCATAATCAAGGGGAATCTCGATCGCAGGCATAGTGGGGTTAGGGATTTGATAGTCAACACCTGGGAAAATAGCACTACCACTGAGCGCAGGGGGGGGAGTTGGTTCTTTGAGTGCTAAGACAGGATCAATCTCTAGAGCAGTGGGCAATGCGTTAAGCAATGCGAAGGTGGGCGTTTGTTTACCCGCAAATTGAACTCCCTTGAGGATGGCTAGGGTTTGACCTTGGGCATTGAGAATTGTGTCTTGAGCCGATTTTATCAAAGTGATTTGGTTGGCAGTGAGTCCTCCCAATAGACCGATGATATCTTTATCGGTTTGGAAGTTGAAAATAGTGTCAGTTCCATTGTTGAGGGCAAGACCAAAGGTGGTCGATCGCTGACCATTGTTCTTACTGCCATACAGGATATCGTCACCCAAACCGCCAACTAATATATCGTTGCCAGTATCGGCGTAGATGGTGTCGTTACCAGCACCTCCAAGGAGTACGTCATCACCTGAACCGCCATAAATGAGGTCATCACCATCACCACCATTTACGAGGTCATTATGGGAACCTGCATCGATAATATCGTTACCATTGCCGCCAAAAATGAGGTCATCGCCCGAGCTGCCATCAATGGTGTCATTACCATCGCCACCAGAGAGGATGTCATCACCCGATCGCCCACCGAAGACAACATCATCACCTGCGCCGCCGCCGATGATATCATCCCCCGAACTGCCATCAAGGTTATCGTTACTATCGCCACCGAGCAGAATGTCATTCCCTTCGCCGCCATCAAGGAAGTCATCGCCTGTGCCACCATAGAGAGAATCAGCGCCGACTTTACCTTCCAATTTGTCGTTACCCGACAGTCCAATAATCACATTATTGTCGTTGTCACCAATTAGCCAATCATCATGGAAAGAACCTTCTAGGTTTTCAACGTTAGTGACTTTATCGCCTTGGGCTTCGCCTCCTTTGTTGTGACCAGAACTAAGCTGAACGGTAACTCCTTCTTGGGAGGTGTAGTAAGAAATCATATCTAGACCAGAACCGCCATCTAGTAGATCGCCACCATAACCACCGACCATGTAGTCATCACCGTCACCGCCATAGAGTTTGTCATCGCCATCTTCGCCATAGAGGATGTCGTTACCTGCGTCACCATAGAGGGTATCGTTACCTGCCTGACCGTTGAGGAAGTCCGCACCGTCACCACCTTTCATGGTGTCGTTGTCTGCACCACCTGCGAGGAAATCATCACCGTTGTTGCCTTCCATGAGGTCATTGCCAGCATCGCCATAGAGTTTGTCGTTGCCATCATTGCCTTGGATATTGTCGTTGCCATTGCCTCCGTAAATGTTGTCATCGCCGTTATCGCCTTTAATGGTGTCGTTGCCGTCATCACCAAAGATATTGTCTTTGTCGTTGCCGCCAAAGATGGTGTCGTCACCGTTGTTACCTGTGATGAGGTCTTGCCCATTTTCACCAAAGATGGTGTCGTTGCCATCGTTGCCTTGGATGCTGTCGTTGCCATCACTGCCAAAGATGGTGTCATCGCCTGCGTCTCCTTGGATGTTGTCGTTGCCATTACCACCGAAGATGGAGTCGTTGTCGTTGCCGCCACTGATGTTGTCGTTGCCTGCGTCGCCGTAGATATTGTCGCTGCCTGCATCACCAAAAATGGTGTCATCGCCATCGTTACCATTGATCAGGTCGTTGCCGTCATTACCGTTGATCAGGTCGTTGCCTGCGTCGCCTGTGATGGTGTCGTTGCCACTGCCGCCGAAGATGCGATCGCTGCCATCGTTACCTGCGATCAGGTCGTCACCAGCATCGCCGTTGATTTGGTCGTTGCCTTGATTGCCCTCAATGCGATCGTTGTCGTTACCACCGCTAATGGTGTCATTGCCATCGTTACCTTGGATGAAGTCAGCACCGTTATCACCAAAGATGGTGTCATCACCAGCATCGCCAGTAATGATGTCGTTGTCGTCTCCACCAGAGATTAAGTCGTTGTCGTTGCCGCCACTGATGGTGTCGTTGCCTGTGTTGCCTTGAATGTTGTCAGCGCCGTTATCACCAAAGATATTGTCATCACCTTCATCACCCGTAATGGTGTCGTTGTCGTCACCACCAGAGATTAGGTCGTTATCGTTACCACCACTAATGATGTCATCTCCTGTATCACCCGCAATGGTGTCATCGCCATTACCACCAGAAATTAGGTCATTGTTGTCACCGCCTGATATTCTGTCGTTATCTGCATCCCCTGAGATAGTATCAGCACCCTGTTGACCGTAAAGAAGATCTGATCCTTGACCTCCACTGAGAACATCATTACCATCTCCACCATCCAGCAAATCATCTCCATCATTTCCATCCATTTGATCTGAACCTTCATCACCATATAAGCTATCGCTACCAAAATTTCCATAGACGACATCGTCACCTGCTCCACCATAGATAATGTCATTTTCAGTTCCTCCATCAACTATGTCGCTTCCATAGCCTCCATAGAGCATATCATCGCCGCTACCTCCACTAATTCGATCTGCACCAAATCCTCCGAAAATTCGATCCCAACCTGCACCACCAATTAAAATGTCATCCCCATCTCCACTGCGAATTGAGTCATCACCTTCTCCTCCTAAATAGTCTATAGGAGTGAAAGTATCTACTACATCAAGATCTGTATTTCCATTTCCACCACTTATGGAAATTCGGTTAAAGTTCGCAAACTCCTGTGTAAACCCAAAAGCAGATATCTGAACACTACTTCCGTTAAATACTGATGTCGAATTTGCCAAAGATAAAGGTTGTAATCTTGCTAATCCTACATTAGAAAATGCTACTAAAGACTTAGGAGCAAAGGTGTTGATAACACCCTCAATCTTTATGCTTTCATATCCATCTTTTGTATTAAATACTTGCCTACCTAATGCATTTAATCCACTATTTAATCTAAGGGTTCCGTCAGAAAGCAATGTTGCCAATTTTGGAGCAAATTGGGGTGATACTAATTTAGTGTCAAACTCAAACAATGTGTATTTCGGACTTTCCCAAGTCCATCTTTGTCCTAGCGGAACACCAGCCCAACTTTTGTCGGGAAATCCTACTTCTGCATAAGATTCTAAACCTGTGCTAAACGTTCCACCTACAACGGGGTTAATATCAAATCCTCGTACTTTACCATCACCATCACTATCTACTAAATCAAGTTTTAGATCCGCATAAATTCCTCCACCAACACCACCTCTTGCTACGCCACCTTCTAACGCTCCAAATGCACGAATATCTATATCTGTTTTCAACTCAGGTTGTTTATCTACAACGTAAAACCCTTTTAGTACATCTAAAGGATTATTATTCTTAGCAGCTTGAGATAGTCCGTAAGTATCAAACCCAAAAGAAAAATCAGAAGAAATTTTGATGTCTCCCTTCAAAGTTGCGCCAATCGGACCAGCTAAAGGAAAGAATCTTTCAACACCAAACTCAGCATTAAAGTCTGGCATGTCATAAGTTATTAAATCAACATTGTCTTTGCCTAAGAACAAACCCAAGATAGAAGTGGGTTTTTCCAAAATTGGAAATCTAAAATCAATTTTTTTGAAACTACCCAGATAATCTGACCACTCTTTCTTAAAATCTCCTGTATTTATACCGTATCCATCAACTGGATTACCTGTATCAAGAGCAACAGTAATTTTTTCTAAATCAAATTTAGAATTTGTTACTTCTGGTGTTAGAGAAGATAAATCAGCGTTTTTTAAATTTGCATTTTTGTTTTGCACATCAAAATCACCTATATCATTCAAAGAAAAACTGCCTAAATCAATAACAAGTTGATTGTCTTCAGAATTGTTAGGATCACCAGAATCTAATTGAATAAAATCCAAATATTTGTTTGCTATATTATTGAAACTTGACAAGTTATTTATAAATTTAATAACATTATCAGCAGTTGGAGTTCCTCCTAAAAAGAATTGAATGAGATCGATCGCATTTGTTTTTGTATCACCATTCGCATCCCACAATACAATTCCATTCTTTTCTTTTAAATCTTTAAAAGTTGGAATTTCTGTTG
The DNA here is from genome assembly GCA_033765135.1 of Pseudanabaenaceae cyanobacterium bins.39. GTDB lineage: Bacteria > Cyanobacteriota > Cyanobacteriia > Pseudanabaenales > Pseudanabaenaceae > Pseudanabaena. The sequence continues at coordinate 4,759 of JANRII010000062.1, forward strand.
TAAGAGCTTGAGTCCATGGGGATAAAAATCTAGTTACACTTTGAATATTTGTAAGTATAGGAGTCGCGAATTTGGTAAAAACTTCTCCAGCATTAAACTTTATATCTTTGAATTCTACATTTGGTTTTGTATTGCCAAACCAATTTTTATCAGTATTATTCAATTGAGCTTTTATTAACTGCCATCCCAAGTTAAAATCACTTGAAATCGATGGTAATAATGCTGAACCTTCAATGCTAGTCTTTAATCCTAAGTTCAAGTTAACATTTCCATCAATTTGTGTAGTAAGTTCATTTAAATCGATATTTTTATTATTGTTCTTATCATCAAAATCAATCTCTACACCAAAATTAACAGATGATTTTTTATCTGTGATATCAAGTTGTAAAACCCCAAGATCTCCTTGTATCGTTGCTTGAGGAATCGTTATGTTAATGCCAAGATTAACTTCTTTCCCTTTAACAGGATTAAAAGAAAAAATTGTAGAGTTATCTGTCGCCCTTTCAACTTGAAAGCCAAAATTTAAGGTTGGGGTAAGATTAACATTTACATCACCTTTAGTCATATCAAACCCAAGACCAGGTAGCCCAATATCACCACGAATAGGTGTGCTAAATACTGAAACAGGTTTTGTTATAGATACTTCAAATTTTACCAAGTCTTGACTGATAGAAATGGGTGTAAAATTCCAACCTAGACTTCTAAAAGTTGATGAAATATTGTTTATGTTAGCTCCACTAATCTTCGGTATCAGATCATTTTTTAGATTGTCAATAAATTTAGATGCCTGGGTAATATTAGATAGCTGATTTCCAATGAAAGGTAAGTTAGTTGCCCATATACCCTGATCAATAGAGTTTTGTAGACTAGACAAAATGCTTGAGATTCCATTGGCTAAGGGAGCAACAGATAGTGGTGGAATTGGATTATTTTGTTCAGCTAAAATTGTTTGACTATTTATTAAAAAGTTGAGAGAATCATTCTCCTGCTTAATTTGCTGTATCTGAGCGGGATTCAAATCCACTCCACGCAACACCGCCGAAAACAACTCCCCCTCATCCCCAGGAGTATCCACAGCATTCACCTTCCAATCCACCGAATGCCCAACCTCCTCCAATAACACCGCCGCCAAAACCTGCGGACTACCCACATATTGAGATAAGAAACCCTCAGAAAGATAGATCTCCCCAGTAGAACCAGCAAAAGCCGCATTAGCGCCTTGTAAATCCGAAGCAGACAACAACTTTAAATCAGGCAACCCCGAAAAATCACGACTCAACCACTGTTGCTGCAAAGACGACAACACATCATGATTTAGGCTTTCTCCAAATACAAACTCACTTTGCTCAAAGAAATCCGCACTACTCGCAAATGCAGACAAACTATCATACACACTCTGAATTGCCTCTGTGATAGCCAAAGCGAAGGATTCAGTTAAAGCAGGAGAGATAGAAGTCAACATGATGTGCGTCCCGTTGTTTCAAAAATAGTGAGGCTGATATTAAAAAAAAGACAAAGCAAAGCCCGCCAAACAAGGCGAAATATTTCAGCGCCTAAGTTTTGGTGTGTGCTTATGCAACAAGTAAAACTTGAGCGATCGCTGTTATCTAGATAATTTCTAGATAACTTTGGATCAAAAATTGTGTTCTTACTTGCCAACCATATTATTTAGTGAATTTTCTGTCAATCCTAAACTTTATAAATAAACTATATAAACTATATAAACTTCTAAAACAAATGACATTGTTTGGCTAAAAAATAAATAAAATTAATAGGTAAACAAATTAAAAGTTATTTACTGTTATCCAGATAAATATTTCTTGTTAAGATATTCACTTGAAAACCTTGCCTGAAGTAAATTTAAAGGGATTCTGCTAATTAATCTAGATAATTTTAGAAAGTTATTTATGGTTATAAAAAGTTATATATAAGTTACTTTTTTTGTGAGGAAAGTTATCCTAATGTTATATGAAGTTATTTGTTTATATATAACTTCAGAATAACTTTTTTAGGATGATCAGTATGAAGATTTCAAAGAATTTTAAAGCTGCTATATAAATAAATAAGAAAATAAATTAAATTTATTTTTTAATTATTTTTTAAATTACTAGTTAATAGTAATTTAGACCGTTAACTGATATTTTTGTTGAGCCAACTGATATAGGGGTCGCCACACAAAGCGATTGGTGAGAACCACCAACAGAGACATAACAATTGTGGAAGCGAGTAATAGAGGGAAATTGCCTGCATCGGATGCTTGAGTGATCGTGGAACCTAAACCCGTTGCTGTGAGTAACTTGCCTTGAAACTTGATATATTCCCCAGCAATGCTGGCATTCCATGCGCCACCAACGGCAGTAATAATGCCTGTAATTAGGTAAGGAAAGATACCAGGTAAGATGAGGGTGCGCCACTTCTCTAATTCTGACAGTTTATATACCCTTGCCGCTTCAAAGAGTTCTGATGGAATTGCCTGTGCGCCTGCAATCACATTAAAGAGAATGTACCACATACTTCCCATAGTCATCAAAATCACTGCACCAATATCTAAGCCTCCGCCCACATTGGCAAGATAAAGTAAGAGAATCGGAAATAGCGCTGTGGCGGGTACTGAGGCAGCAATTTGGACGATTGGTTGCAAAATCTGCGCTAACTTAGGATTGCGTCCAATCGTGACACCAATGGGAACTGTAATTAGTAAGGAGATGATGAGAACTGTAAAGACGCGAATGGATGTGTAAAAAGCTCCAACTAGGACATGTTGCCATGCTTGGATGGAAAGGGATTTTAGTAAATTGAGGGCTTCCCAAGTGCCGCTTAGGGCGATGAATCCGATGGAGCCGATCAATAACCAATTTAACCAAGACTTCCATTGAGAATTGGGTTTTGCTTTAGTCGCATTTTCTGGACTATGGTTAAAGTTGCGATCGATCGCTTCTGAGAGTGGCACAAATACACGATCGCTAATAATTCGCATGGTAGGCGATCGGCGCAAAAAGTCTAAAATTCGCGATTCAGGAATTTGCGTTGCTTCCACGGTTTCATTTTTAAATTTTTCTGCCCAAGCGATCATCGGTCGCCACACCAAATAATCAATAGTTGTGATGATACTTATTAAGACCAGTAATCCTACGATAATCGCGAAATTATCCCCTGCCTCTGCGGCGGCGCGTAAAAAAGAACCCAAACCAGGCAGCGTAAAATCTCGACTGGATAGAGTAAACGATTCCGTCTGCATCAAAAAGAACCATCCTCCAGCCACAGACATGACACTGTTCCAGACTAATCCCACCACACCTGAAGGCAATTCCACTGTCCAAAACCTTTGCCATGCACTGAGTCGATATACTTGACTGGCTTCAATCAGTTCCTTGGGAATATTGATTAAAGATTGATAAAAGCTGAAGGTCATATTCCAAGTCATGCCAGTGAAGATGAGAAGAATGGAGGCAATCTCTACGCCTAATCTCTGCCCAGGGAAAAGACCAACAAGGGCAAGCACTACGGCTGGCAAGAAGGATAAAACAGGAATTGATTGCAAGATGTCAAGCAAAGGAATCAGTACCTTAGCCCATAGGGTGGAGCTATAGGCGATGTAGGCATATGACAAGCTAAATATGAGGGAAATAGTATAGGCTGCTAACATTCTGACCAAGGTTTGTAAGGCGTAGCTAGGTAAGAAATTGAGCGCTAGACTAATACGATAGCTGTTATCGTAGGTTCCCGTAAATTTACTAGCAGTTTGCACAACCGCAAAAATTAAACCAATAATGGCTAGTGGTAGTAAGATATCTGCGAGACTCCATTTAGAACGAAATTCAGTCTTAGGATCGATGGTGGGCTGAAACATATTATTTTCTTATACTCTCTAGATATTCTCACTGGTATCATTGGCACTATCCTCAATGAAGATTTCTCCAGAGGGTTCGTCATAACTGAATAACTCGGCATAGCGCCCCCAGTCCATAGCAGTTCTGAGTTGGCGTTGGGCTTCTTTGGTGGTGAAATGATTTTCTAAAATGTCGAGGACTAGCTCCTCTGAGATGCGCCGATTCCGTTTAGCTTGGAGAAGTTGGCAAATCTGTTGTACTAAGCGAATATTCTTTTGTAAGAGTGTCTGAATGATGGCTTTACGTTCATCAATATTACTGTTGACAAACTTTTCGCCGATCGCTGCTAGTTGGATGTCTCCTTCTTTAATGAGTACGAGTTCCATTAATTCACTAGCATCAACGATGGGAAGTAAATCATCGACTTCTAGGAGCAGTTCTTGAGCGATGCGATAGATATCCTTTTCTTTACGTCCTTCGAGTAGTTCCAAAAGACCTGCTACTGAGCCGATGCGGACATGGGGTAGTGATTGGTATTTGGGTTGGGTTGGTGGTTGCGGTTCGGCGGTGGCGGTATTGGTGGGGAGTGCGGCGGATAGGTCTGGCAAATCGGGATTAGTGAGGATTTTGTAAATCTGATCGACCAGACTTTGAAATTCGGGACTTTTGCGATCGCGATAATGCGGCAACTTAATTGGCAAATCGGCACGAATCCTGCCAGGATTACGTCCTAAAACAATGACGCGATCGGCTAGAGTAACTGCTTCTTCGATACCATGAGTAACGATTAAAATGGAACGGGTGGGAATTCTGCGCTCTAACCAGAGATCGAGAAGTTCAAAGCGTAAGTTTTCGGCAGTGAGTACATCAAGGGCAGAGAATGGCTCATCCATACAGAGTAGCTCTGGTTCTACGGCCAAGGCTCTGGCAAAACCTACCCTTTGGCGCATTCCCCCCGATAGCTCTTTGGGATAGGCATTTTCAAAGCCATCTAAGCCAATCACATCGATCATGCGGAGCGATTTCTGTACGCGAGTATCCTTAGGTTCTCCTTTGGCTTTGAGTCCTAGTTCCACATTCTCTAAAACGGTGAGCCAAGGATAAAGCGCGAAGTTTTGGAAGACGATCGCCACTCCCGGATTTAAACCCATCAGGGGGCGACCATAGTAAGTAACCTTGCCGCTAGAGGGAGCAATGAGACCCGCAATCATTCGCATTAAGGTAGATTTACCTGAGCCTGATGGCCCTAATATGGCAATGATTTCTCCAACCTGCAACTGACAGTTAATATTTTCGATAATTGAAATCGTCTGTCCGTTGGGTTGTAAATAGGATTTACCCAAATTTTCTAGGCTAATAAAGCTGTTTTTTGCAACATTTTGAACCATATTTATTCACTTGCCAATATTTTGAGCCGCAGAAAGTAAGTCAGTTTGCGCCATCCAAACCAATTACAATACCAAATCATAACCAAATCATTAACCAAATCATATTTTACAACTGTTTACAACTGTTGCTCTTTTTGCCGCTAGGACTTACGCAAAGCCCAACTTAATCCGAAAACCAGAGATGATTCCGACTGCGTAGCCGTCAGAACCATCTTTTCGATTTTCAGTTTATTTAGAGTGTGTTTGAGAAGTTTTGCTTTCCCTTGCAAACTGCAATCAAGAGAAGGAAGTTGATACCAATTTAAAAAACAAACCCAGTACAGTTTTTTTAATTAAGAAATGGCGTTACGAAAATGGCGTTATTTTGTACGCAACATAAATTAACATAGGAGTAAATTAAAGTCGAATCACCTATGCCTAAACTATCTAAGCCTCCCGATCCTAACGATCCAGAGTATCAAAGCCTTGAGCGCCGAGTTAATTTTTACCTACATCTGGCGATCTATTCTGCCTGTAGTACCTGCATGTGGTTTATCCAGTCGATCACCAATAAGTTATGGATATGGTCGGTATGGGTTGCCGTCATTTGGGGTGTAATGATTCTTGGTCATGGTATTTGGGTCTTTTCTAAGGAAATCTCCGTGCAAAAGGTGTAATCTATGTGTTGGCGTACCTAAGAAGAGATATTTGAGACTGTGGCGATCGCAAACCAATACGGCTATTACACCGAAGACTATCGGGAATTTGTGATTACAAATCCGCGCACCCCGCGTCCTTGGTTTAACTATATGTGGAACCAACAATATGCGGGATTGATTTCCCATACGGGAGGGGGCTTTAGCTTTCTAGAATCGCCTCGCGATAATCGCATTAGCCGTATGCGTTACAACTGTTTGCCTTGGGATCGCCCAGGGCGCTATGTCATGGTCAAGGATGTAAATACGGGTAAGTATTGGTCTTTGAGTTGGGCTCCAACCATTGATTTAGCCTATGACTTTTATGAATGTCGACATGGGCAGGGTTACACCAAAATCACTACCGAAATCTACGGGATTCGTGGAGAAATCACCTATTTTGTACCAACGGATCATAATGCGGAAATTTGGCGCGTCAAGTTAACCAATTGTTCGGGACAGGAACGTAATTTAGAGGTTTATTCCTTTTTGGAATTGCTGATGGGCAATGCTCTTAATGATCAAATCAATCAGCCCAACGATAAGCATTTTACAGATATTCATTTTGATCGCGATTTGCAGTCCCTCGTGGCAACCAGACGCTATTGGGTGCTAAACAAGGGCGTGTCAGTGAAGCAACCGAATATTGATTGGCAGTACCAGATTTACTTTTCGCAGAGTTTACCAATTTCGGGTTTTGAAAGTAGTCTCGATACTTTTATTGGTAGATGGCGATCGGAAGCAAATCCTGTGGCAGTGGAAACAGGGATCATGCAGAACACCGAAATTACGGCGGGTGATCCTGTAGTGGCTTTGCAATCGCAGATTACCTTAGCGGCAGATCATTCTATTGACTTTGCCGTGACCTTAGAAATTACGCCGAAAAAGATGCCTCCATCCTTGGTGGCTAAAGGGGGCAATATTGTGGAAGTTGCCGATCGCCAATTGATGCAACTGCAACAAAAGTGGGATCGACATCTTGCCTGTGTGCAGGTACAGACCCCCGATCCTGCCTTTAACGCCATGATTAATGTTTGGAATCAGTATCAGGCGGCAGTCACCTTTGATATGGCGCGAAATTCTGGCTACTATCACGGGGGATTGCTCTTTGGTACAGGAATGCGCGATCGCTTTCAGGATATTCTTGGTGTGGTGATGGTTGATCCTGCGAGAGTGAGAGAAAGACTACTCAAGGCACTCAACTTCCAATTTAAAGATGGTTCCACCCTGCATAATTATTTTGTCCTCACGAATACGGGTGAACGCACCAATCATTCCGATACGCCGCTCTGGATTCCCTTTGGCATTGTGGAATATTTGAAGGAAACAGGAGATTTCTCGATTTTAGCGGAAGTTGTTCCCTATCATGATGAAACGGAAGGAACGGTCTATGAGCATCTGGTGAGAGCCTTAGATTTTGCGATCGCCAATACAGGTGAACGGGGGATGCCGCGTATTTTTACAGGGGATTGGAATGATACGCTCGATCATGTGGGTTCGCAGGGAAAAGGTGAGACTACTTGGGGCGCTTTCTTTTTGGGCTATGTATTACAAAAGTCTTTGCCCGTGTGTGAGTTGCAAGGCGATCGCGATGCCATGGAACGTTTTCAAAAGTTCTATGAACATCTGGGGCAGGTTACGAATGATGTCTGTTGGGATGGCCAATGGTATCTACGCGCCTTTCGCGATAATGGAGAACCAATTGGCGTATCGACAGCAACTCAGGGCAAAATCTTTCTCAATGCTCAGTCATGGGCAGTAATTTCGGGACTGGCTCCCAAGGATCGTGCCGATGCTGCCTTGGCGAGTAGTCGAGAATATCTCAGTACTCCCTTTGGAATGCAGATTGTCGCTCCTTCCTTTACGGAAATCGATGACACGGTGGGGCTGATTAGTCGCTGTGTACCAGGGAAGAAGGAAAATGGCGCAGTATTCAACCATGCTTCCTCTTGGTTTGTTTTAGCTTCCATTCTCAATGGTGATGTGGAATCGGCTTGGCAAGTCTATCAACGGATGATGCCGATCAATTCTTCGCAAGCAACGGAAGCAAAATGCGATCGCTTTGAAACAGAACCCTATGTCTATCCCGAATATGTCACTAGTCCTGATCACCATACCCAAGGTCAGGCCAGCCATTCATGGCTAACAGGTACAGCCGTTTGGATGCTCCGTATTGGGATCGATTATATTTTAGGATTTCAACCCACCTTTACAGGCATGATCATCAATCCACAGATTCCGCAGGCATGGTCTGGATTTACTGCCCAACGCCAATTTCGCGGCAAAACCTTATCCTTAACTGTGAAAAATCATTGCTCTAAGAGGCAAATGCTGGTCAATGGTGAGGTCGTAGAGGGGAACTTTATCGATATAGCGCAATATCCCGAAGATCAAATTGCGATCGAGCTTCATTTAACTTGAATAAAGAGCTGATTTTTTGTGCCTTAGCGAAGATGTGTCACAAAAAATTTGGTTTCTTCTTAAACTGTAAAACCATTAACCGATGCAAAGCAACCTATTTACGAATGTTCTATTACCCCTAGCCCTTGCTACTGTGATGCTAGGCATGGGTCTAAGTCTTGTTTTTGATGATTTTAAGCGCATCACTCGCTATCCCAAAGCCGTGGCGGTGGGGACGGTATGCCAAATTTTGCTGTTGCCAATGCTCGGTTTTTTGATCACCTTGGTCGTGCCGATGCAGCCAGAAATCGCAATGGGTCTGATGGTGTTGTCAGTCTGTCCTGGGGGGCCTTCCTCAAACCTTGTCACCTATCTCGCTAAGGGAGATGTGGCTTTATCCGTGACTCTGACCGCCATTAGCAGCATGATCACAGTGTTCACGATTCCTATCTTTACGAATCTAGCCTTTCAGTATTTTCTGGGCAAAAGTGCTGCGATCGCTTTGCCAGTGGGTGCAACCATGCTGCAACTATTTGTGATCACATTGCTTCCCATTGCGATCGGTATGGCAATTCGCTATTACTTCCCCGATACCTCACGCCGCTTAGAAAAATCTATGAGTCGCCTTGCGGTGGGGCTGTTGGCATTGATTATTGTATTGCTATTAATTAAGGAAGGCAGTAAGTTGCCTGAATTTCTGGTACAGGTGGGCATTGGCGTGTTGCTGCTCAATTTTGTATCGATGCTAGGTGGTTTTCTGGTGGGTAAGCTGTTTGGTTTGTCCTTGCCTCAACAAATTTGCATTGCTATTGAAGTTGGTATTCAAAATGGTACTTTAGCGATCGCCATTACCGCAGGGTTACTCAAAAATCCAGATATGGCTGTACCTGCTGCTGTCTACAGTTTATTGATGTATTTGACTGGCTTTGGCGCGATCGTTTACGGTCGGCAGGCGATCGCTAATCCCACGTTAACTGATTGATTTATCTCTCCTCAATACAAAAAAGAAGGGTTGCGGCAAACCCTTAAAATCCATCAAACCTAGTACCGTGTCAGCATCAATTTTTCTGAAAGAATCATTGATTGGTAAGCGATCGTAAATCATCGTTGCACTTACTTTATTTCGGTATTCGGTCATGCGGAGCCTTGCTTGACTCTGTTCATTACTGAGCAAATTATTGAGCAGTTTCAGCAAAGGCTTCATGAAGGGTCTTTTAAATAATGGCAATTTCATGACTAATTTCATAGCGGCAAGGTCAGGTGCGACTCTAAGCTGCTTGTTGCCAAAGCCGAGAAAGATTAAAGGATGCACCGTTTCAGGATCGATGAATTCTTTGCCATACCAATCAGATGCTTCGAGCAAGCCATCCATAGGGTGCGATGTGTCCAAACCTGAGCCGCGCCATTTACCCATCATAAATTCTAGATCGACAGGCTCTAAGCTATCAAATAACTGTAAAGCTTCTGGTGTAGTTGTTTTACCTGTTTCAAGGATCAATTGCCAATTTGTAAAAGTTGTCATGGTGTTTTTATTTTCATATTGAAATTGGGTGCTTTGAGGGCATATGCTCAATATATTAAACTGATTAACCTAACATCTATGACCTACCCAAGGGATATGATCGGCTACGGACGCACCCCTCCCCATCCGCAGTGGTCAGGAAATGCGCGTGTGGCTGTCCAGTTCGTGATCAATTACGAAGAAGGCGGCGAAAATTGCATCCTTCATGGTGACAGTAGTTCTGAGACTTTTTTATCAGAAATTGTGGGTGCGCCTGCCTTTCATGGGTTGCGCCATATGAATATGGAATCATGCTATGAGTATGGCAGTCGGGCAGGATTTTGGCGTTTGCATCGTTTGTTTAGCGATCGCCAGATCCCTGTAACTATCTATGGTATTGCTATGGCACTAGCTCGCAATCCTGAAGCTGTTGCGGCGATGCAGGAGGCTAATTGGGAAATCGCTAGTCACGGTTATCGCTGGATTGATTACAAATATTTTGCTCCTGAGCAGGAACGTGAACATCTCCTCAAGGCGATCGCGATCCATACAGAAGTAACAGGTACTCGCCCTTTGGGTTGGTACACTGGGCGCACCAGTGAGCATACTAGGAAGTTAGTTGTGGAGGAAGGAGGCTTTCTCTATGATTCCGATAGCTACGCCGATGATCTTCCCTATTGGAACTATGAATACGGCAAGCCCCATTTAGTTATTCCCTATACGCTCGATAATAACGATATGCGGTTCGCTACTTCACAGGGATTCAACTCTGGTGATCAGTTTTTTGCCTATCTCCGTGATGCCTTTGATGTCCTCTATGACGAGGGTGAAACTGCACCAAAAATGATGAGTATTGGTTTGCATTGTCGCCTTGTGGGTCGTCCTGGGCGGGCGGCGGCGCTGGCGAGATTTTTAGATTATGTGCAAAGTCGCGATCGCGTTTGGCTCTGTCGGCGTATTGATATTGCCCAACATTGGCATCAGCATCATCCACCAAAGTTATTGAGGAATGGCGCTAATTAATTGTTGGGTGTAGGGCTTTTGGGGATTGCGGTAAATTGCGTCAGCCGTACCAATTTCTACAATCTCTCCCCTATTCATGACCATAATGCGATCGCTCATAAACTTCACGACCCCTAGATCATGGGAAATAAAAATATAGGTCAAGCCAAACTCGGCTTGCAGTTCCTTTAATAAATTGAGAACCTGCGCCTGTACCGATACATCAAGGGCAGAAACTGGCTCATCGGCAATAATCAGTTTGGGATTGAGGGCTAAAGCTCTCGCAATACAGATACGCTGCCTTTGACCACCCGAAAACTCATGGGGATAGCGGCGCATTGCGCTTTTGGTGAGACCTACACGCTCTAATAAATAGCCAACTCTTTCCTGTCTAGCAGATTTTTGACGATAGCGCTGGAATCGTTCCTGATGGCTATGAATTAACAGAGGCTCGGCGATCGCTTCGCCAACGGACATACGCGGATTCAGTGAACCATAGGGATCTTGGAAAATTACCTGCAAATCACAACGTAAGTTTTGTAAAGCTTCTCCTTTTAACTGCGAAATTTCTTGACCTTCAAACTGCACAGTACCCATCGTGGTATTGAGCAGGCCTAAAATAGCGCGACCTGTACTGGTCTTGCCACAGCCCGACTCTCCTACCAAACCCAGTGTCTCCCCCGGATATACATCAAAACTAATATTATTTACCGCCGTAGCATAGCGTTTTTGAAAGCCCCAAATATTCCGAATTGGGAATTCAATACGCAGATTTTGCACTGACAGGATTGGTTCTTTGCTCTGCAATTCAGCTAACCGTGCAGTGGTTTCTTCAGGGGGAATTAATTCTAAATAGCGAGAATCTGTGGCTTGCTTTTCCACCATGCGTCCGTTTTGCCATTCCATAAAGTCACTCACGGTGGGCAACAGTCGCAATTGGCGATCGGGCTGAGGTCGACAGGCGATCAATCCTTTAGTATATGGATGCTGAGGATTTTGAAAAATCTGGGCTGTGGCTCCTGCTTCCACAATTTCCCCTTGATTCATGACGATCGCTTGATCCGCGATTTTAGAGACAATTCCTAAATCATGGGTAATAAAAATTAAGGACATACTTCGCGATCGCTGAATTTCCTTCAACAAATCCAAAATCGTTGCCTGTACCGTAACATCTAGAGCCGTAGTGGGTTCATCGGCAATAATTAACTGTGGATCACAGGAAATTGCCAAGGCGATCATGACTCGTTGCAATTGCCCCCCTGATAACTCATGGGGATAGCGATCGATGATCTGCTCAGGATTGGGAAGTTGTACTTCTTGGAATAGCTGAATCGTGCGCTGAATTGCTTGATCCTGCTCCAAATTTTGATGTAATTTGAGCGCTTCTATGAGCTGATAACCACAGGTAAATAGTGGGTTTAGCGATGTCATTGGCTCTTGAAAAATCATCGCCATGCGATCGCCACGATAGTGCAGCATTTGCTTCGCCGATAGCCCCAGCAAATTCACTTCATTTCCTTCTGCACAAAACAGCACCTCCCCATTTACCCGTGCCGACTCCGCCAACAGTCCCATGATTGCCAAGGCGGTGGCAGACTTTCCCGAACCAGACTCACCAACAATCCCTAGAGTTTGACCATATTTCAGTTCAAAGCTAATTCCCTTAACTGCTTCGACCAAACCACTATCGCCCTGAAAGCCAATCTGCAAATTTTTGACCGCTAATAATGTGGCTGCTTGTTCTGGCTGAGATGGAGACATAGACATTCACTTACTCAAAGGGACGTTCTCAATAAAACTGTATCTTGTAGTCACAGATTGCAGATTTATTATAGCGGCTTTATCTACTCAGCTTTTGTGCCAGACCATAGACCCTTAAGATTTTGCCAAAATCCCTGTTTAGTATTTGAGCTAGTTTCCGCTTGCTTTTGATCGTCCATCTTAAAATCAATCAGCAAAACTACCCTAGTGCGATCGCCACGATTCCATGCCTCATGCTCTGTCGTATCATCAAAAACTAGACATTTACCTTCCTGCCAATCACGCACCTGATCGCCAACCCTTAAGCTGCAACCATCACAACCCACTAAACCTAAATGACAGCGCAACACACCATCGGGATAACCCGTATGAGCCGCAATATGCGTACCTGGCAATAATGACGAAAAGCCTGCCGTCACCATCTGCGGAATCTGCTCAACTAACTTCGTTGTTTCTGGGCAAAGCTGACAATTTTTGCCAAGTTTCATGCCGAAAGCATATAGTCCAAAAGTTTGCCATCCCTTACCGTAAAGATGCTTCTCTGGCCAATCAAGAAAATTTGTATGATTGAGTTGATCTAGTTCCTGTCTAATAACTTGCCAATTAGTCTCTAGGACTTGAGTGAATGGGTAATCGGTGGTTTCTTTAAACATTGATTTTTATGTGCCAAAAAATGGATGAAGTGCCGATCGCTTGTTTATTTACCGCTTTATTTACCGCCAAATCCCCATTGCTTCATCGTGCGAACTGCGAGAATTTTGAGGGAATTGAGGATAGTTTTCGCAATTTCCACAGGCCCGCCCACTCGGCTTAAAACCTTAACAGAGAAGACGACCCATTCCCAACCGCGACCAATTTCTACTAAGAGAGAATATTTGGGTTGGTGTGATTCAGTTTCATGGTCGGGAGTATGCATAGGATGAGTTTATATCTTGAGTTATTAGGGGAATAGACCTGATCCCAAATAAAATTTAGTTTACGATCAAAGCAAAGCTAAATGCCAAGGTGGATCGATAAATATTCTTAATCATTAGCTCGTTGGCTGATCGCTCCAATCATGCCATTCCACCTTATGGGTTGTGAGATAAGCATCAACGGCTTGTCCAATGGTGGGAAAGAAGTTATCTTTGCCCAATGTGTGGAATAGTCCGTATTTTTTTAAACGATCTTTAACGGGGCCTTTCATTTCTGCAAAACATAGCTCAATGCCTGCATGTTCTAAGGTTTGATCGAGTTCCGCCAGCATATCCGCCGCCGTCAGATCAATGTCGGTAATCGGTTCCGAAGCAAATAGGAGCCAATTGGTAGTGGTGGGTGCTTTGCGGATCGCTTGAATCACCCTTTCATAGCAAACTTCCGAATTAGCAAAAAATAAGGGAGCATCCCATCGAAAAATAACGAGTCCGGGAATTTGCTTGGCTTCGGGATGACGAAAAACATCGTGATAGCCTTTGATGTAGTCGATTCTGCCTAAAACTGCATAGTGGGGATGCCATGCATTCCAAATAAAGGCAACCATCGCCAAAATCAAAGCGCCAAAAATTCCTTGGATGACACCGAGCCATGCTACGCCAATAAAGCAAGCGATCGATAATAAAAACTCAAAGGGACGTAGTTGATAGAGTCGCCATGTGCCTTTGATTTCAAAGATGCTGAGACTAGCGGCAATTACAACGGCACTGAGGGCAGATTGAGGGAGATCCTGCAAAAGCATGGGTGCAAAGTACAGGGTCAAAATGATACAAATCGCGCCAACTAGTCCTGTAATTTGTGTCCTTGCACCTGCGGCGGCGGCAACGGGAGTCCGTGATGCACTACTACTAATGGGAAAGCCTTGCAAAAGACCTGCACTAATATTCGCTAGTCCTAGGGCAATTAGTTCTTGATTGCGATCGATCTTCTGTCCGTCACGGATGGCAAGGGTACGCGACAGGACGCTGAGATCAGCGTAAGATACGAGGGCGATCGCTAAGGCACTAGATCCGAGAGTTTGCCAGATTGCGCTAAAATCTTGCCAAGAAACTGATGGCACTTGTAGGCTAGGCAATCCCTGCGGCAGCATCCCAATGACAGCAATGCCGCTTCTCTGAGCAAGCTGGAGTTTGGCGCTAATTAAAGTTACGCCCACCATCGCCATGAGAACCCCAGGAATTTTTGGTGCAAAATATTTACAGCCCAAGATGATACCGAGACAACCTAACCCGATCGCTAATGCGATTAAGTTAAATCTCTGCCCTATTAAGCCCTGTATAAATGCCTGTAGTTCTTGCCATAGGTTCATGCCCTGTACTGAGAAGCCAAATAGTTTGGGTAACTGACCAATCAGCACCGATAGGGCAATGCCATTGAGATAGCCATAGCGGATCGGTTTCGACAATAGCTCAGTCACAAAGCCAAATTTGCTGAGTCCCGCAAGGAGGCAAATGATGCCTGCCATAATTGCTAAGACCCCTGCGATCGCGATCGCTTGCACAGGATTACCATTCGCAAGGGGCAGTACCGTTGAGCCGATCAGAGGAATTAGGGCGGAGTCTGGCCCCAATACTAAAATGCGACTAGGACCAAAAATTGCGTAGGCAATTAAAGGGGTGATTGTGGCATAGAGACCAGCGATCGGTGTTAGTCCAGCCGCCTCCGCATAGGCAACCCCCGCAGGAATCAAAATTGCCGTCAGTACGATGCCTGCGAAAATATCTTGCCATAGCCAAGAAGGTTGATAATTTTTGACAACATCAATGATTGGCAACCATCGCCCTAAACCGCGAGGACGTGAACCAATAGTCAATAAACTAGACAAAGTGCGAAATATACCTCAACCGAGCAAATGCTATCTTAATCTTCCTATGCTATAGCCATATCAAACCTATGCCATCAAATGTTTTTTCTGAAGAACGTAGCCATCGGATGCATCTTCTTATTCAACAATTGGAATGTATTCAGCATCTTGTTGAGTCAGGATTTTGGTTGTCAACCCATGAGCTAGAACTATTGCTAAATCTAGAGCCTAGCTTTGTGGAGCATCTGCAATCTTTAGTCAAGTCTCAACAAATTAATGCAAAGGTATCTTGGCGCAATTTGAATGTGTGTCTGGTTGATTGTCAGTTTTCAGAAGGTTTTTGGACAATCAAAGAGCGACAGACCACCAAGCTTCCCACCAAGCTCCATAGTTCTCCATCGGTCATTAGTACCCTAGATATACCCACAAGTAATTTCATTCATCCATCGGCACAGTCTGAAATTATTCCGTCTCCCTATGCCTTAATCGAAAATTTCTTAACTCCTCAGCAGTTAAACGACTTACTCCACTACAGCATCAGGAAGCAGTCCGAGTTTCTACCCACTACCAATTCTGCTAATGATCCTAACTATCGCCGATCTTTCTATCTCAACTACTTTCCTGAGTTTTCAGAATTAATAACTGCGCTAGTGCGAAAACTGGCTCCACAGATCATTGCTCATTTAGAAATCGCTAATTTTGCGATCGGACAGATTGAATCTCAATTAACTGCTCATAATCATGGCAACTTCTACAAAATTCACAATGACAATGGCAGCCCCGATAGTGCCAATCGAGTCCTTACCTATGTCTACTATTTCCATCGTGAGCCAAAAGCTTTTACGGGTGGTGAGTTATTGCTTTACGATGGCAAAAATGAAAATGGATATTTAGTGGCAGCTCCATCGCATAAGGTGATTCAGCCAACTAATAACACAATTGTTTTTTTTCCTAGTCAGTATATGCATGAGGTGTTGCCTGTGCATTGTCCCTCAGAATATTTTGCAGATAGTCGATTTACGGTGAATGGTTGGCTGAGACGGGTTTAGCAAGTTTAGGGCTATGAGTTTTTATTTTGTCTGGGGCAGCATGAAAGCGGTTTCTGTCTGCGGCTGACGCGAGAGGGAATGCCAAAAACAGCGAATTTGATTGCTGACGGCTTGCCATTGATGATAGTGAAAGAAATGTCGCCCTTCAGAACTAAACCAAAGGCGATCGCCATCCTTTAAAAATTTACGCCATTGACTGTGATCATGTTGGCGGCTGCCACTCACATAGTCATCGGCAGCACCACAAACCAGCATCGGTACTGCAATTTGGGTGAGGGGGATATTAATAGAGTTATAGAGGGAGTGGGGAATCAAAGAATGATCTAAATCTTCTTTGAGTAAATTGGCTAACCACTGCAACATCTCGCGATCGCGATACCCAAATAGCTCAAAGGCCGTCCGCAATAGGATCGTTTCGCGACTGCATCCCAATAGTTGACGCTGGGCGTAATAGTGGCTGTGCCAACTGGTGGCGAGATGGTGGCTTACCGATAGCATGGTGAGCGATCGCACCTGTTCTGGATACTGCTTGGCATAGAGCCAGCCCACCAAACCTGCGATGCCATGCCCCACTAAATGCACAGGTTGATTGCAAGAGCGCACATAATCATCCAAAGTTGCCACCGCCGCTTCTAAGCTAATCGGTTCATCAAGGTCTTGGCAAAATTCCCACTGAGCGATTTCGTACTGACGGGATAGCGATCGCAACAGGGGCAGATCAAAGCGGCGCAAGGGCTGGCTAGTGCATAGACCGATTACTTGAGGCGATCGCGATTGTCTAAAAGTCATAGAATTACTGCAAATTATTACTAATAATTATCAACAATTAAAATAGAAAAACCTGATAAAAATAGGTAACTAGACTTAACGCCTATTACAACATCTCGTATAGCCATCAAGTCACAGTTACCTATATACACAAAAAGCATTTAACAAAGCATTTGAACTATGAATACTGAAGCAGTACTGAGTCAAGTATCTGCATCAAGACTTACCAAAAACTCTAAACTTATTGATAGTAATTGTCAATAGATATTATGCAAAAAGCCCAAAATAGTCTTCACCATTTTGGGCTGCGATATCAAATCAACATCAAATCAACATCTAAATCAACATTGAACCTGCTGCATACATGCCTGCCGCGATCGCGCGATTTACCAACGAATTAGCGCCAACTAAGGTATGGGCAGGAATCCTTGCCTCCTTGCCCAGCTTGGCATATTCCCCAACATAGCAAGGAGCCTCTAGCACCGCACCTTCTTCTACTGTGGCATTATTCGCAACCCACACACCCGCGCGATCGCTAGGGGCAAAGTTTTCACCGAAGTCAAAAGACACAAGCCCATTCAAAACATCAATCTGCGCCTGTAAGTACTTCTCAGGTGTACCCATATCCATCCAGTAACCATCCCAAACAAAGCCCATCATCTTTAAGCCCCGTTCCAAAACATTGGGGAAAACAGTGCGCTCAAAGCTCAAAGGCTCACCCGTTGCATAGATATCAAAAATGTGCGGCTCCAAAACATAGGTTCCCGCATTAATCGTATTGATACCCTGCGCCAAAAATTCCTTTGCCTGCTCTGCATTGGGCTTCTCCCGAAATGCCTGTACCTGCATTGTGCGATCGATCTCTACTAAGCCAAAAGGTGTAATGTCTGGCACTCGCGTTAAGGTTAAGGTAGCATCAGCATGGTTGGTCTTATGAAACTTTATCAATGCAGTCAAGTCTAAATTGGTCAGGATATCGGCGTTAAACACAATTAACGACTCCCCTGTGAAGTAAGGTGCAGCCAGCTTGATTGCCCCTGCCGTATCCAAAGGAGTGGATTCTTCGACATAGCGAATCTTTACGCCAAAGCGATCGCCATCTCCAAAATAATCAATGACTTGTCGCGCTTGATACTGCACATTTAGCAAAATATCGTACACACTAGCCTCACGACAGCGATTAATCATCCATTCTAAAAAGGGACGATTTACTAAGGGCAGCATCGGTTTAGGACAACCATAGGTTAATGGTCTGAGCCTTGTACCTTTGCCACCAGCAATAATTACAGCTTGCATAGAGTTGTTGAGTTGCGGTATATGTTGTCTGTGAGCATTATACGAAGTATGGAGTGGTGCGTGCCGAATCAACCGATTACTGCGTCAAAAATTCGCTCTTTTGAGACATCCTCAAAACCCTTAGGGCAGGACAGCCTAGCTAATATATCCCCAGAATCCATGCAAATTGATGTATCACAGCCGACTCTTGCACGCATTAAGCCTATCTCCTTTTGGCAAACGGGAGTCAAAATTATATTCGGTTTAGCTCTAGCTGGCTCTATTAGTGCTGGGGCAATGCTCGGTCGCGTCATTCCCATCAACTCCATCGATTGGGTCGGTCTCATATCGGGACGTAAACCTGAAGAAGTCCTGTTAGAAAGTATCGGCGGCAAACTAGAGCAACCCTATCAAATTTTGGTAATGGGGGTAGATCGAGTTTTAGATTTTCCCATGGGTTCGCCAGAGTCTTTTAATGGTCGCAGTGACAGTATGTTACTAGTGCGCCTCGATCCAAAAAGTCATAAGGTCACAATTTTATCAATCCCCCGTGATACTCAAGTTCCTATTCCCAACTATGGAGTCACCAAGATTAATGCAGCGAATGTCTATGGTGGCGCAAATTTGGCGGAGCAGGTGGTTTCAGAGACTTTAAATGGAGTCAAGATTGATCGCTATGTGCGGGTTGATACGGCTGGCTTAAGCACCCTTGTTGATGCCTTGGGCGGAATTGAAGTAAATGTGCCTAAAGCCATGAAATACGTTGATAATACGCAAAAGTTATATATCGATCTTGCGCCAGGTGTGCAAATTCTTAATGGCAAGCAAGCTGAAGGCTTTGCGCGATTTCGCCATGACGAGGATGGCGATATTGGAAGGATTAAACGCCAGCAGATTTTGCTCAAAGCCCTCAAACAAAGAATTGCTAATCCTTCTGTGGTGCTGCACTTACCCAGTTTAGTTAGTGCGATGCAGCAGCATATTGACTCCAGTTTGAGCTTTGACGAAATGCTAGCGATCGCCACCTTCGCCATGACCCTCAAGCCAGATAGCATCAATCTCAGTAGCCTTCAGGGTCGTCCTAGCTATCCCAACGAATTTCGTTACAGCTATTGGATCGTTCAACAGAGAGATATTGATGAAGCGATTAATGGCAAGTTTGAGACCAGTAGCGAGAATTATGCTGATTCTCTAAGATAAGAAAGAATCTTCGGTCATCCAAGACAAATGTAAATATTTTTGCAACTTATCCAAAACCATCACTGAATCAATGGGCTTTGGTAAGAAATCATCGCAGCCATATTCAATGCTCTTGCGTACTTCCTCATCCTGAATGCTTGCAGACATCGCAATAATTGGTATTTGCTGAAATTCCATGTTTTTTCTTAATTGCTTAACCATTTCAAATCCATCCATCTCAGGCATCACCAAATCCACCAAAACCAAATCGATCCAATTGGTATGCAGCATTTCCAATCCTTGATAGCCACTATCAGCTTCCATAACCACAAAGCCTAAAGGTTCTAATAGATGTTTCATGACTGCTCGATTAATTTGGCGATCGTCCACCACTAGTACTGTCATTCTCTTACCTTGATAGCCTTTAATTTTGGTATAGGGGCTATCGTAAATATGAATAGACTTCTGATGAGTTATCGTGTCTGCAATCTGCGCTAATTCCAGATCAAACCAAAAGCAACTGCCCCTATTTAACTCACTATCTAAATGGATATCACTTCCCATCAATTTGACCAGCTTTTGCGAAATTGCCAAACCAAGACCTGTTCCTTCTGGACGATTTTTGCGATCGCCCACCTGTTCAAAGGGCAGAAAAATTTTGTGCAGATGCTCAGGAGCAATACCTTTACCCGTATCAGTCACCATGAAGCGAATTTTGGCAACCTCAGCCAATGAAATATCGAGATCTTGCTCAAAACCTTCATCAGTCCGCAAAGTCAATGGCTCCACTCGAAACGTTATAGCCCCCACATCCGTAAACTTAATCGCATTACCGAGAATATTCAATAGCACTTGTCGCAAATGTTTAGAATCCGCTAGAACATAGGTGGGCAAGTTCTGATCAAACTCACATTTCAATACTAGGTTCTTCTCTAGGGCTTTAATTTCACACATACGCGCCAGATCGCTCAAAAAATTAGCCAAAGAAACTTTAGAATAGTTAATATCAAGGCGATGGGCTTCAATCTTCGCTAAATCGAGAATTTCCGTAATCAGACTGAGTAAATGACTTCCGCACTGATAAATAGTTTCATAGCTTTCTCTCTGCTGTTGTGTCGCATTATCTTCAAGCATCAGAATCTGAGCATAGCCTAAAATACCATTAAGAGGAGTTCGCAATTCGTGACTCATACTGGCTAAAAAGTCACTCTTCGCTTGATTCGCCACTTCCGCATCCACCTTTGCCTTTGCTAGTAGTAACTCACTAGCCTTGCGCTCCGTTACATCCATTGCCATAGAAATCATGAGCGAACGACCATCGGGCAGATAACCTAAAGGCGAAGACCAAAAATCCCAATAACGTTTGGAACCATCTTTAATGAATAACTCCGCTTCCCCATCGTGGGTAGCTTGACTGCTCTGATAGGTACGAGCAATCATTGCTTTGATTTCTTCGGCATTTTCTTTATATACCTTATTAACCCAATCTGTAACGGTGGGGACATCTTCAATACTATATCCAGTTAAGCTTGTCCACATCCGATTGATCTGCAAGATCTCGCCATTACTTGCGTGTAAGACAATTGGTAAAGGAGCATCTAGGATGGCACAACGCAACCTTTCTTCACTTTGGAGCAAATCTCTTTCTACTTTTTGACGTTGCTTTTCTGAATCGGCGAGACGTAGAGCAAGGCGAATATCTTCGAGAAGTTCTTCTAGCAAGGGCATTACGGATTCATCAAAAAAATCTTTTTCAGAAGCATAGAAGCCAAGCAGTGTTTTAATTTGCACATTAATTTGTAAAGGAAATATGGCAACTGCTCTGATCCCATACTGCAAGGCTTGTTCCTGAAAAGGTTGATTGACTGATTCTGTCCATAAATCATTGATCACAACCGTCTCATGCTTGCACATAGATAGACAACAGTGATGCTGCACTGTTTGCATTATTGACTCAAGGGGCATTTTCCCTTCTTGTCTATATTCATCTGGCTTAATAGCGTAAGCGATTGGCTCGACTGCCAAGGTTTCAGGATTGACAGATCCCACCCAAGCTAAGGGAAATTTGCCTTGCTCGATCGCGATCTGACAAACTTGATTAAGTAGCTCTTGAGGATCTTTAGTACGGACAATCTTTTCATTGACACGACTTAATAGGGTATGGATTTGGGTGGAGCGTTCCAGTTGATGTTGTAGTTGCAATTGTTGAGTAATATCTTGCACAAAGATGAAGAATTGACCATGATTTTGTTCAAGATAAGAAATGCTTAATTGAATATCAATCTGTTTGCCGTTGCGATGAAGCCATGTTTGTTGCAATTTTCCTTTTTTGAGGGCTATTAGATTTTCGAGAGCTTGCTCTGGATTTGTTGTTGTCGCATCTAGGTCAAAAATGCTTAAGTTTCTAAATTCTTCAAAACTGTAACCAAAGATCTGGCAGAGGGAAGTATTGACTTCTGTAAATTTGCCATGTCGATCTAGAATGGCAAAACCATCAATGGAAGTCTCAAGGGCGTTTAAATAGCGAGATGCGCTGTCGGCGATCGCGATCGCTCTTTCCTTTTCGGCTTCTTTTTTGACAACCTGAATTGCCATTAAATCAGTACGTCTAATTTGATAGGCAATATAAACAGCGATCGCAATTAGAAATAGCGTTAAACTCGAAATAGTGATGGCTAATTGGTTTACAGGCGCATCGGATTCTTGAATATCCACTTTGGCAATCATTAGCCAAGGAGTATTTCTGATGGTTATGGCTGCTCCGATGACTTGATTCCCCACATAATCCAAGCCTGTTAGTAATAGCGGAAATTCCTTCAGATTAGAGGATGCTTGGTTAGCTAAAACCTGAGATTGACTAGTTGGGAGCGCAAACTCTAGAGGTACAATATTTTTAAAGCGTAGAGGTGTAAGGTATCTAATTTCGTTACTTTCTCTGCGGACTAGAAGGGTCTCCGCAGTGTTGTTAGATGTGGGCCAAGACTGAAGTAATGGATATAAATATCGGTAAGGATTATTTTCAAGATAGACAGCCCCGATCAATTTTCTATCCTGAGCATAGACAGGTGCAAGTATGCCAAAAGCCAGTTTTTTGCCCTGTGTTGTTTCGATCCAATTGAGATCGATAAACTGCGCTTCTTGGGCGTAGGGAAATGGTCTAATTTTTTGTTGGAAAGCAATACTAACTGCTTCGGGTAAAGTCTCATTGCTGCCCGAAGACAATACGGCTTGACCTTGAGCATCTATCAATACAATTCTGTCGTATCCATAGGCTGATTTGGTGGCGAGGGTGGCTGGTAATAGGGTGGTAGCGATCGCTTGAGAATTGGCATCAGCCGCCATCCCATTCGCTATTTGGAGAGTAATTTTGACCGAAGGCCTAGCTGTAAATATGATAGCGTCAGCCTTACGCTCCGCCAACCACTGCTCAATCCGATTTGCCTTTAAAGTGGCAATCTCTAAGAGATGTTGTTGATGGTTTCGTCTAATTTGTTGCCCAAACCATTGAAAGGAAATAAAACTACCTCCCAAAAGCGCTGCGACAGCGATCGCTAAACCTAAAAATAATTTTAGCGATCTTGATTCATACCCATGCTCTGCCGTAACGACACTTTTCGACATTTGTTTGGATCTTGTTTGATCTTAATTTTTGGGCATTTACTTTATCTAACAAATATCTAGTAAAGCCTGTGAAAAACCCTTGCATCTATTCTCATACAAGGCTAATGGCATCAAATCAAAATTAAAAATTTGTCACAATTAATAATGCCAATATCCCCCCTAAGGACAAATCCTTCTCTAATTATACCCACCAACATGCAATAAAATTAATTAAAAACACACACAGTGCGCTATCCTAGATAGGCTGTAAAAAATACAAGCAACACACACGCTTGAGGTTTCGGGTGTTTTTTAGGTTTTATACTTAAGAGATTCCATCTCAGGCGCAAGGATAAACCCGAACACAGGAGAAAAACTTAACATGGGAGTCGTTACCCTAGCACAATTGCTAGAATCTGGCGTTCACTTCGGGCATCAAACCCGTCGCTGGAACCCCAAAATGGAGCCATACATCTTCACAGAGCGTAATGGCGTTCATATCATTGACCTTGTGCAAACCGCACAATATCTCGAAGAAGCCTATGCTTACTTGCGTCAAGCCTCTGAGCAAGGTAAAAAGGTTCTCTTTGTCGGTACAAAACGTCAAGCCGCAGGACTAATCGCCCAAGAAGCTGCTCGTTGTGGTAGTTACTACATCAATCAGCGCTGGCTAGGTGGAATGCTCACCAACTGGACTACCATCAAAACCCGTGTTGATCGCCTCAAGGATCTCGAACGCCGCGATGAAAGTGGTGCATTAGATCGCTTACCCAAAAAGGAAGCTTCTAACCTCCGCCGCGAAATGGAAAAGCTCCGCAAATACCTCGGTGGTATCAAGCTCATGCGTAAGCCCCCTGATATCGTTGTGGTTGTCGATCACAAGCGTGAGTACAATGCCGTACAGGAATGCCAAAAGCTCAGGATTCCCATTGTCTCTCTACTAGATACCAACTGTGATCCCGATAGTGTTGATATTGGTATTCCTGCCAATGACGATGCTATTCGCTCCATCAAGTTGATCATCGGTAAGCTTGCCGATGCTATCTATGAAGGTCGTCATGGTGATATCGAAGATATTGAATATGAAGTCTCTGCTGAGGAGATCGAAGCCATGATTGAAGATGACGAAATCATCACTGGTGATGAAGAAGAAATCTAGAAGTATTTCTCTTTCCTAAACCACGATTTTTATAAATAACTGATGTTACGTGGAACTCAGAGTATGAATCTCCTGCTGCTAGCAAAGCAGGGCAACCACGGAGGGATTGCCCCTACCTGAATAATTTAAATTTGGCGTAGGGGCTGTGCCCCCGTGCCAGCCCCAATCATCCAAC
>JANRII010000063.1:0-15504 GCA_033765135.1 Pseudanabaenaceae cyanobacterium bins.39
TCCTGCTGCTAGCAAAGCAGGGCAACCACGGAGGGATTGCCCCTACCTGAATAATTTAAATTTGGCGTAGGGGCTGTGCCCCCGTGCCAGCCCCGATCATCTAACATAGCAGGAATTCCTTCCACGTAACATCAGTTAATATGAGCCAATCTCAAGAATAGATTCAAGGGACTCCACCGTAAGAGGACGAAATAGAAAGAAGCCCTGACCATCGCCTTGATGATCTAATAAGTTTTGGAGATAGTTGAGTTGGTGCATATTTTCAATACCCTCAGCAACAATATGCACATCCACACTATTGGCCAGACTAACGATCGCTTGAATAATATCATTCCCTTTACTACCAGCATAAATATTCGTGACAAAGGAACGATCTATTTTGAGTCCATCAAAGGGGAATTGCGCCAAATAGGATAGGGATGAATAGCCTGTGCCGAAGTCATCAATGTAAATCTGCAATCCTTCCCCTCGCATCCTTTGTAATACATGCATTGCGGTCTGAGTATTTTCCATAGCCGTACTTTCAGTCAGTTCAATTTTAAGATACTGAGGCGAGAGATTAGTTCTTTCCAAAACTGCCATACATTTTTGCAGTACATCTTCCTTGGCTAATTGTTTCGGAGAAAGATTCACACTTACGGTCAGATGTCGAAATTTAGGAAAACGCTGATGCCATTGCTGCAACTGCCAGCAAGCTTTTTCCATAACCCAATCCCCAATGGGAATAATTAAATCCGATTCCTCAGCGATGGGAATAAATTTAGAAGGGGAAATAAATCCCATCGTGGGATGCTGCCAACGAATTAATGCTTCTAATCCCACAATTCGCATATTGTGAAGTGCCAGAATTGGCTGATAGTAAATGATAAATTCCGATGGAATAGATTCTATATAGTCTAGAAAATCAGTATTAGCATATTGATGACGGTATCTTTCCATATCTGCCACTGCTTGGTACAAGTCTTGTTCTAGTTGCAACCGACTGAGAGCTTGCTCACGCATTGAGTTCTGGAAAATCATATAGCGATCGCTCCCTAACTTACGGCTATTAGTCATAGCTGTATCAGCATCTTGCAGCATTGTTTCTGCACTTGCTCCCCCCTCAAGATCGTCTCGATCATAGAATTTGATGCCAATATTAGTGGCAATATCAATATGCTGCTTCTGGATGGTATAGGGTTCGCCTAAGTGAGATTGCAATTTCTTAACTAGATTAACCACCTCTTGTCTATGGCTGGCTTTTTCCCACAGAATCACAAAATCTGCACCGCTAAACCGAGCTATGAGCATATTTTGCGTATCTCGATCGCTGAAAATATTAGTCCAAAATGATTGCAACCTATTCGCGATTTCTATGAGCAGTAAATTACTAATATGTTGACCAAAGGTATCTTTAATGGTCTTGAATCTTGGCAAATTTATCCACAGAATCGTAATGGATAGACTGTTGCGAAATCCATTGCTATGGTCTAGATGTAGAGCCGCATTAGTATTTAAAAGGTCTGCTAAGCGTTCTTCAATAACCCTCTGATTGTAGAGATTAGTAACGGCATCATGGGTATTGGCATGATCTAGCTTGGCATCCGCCTGTTGGAGGGATTTATAAATATGCCAACGTTCTTGCAAAGCGATCGCTAATCCCGTAAACATAAACAGGGCGATCGGCATAGCTGAGTTTAGTAAATAGTTGGCACGAAAAGCCCCAAAAGCGATCGCCAACCACATGCCAACAATACTCACAGTACTAATACTGCCACTCCATAAATTTTTTCTTGGCAATACCAAACTCATCAATAGACTGATGAGCAAGGCCACCGATCCATAATTATGAAAGGGAACTAATTTAAAAGATTGATTCTGCAATAGGTTTTGTAGCACCATCGCATGTAAATGCACCCCATTAACAGGAGGATTACGTTCAAAGGGAGTGGTCAGACTATCCAATCCAGAAGCTGTTACCCCCACTAACAAAATGCGGTTTCGGAGTTGACTTGTGGGGACTTTACCTTCTAGAACTTCGCTAAAGGAAAAGTGGGGAATTTTTTGGGTGCTATTAGTCCAATTAATGAGAAGTTGTTGGTTAAGGTCTGGCAAGGCTGGAATAGCCTGTACTGTCAATTCATAGGCTTGCAACAGGGCTAGTGCAAGGGTGGGAATGCCTTGAATTTGCATTTCCATGTGGCGGACAATGCCATCGCTATCTTCTCGCTTGAGAATGTGACCAACGCCCAAACTGACCTGACTAAATTTTTCGAGGGGCAGCAGGGGCTTGCCTTGACGATCCCAAGCCATTGCTAAAACGACATTGGGATATTTAGCGATCGCTGCGGCTAGTTGATCATCTTGCGGTGTTGGCTCTGTCCACAGGATATCAAAACCAATTATGCTATTTTCTAGAGGATTAATTTTGTTGAGTAACTGAGTATAGCGATCGCGATTCCAAGGAAACTGCCCCAATTTACTCAAGCTTGGCTCATCAATTTCGATGATCGCAATGCGTTGATCCCAAAGTAACTCACCTCGCCATACGGTCAAGAGGTTATATAACTGAGATTCAATCTGCGCCAAGATACCTGTATTTTGCAAAGGAATAATCAAAATCAGCGACAGCAAAACTGGCAAAATGCGCCAAATTATTTTACTTATTTTATTTAGCCATCTCAGTTGCGACATAGGGCGCTGTGTCATTTTTCCAAGGATTGGCATAGGTAAATTGCGATTGCTAGTAGATTGCTAGTGGATCAAAGAATGGGAATTCTATAGGTCTTGACCTGTCCTTGAGGCGTTTCAATCGTTACATTTACATTCAAACTGGAAGTAGCAGGCAATCTGATTTCAAATTTGCCATTACGTTGCAGTCTTGGAGTTTCATCAATTTTAACAATATTCACAGGATTGGTATATCCCACCAACAGCACCGATCGCTCATTATTAAATACCTGTCGTTCGATCGTATATCTCAGACTAGGATCATCCCTAATCGCGATCGGCTTAGAAGGAGGCTGTCCCACCAATGTAAAGTTTTCCGTACCAGCCTTCACCAACTCCGTCCGATTTTGAGCCGTACTAGCAACACTGCCTTGATAGGTTGTTAGCACCGTATCACCATTTTCCAAAGCAATTACACCAAAATTAGTACCCCTGACTCCACTCACACCCGCAGGCGTTTGAATATTGAGCTGAGAACCGCGATTCGTAAATTTGCGAATCTGTAATCTGGCTCTGCCTCGGGAGACAAATAAATTAGTGATGCGACCATTATCTGGAGCCATGCGAAAGGAATTAATCCGAATATTTGTATTTTCAGCCACATAGACTGTCCCCACTGCCGTATCAACACTCAAGACAGCACTGCTATTAGAACCAGTGAGAAGCTCATCACTCGCCATCTGTAAGCGATCGCCAACCCTCGCGAGACGAGCATTATTATTTCGTCTAAGCTGCACATTGCCTGACAACTTCTCTAGCTTCAGCCATTGATTAGTCCGTACCTGAATACTAGATTGGGCTGAGGTTAAGGGATCGATTAGCCCCAGCCATGTACTAACACTAGAAAATCCAAATAAGATTGTGCTAGATAGCCTAACTCTCCTAGAAAACGAAAATATAGATGCTTGCTTGGTGTAATTAGGACTATAGCTTTGATTCATAATGGTTTTGATAGGGTAAACCCTATGGCATATAAAAAAAATTTAGTAGATGCATGGAATAAAATTGTTATAGATAAAATCCTATATCAGGTTTCTAACTTGAACTGGTACACATAACAGAAAATTAAACACGAATTAAATAATAATTACAGATGAAATCAAGGCCGTCGATGATATCTCATGTTGCATCTAGCATTACAAAATTTATAACTGAGGTTTGGATAACTGTGAAAAACAGCTCTCGAAATGAATTTAAGGTATGGGCGCGATCGCTAGTTGCCTTATCTCTGGTTGCCGTCTCAATCTTCGGCAATGCCCATGAGGCCTATGCCCTGCGCGGTGCAGGACGTACTGGCGGCAGTTCCTTTAGCCGACCCTCTGCCCCTAGTCGCTCCGTATCACCATCGCGCACCTATAGCGGTGGTAACACCTACTACGGCGGCGGCGGTGGCGGATTTTTCTTTTTCCCAATGTTCTTTGGTGGCGGCAGTGGCTTGTTTGGTCTATTAGTTTTGATCATAGTAGCTGGGGTCATTTTGCAAGCTTTTCGTGGTCGTGGCGATGGTGAAGGCATCACCAGCACCAATAGCAAAGTTACAGTTGCCAAGATTCAAGTCGGTCTCTTGGCATCAGCCCGATCGCTACAACAACACCTCACCCGTCTCGCCCTAGAATCTGATACCTCCAATGTGGACGGATTGGCAACAGTTGCCCGTGAAACGGCGATCGCTTTGATGCGTCACCCAGAATATTGGGTCTATGTCAGCAGTGCCAGTGAAAACACTAAATTTGCCCTAGCGGAGCAGAAGTTTAATAATCTGGTCATGTCAGAACGCAGCAAGCTCAATGAGGAAGTCCTCAGTAATGTCAGTGGTCGCATGATTCAAGGTAATAAGCCAGCAGCACTTCCCGATACTAATGCCGTAGGCTGGGAAGAATCCAGTGAATATATTGTGGTGACAATGCTGCTGGCGGTAGCAGGGGAATCTATCAGCAAGATCCCCACCCTGCGTTCTTCTGCTGATTTGCAATCAGCCCTATCCGCGATCGGCTCGATTCCTTCCGATGATCTCTTAGCGATCGAAGTGCTATGGGAACCCCAGTCAGATGACTATACGCTCACTAGCGATGAAGTCCTAACGGTCTATCCCGATCTAGTTAGAATCTAAGGCTACAGCAAAATTCAACACTCACTGGGATCGGCGGAGGGATTGCCCCTACCTGAATAGTTTAAATTTGGCGTAGGGGCTATGCCCCCGTGTCAGCCCCGATCATCCAACATAGCAGGAATTCCTTCCACGTAACATCAGTAAGTAATTAGGACATCTCTCCATAGCAATCGCTATAATTGTGCATAGTTACAAATTGTGTCTAGGAATTATTATATTTTTATGTGGAATCTCATCAACGAAGGGATAAACTCCCTGACAAATCTATGTAAAAGTGCGGTTCAGTCTTTGGCTAAGTCTGTGGTTGCTGTTCTATTGGTTGCAACCCTAGTAGCATTACCATTTATGTCTGAAACCTTAGCTCAACCTAGCTCCTATGCATCGATGACAGCCGCAAGTTCAACTAAGCTTGAAGCTATTCGCGATCGCTTTGATCGTCTTGAACAGATTGTCTATTCTACAAACTGGAATGACATCATCTCTTACATTCATGGCCCCTTGGGAGAAATTCGGCGTGATCTAAGAATGTTGACAATTGGACTAGACAAGACGAAAAAAGAAGCGGTTACTAATGCTGCTAATAGCCTTTTTAAAAGTTTAGTCAAGATCGATATTGCGGCTAAGGAACGTAATGCAAGTGCCTTGGAGACAGCTTTTAAAAACTCCGTCACCGAACTAGATAGCATTATTGATTTGGTAAGTTAATTCATAGCGATCGCGATAAAGCCTAAAAAATCAAGCCAGAGGTTATTGCAGAATAATCTCTGGCTTGATTTTTGTGATTGAGGTATTGCTTTCAAGAGCATCAAAATTGCTGTAAAATGCTAGACCCCATAAATTATTCAAGACTCCAGAACCATGACCTCTGTTCCTATGTCTCAAATTGTCTCTGAGGCAATCACTGCTCTTGCTCCGACCTTTACCCAAGTCGATCTCCATGTCAAGCAAAATTTGGCAAGGGTCTTGCAAGCTTTTCGAGATCAGCGTGTGGGCGCACATCATTTTGCCAGTGTCTCAGGCTATGGGCATGGAGATATGGGACGTGAAGTTATTGATCAAGTCTTTGCACAGGTCATGGGTGCAGATTCTGCTGCTGTGCGCCTCCAGTTTGTATCAGGAACCCATGCGATCGCCTGTTGCCTCTTTGGTATTTTGCGTCCCCTTGATGAACTCGTATCAGTGGCAGGCGCACCCTATGACACCCTCGAAGAAGTGATCGGCTATCCGCTTACATCCGATAGTCAAGGTCATCGCTATGCTGGTTCCCTCAAAGATTTTGGAATTACCTATCGCCAAGTGGAACTCACCGAAACAGGAGGTATAAATTGGGAAGCTTTAGCAACGGCGATCAAGCCTCAAACGCGCATGGTTTTAATTCAGAGATCTTGTGGCTATGCATGGCGAGAGAGCCTATCGATCGCCGACATTGCCAAAATCATCCAAATTGTCAAACAGCAAAATCCAGATACAGTGTGCTTTGTTGATAATTGCTATGGTGAATTTATTAGCGATCGCGAACCCACTGCCGTTGGTGCGGATATCATGGCAGGTTCTTTGATCAAGAATCCTGGTGGTACGATCGCCACCGCAGGCGGCTATGTTGCAGGTAAGGCCGAATATGTGGAATTAGCGGCTCAAAGACTCACTGCCCCTGGTATCGGACGCGATGGCGGAGCTACCTTTGACCTTAATCGTCTGATTCTACAGGGGCTTTTTCTCGCACCGCAAATGGTGGGTGAAGCGATTAAAAGTAGTCACCTTGCTGCCTATGTATTTGACAAACTCGGTTATGCGGTCAAGCCCAAACCCTTTGAGACAAGACAAGACATTATCCAAGCGATTCAACTCGGAGATCCTCAGAAATTGATTGAGTTTTGCCGCAATCTTCAGCGTTATTCACCCATTGATTCCTATGTCGATCCTGTACCAGGGGAGATGCCTGGCTATGTCAGTCAATTAGTTATGGCAGGAGGAACCTTCATCGATGGCAGCACCCTAGAACTATCCGCCGATGGCCCCCTCAGAGAACCCTACACAGTATTTCTCCAAGGGGGAACTCACTGGACGCACTTGGCGATCGCCCTTGAAAATTTCCAGATCTAAACTTCGAGATGCGATTGTTACCTCGCTGAAATAGGACACAAAACCAGAATACGAGTTGCGGCGCGGAGCGCCGCAACTCGCTTCTTGGGTTTTGATTTGTCCTAATACAAGTGTCTATAGCTATAACACCAGACATTACATATAACGCTGTATTTTTTTCCATAGCCTTTTGAAGAGGCGAGGCTTTTTGGAAGAAGAACGGCTCGGCTTGGGTGGATTCGGGATAGAAGAAGGATATAACCAAAAGCCGAGAACTTTGGTTAGATAAGGCATGACAGGATAGCTGATGAGAGCAGATACAAAAGTGACGGATATTAAGAGAGCTAATAAATCTGGAAGCCAAGTCAGCCAAGGACTAATGACCAAATTGGATAGTAAAATCAGGAGATAAACAGAGAGAACTCCAATAATTACTTGTTTGTAATAAGCAGGAGCCGTGACTTGTTTTTGATACTGTCTGGGCAGAGTAAACCATAGTTCTAAGCCACTGGGTTGATACTGATGCGATCGCCTAGAAATAAATTTTCTAGCCTGCTGCATCCAGTACTTATATTCAGCAGAATTTAGCCAATTCCAATAGTGTTCATAGCTATCAAACTTAACGATCACTACATATTCTGGATGTTGTTCATCACGGGGACGAATAATATCAACCCCTATAAATCCCGCAAATTGTTGTGCCGCTTGATTGATTTCCTTTGTCCAAGCCTCATATTCTGAAATTTGATGTGGTGCGACTACCTCAGAGATGACCATAGTAATGGTTGCTTTAGCTGGATCGGATAAGTCCATAGATTAACTAAGCCAAAAAATGATAGGGGGGGAGAGCCTCAGTCCATTCTATTTGCCAATGGCGATGTTTTTCTAGCCATGATTTTCCTAAGTTTTGTAAATAGTCAGCCTGCGATCGCGGCAACAAAAGATAGCATCGCCAGCTTTCTGAACCTTGGGGTTCGGTACTGTGGATATGCAGTTCTGTACCTGATTCTAGATTGTCTTTAATGAGTTGGAGATAGCTAGAAATTTCCTGTTGCAGTTGCGATCGCCACTCCTCCTGTTGCAAGTAGAGCGATCGCTTGGCAAGCAGATAATCTTTCCCCTTTAGATTGGTCTGCGGCTCAACTTTTGGCGCGATCGCCACCCCCTTAATCAAAAATTCGGCATAGCCCGTCAACCTCTCCAAATCCCCTAATAACTTAGCTCCTTCTTGCCGCAAGTACATATCCAAAGCATCTAGGGAAATAAAGGCTGTCCCGAACCGCAGGGGCAGAAGTGTCTGCTCGGTAAACAGATCACAAACCAAGCGATCGTGCTGAATAATCGCCTGCATCAGAGATTCCTCTGGCAGAGACTTGAGCGCCTCAATATCAACATCGGGCTGAATCACCGCCACCAAGCGATCGCACTGCCAATATTGAATAGGTTGCCCCATCAGCCCCAAAGGTTGCACCTTGGGGCAAGGAGCCATCAAAATCGCAAAGGTATAGATCATCGTTACATTATCTTCTTAGCTTCAATTGCCTTGGAACCTTAATCCCATGAGTACTATGAAAATCATCCTGCACCTTAGCCGTCAAGCTTTTGGACACACGCTGCACCACAAAACCCAACACCGCATCCCCAGTCTTCTGCAAAATATCCTGCGATAACTTTTGAATAAACTGCGGGAATTGCAAAAATACGGTCAAATGTAGATCCCATTCCACAGAAGTCATTACTCCATAACCATTCATGGGTTGCTCAAGGCTTTTTTCCATCAGCCGCATCTCCGCCTGAAAGTCCACTTCATAGCCCTGAGGCGGTTGGTCTGGAATCGGAATGGTGGTAATCCGATAAACCGCGTTTGCATCGGGCGGTAATAGGTCTAGCCCCACCCTTGCATCCACCTGAAAGCCCATCGCCCCCACCTTGCCCACACCCATTGCATAGCCCGTTTCACCGATGGGATCAGCCTTAAAAGGATGGGCGCAACGCCGAAACCATCCCTGATGTGCATCTAAATATTTCATCACTGTCGCCTTATCCGCCAGCAAGTCCATATGTCCGACAAAGTGATTGTGAAAGGAATTACTAAAGCTGGAAGTATTGGGTGAAATCTCCGAAATTGTCTGGTTGTGGGTTGATGCGATGAGGTGAGCATTTGGATCATCTAAAACATCTTCCAAGATATCTGGATGTAAATCTGCATCGCCCCCATAGGTAGATAGTAAATCGGACTCTTGATCAGGTGTTAACAAAAATTCAGCACCCTCCGCCCCCATTGATTCCAATTGACCTGATCCACTATCCGATCCCATATTTGATCCAACATTTGATCCAATATTTGCAAGCTCTAATTCTGACTGGCGCTCTTGCTGCATCTTGATTCATTTCGCACTGAAAATTGTTATATCCATCATAATAGGTTTAGCAGCTATTAGTAAAAGCCTATGACATCTCGTAACGCAGTAATGGAAGCCGTCAAAAAACTGAACTATCGGGTCACGATTGGGGATGTGGCGGCACAGTCTGGACTTGATCTCAATACCGCCCAGCGCGAAGTATTAGCTCTTGCTTCGGAAACAGGGGGCAATCTTCAGGTGGCAGAGTCAGGTGAGATTGCCTATAAATTTGCACCCAATTTTCAAGAAATTTTAGTCAGTCGCTCCTTTTGGCTACAGGTCAATCAATGGCTTAAAGGGGTTTGGAAATGGGTATTCTACGGCATTCGGATTTCCTTTGGGATTTTGCTAATTGTTTCGATTGTGATCGTGGTATTAGGGATCATTGTTGCCACGATCGCGATCCAAAGCCAAGGGCGCAGCGATAACGATCGCAATGAACGCCGTAGCGATCGCGGTGGTGGTGGATTTATCTGGCTTGGGGGTTGGGGCAATCCTTTTGGCAATCCCTTCATCATGTTTGATCCTTACTACTATGAGCCAGAGCGCATCCGTCAACGGGATCCCGATGAAATGGGCTTTCTTGAAAGCGTTTTCTCTTTCCTGTTTGGGGATGGCAATCCTAATAGTGATCTCGAAGAAAGACGCTGGCGTGATATTGCCACCATGATTCGTGCCAATGATGGTGTTGTCATTGCCGAACAGATTGCGCCCTATCTCGATGAAACTAGCCGCCTAGAGGGTGATGAATATTTTGTGATCCCTGTGTTGGCTAAGTTTAATGGATTTCCTGAAGTGAGTGAGTCGGGGACTTTAGCTTACAAGTTTCCCGAATTACAAAAGGTGGCATCAACCCGCCAAACTAAACCGCAAAGCTCTTATCTCCAAGAAAAACTCTGGCAGTTTAGTCAAGCACCTGCGGGCAAAATTGCCTTGGCGATCGGGCTAGGGGTTTTCTATCTTGTGGCAGCCCTTTATCTTGGCAGTCTCTTAAATGATCCTCGCCTTGCCAAATCCCTTGTGGGTTTCCTTGGCTTTATTCGCGCCTCCTACGGGTTTTTATTAGGCTATGCCATCCTCTTTTTATCTACCCCTGCGGTGCGGTTTTTAGTGTTGCAGTATCTTAATCAAGGCATCAACGATCGCAACCAACAGCGATCGCAACGGGCAGAAGCCCTCCAAAAACCATCAGCAAGCCTGCGCCAAAAACTCGCCTTTGCCAAACTCTTTGCCACCAAGCAAGAAGTCATCGATCAAAATAACCTAGCTTATACCACTGAGCAGGATCTGACAGAGCAAGAGTATGCCAAAATACTCAAATCCAATCAGGATAATCCCCATGACTAACTCTCCCGATTTTCGCTCCTTAGACAACATTGCTCTTGCCGAATATTACAAGCCTGAATTTCTGACCTCTGGAGCCTACAGCCCCAAGGATGCCCTTGCCTTTGCCGCAGTTTGCCAACTATCCTACGCAAAAGATCTCTCACAACCTGCTATCCAAAAAGAGCTTCTCCCCAAATGGGGCTGGAAGCGATTAATCACCTTCGATAAAAGATTAGGCCATACCATTGACACCCAAGGACTAGTTGCCGAACATGATCAACATATTGTGATCGCCTTTCGGGGATCTGAGTCTTTGCCTGATTGGTTAACCAATGCCTCTGTTGCCAAAGTTCCTAGTCCCTTTGGTGTGGGCGAGGTGCATCAAGGTTTTCAAAATGCCCTCTTTCCTGCCCTTACCAAAATATTGACCGCGATCCGCATGATTGATCCTCGTTTTGAAAAGGATATTTGGGTGACAGGTCATAGCCTTGGGGGAGCCTTGGCTGTGATGTTTGTGGCGATGTTGGCGGAAGAAGATATCGATGTGCGCGGACTCTATACCTTTGGTGCGCCACGAGTTGGTGATGAAGACTTTGCAAAAATCTTCAATCAAAAGTTTATTGATATTCAGCCCAATACCACTAACCAAGATAAACCTGGTATTTCCTATCGCATGGTGAATCAGGGCGATCTAGTACCGCATTTACCACCAGAACTTTCTGGATTTTATCATACTAATAACCGTATTCTGTTTACAGACTCTGGCGATCGCACAGATTCATCTACAACTTGGGAAAACTTTAAGAGTCTAATTGGATCATGGCTAGAGCATGTTGGTAAACCCGATCTGGCAATTAAGGACTATCACCTTTTGTCGTCTCCTAATGGCTACTTGCACAAACTATTCAAGGATTTAAGCGTTTAGAGCCTGTTTGAGAAGTGTAAGTATAGGCTAAAAATACTGGACGATCCCCCCTAACCCCCCTTATGAAAGGGGGGGAAAGATTAAAAAAGTCCCCCTTTTTAAGGGGGATTTAGGGGGATCAAAACTTCTCAAACACGCTCTTAGATCAGTAGTTGTTAACTAGCATTCAATCGATCCCCATCAACTTTATGAATCTCACTGTCAAAATTCATCGTCAAGCCTCGCGCGATGCTACTCCCAATTACCAAACTTACCAAGTCAACATCGATCCCGATCGCACTACAGTTTTAGATGTTCTCATTAAAATCCAAAGTGAGCAGGATGGATCGGTGGGATTTCGGCGCAATTGCCGCAATGCCATCTGTGGCTCCTGTGCTATGCGAATTAATGGGCGATCGGGATTGGCCTGTCAAAAGCATGTTAGCGAAGTGTTGTATGGCGACACAACGGAATTAGCGATCGCGCCGATGCAAAACTTACCTGTCATTAAGGACTTAATTGTCGATATGACTAAGTTTTGGGACAATCTGCAAAAGGTTGATCCCTATGTATCCACCGCATCAAGGCAAATTAGTAAGACTGAGTTTTTACAAACCCCAGACCAACGTGCCAAACTGCAAGCGGCTGCCAACTGTATTCTCTGTGGGTCTTGCTATTCAGAATGTAATGCGGCGGCAGTAAGCGATCGCTTTGTAGGCCCCCATGCCCTTGCTAAAGCCTATCGGGTCATGGCAGACAATCGAGACGATCGCACCAATGAGCGAGTTGCTCAATACAACCAATCGGGCTATGTGTGGGACTGTACTCGCTGTTACAACTGCAATGAAGTATGTCCTGTGGAAGTGCAACCCCTAGATCGCATTTCGCAAATTAAACATGAAATCCTCAGCGATCCTCATCTTCCAGAATCTACAGCCCAACGTCATCGCCACACTATGGTGGAGCTAGTCAAACAAGATGGCTGGATCGACGAAAGTAAGTTTGGGGTGCGTGTGGTTGGCAATAACTTTCGTGACCTCAAAGGATTACTGAGCATTTTCCCCCTTGGCATTCGCATGATCCTCAGTGGCAAAATGCCTTACCCTTGGCAATTTGAGCAGTCCCAAGGAATTGACGAAATCAAGGCTCTTGTTGAGCAAGTTGAACAAAATAATAGGTAAAGTTTTAAGTCATTTAGACTGGAAAACAGCAAGCAATCATGAAGATGATCATGATAGTATGTAAACAATTTACTCCCTAGCGCAAAGGACAAGATTATGGGATTACTCGATCGCATTGGCATGGTGGTCAAGTCCAATGTAAATGCAATGGTTTCGGCTGCTGAAGACCCAGAAAAAATTCTGGAGCAATCAATCATTGATATGCAAGAAGATTTGGTGCAATTGCGCCAAGCTGTCGCGCAATCAATGGCCTCTCTCAAGCGTCAAGAGCAGCAATATAATCAAAGTGCGGCAGAGGCTCAGAAATGGGAAAGAAATGCCATGTTGGCTCTCCAAAAGGGTGATGAGAACCTAGCCAGAGAAGCACTCAATCGCAAAAAGACAAATGCTGATGCTGCTGCTACCCTCAAGGTGAGCGTAGATCAACAAACGGTACAAGTGGAAGCTCTGAAAAAGAATCTAATTGCGATCGAAGGCAAGATTTCTGAAGCTAAGACTAAGAAAGAAATGCTGAAGGCGCGTATGCAATCAGCTAAAGCCCAAGAAAACCTTAACAACATGTTGGGCAAAATCAATACTAATTCTGCTTCCGCAACCTTTGAGCGTATGGAAGAACGGGTATTAATGGCAGAAGCAAGAGCAAGTGCCACCTCAGAACTGGGTATGGATAATTTAGAGTCACAGTTTGCTCAATTAGAGGCAGGAAGTGGGGTGGATGATGAACTCGCTGCACTTAAGGCAAAGATGATGGCAGGTAGTTCTCCTTCCCAAGGCGCTCTACCCCCTGCGGATGCGGCTCGTCCCATGACTGGAAGTGCGATCGATGCAGAACTCGAAGCTCTACGCCGTCAAATGGGCTAGGGTGTCATAACGAACATCTAACTCAAACACATCTGATGCAAAAAGTGGTAAAAGTCACTCCGTGATTCTTACCACTTTTTGCTATTTGAACTACACAAAACCAGAATACGAGTGTCTAACGATATAGTCATTTTTCGTTTTGGTATGAGCAATTATTTTGTTAATAATTGTGTCAATATGTGCAATGAAACTTAATAATTATGATCGTCAAAATAATTGTTAATAAATTTTTAAGTAAGCATAATAAATTTAAAAAATAAATTTAAGCGAAGCTATCCCTAAAACCTATCCATACCAAACAGTTTGACAAGTTTTTGTAGGCTACGCAACTTAATTAAAATAAGCAAATACTCTGATTTGTATCGAAATGTAAGTATGGATAAATATAAAACGATAAACACATTATAAAAATTTCTCTTGCATAGTGTGTTCATCTAGGGTTTTATTAATGGTATTGCATTGCAATATTTTTAATAAAACCTTAGCTCAAAAATTTTCACTTACTTCAACTCACAATTTAAATACGAAAGGAGAATAACAAATGGCAATTACCAATGCCGCTTCCCGTTTGGGAACTATTGCCTATGCTGAAACTAAGCCTGTTGAGCTGTTACCTCTATGGTCTCCCGAAGATGCCAAAAATGTAATCAATGCCGTTTATCGTCATGTACTTGGCAACGATTACATTATGGCTTCTGAGCGCCTAACTGCACTGGAGTCTTTACTATGCAACGGGCAAATTACCGTTCGGGATTTTGTGCGTGCTGTTGCTAAGTCTGAACTATATAAAACTAAATTCCTCTATCCTAACTTCCATACTCGTGTTATTGAGTTAAACTTCAAGCATTTACTTGGTCGCGCTCCATACAGTGAAGCGGAAGTGATTGAACACCTCGATCGCTATCAGAATGAAGGATTTGATGCAGACATCGATTCTTACATTGATTCTGTTGAATATGAAACCAATTTTGGTGAGTCAGTTGTTCCTTACTATCGCGGTTTTGAGAACAATGTGGGTGATCAAACCGTTGGGTTTACCAGAATGTTCCGCCTATATCGTGGTTATGCCAGCAGCGATCGCAGTCAACTTGAAGGCAGCAACTCTAGACTAGCAGTGGAACTTGCTCAAAACTCAGTATCTTCCATTATTCCTGCATCAGGTGGCAATGATGGTTTTGCCTATCGTGCAGCGAAGGGAACCATGCCAACCCGCGCCTTTGGTCGCTCTTCGATCGGTTCAGGTGAACGCCTATATCGCATTGAAGTTGCCGCAGCTTCCTTACCTCGCTACCCCAAAGTCCGTCGTTGCAACCGTGAGTTCATCGTTAGCTATGAGCAGCTATCTAGCACATTGCAACGCATTAATAGAATGGGTGGCAAGGTTGCCAGCGTCACGATCGCTTAAATTCTGAAAATCATTCTATGCAATTGTGTTGCGGGTGATTTGTATCTGCAACACAGTTGCTAAAATAAGCTAAACGCAGCTTAAACCATAGCTAAAAAAAACTTAGCAATTCCAACTATTTCTCTAATTTTAAATTCTATGATTCCTCCATCATCCACAAGTAGCCGATTCTTTCTTTATGAAGTAGCTGGTTTAAATATTTACGAACAGCCCTTCAATCCTAAGTATTCTCTCCAACCTTGCGACAATGTATTTATCAAGGTTCCTTACAATCGCATGAATGAGAAAATGCGGAGTATTGCCCGTCTAGGCGGCAAAATCGTTAGTATCCAACCCCTCACCGAAGCCTCCAGCGAAGGTTAGAATCTAACAATATATAGATTAATAACTGATGTTACGTGGAACTCAGAGTATGAATCTCCTGCTGCTAGCAAAGCAGGGCAACCACGGAGGGATTGCCCCTACCTGAATAATTTAAATTTGGCGTAGGGGCTGTGCCCCCGTGCCAGCCCCAATCATCCAAC
>JANRII010000083.1:0-29024 GCA_033765135.1 Pseudanabaenaceae cyanobacterium bins.39
CCTGGGGAAGGTTCTCAAGCAAAAAGGCGATCGCAAGCAGTGATTCTCGACCATCTTACGCCGCCGATGACTCGCGCTGAGTTGTATGGTGGTTTGCAGCAATTGGAAGGCTTGATTGATGAATATTACGAAGCAGAAACCCTCGATCCATCTCGTTTAGGCATGATTCGCGATCGCCTCATCGAAACCATCAAACAAGAAAACCTCTATCACGATCTAGGAATTTCCCTAGACCGTTTAGAGGATTCGCTAAATACAATTCTCACCACAGCCGATGGTTATCTTTGCGAAATTAAGGAAGCGCAAATTCGTGACGGTTTGCATATTTTTGGGCAATGCCCAGAAGGTCGGCAGTTAAGAGATTTGGTAGTAGCGATCGCTCGTAATCCGACGGCTAATCGTTTAGGGCTGACAAGAGCGATCGCGCAGGACTGGGGTTTAGATTTCGATCCATTAACCGCAAATTTAGGTGAGTTACTTCCATTAAGTTCGCATCCATGTCTAGCGAATTGTCGAATTATTGGTGATGCGGTGGAAATTATAGAAGCATATGCGGCGGAGTTGGTGGATGCCATAATCAGATCCCCCTCAATCCCCCTTGTAAAGGGGGAAGAAGAAAAAAATTCTCCCCCCTTTACAAGGGGGGCTGGGGGGGATCAATCCCTTGCAATTCAAACAGAACTAACATGGATTCGCGATCGCCTTTTGCCCTCTCTCCACAAAACCAAGCAAGAAATTACCAATCTCCTACGCGGACTTAATAGTGAATATGTTCCTAGCGGCGCATCAGGTGCGCCAACAAGGGGCAGACCCGAAGTATTACCTACAGGACGCAATTTCTATTCTGTCGATATCAGGGCAGTGCCGACGGAAACGGCTTGGGATATTGGGCGTAAAGCTGCGGATGTGCTGATTGAAACCTATACTCAAGAACATGGAGAATATCCGCAAACTCTAGGACTATCCATTTGGGGAACTTCGACAATGCGAACGGGTGGAGATGACCTTGCCGAAGCACTGGCTTTATTGGGAGTTCAACCTGTTTGGGATGGCGTATCGCGGCGCGTGGTGGATTTTGAGATTTTGCCTTTATCGATCCTTGGTCGTCCCCGTGTGGATGTGACTTTGCGGATTTCAGGATTCTTTCGAGATGCGTTCCCCAATCTCATCGATTTATTTGACAGTGCGGTGAATGCTGTGGCGAATCTTGATGAACCTGCCGATCAGAATCCCCTCGCGACAAAAGTTCAAACAGAATCCGCAAAGTGGCAAAGAGAAGGATTGACTTTAGAACAAGCCCAAGAGCGATCGCGCTATCGGGTATTTGGCTCCAAACCCAGTGCCTATGGTGCAGGTTTACAAGGCTTAATCGAGTCGCAAAACTGGGAAAATGAGCAGGATCTAGCCCGTGCCTATATCA
This sequence comes from Pseudanabaenaceae cyanobacterium bins.39, assembly GCA_033765135.1. Lineage (GTDB taxonomy): Bacteria > Cyanobacteriota > Cyanobacteriia > Pseudanabaenales > Pseudanabaenaceae > Pseudanabaena. The sequence goes on from JANRII010000083.1 coordinate 1,421, forward strand.
ATTGGAGTGCCTACGCCTACACCAGCAAATCTGAGGGTAAATCTGCTCCTGAAGCCTTTAATCAACGGCTTAGTAATATGCAAATCGTGCTGCAAAATCAGGATAATCGCGAGCATGACATTCTCGATTCCGATGATTATTACCAGTTTCAGGGTGGCATGACAACGGCTGTCAAATCCATATCTGGCAATGCCCCAGAGGTTTACTTTGGTGACAATTCACGGATGGCACAGCCCAAGGTTCGTAAATTGAGTGAAGAGATTACACGGGTTTATCGATCGCGTGTCGTCAATCCCAAATGGATAGCGGGAGCGATGCGTCACGGTTACAAAGGTGCTTTCGAGATGTCGGCAACCCTTGATTATCTGTTTGCCTATGATGCCACGACTAACTGCGTTTCCGACTTCATGTATGAGGGTATTGCCGAGGCATATATCTTTAATCCTGAAGTCCAGAATTTCATTAAATCTAGCAATCCTTGGGCGTTGCGAGATATGTCAGAACGTCTGCTAGAAGCGAGTCAGCGTGGGATGTGGCAAGATGTGTCTGCGGATATGTTGGATCGTTTAAAGGCGATCGCCAATGATGCTGAAGGTGCGATCGAATCCAAAACAAGTTAAAGGGATGAAAATAGCAATTGCAATTAATTTAAATTGCTAATAATTGAATAACTAAAGATTTCTTTGATTTTTAATTAGCAATTACATTGACAATTAAATTGCTAATTGATTTCTCAGCTAATACTTGCCAAGGAAAACTTAAAAATTATTCATAGCATATTTTTTGTATGTATCAACATATAAACGAGAGAGGGAAGCAAGTATAAATACTCACTTCCCTCTCTCGTTTGATAAATAAACCTATTAAAATTGTATTAAATTTGGGAATCTTTATATAAGCTGATCCCCTTTGAATAGGTATATTTTGCAAGATTTTGGAACAAAAGTGGGATCGCTTAACAATTTCTTTATAATCTGGATTTACCATCTAAAATCAGTACAAATACTTGCTTAAAAGCCTCTCATATTGAATAAAAGATGAAAATCTGATTAAAAACAAACAAAATATAAGTGACTCTGTATAGCAAGCAGGAATATGCCTACCTCACAAAGTCACTTATTTTGATGATGTTTTATTAATTTAGTATTTAAATTCAGAGCCTATATATAAGCTGGCTCCGTTTGAATAAGTATATTTTGCTAGATAATTTACCAAACTGGGGATCATTTAATATTTTCTTTACAGTTGTAATTAGCACTAATATCTATGAGTGTTTATACTTATCGAGTTGTTGAGACCTATCTTTTTTATTTCTACTTTCATTGTCTTTTGATACGCACTTAATCAATTTTTTATAAAACTTTAAAGGCAGTTTAAAAATAATACCAATTTAAAAAAGTGTGGTGGCACTTTTTTTAATTAAAAACCAAACCCAGTAAGTTTTTTTAATAAAAAGTGGCGTAGCCATTTCTTAATTTGGCATTATTTCTGATGCTTGTCGAGCCAACCTTGTTGGAAAGATCTCACAACTTGATCCATGCCCACTGAGCGAGATGCTTTAAATAAAATACGATCGCCCTTTTCCACTTTTTCTAGCAGGGTTTGTGTAATCTGCTCATGGGATTGGCAAGCGATCGCCATAGGATGAGATTGACTTGGTGCGACTGCCTCTAAAATGGCATCCGCCTCACCATCCGCCAAAACAATCGCGCCTTCGATGCCCAATTTATTAATTGCTTCACCGATTTGATAATGCAGAGTTGAGGACATATGCCCCAATTCTTTCATCGTCCCAAGCACTGCCCAATGACGCTGGGCAGGCATATTCGCCAATTGGTGTAAGGCGGCTAACATTCCCTCTGGTGAAGCATTGTAAGTCTCATCTAAAATAATTACGTCTTGGGGCAGCTCGTATAACTGCGCTCTACCAAACGGTAAATCTAGTTTGCCAATGCCTTGGGTGGTCACTTGCCAATCTAGATCCAAAGCCTTAAGAACGGCTAGACCCGCTAAAAAGTTGAGGGCATTGTGGCGACCGGGCAAGGGGACTTCCCACTGATAATCTTCAACGTATAGGGTATTACCGATTAGTTTGCCATTGACATCACCGATGCCAATGCCATAGGTAATTGTGTTACCTTGCCAAACTTGATGGGCTGTCTCTAGTAATAAATGATTTTCGGCATTGAGAATAGCAGTGCCATGGATAGGGGTTTCTGCCAGTAGCTCACATTTGGCTTGAGCGATCGCTTCCCGTGAGCCAAGACGACCAATATGCGCCGTTCCCACATTGGTAATTACACTGACGGTGGGCAAGGCTGTGCGGGCTAGGCGGGCAATTTCGCCAAGTCCGCGCATTCCCATTTCTACCACCACAAAATCATCGGATTCTGGGGAGATAGCCAATAGCGTTTGCGCCACCCCAATATCGTTGTTATGGTTGGCTAGGCTTTTATGTACTTTGCGATGGGGGGGGACGTAGCAAGATAGCATGGTGGCGATCATTTCTTTGGTGGTAGTTTTACCAACTGAGCCTGTGATCGAGATAACAGGTTTGGTAAATTGCGATCGCCACCAACGCGCCAAATTTTGGTAAGCCAATAATGTATCGTCAACGACTAGCAATGGCAATCCCTTAGCCTCAACGGAGTTAGCCCACGCCTGACTAACCACTGCCGCAGACGCTCCCTTCGCGATCGCCATTGCCACAAATCGATGTCCATCAAAGTTTTCACCCACAAGGGCAACAAAAAGTTCACCTGCTTGCACTTGGCGGCTATCGGAACTAACTCCTCGAATTGGCAAGGAGCGATGGTCAATATTGATATCTACGGCTAAAATTGCGGCGATCGCTTGGTCAAGCGTACAGTTAAATGTCATTGTGAGGACTTCTAGAAAAAATTGCACATCTAAACATTATTGATTATTGCGCTTCAGGCAACACATCATCACTAAACATTTCACTCAGCACCATAAGGTAAGGTTCAAATACTTGCACATATTCAGGATCTAAATGTATATGCATTTCATTATTTAGTAGTCTAATCAGGGTGCGGACTAGCTCCCAGCTTACTTGCAAAGGTGGATAAAGCATGATGCATAGCGGAAATAACTCCTGCTGAATGGAGCTAATACTTTGCTCTAGGACACATAGACATAAATAGACCTGAAACATTTCAATATCACGCAAACTCGAAATTCTCACCTGTGGTGAGCTTAACAGGCCACTATGACACTGATAGGCTGAGTGCATGATAAGAGTTTTTTGAGAAACTTGTTGAGCAATTTTGCTAGTCAGGGGCAGAAGCTGACGAACTGACTCAAGGGTAATGTCGTGATAATCCAAACTAGCGGCCGCATCATAGCATCTCTGCAAAGGCATATAGAGATGATCGTCAATCACTTTGAGGTAAGAGTTGACAACCATTTGTTCTAGGGGTGGCAAAGCGTTTAGCAGAATTTGCCCTGTGTAATGAAACTGCATACTCACAAAGCCGATCGCCCTTGGATCAACAGATGTATATTTTTTGCGAATATCACCAACGCTAGAAGCGATCGCCACCGATAGCTGCCCTGTTGTTGGCAATTGAGTGGGATGGGATATTTGACAATTCTGCTGCTCGGAACTAAGGTCAATTTCCACGGTGCGACTGTTCCGATTTTCGGTATATACCTTGAGAGCTTTTTCCAATAAAAATTGGGAATCATTAGCAATCTGCCAAGGATCGACTAGTTCGGGATTAATCCCATGCGCCTGAATCTGCCCAATTAATAGGTTTTCGGTTTTTGCCCATGCTTGAGAGCTGGCAAATCGCAGAGATTTCAACAAATTAACTGCGGTCATGGCACGCCTGTCGGAGGACAGGATTTCTCCTAGATCGTTAGATTGAATCTGCCGATTAGAGCTTTCAGGGTGAAGACTTTGGATATACTTCTTTGCCCAAATATTGGCAAGGGAAGCAACAGGAGTGTTGTGGGTTGCGGAGGATAGATGGCGATTAGTTGAATTTGCCTGATCTGAGCCTACAGATGTATTAAAAGTGGGAGCATTAGAAATAGGAATCATTGAGTTATCAAAAATGTAGTAGTCTTGGATAATTAAAAGTTTTTGTTAAATTCGTAACATTATATAGCAAGTTTTATTTTGGTGAGTTATAGACAAGGGGCTTAAGTCTTCGGTTCTGATAGGTTAGAGCCTGTTTGAGAAGTGTGGGCATTCGCTAAAAATACTGGACGATCCCTCCTAACCCCCCTTATGAAAGGGGGGAAAAGATTAAAAAAAGTCCCCCTTTTTAAGGGGGATTTAGGGGGATCAAAACTTCTCAAACACGCTCTTAATTAAAAAAACTTACTGGGTTTGGTTTTTAATTTAAGAAAGTGTGATCACACCTTCTTAAATTGGTATAACATCAAATCTTTGAGATATTTCTTCCTCCATGACGAATATGGCAAAACTAGATAATATTTTCCTCTTTCCTATTAAATCCCTTGATCCAGTGGCTGTGCAGGAGGTAAATATAACTGCTGGTGGTGCATTGCAAGGCGATCGCGAATTTGCACTATTTGATCAAGAAGGTAAGTATATCAATGCAAAGCGCTATCCTAGTATTCATAGGATTCGCGCAAATTATCAATGGGAAGATCGATTAGTTGGGCTGCGAGTTCCTGATCAATCACCTACATACTTCCATTTAGATCGCGATCGCGCAGAATTAGAAGATTGGTTTTCGCATTTCTTTGCACAACCAGTGGAACTAAGGCGCAATTCGATCAATGGGTTTCCCGATGATCCGCGAGCTTGGGGGGCGACCATTGTCTCGCAAGCCTCCCTACTTGAGGCACAAAGCTGGTATAACGATCACCATCTTGAGTTAGATGATATTCGCCGAAGATTTCGGACTAATTTGGAAATTGCTGATGTGATTCCCTTTTGGGAAGATTCTCTATTTGGGAAAGATACAGAAACCGTCAGCTTTCAAATAGGGGATGTGCAGTTTTTGGGGACTAATCCCTGCCAGCGTTGCCCAGTTCCCACCCGTGATCCTCTCACTGGTGATCCCTATGCCAATTTCCAAAAAATATTTAGTCGCGAAAGAGCTACGACGATCAGTACAGATGTGGAAAGATCACGGTTTAAACATTTTTATTATTTTGCGCTCAATACACGCATTCCCATTTCTGAAGCTGGCAAAATCTTAAAGGTGGGCGATCGCATAGCGCTATAGTCTGTATAGATTTAATTATTAGCTTTAAGTACGAGATCCAATGGAATCGCGATCGGCAAATCCACCCTCACCCGCGCCACAGTCCCTTTACTTACATATTCCCTTTTGCAAGCGACGCTGTTTCTATTGTGACTTTGCGATTACGACAGGTGGTGAACAGCTTAAAGAACAATATATTGCCGCCATCTGTCAAGAGATTAAGCTCACAGCCCAACAATTTCCCCCATCTTCGCCATTACAAACTATCTTTTTTGGTGGTGGTACACCTTCACTTCTTAGCACCAGTCAATTGGCACAAATTTTGAATGCGATCGCTCAACATTTTGCGATCGCGCCCAATGCTGAAATCTCCCTAGAAGCCAACCCCGGAACCTTGAGTCTGGAAAATCTGCAAGGTTATTACAGCTTAGGAGTGAATCGGATTAGCCTTGGCGCTCAAGCTTTTCAAGAACATTTACTAGATTATTGCGGTCGCGGTCATGGACTAGCAGATATCTATGAATCCGTAGATCTCATTGAGAAGGCAGGATTTGGGAATTTTAGTTTGGATTTAATTTCAGGTCTGCCCCATCAAACTATGGCGGATTGGCAATTTTCTCTAGAACAAGCGATCGCGCTCCATCCCACCCACCTATCTATCTATGATCTGACCATTGAAGCAGGAACCGCTTTTGGTAAACGCTATCAAGCAGGAGATCAGCCCTTACCTTCGGAGCATTGCACCGTTGAGATGTATCGCCTCGCCCATGATTTTTTACCCACCTACGGCTATGAGCATTATGAGATTTCTAACTATGCTCAGACTGGCTATCAAGCTCAACACAATTTAACCTATTGGCATAACCAACCCTTTTATGGTGTGGGTATGGGAGCCACTAGCTACTTACAAAGAAGGCGCATTGATCGACCTCGCAAAATGCGGGAATATCTAGACGCGATCGCCGCTTGGCAGCATCAGGACATCGCCTTCACAGCGCCCATCATCTCCGATACCGAAGAATTAATGGATACTCTCATGCAAGGATTACGTCTCGCCACAGGTATCAGCCTTCAGGATTTACAAAATAAGTATGGGAAAGAACTTTGCGATCGCGTACTTGATTGCCTCAAAACATACGAGTCGCGTCAGTGGATTGAATTTAGTCCCGCATTATCAACACCTACAAAAAACACCCAAATCAAATTGACAATCCCCGAAGGTTGGCTATTTTCTGACATCATCATCGCCGATCTTTATAATCGCTTGTCATGAGACAAGAAGAAATAATCAGAAATAAATAGCAAATTAAACTTGAGCAAACTTACGGCAATAGCTCAAGACCGTATTATGTAACAACATCGTCACTGTCATGGGGCCAACTCCCCCTGGGACGGGCGTAATATACGATGCGACAGCACTAACACTGGCATAGTCAACATCACCAACTAATTTAGATTTCCCTGTTGCATCGGTAATCCGATTGATCCCCACATCAATTACCACTGCGTTGGGCTTAATCATTTCAGCAGTAATCATCTCTGGTCTGCCGATCGCGGCAATCACAATATCCGCATCTCGAATTACAGCCGCCAAATCTTGGGTACGCGAATGGGCGATCGTAACTGTCGCATTCTGTTCCAAAAGCATCAACGCAATGGGCTTGCCCACTAAAATGCTACGTCCGATCACGATCGCTTTTTTGCCACTAATTTCAATATTCGCTTCAGCCAATAATTCCATTACCCCCGCAGGCGTACAACTGCGTAAACCTTCTTCACCTCGCACCAACTTACCTAAGTTATAGGGGTGTAACCCGTCCGCATCCTTATCGGGATGAATACGATTGAGCAAAGCGATCGCATCCAGATGATTAGGCAATGGTAACTGGATCAAAATGCCATCCACTTGCTCATCAGCATTGAGCTGATCGATGACCTGCTCTAATTCTAGTTGTGTTGTATTTTCAGGAAAATGCTTACCAAAGGATACAATCCCACAACGCTGACAGGCAGTTTCCTTATTTTTGACATAGGCGGCACTAGCAGGATTATCACCCACCATCAACACAGCTAAACCGGGAGGTCTTCCATATTCCAATTGCAACTGGGCGACTTTTGCAGCGATCGCCGTCTGCATTTTTTTGGCAAGCGCTTTGCCATCAATAATTACTGACATCTTAATAATCTTTTGATAACTTTGATTTAGCTGAACTGCTAAAACTACTGCTAAAACTAATTTTGTTTAGACCTTTGAGCAGTTGTCGTAGTTGGCAGCCCTCCATCTTGATTAGGAGTGGCAATTTCTGAAGGTTCTAACAGCTTGATGGTAATTTGATTTGGCTTAATCCAGCCCTGTTGCCTCAGCAATAATTCTTGAGATCGTCCTGAGTTGATCACTTGCGGCAGCTTTTCGCGCATACCATTGACACGCTGCTCAACCGTCTGCACCTCTGTCGTAATTTCATTAAGACGATTGCTCTGAGAAGCTTGATAGGGCAGTAATCGAGCGATCGCCGCGATCGCCGCGATCGATAAAGCCACATTCACCGCAATAACTACCACTGCCTCCGTAGCTTTGTCTCGACAGTACTTAGCTTGCTTAATTTTGACACTACGCGCAACGGCTTCACTATAGACAGCAGCACCATTAGCAGCATCTTGGCGATTAGGTGCATGGCGCGAATTGATATTTACAATCCTCTCCCCACCATGTCTAGGTAAACTGCTCATTGCTTGCTGCCTAGGCATGTCTGGCTCAAAACGCGGAGATAGGTTTCGTCGAGCAACCATGCAGAACCTCTGGGTTTAACAAATGTGAGTAGAAATGTAAAGCAATATGGAGAAGATTATAGAAAACTATTACCAATGATTACAAGAATTACTCAACTGGACTGTTTCGTAATTATTTTGTAGAACTTTACAAGTTTTTGCGAGAACACAATATACCTAAAATGCCTACAAAATAATTACATATTTATTGCATATTTCAAGACATTTTCCGTGAATTGCAGAAGCTAGATTCCCACAAAATGCTTGAGATATAGTCAATCACTGAGCTAATTACCTGAATAATTGCCTATGAGTTAGACAGAGCAGAACCCAATAAAGCTGCAAGTACGGCAGGAACTAAAGCAACTACTAGAGCAGTAAAGACTTGAGTATCTGAAAGATTCATACAATATCTCCGTATATATAAGTAATTATTTTGATCATAACAATACACTGTCACAATCAAATTTTAAAGTGTCATTTTGCCATAGTTAACAATACATAAACATCTTTACTTCCTTAGCAACTCTGTACTGGCCAGTAAAGGAGTGAGAGTTACACTAGAGAGGTATAGACAAGGAGGAAAGCATGAAATGTCCGCACTGCCAAAACGAAAAGATAGTCAGGAATGGTAAAGACTACCACGAGGATGTGGCAAAAGATGCAACGAACGGACAAGAACAGCGATGTCAAGACTAAGAATCCCAGCAAGTATCAATCCTATGCCCTGAAAATGAGGATAGAGGGAATGGGAATCAAAGCAAGTGGGAGAGTCCTAGATGCAACAAGATTTGCTAAAGTTATATTGACTAGCACTTGTTTACATCAATCTAAAATAATCTACATACAAAATATTAAGTCATGGCAGAGGTTACTTTTTTTAACGCACTCAGAGAAGCGATCGATGAGGAAATGGAGCGCGATCCAGCCGTTTATGTTTTAGGCGAAGACGTGGGGCATTATGGCGGCTCCTACAAAGTAACCAAGGATCTCTATAAAAAATATGGTGATTTGCGATTGCTCGACACACCGATCGCGGAAAACAGCTTCACAGGTATGGCGATCGGCTCGGCAATGACAGGACTACGCCCCATCATCGAAGGGATGAACATGGGCTTTTTACTCTTAGCTTTTAACCAAATTTCTAACAATGCGGGGATGTTGCGATATACATCGGGTGGCAACTTTAAGATCCCCATCGTGATTCGTGGCCCTGGTGGAGTTGGTCGTAACCTTGGCGCAGAGCATTCTCAACGCCTTGAAACCTATTTTCAAGCTGTCCCCGGCATTAAGATGGTTGCTTGTTCCACACCTTACAATGCCAAGGGTTTACTCAAGTCGGCGATCCGCAACGATAATCCCATCATTTTCTTTGAGCATGTACTACTTTATAACCTCAAAGAAGATATTCCCGATGAAGAATATTTGCTACCCCTCGATAAGGCTGAAGTTGTCAGAGAAGGCAGTGATGTCACCATTTTGACCTATTCCCGAATGCGCTATCACGTCCTGAAGGCAGTGGAAACCCTTGTCGATCGCGGCTATGATCCTGAAGTAATTGACTTGATTTCCCTCAAGCCCCTTGATATGGAGACCATTGTCGCATCGTTACGCAAGACCCACCGCATCGTCATCGTGGAAGAAGGTATGCGTTGTGCCAGCATTGGTTCTGAGATTATTGCTTCGATCAATGACCATTACTTTGATGAATTAGATGCACCAATCGTCAAGTTAGCAGCCCTAGATGTACCCACTCCCTACAATGGCACGCTTGAAAATCTCACTATTCCACAGCCTGAAGATGTGATTGCGGCTGTTGAAAAGTTGTTAGCCTAAATTTAGGTATTGCTTAAATCATGATGTAGCAAGTATCAGAGTTTTTATTTTGCCGTAGGTAAAATGAAAACTCCGATACTGTATAGATTGATCTAGCTGCTGGATTTATGCCGCGATCGCCATAGCACTAAAAATTCATTAATTTCTTGGGTCAGCCATTCTTTTTCGGCATCGGTTAGTCCATCACCAAACTTGTGGCTATAGATGCCTTGGTGCAAAATTAATTGAGTGATAGTGCGCCGATTAACTTCGTAAGCGTTATTGATTTCCACTAAGCGCAAGTCTTTAGTTCTGCCCTGTATATGTCGCTTGATGCCAATTACATCCCAATCAATGCTAAAGCTGCGATCGCCAATTACTAAATCCACCCTACCGAAAACCGCAGCAAGGGCAGCATAGGCCATACCAATGCCAATCACCCAAAAGGGAATGGAAAATAGAGCAAACAAACCTGCCCGCAATGCCAAGGAAGTCCATAGGATTAAAAATCCATTCCAAAATATCGCAAATCCCAAAAGCCCAATACCTTGACTGCGCCAGCCTGCGGGCGGAATGATGACTTTGAGGAGTTCCTGATTTTTGCTGAGAAAGATCCGACTGCCAAGGGGTTGAGGGAAGTGATAGTCTCGGTCTAGATCTGCTAGGGATAAATTGCGATTTGGGTTAACGGAGTTGAGCAGTTGTGAGATCTGAGCATCGGTAATGGATACGGTTGATGATGGTACTGGGGTTTGTTGCAATGCGTTTAAAGCGTCTCTCGCACTAATAAAACGATCCTCAAGGGCTGGCTCTAAGATGCGATCGAGCCAGTTAGCAAAATGGTCAGAAATACTGACGGCATTGCGGAAACTGATCTTGAGTTTGACTTCGGGCAGTTCCGCAGGCGATCGCCCTGTTAGTAAAAACAGAAGCGTAGCACCAAGGGCATAGAGATCGGTAGCTGGCACTGCCTTACCTCGAAACTGTTCGGGAGGCATATAGCCATAGGTTCCCACAACCGTACTACCACCCACTTGGGTATGACGATAGGTATCTTGGACTGCGCCAAAATCTACCAGCATAATTTTGCCATCGGGCTGACGAATTAGGTTTTGGGGCTTGATATCGCGATGGATCACAGGGGGCTTCAATTCATGGAGATAGATCAACACCGTTAAGACCTGTTCCGCGATCGCGATGATATCTGCTTCACTGCCATGCCAACCTGCCGCGATCGCTTGGGCAAGGGAGCAACCCTGCACCTGTTCTTGGACAATATAAAAGTCACGATCATCAGCGCTATCGACTTGGAAATAGTCTAAATATTTAGCGATCGCAGGGTGATCGAGTTGCGATAGTACTCGCGCTTCCCGTTCAAATAGTTCGAGAATTTTCCAATCGGTGATACGGCGAAATGAGAGAGCTTTGAGGGCAACCTGATCATCCGTGAGTAGGTCGGTAGCGGCATAGGTAATTCCCATCCCCCCTTCTCCTAAGATGCCCATGATTTGATAGCGTGATCGGACAATTTCTCCAATTTGATGCATCTCAGCCATAGCTTATTTCCCTCAAATAATCACCGCAACTGTCATCCTAGCCCTTCACATCTCGCCTGAACACGGTTCCTGTAACACCAGTAATACTACGCGGCAATTCCTCATTTTGGATTACCTGCAAAGTTTGCATATCGTAGGTGGTGTAGGTGGTGATTTCTGGGGAGTTGAAGTTGATATCAATAATGGTCATCGTTTTGCGCGGAGACATTTGGGAGTCGATATAGGTGCGTGGTCCCGCGCCTAAAGCTCCTGTATGCAACAGTTGTAACTTACCCTTATAAGCAGGATAGTAAGCATGTTGATGTCCACTAATATAAGTATGGACTTGGTTTTGTTCCAGTAGCGATCGCAGCTTTTCATTATTACTCATCACTTCCCCTGCCCGATTTCTCCCCGTGGCGATCGCATAGAGAGGCAGATGTCCGATCAAAATCCTTAATTTTGCCGCCTTAGCTTCAGGACTTTGCAAAGACTTTTGCACCCATGCCAATTTCTGCTCAGGGATAAGATCGGAGGAGCCATCCCAAGCTAAAAAGAATACATCCTGATATTTGAAGGTGTAATAAAAGGGAAAATCTTGGCGATCAATAAACTCTAAACCAGTATTATGTTCGGGATCTTGCCAGTACTGAGTAGCGATCTTCCGTTCTCGATCAAAGATGAAATTGCCCGAAGCACTAAGTGCCGAAGAAGCATCATGGTTCCCCATCGTAAACCCAAAGGGCAATTTGAACTGTCGCAAGGGGGCAGCAATATATTGATCAAAGGCTTGCCACATCGCCTGAAGCTGGGGATCACTCAAGCTAGAACTCTGACCTGCCACCATATCACCACTACACAGGACTAAATCTGGTTGCCAAAATGGCAAGAGGTTGATACCTGTTTTGACTTCGGGATCGTAATCTGTAGAACCATAGGCGCTATTGAGATCACTAATGACGGCTAGGCGGATCTCTCCTCGTGGTGGATTGACAAGATTTTTATGGCGATTGACGATCGCTTGGGTCACTTTAGGCAAAGGAGCAGGGGCGATCTTGGCGGGAGTCGCTACCTGTGGCACTGGCTCCACCGTTACAGCACTAGCAGGACTGGGGGGAGTACTGCTAGGCTCCGTTTGGCAAGCATGGACTAAAATTGCCACCGTTGCCCCTAGACCAAATATGAGTAAATTTCTGAATAGCGATCGCCAAAACTGCATAGGGTTAGTCACTAAGATTTACGATTGGTCAAAACATATCTAAAAAACACATCTAAAAATATAGCAGTCCCAAATCCTCTACACTGTGTTTTCACTTAAGGATTTGTAAATCATCTAGGATGGCTATAACACTCTATCTCCCACAGAAATATATGTCCCGTCCCTGCTTACTCTATCAAAGCGATCGCCCAATTCCCTATCTAACAGCATGGCAATGGCAAAAGGAACTAGTGGCGGAGCGCAAACAAGCCAAACGCGCAGGCACAGATCTGCCCGATGTCCTGATCCTCCTCGAACATCCAACAGTGTATACCTTAGGGCAAGGCTCTAGCCTAGAGTTTCTAAAATTTAGCCCCGATGATCCCCATATTGAATGTCATCGCATCGAACGGGGTGGTGAAGTCACACACCATGCGATCGGGCAGTTAGTCGCCTATCCCATTCTCAACCTCGACCATCATCAACGGGATCTGCACTGGTATCTGCGCCAATTAGAAGAAGTCATCATTCAAGTCCTAGCAAAATTTGGCGTAACTTCACAGCGTATTCAAGGATTCACAGGCGTGTGGATTAATCAAGCTGGACAAATGCACAAAATAGCGCAGGTGGGCATCAAGGTGAGCCAATGGATTACGATGCATGGATTTGCCCTGAATATCTGTATGGACTTATCAGGCTTTGATCAAATCGTGCCATGCGGCATCACTGATTGCCGAGTCTGTAACTTAAATCAGCTAGTCAGCAATATTGACATGTCTCAAGTACGCATGGCGATCGCGCAATCCTTCAGCGACATATTTAACCTCGAATTAAAAGAGGTTCCTATACACAGCCTCATGCAAACAAATTGAATTAGTATTTTTGCCTTAGCGAACCTCTCTCACCACCAAATTATAGGCTCCTCCTCCCATACCATCAGCCGCATTCACAATAGTCCGATAGGTTCCTGTAATTGGTAATCGCACAGTCATTTTGGCCTGCTTCCGATCCGTCACAGCATTCAGATTATTTCCTTGAATCATAAGACTATTAGGCGCAAAGAGAATAATCGAAGGATTGAAGTCTGGACTAGTTAGCTCCAACTGCACAACTTGCCCTGCGCGTCCCGTAAAACTAAATGCATCAAACAACCTTCCATCTCTCGCAAACACGCGACTGGAATTTCCTAGAAAGCCATTTTTTTGTAACAGAATACTAGAATTGCTTGTTATTCTATCTTTAGAACGTTCCGATAGATTATTGGTCAATTTACCCGTAATTATATAGGAACCCTTTTCGCCAACTTCGTAAGAATTAGCATACAAAATATATCTTCCTGTCATCGGCAAAGTGAGGCTAATCCGCGCATTCTTGCCGCCACCGCTATCATCATCATCGGCAATTTTGCGCCCATTAGGAGCAAATAAAACTAGATATGGATCGATACTGCCACTCCGCATATCAATAACAACCTGTTGCCCTGCCTGACCCTGAAATTGATAGGCATTGTAATAACTACCATCGGGTAAAGTACTGCTCGAACTATTGAGAATATCGGCACTGGCACGACCATTCATATCAATGGGACGGAGCGTCACATTATTGGGCTGAGAGTTGTTAGGGTTAGTTACAACGGGAGTAGGTCGTGATGGGTTGCTGGCGGAGGCGATAAATTGTTTGACGGTATCAGCTTCGATCGCTAACCCAATGCCACTATTAACGGAACTAGTCGTAAAAATGGCAGTATTCACACCAATCAACTCACCACGACTATTTAATAATGGCCCCCCTGAATTACCAGGATTGAGCGCTGCATCAGTTTGTAATAGCTTGCGATCGCGATCGATCCGACTAATGATTCCTGTTGTGAGCGTACCCGCAAATCTGCCAAAGGGGTTCCCAATTGCAAACGCTCTCTGTCCCACTTGAATAGAACTAGAATTGGCGATCGTTAAGGTGGGCAAATTAGAAGTTACATTTTCAAGCTGAATTAGAGCCAAATCTGGATTACGGCTACTAGCCAGCACGGTTCCCCGAAATTGCCGCTTATCACTTAAAGTAACCATTACCGTTCGCGCATTTTGCACCACATGGGCATTGGTTAAAATTAATCCCTTAGAGTCAATAATTGAACCACTACCATTATTCCCTGCTGCCTGAATCGATACCACTGCAGGACTTGCCGACTGATAGACCCGAATATTTATATCTTCATCGGATTGCGCTTGGAGAGGGGCAGGAGCAATGAAGTTCGGCATAGATACGAAACCAAAGCCGCAGCTTAACACGACACTAGTAGTTACCAAGTTAAGGCAGTTCTTTTTAATATTTTTAATATTAGTTCTCATACTATTCATGCCATTTTATAGAATATTCACAAAAACGCCTATAACAACCCGTCACACCAACTCATAGAACTATAACAATATTCTCATGAGTCAAAATCCTTAGATTTGTATAAATCCTACAACAATGCAAGCACAAAGCATATATGTAGTGATTCTATATCAGATACCTCAAATCAGACGGTATAGGCAAAATAATTGTTTCCAAATCCAGTAAATGGATACAGCATCTGGCAAATCTGTAGATTTTATACCAATTAAAAACCAAACTCAGTAGTTTTTTTTTAATTGAGAAATGGCGTAGCCATTTCTTAATTTGGTATTACCTATGTAATTAAATGAGCATGAATAAGCCTACTTTTCAACTTTCAGAAACTCTCTAATTGAATAATTGGACAATCCAAACTCATCTTTAAGTTTTGCAGATAATTTTTTAGAGAAAAAGATTTTCTTCAGTTTGCCAAAATACATGACGAACAAATACTTCCATCTATTTTTATTGCCTTTAAATGATTTCAGGAACAATTTTTCATCCCAGTATAAATTAGCTCCTGAATTAGTCACATAGACTACACCTGCAAAAGGAAGTGCATCGATAGGCTTATCTTCCGAATGAAACCGAAGATGCATCTCTTTGTGATTCCAGAAATTAATATCAATCTTATCTAGTGAAATATCATTAGATAAACTGGAAGAACAAAACAAACTATATTTTAGAATCTGAGTCGATCCACAACGTAGGTGAAGGTTATCTCTTACTGTAATCCTATCAATATCTACTCTATAGTCATAGCCCCTATCAACATACCATCCATTAGCATCCTTATTGTTTTCTACAAACTGAACAATATGCTTACTTACCCAATCATCTGCATCAACAACCATGAAATGACTAGGGTTATATTTTTCACTGGAAGAAATACCAAGAAATATTTTTTTATTTTTATCTACATCATAAACATCAGTAGTAAAACTTGAATCTGTCCCTGAAGGAATATTAGGTGCTGGAAAGTTTGAAATAACAAATTCAATGGCAGGATGAGTAAAATTCAACTGGGGGACTTCATGACAAACTACCAAAACTTTAAAATTAGAAGATGTCTGATTGCAAATAGAACTCAGTGTAAGTTCACACAATTTTTGAATTCTGTGCCATGAGTTTGTCGATTGAGCACTTCTCAAGGGTACAATGAATACAAACATAACTTCTTGTGACAGCTTTTACATGAAAAATTTAGCTTGTCTTAGGGGTTATTTTTGTGTTTTTTTCCTTAATTGTCAAGATAAAAAATCCTAGAGGTTAGGGCAGAAAAAGAATGACGGTACTATTACTTCTTTCCTAGTATCGAAATAGACATTAGAACCCAACTGGTATTGTGGGGTTCTAATGAATGTGCCATAGCGTCTAATCTTTCACTGTGAGGGGAGTAAGATGTATAACTGGATAATCTAACAACCTCTTGCTGTTACTGATTCAATAAATCTCTATAAAAATTATGTAGTCAAGAAAATACAACTTTTGCGAATATTTTGTGCTAAACCTTTAGCGTAGGCTGGGCAATTCGATCGCGATCGCTTGCTGCTGCATTTTTTTAAATACATTATAAAAGCCATTAGCACGGGATGGGGTGAGACTCGCCACCAAACCTGTATCCTTAATAAAATCTGGAGTAAGGGCTTCAATTTGCTTTTGGGTCAATCCACTCATGCAAACCGACAAAAGACCCAAAAAACCCTTACTGATCAAAGCATCTGAATCCCCAGTAAACACAATCTTTTCTTGGTCATCCAGTGCTGCTACAACATAAACCTGAGATACACAACCCTGTACCTTGTTCTCTGGAGTTTTGAGGTTTTCAGGAAAAGCCTCTAGCTTTTTCCCGTACAAAATCAATTGTTCATAGCGCTGCTTAGGATCGGAAAGCCTTTGAAATCGCTTGACAATGCGATCAATAGCTTCAGGTAAATGATTAGATTGCATAGAGTATTCAGTGGTATAGAAATTCTTGTGAACTGCTAGATGCTGATGCTCCACATACAGCCCTAGATTTTTGATTCCCAATTCTCAAGGGTAACTCATTCTATCACTGATCTCTTGATCTACACCTAAAACCAGAGATAGTTCTGCTTGGGTAGTAGGTAGAACTATTTATGGTTAACTACTGATGATTGGTGATGTCGCTTTAGTAAATTTAGATGCTACTTACTGGTGAGTTACCGACTCAGACTTGTTAAAGAATTACATAGTTTTAGGCACAATCTAAGGAATTGCCTTAAAAATTGAATTAGCTTGAATTAGCCTTGCACTAACCAACTGGAATCTAAACTTTATCTGACTATTTGACCTATGGGAAAACCAACAGGATTTATTGAGTACCTCCGTGAAGCGCCGTCAGAGATAACCCCAAGCGATCGCATCCACAATTGGGACGAATTTCATTTGCCGATGCCCGAAACCAACCTGCGACAGCAGGGAGCAAGGTGTATGGATTGCGGTACGCCCTTTTGTCATACAGGCAACCTCATTAGTGGCATGGCAAGCGGATGTCCCATCAATAACCTGATCCCTGAATGGAATGATCTAGTCTATCGAGGACTTTGGCAAGAAGCTCTAGATCGTCTCCACAAAACGAATAATTTCCCCGAATTTACGGGACGAGTTTGCCCTGCTCCCTGCGAAGGTTCCTGTGTTTTGGGGATTAATAATCCGCCTGTCACCATCAAAAATATCGAATATTCAATTATTGATAAGGGATGGCAGGAAGGATGGATTACCCCTGAGCCACCCAAGCATCGCACAGGCAAAAAGATCGCTGTTGTTGGTTCGGGACCAGCAGGACTCAGTGCCGCCGCCCAATTAAATAAGGCTGGACATTGGGTTACGGTCTATGAGCGTGCCGATCGCCCAGGGGGATTACTCATGTATGGTATTCCCAACATGAAGCTAGACAAGCAAAAGGTCGTGATGCGCCGCCTCAATGTCCTTGAAGAAGAGGGAATCAAGTTTGTCTGCAATACAGAAATTGGCAAGGATTTGCCCGTTGAAAATTTACTCAATGATTTTGATGCCGTTGTCCTCTGCACAGGAGCAACTAAGCCCCGTGACCTCCAAATTGAAGGCAGAGAACTTAAGGGAATTCATTTTGCGATGGAGTTTCTCACGGCTAATACGCAAGCGGTTCTCAATGGTCAAGCTGCGGATGATTTCATCTCAGCACAGGGTAAGGATGTTGTTATTATTGGCGGTGGTGATACAGGTACTGATTGTGTAGGTACATCAATTCGTCACGGTTGTAATAGCGTTGTCCAGCTAGAGATTATGCCCAAGCCCCCTGCTACTAGGGCAAAGGACAATCCTTGGCCAGAGTGGCCTAAGGTTTATAAGATGGACTATGGGCAAGAGGAAGCCAGTGCAAAGTTTGGTGACGATCCCAGAGCGTATATCACCACAGCTACTAAGATTGAAGGAGATGCCAACGGACAAGTTAAAGCTGTGCATACGGTTCAGGTGCAATGGGAGCGTAATGAAAAAGGTCAGTTCATTCCCAAGCATGTACCTGGCACTGAGAAGGTGATTCCCGCTCAATTGGTGTTACTGGCAATGGGCTTTTTGGGACCTGAACAGCCTCTACTTGATGCCCTTGGTGTAGAACGCGATGCGCGTAGCAATGTCAAGGCTAATCATGGTCAATTTACCACTAGTATTCCTAAGGTATTTGCTGCAGGAGACTGTCGGCGTGGCCAGAGTTTGGTAGTTTGGGCGATTAATGAAGGTCGTGGTGTTGCTCGTGAGTGCGATCGCTATCTCATGGGAGAAACAGATTTGCCTGTGTAGTTGGCTTCCGTTTATCGATTTAAAAGGAACTAAATCATGTCTAATAATGTGTCGGCTAATTCTGCTGTCTCACCTGAAGTTGTCTATGAGAAGCTAGATCAGCTAGATCTGTTTGATCTTACTACTAGTGCTGAGTATCGAGAATTGGCTCAGGATATTTTGGCAGATCGTGGCGTTGACTGTGATATGCGTGAAGCGATCGCCGATCGCCTCAACCAAGCTAATCACCAACTCATTAACAATACCGTTAGTAAAACCGATAGTTACTAGCTCCTGCTAAATAACCAACAAAAGATAGCGATCGGCAAAGAGGCGATCGCTATCTTTTGTTATGAAATTCTTGATGGCAGTTATGCCATATCGAAATAAATGCCTACAGCATTAACTTTTATGAACGGAAAGCAGTTTATACCAATTTAAAAACCAAACCCAGTAAGGGTTTTTAATTAAGAAATGGCTACGCCATTTCTTAATTTGGTAGTAATTTGGTATGACATTGCATAAACAAAATGTAGTATGAAACACTCACTTAGTCATCACTTGAAGATAGAGGCAAATCTAGTTTTTGAAATTTGAGCAACCAGTGATTCACACCTGAATCAGCAAAGCCAAGAAGGATTAGAGTGCAGTGCCTAGTAAATATAGCAAGCTCATTCTGATAGCAACACCATTAGTTACCTGTTTATCTATCAAGCTAAGTCGAGGATCATCCATGAGATCGGAACTAATTTCCACACCACGATTAACTGGACCTGGATGGAGAACTTGAACTTGAGGAGCGCATTTTTTGAGGCGATCGCGAGTGATGCCATATTGGCTATGGTATTCACGCAAACTAGGAATTAAGAACTGTCCCATGCGTTCCATTTGTAGGCGCAGCGTCATCACAAAGTCTGCATCCTCAAGGGCTGGAGCAAGGGAGTAATGGATCTTTGCGCCATACTCGGCAAATTCTGGCGGTAACAAGGTCGGTGGTGCAGCGAGATGTACTTCTGCGCCATTGGTAATTAGGCTCCACAGATTGGAACGCGCAACCCGTGAATGGAGAATATCTCCCACGATCGCAACCTTTTTGCCCTTCAGATCCTTGGGAGTCGGTGCTTGAGGATTGAGATACATACAGAGGGTAAGCAAATCCAAAAGAGCTTGGGATGGGTGTTCGTGTTTGCCATCGCCAGCATTAAGAATTGCCACCTTGCCACTGAGGGCATCCATATCACGGGCGATCGCCAAAGGAACCCCTGCTGACTGATGACGGATCACCATAATGTCAGTCCCCATTGCCAAAAAAGTTCTAGCTGTATCTAGAATCGTTTCTCCCTTAGATAGGGAAGATGTCCCTGGGGCAAAATTGAGGGTGTCAGCAGAAAGTCGTTTGGCAGCCAGTTCAAAACTATTACGGGTGCGGGTTGAAGATTCAAAAAACAGATTGGCGACAACTTTGCTCTGTAGGGTCGGTACTTTCTTATTGCGCCTTGATAGCACTTCTAGAAAACTGAGTGCTGTTTGAATAACTGTTTCGTAATCATGGGGCGTAAAGTCAGACAGCGAGATTACATGTCGGCGCTGCCAAGTAAGTTCAGTCATGGAAAATTAAGATATAGAAATTGTGCCACTTGGTAAGTTACCAACTGGTGCGGGAGCTACCATATCATCGGGTAAAAATGCACGGGAGCTAACGAGGATCAGCGTGAATAGAAAGATGGCAAAGATGATTAAGGGTGCAATGTATTGACGAAAAAATGCCACAGTTTTTGTTGATTTTCGTTTGAGTACGGCTCGATTATACCGCAATCCTTGGCTACTTAGGATAAATGCGTAAGCGTCTATTAGGTTCTGCCCCATGACTTTCAGAACGGAGTTGATAATGCTCCACCAGTTCATGCTGCATACGGCGAATGACCGACGATCGCGGCAGTAGTTCTACAGGTTGCCCTTTGGGGATGACAATCTGTTCAACAGCGAGACGGGTTTCTTCAAGGGCTTCAATTTCGTCCTCTGAATCTCCGTAAGCAAACATACTCAGATCGGAAATAGTATCGGCAGGGCTGGCATCGATATGAAGAATCCGCCGCAAAGCCCGATTGATCTGCGGCAAGGTACTAGTTTTAATGGCGTGAATGGGAATCTGACGGGCTTCGGCCACTTGCCTGACTTTGGAACTAGTCCGAATTTGCGATCGCAGTGCCAAAACAATATCTGCCTCATCAAGATCTTTCGTAATTTCAATTGGGAGATTAATTGATTGAATTACTTCTTCAGTTTGGTGACGACTGACTCCATATAAATAAACATAGAGTGTGCCGAACTGCTCCTTCAGGGTTTCATATTCGCTGAGACTATCTTCAGAGAGCTGAGACTGTGATTCATCTGAACTGGCTTCCTGATTGTCAGCAAGGGATAGAGAAGCAATGGTTTCACTATGATCGATTCTGGACTTGACCAGAGGATCGAGGGGAATCGGCTTCATTCTGCCAGACGATCGCCATCCCTTAACCACAGGATTTTTGACCACTTCAGGATTTTTGGGTTGTTCCTCGGTGGTGGTAACTTCGCCTTGATCATTCACAGCACGAATTTGACGGCCTGGATCGCGATCGCGCAACAACATATCTATAGTCGCCGCCACATCGGTATGCACCGCCCACCGATAACGCTCCCACATTTCCACAGCTATATCAAAGGTGGGCTGGGCTTTGCGCTCTAGGATGCTCTTTTGAGGCAGCCCGCGCCGCCGCATTTCTTCATCGCCCAAGGTTACAGATTGGATACCACCGATCAAGTCGGAGAGGGTGGGATTTTTAATTAGGTTCGCCAGTTGATTACCGTGGGCTGTGCCGACTAGTTGCACACCACGTTCCGCGATCGTTCTTGCCGCCAGTGCCTCCAGTTCTGTCCCAATTTCATCGATGACGATCACTTCAGGCATATGATTTTCCACCGCCTCAATCATCACCTGATGCTGTAGTTCTGGATGGGATACCTGCATCCGCCTTGCCCGACCGATCGCAGGGTGCGGAATATCGCCATCCCCTGCAATCTCATTGGATGAGTCAATGATCACCACCCGCTTATGCAAATCATCGGCAAGGACTCGCGCAATTTCTCGCAGAGCCGTAGTTTTGCCCATACCAGGCTTACCTAGTAGTAAAATTGATTTACCTGTTTCCACCAAATCGCGGATCATGGCGATCGTTCCGTATACCGCCCGACCCACCCGACAGGTCAGCCCAATAATTTCACCTTTGCGATTGCGGATGGCGCTAATGCGGTGCAATGTACGCTCAATACCTGCACGATTGTCACCACCAAATTCCCCCACCTGCTGCACACAGATAGCCAGATCTTCCCTTGTAATCGGATCATCAGTGAGGTATTTACTACTGTCAAAATATCGAGCCTCAGGCAATCTGCCCAGATCCATCACAATTTCTACTAGTTGTTCTAAATTGCCACATAGTTCAAGACTAGATTTGATGCGTGGTGGCAAAATATCGAGAAGTTGTTCGAGGTTGTCAGTAACTTGCTTGCGGATTGATTCCATTAGAATTTGTGGGTGATAGGTCTAGGTTAAGCGGGGACAAATCGAGTCTGTTTTGATCTGTGACACAAGTTGATGCGCGATCGCCACAGCATTTTGTAATAAGTCAGGGCAATCTTCGAGGTGGGTGGGGACAAAGGTCTGCTGATCCAAAAAATCAGTGATAATCTTACGGGCATAACTACCATAGGCAACCCCCGCAACTGCAATGCCTGCCTGTTTGAGCTTAGGTACGGTACTGGCGTTAGTCCCTCCTGCCAATTGGACAAAGCCCATTGGTAAATCAAAGCCCAGCACCTTCTGCCCTAGTTGCAAAGCGGCTCTAGTTGTGCCGTCACCGATATCTCCACTCATGGGGCGACCGTCCGTTTGCCAGATGAGCGATCGCGGTTGGGGCTGCATTCCTTGCCACAGGGACAATAGGTATTCCTGAAGATTTGGACAGTCAGGGAAGCTCACGGCCATTAATTGCAAATGGGGAATAACAGGACTCAACCTTTGCCAAAAAGCAGCAAATTCCCGTTGGCGATCGGGCTGAGTATGAATTTCAATGGCATCTATGGATCGATTTAACACTTGGTCAAAAATATGTTCAGGTTGATAAATCTGCTCTTGGGTATGAATAATTTGCGGAGGACAGAGGGGCAAGCAACGCCCACAGCCATAGCAAAGATCTCTAATAACCCCATTGTAATCATTACTGAACTGGATTGCAGTGGTGGGGCATACTTTTTCGCAGGGACGGGGGCAGTCGCTTGGACAAAGCTCTGCATTGAAGAAGGCTTTGCGAAAGTGTGGATCTTCGCCATCATTAAAGCTCACCATGACAAGGGGGGCTTTGAGATCTGGTTGTAAGTTGAGGGCGGCGGTAATGCCTTGGCGAGCCGCCGCAATGGTGGCAGGATCGGGAGCCATATCGATGCAGTCAGCCCCTGCTAGGGTATAGACTAGGGCAAGGTGACGAATGGCGGGTAAATGTTGATAACTAGCACCACAAATTAGTTTGAACCAACGGCGCGATCGCAGAGCTTCAAGTTCCATAAATTCCAATTCCTGATATTATTACTTTTGGTTTCTGTCCCGTCCGACTGTCTCTATTAGTAATCCTATGTCGCAAGTATCTGAACTTCCATCGCCGCATTCGCAAAACTATAAAATTACCCTTTTACCAGGAGATGGCATCGGGCCAGAAATTATGAAGGTGGCGGTGGCCGTTTTGCAAGCGATCGCACCTAGATTTAACATTACCTTTGAATTTGAAACGGCTCTAGTTGGTGGAGCCGCGATCGATGCGACAGGACATCCCCTGCCCGAAGAATCTTTACTGGCTTGCCAAAATAGTGACGCAGTTTTATTGGCAGCCGTTGGTGGTGACAAATGGGACTCAATGCCTTCCCATCTCCGTCCTGAACAAGCATTATTAGGTCTGCGCGGCGGCATGGGACTATTTGCCAATTTACGTCCTGCTCAGATTTTGCCGCAACTGATTGATGCATCAACCCTCAAGCGAGAAGTGATCGAAGGTGTTGATATTTTAGTGGTGCGGGAGCTGACAGGCGGTATTTACTTTGGCAAGCCTAAGGGCATCGTTAGCGATGAAAGCGGCGTTAGACGTGGCTTTAATACGATGGTGTATTCAGAACCAGAAATTGATCGTATTGCAAAGGTGGGCTTTGAGGCGGCGCAAAAAAGGCGTGGCTCAGTTTGCTCTGTGGATAAGTCTAATGTTTTAGAAGTGTCCCAACTATGGCGCGAACGTGTCTCCACCATTGCTCAAAGCTATCCCGATGTTAAGCTCTCGCATATGTACGTTGATAATGCGGCGATGCAGATTATCCGTAATCCGAGACAATTTGATGTCATCCTAACAGGCAACCTCTTTGGAGATATTCTGTCCGATGCCGCCGCTATGCTGACGGGTAGTATTGGGATGTTGCCTTCTGCGAGTCTTGGTGAAGCAGGTAAACCCGGGGTATTTGAACCTGTGCATGGTTCTGCCCCTGATATTGCAGGTAAGGATTTGGCGAATCCCCTTGCTCAAGTTTTGAGTGCGGCGATGATGTTGCGCTATGCCTTTAATCAAGGGGCGGCTGCCGATGCGATCGAGTTGGCTGTGAATAAGGTTTTAGACTCTGGCAAACGCACGGGGGACATCATGTCCGAAGGATGCGAGAAGCTAGGTTGTCAAGCTATGGGTGAAGCCTTATTAGCAGTTTTGTAGATGTTATAGCAAATTAAAAAATGGCGTAGCCATTTCTTGATTTGCTATAAATCGGTATTACTGTTGGAGAATGGCTTTTTTATAGGCAGTCCGATCGCTAATGCGTTTGACATAGGCATCGATATGGGGATATTCGGCATAGGATAGCTGCAACATTAAGATGCCATAGCCCAAAATTGACCCCACCGCAACATCGGCAACGGTAAAGCGATCGCCAGTCAAATATTCTTTTCCTTCAAGTACTTGATTGAGTCCCTTTAACAAACGAGGGGTTTCTTTTTCGCGCACATCAGCAATGAATAGTCCTGTACCAAGGGTTGAGTTGGCAAACAATACCCATTGTGAGGCGATCGCCCGTTCTGCCACATTGGTTAAGTGACCAAATTTATCGGCAATGTATAGCAAGATTGCTCCCGATTCCCACAATTGCAGATCTCCATCAGCGATCGCAGGAACCTTGCCAAAGGGATTAATCGCCAAAAAATCGGCTTGCAAATGTTCGCCTGCCTTCATATCTAGCAATTGGAATTCATAGGGAGCTTCTATCTCCTCTAGATACCATTTGACGATCGCCGCACGACTTCGCGCTCCACCGTAGAGTTTAATCATGTTTATCTGTCTTAGTTTTGCTGAATCTTGCTTAATTTTAGCTATGTCTGGTCGTGGGTGAATATTGTGTTTTTATATTTGCTATGGCTTAAATCCAGTCTCCGCCATGCAAGCATCCATCTCAGGTTTCATCATCAAGTTCACTAGGGCAGGCCCTTTGTCACCGATGTTGACAGCCACACTATTGATTTGCATGAATACTTGGGGATTGTAGCGTTTCTTGTAACTCTCGAAGGCACATTTACAAAAGTTCTGCTTGACAGTACGTTGAGCATTTGGCAACAGCTGTCTACCCATACAGCCTTGCATAAATCCCTGTTCAATGTTGCTAAAGTCTTTCCAGTCAGTCGATACTGGGGCGGCAGGAGTATTAGGTGTGGGTTCTGCGTTTTGAGCTTGAGTTGGTAAGGAGATAACGAGGGATGGCAAAGCGATCGCGGACAAAACTAGAACTGAATTAGTAAATAACTTGCTAACTGAATTGCTGATATTCATGAAATTGATGCTGTGTGGTTTTATGTTGATCTTTTAGATAATGTAGCGATCGCAATTGTTCCTAATTTGTTGCCCCTGAGCGCAATTCCCAGAAATGTGACAACACTTCTGGGAATTGTGATATTAAATCGAAAAATAGCATAGCCGTTTTTAGATTTAACAATCTTGGCTTGAGTTATAGCTGTAGACACATGTATTAGGACAAAATCAAAACCCAAGAAGCGAGTTGCGGCGCAGAGCGCCGCAACTCATATTCTGGTTTTGTGTCCTAACAAGCATGGCAGCAGCTATATCATCCCCAGAATGCAAGTTTTCTGGGGATTTAGGCATTTCTAGAATTGGAAGAAAATGCCAAAACGTGCCATGAAGTTGGGAGCGCTACTGTACTGAGTGGATGCAGGAGCAGAAGCAAACGCGCCACCGATGTTAAAGGTGACAGATTCACTAAAGCGACCAGTACATCCTAAGGCTCCAGCCCAAGAACTGCCATAGACACCAGTACCAACACCGCAACCACCATTGCTGTCAACGGGTAAGGTGGTGGGTAAAGCTGATAGGGCGGCAGACAATGCGCCAACGGTTTGGATTTGTTGACCCAATGCTCTTAAGCCATCTTCAATGCCAGGAACTCGAGGATCGAGGGCAGAAACAGATGCGGATGTACCCAAGTTACCGTTTCTATCTACAGTGACGTATTGAATTGTCCCTGCGGCAACGGAGTTACCAGCTTGATTTGCAGTACCAATAAAGGCTCCACCAGGAGCAAGTCCAGGCAAGGTATAGAAGTTGGTTGCAGTACCGAAGGTCATCTGGTTGGCTTGAGTGGCGATCGCGCCTGAACCAATTGCGGTGGAATTAGCTGCTGTGGCTTGAGCCGTTGTACCGAGCGCTGTGCCAAAGTTACCTGTGGCAGTGGCTTTAAAACCAAAGGCGGAGGCATCGGTTCCTGTGGCAACGGCACTGTCACCAACTGCTGTACCTGGGTCACTCGCTTTGGAATTGCGACCGATGGCGATCGCGCCACTAGCTGTGGCTTGAGCGTTTGTACCAATAGCGATCGCATCACTAGCGTTGTTTAAAACGTTTGCCCCTGAACCAAGAGCGATAGAGCGATTAGCGCCAGTACCCACTGAAGCATTGTTACCTTGGGCGATCGCTTCGCTGGAGGAAACCTTAGCAGTTGCGCCAACGGCGATCGCATTGGTAGATGCACCCGATACGGTAGAACCACCGCCAAGAGCGATCGAATTTACTGCACCCGCATCAAGGATGTTTGCGCCTTTACCAAGGGCTGTCGAGTTAACCGCATTAGCAGTGGAAGCCTGACCAAGGGCAGTTGCTTGAGCGACAGTTGCTTGGGCTCCTTGACCAACCGCAGTGGCGTTAGCTAAGGCTGCGTTTGCGCCTTGACCAACTGCAGTGGAGCTTACCTCGGTTGCTTTTGCGCCAACACCAATGGCTGTAGCACTACTATTGGAGGCAATAGAGTTAACGCCGATTGCGGTGGCATCTGTTGCAGTGGCTTGAGAATTTGGTCCGATCGCAGTGGAGTTTAAGCCAGAGGCAGTTGAGAGATTACCAAGAGCTGTAGAGCCATCGTTAGTTGCCTTAGCGCTAAAGCCAAAGGCGCTAGAGTTTACACCTGTTGCTTGAGTAGAGTCGCCAATGGCAGTTGAGCCTTGTTTGGTGGCTTGGGCATTGAATCCAAGAGCGCTAGAGTTTGCTCCTGTAGCAGCAGAGCTTTTACCAATGGCGATCGCGTTAGCCGCACTAGCTGTAGCACCAGAACCAGTGGCAATGGAGTCTGTACCAGTGGCTTTGGCAGTATTACCAATTGCTGTGGCATTGGCAGCACTAGCTACAGAGTTAGAGCCAGTGGCAATTGAGTCAGCACCAGAAGCTTTAGCCGTAAAACCAGTTGCTGTGGCATTTACACCTGTTGCTTCAGCAGCTTTACCAGTTGCGGTGGCATTGGCAGCATTAGCAATAGAATTTGTACCAGTGGCAATAGAGTCTGTGCCAGAAGCCGCCGCCGTG